>CAZBWQ010000097.1:2413-14029 GCA_964495565.1 uncultured Sandaracinaceae bacterium | reverse complement strand
CCGTCGGGCTCGACTTGTCGCTGCCGGCCCCGGTCGTCAGGCGGCCGAAGAGCGAGCCTTTGGTGCCGCAGTTCACGCACGCGCGCCAGGCGCATGCGCGCTGGGTGCGGGCCGTCAATGCGATCGGAGGCTCGTGGGCGCCCGTCGGCCGCCCCTGCCCCGACATCTGGTGGGAGCGAGCGCAGCGTCTGGTCCCCGGGTCGGGCGATCCAACACCGGACACGCGGGACGCGCTCGAAGCGTTTACGTCATCGCTCAACGAAGATGCATCGCTCAGCTTCATCGGCCGAATCGCCGCTTGGCTCGACTGCACGCGAATGGCGGCGACCCATCTCCGTGTCGAGCAAGCATTGCGAGAGCGCCCCGAAATCGAGCACGTTCAGCTTCCGACGCCCGTCTTCGTTCTCGGGCTCTTCCGAAGCGGCACGACGATGCTGCATCGGCTGCTCGGTGAAGACCCCGACAACCGCACCTTGCCTCACTGGGAGAGCTTCGACCCGACCCCATGGCCCGAAGGTCCCGCCCGAGCGCAAAAGACGCTGTCGCGCTTTTTGAAGATGGCCGACCTGCTCTCACCGGCCATCAAGGCGATCCATCCAATGGATGCATTTCAAACCGACGAGTGCCGCGGGATGTTCACCAACGTCTTTCGAACGCCTCAATTCAACGTCCAGTACCGGGTGAACGGATACCTCGATTGGCTCTTCGAACAAGACGCGCGCATCGCGTATCGGCACCACAAGCGACAGCTCCAGCTGGTCTACACGCAACGGCCGTACGGCAAACGATTGGTTCTCAAAGATCCGACGCACACGTTCTTCGTCGACTCGATTCTCGACGTGTTCCCGAACGCGCGCTTCCTGTTCATCCATCGTGATCCGGTGGATACGTTGAGCTCGATCTGCAGCCTTTACGCGTACACCCGATCCGTGTTCAGCACCGAGGTCGAAGCGACTGCGATTGGGAAAGAGGTCGTGTCGAGCTATCTGACTCGGCTTCTCGAGCCAGCGGTGGCGACCGTCGACCAACTACCAAAGGGCCGAGTCGCACACGTGCGGGCGCCCGACCTGAGCAAAGACCCGGTGGGAACGATCGCGGATGCTTACGACGAGCTCGGGCTCGAGCTCGGAGACGAGGGGTGGCGGTCGATGCACGACTACGCCACCGAGAAGCGACTTCGACCCGGGGTCGAGCACCTGCACTCCGCCCAGGGCTTCGGCCTCGATCCCGAAGCGATCCGCGAGCGATTCAAGCCATACTGCGAGCGGTTCGACCTGTAAGACGACCGAGCTCACAGCCGAACACACCGCAGACCCCGCCGGGCTGCATGGCCTTGCTCCAGCGATGCTTCCGGGATAGGAGCCGCGAATGTCGGATCCAACCCGCCACTCGATCTTGCTCGTCCTGCTCGGGCTGCTCGTGGCGACCGCTTCCTGCAAGCGTCGCGAACCTGAATCCGCGGCGCAGGACACCGCAGATGGAACTACCAAAATTGCGCTCCAGGAAGTCCTCGTCTGCGGCGGGAAAGACGTGAGCGTGGCTTCGCTCGACGGTGGTTTGCAGGCAACCATCGCGGGAACACCCCATCGTTTGGAACCGATCGAGGCGGCCTCGGGCGCCAAATACCAGGCAGTCGATGATGCATCGATCTTCCTGTGGAACAAAGGAGAGGAGTGGTCGCTCTCGCTCGAAGATGGGGTCTTCGAAAGGTGTGCCGATGCGGCTGACGTGATCTACGTCAACGGCGACGTCGTCACGATGCACGACGCGCAGCCGACGGCGGAAGCCCTGGCGGTTCAGGGCGGCGCAATCCTCGCTGTCGGTGCTCGGGCAAGCATCGAAGCAGCCCATGGCGGAGGATCGACTCGGTTCGTGGACCTCGGCGGCAAAACGTTGCTGCCCGGGTTCATAGACTCTCATAGTCACTACTACAACTCATTGCTGGTAGCGAACCAGGCAAAGCTTTATCCACCGCCATCGGGTCCAGGGAAGGACGTTGCGAGCATCATCACGGAGCTCGAGAGGTTCGCGGCAGCGCGCAACATACCCGCGGGCGAGATGATCATGGGCTACGGCTACGACGATAGCGTCATGCCGGACGGCCGTTTACTCAACCGGGACGACTTGGATGCCGCGTTTCCGGACAATCCGGTGCGCATCGATCACGTGTCGATGCATGGAGCCGTGTTGAATAGTCTCGCTTTGAAGAAGTATGGGATCAGCGCCGAGACGAAGACCCCACCGGGCGGCGTCATCGTCCGGAAGCCGGGGACCAATGAACCCTATGGGTTGATCATGGAGATGGCGTTCCTGCCGGTGATGGAGCAGCAAGAGCCCCTGACGTCGATCGAGGAAATCGAGCTCACGAAGGCGGGGCAGATGCTCTATGCAGAGGCCGGGATCACGACCGCCCAAGAAGGAGCAACGCATCTCGCCCAGCTTCAAACGATCAAACGCGCGTCCGAGGCTGGTGCTCACCTAATCGACGTGGTCGCGTTCCCGTTCATCGCAGATCTAGCGAACGTCCTCGAGGAATTTCCATTAGCGACGTGGGGCAAATACGTACGGGGGCTCAAAATCGGCGGCGTGAAGATCAGCATCGACGGATCGCCCCAGGGCCGAACCGCCTACTTCACCACCCCTTACCTGACCGGCGGCCCGGGCGGCGAGAAGAACTGGTCCGGCGAGCTCTTCGTGCCACAAGAGTTCATCAACGAAAGCCTCGAGAAGGTCTATCGCCTGGGCGTTCCGGTGACGTTCCACGCGAACGGCGACGGCGCCATCGATTCGCTCATCGCGGCACACGAGTTTGCCGCGGCGGACGACCCGACGAAGTATCGAAACGTGACGGCAATTCACGCGCAATTCATGCGGAAGGATCAAATTCCCAAGTTCGTGAGGTACAAGATCCGCCCCTCGTTCTACACGCTGCATACCTACTACTTCGCAGAAGCCCATCTTGCCAACCGCGGCCGTGAGCAGGCGATGTACATCAGCCCCATGCGCGATGCGATCGATGCGGGCCTCCACCCGACCAACCATACCGATTTCGTCGTCGCGCCGCTCGATCAGATGATGATGCTCTGGTCTGCGGTGAATCGTGTTTCGCGCGGTGGCCGAGAGGTCGGCCCGGGTCAGCGAATCACACCACTCGAAGGCCTCAAGACGATGACGATCTGGGCGGCCGAGCAGTATGGCGAAGAAGACTCGAAAGGGTCGCTCGAGCCCGGCAAACGCGCCGACCTCGTGATCCTCGACAAGAATCCCTTGAAGGTCGATCCGGCGGCGATCAAGGACATTCTGGTTCTCGAGACCATCAAGGACGGCAAGACGATCTACGAACGCTAGCGAGCATTTGGCGCCACGACATGCACCTCAGAGCTCTAGCCCACTAGTGCCGCCTCAGCCGAGTAAGTCGTTGATCTTGCCTTTGATCTCGTCGAGACGATCTTGCGAGGCCTTTTGAAGCTCGGCGAGGCGCTGACGGCCTTCGTCGACCTTTTTCTTGAGCCTCTGCGCTCGTTGCGCAGCTTCTTGTTGTAGCTGAGCCTCGGTCTTTTCGGTCTCGGCCTTGGCTTCACGCGCCTTCGCTTCGGCTTCCGCCTTCTCGGCTTCGGCCTCCCACTCGTTGAGCTTGTTCTCCAGCTCCTGCTGCAGCTCCTCCTTGATACCCATGATCGTCCTTTCTCGCCCGAGCCCTTCTCGAGCAGAGTGATAGAGCAGTATTGATCTCGATGCCCATCTCGCAAGCCGCGGCCCTCGCCGACGCTGGTCACTCCGCAGCGTCGCTCTGCTTCTCCATCCGCAATAGCGACAGGAAGATCTCGATGCGAATCCTCTCGGTTTCCCATTTCGGGTTCCGAACCTCGGAGAGAAAAGAATAGTAGCGCAGCAAGTCCTCTTCCAAATCGCGCTCGTATGACGAGAGCGGGATGCCGCCGTCGAAGTGCAGCTGTGCGTAGGCTCGAAGCAGATGGAAGCCGACTTCACTCACGTTGCTGCCCGTGCTTGCGGTGTGCCGATCGGTATAATCAAGTCCTTCCTCGAGGTAGTCCTGCGTTTGCGAGAGGTTACCTTGCCTCGATTCCACTTCAGCGAGCCGAAGGCATGTGTGGGCAAGCTCCAGCAAGAGCTCGTCGACCGCTCCTTCTTGATAGCGCTCGTCTAGGAGCTTCTTTCGAGCCTGCAGCGCCTGGTGCGCGACACTCAAATCGCCGAGTTGACGGGCACCAGAGGCTTCCAACCCAGCGAGCATCGCGCCGAACTGGTCCGGCTCGTAGGCGAACTCGTGGGTGATCGGGCGCAGTCGTCTATCGATGTCTTTCGGTCGAAGTGGATTGGCCGCCGCCAGCAAATCGCGACCCTCGGTGGCGAACCGTAGCCCGTCTTCGGGACGCTCCGCGGCGAGGTGAGCCGCCGACAGCCGAGCACGAACTTTGACCTCGTTGATGGTGGAATCCGCATCCGGATGTGACTGAAGTACGCGCTGGAGCTCGAGGTGTGTCGAGCGCGCGTCGTCGACTCGCTCCGCGTCCAGCTCGTAGAGCGCGAGCCGATCGAGAACCAGCGGCTCGTATCGCTCGAGATCCTCGTTTGCCTGGACGAGCGCAAGGCCCCACCTGAGCGCCCGAATCGCCTTGGGGTTATCGTTCACGTGGAAAGAGCTTCGTGCGTAGCCTAGAAGAAGAGCGACCTGCTCTTCGTCCGATGCGAACGGAAGCTCGAACCGAGCTTCGAAGTCTTCGAGCGCACGCCGATGATTGCCGAGTGACGCTTGTGCGAATGCCATGCCTGCCTGCGCCGATGCCCGAACCCGTGGTCGACTCGATGCGAGGTCTTTCGCGAGCCAATAGTGGCGAACGGCGCTGCTGATGTCTTCCCGGCTGCCGACCCGCATCCCGCGATGGTGAAGCGCGTGGGCGAGAAGCAGGTGAACGACCGCCTGGTGCGGGTCTTGCTCGATCGCGACCGACAGGAGCTCATGCACACGATCGACCCTCTTCGAAAGCTCGTCGTTGCGCTCGATGGACCCGAGATCTCGTGCGAGGAGATACGCCTCGACGAACTGACGCGTGCCGGGTGCATCGTGCGACGCAGAGCCATTCTCGCCTTTTTGGAAGTATTTCTTGTAAGCCTTCTCCAGATCGGTCCGGCCCAAACGAAGCTGCGACTCGATCCACCCGGCGTGGCCAGCCGGTGACCCCGTAGCTCGCCGCGCTCGATCGAAATAATCGGCGGCGGTCTCGAAGTCGCCCGATGAAAACGCACCGTAGGCGCGTTCCATGACCACGAGCTCGTAGAGCTCGGCCGACGTCTGGCGGTCCGGATCGTTCGATTCGACCGACTGGACCCACCTCTCGGTCAACGAATGCTGGAGGGATTCGACGCCCTGACGTTGCGCTGCCCGAAGAGCACTCACGACGAGATACCGACGCACGTGCGCGTTTGGTGTCTTCTTGTACAGGCGCACTAACTCTTCCTCGATGGCGTCGGCGTTCTCCGGGGTGAGGTCGTAGAGCATGATCTCCAAGTCGAGCGCCATCGCGAGTCGGGTTCCATCAGGCACCGATCTGCGGGCCTCGGTCAGGCGGCCGAGACGCTGGTCTTTGGGACGGCCGCGCTGAAGTAGATCGAGGAAGCCCTTGCTGTGTCGAAGCGACTGCGTGACGGACGAAGCGGGATGCAGCGCAACTTCTTTCGCACGCGCAAGACGGGTGTCATAGTCGGCCAGCAAACCATAGAAATGGTCGAATTCTCCGTATGCGAAATCGACCACGCTTTCGTCCTCAACTTCCGTCAGATCGACGCGAGCAAGCGCCTCCGCTGCGAATTTCTTGTCTCCGGCGTCACCCCGGATACGCCCGAGAACAAGCAACTGAAGGGCTGCGATGTCAGGCGACGGACTCGCATCGATCGACTGGGCCGCCGATCCCACTGCAATCGACTCGAGCACATACTCTTCGCTCAGAACGCCCCTCGACAGGCCGCGATCGGCTCGACGGTGCCGGGCATACAGAATCATGAGCTCGGACCAATGATCGGCGATGCCATCCTTTTCGAGAAGCTCCTTGCGGCGTTGGGCGTAGTGGATCGCCGCTTCGTACTCGCGGAGACCCAGGTGGAGCCGAGTCATCGATTTCAGCTGCTCGGCTCGCTCTTGGTCGTTGGTGGCTCCCGTCAACAAATGCTGTCGCAACAGGAGCTCATTCCAAGGACTCTGCACCCTCTCGGCTTGAGTCGCGATGCGCGCTTCGTCCCAATCCACGGGGACCGCCCCACTCGGCGGCAAGACGTAGATGTGGAGATTTCCGTCGATGCCGCAGGTGATCGCCATTGCCTCTTCCCGAACCGAGGGATAGTGGCAGTTCCAGCGCGCATTGGTGAGCTGCTCCGGTGGCCCGACCTCCGCTTGCTCGGCCTCGCTCCGAAAGGCCACGCGAAAGATGACCCCATTGTCGTCTCCATCGATGGTGCCGTCTTTGTTCGTATCGTTGAGGAACTGCGAAAAATAGAGATATTTGCCGTCCGGCGAAAACGAGGGGTACGCCGAGACTCCGGGCAAATCGAAGACATAGGCAAGCTCTTGGGCGCCGGGAACGGCTCTTCGAATTCGAATTCCTTCTGTGCTGATCCGGTTCGAAAACGAAACGCCCACGTCTTCACGAGTGCGCGTGAGGGGAACGTAGGCCACCCAACGATCGTCTGGCGAAAGGGCAAAGCCCACGACGTTGGCTTGTCTTCGCGTGGGGTGTTTGCTGAACGCGCCGTCGAGAAGCACATGGTCGCCATGTAGCTCCTCGCGGAGGAGGATCCCGAGGCGGCCATCGTGACTCCAGTAAATCTGAAGATCCGCGTCGTCCGTTTCATGGCATTTCTCACGGCGTTTGCGCGTCTTGCCGTCGTCGCGGATACGACGCACGCAAGCGTCGCCACGCGCTTCCTTCTCGTATCGGATGTAGGCCAGCTCGCGGCCGTGGTGACTGATGACGGGCCAAACGATGTCCCCGAAGGCCTCGAATAAAGGCTCGCCGGACGATGCCACCGGCGACTGAACGAATAGGTCGTAGGAATTGTACTCGTCGGTGACGTAGTAGAGATAGCGCGCGCCGGGTCCGAGCACGCCCATGAAGTAGTTGCGGTCACCGATAGTCACGCGCCGCGGCCTGATGATGCCTTGGCTGGCGCCGCGAGAAGCGGGTGCGACTACCTGTCGGTCTCGGGGCTTTGCATGGACGGGGGCGGCAAGCTGCATGAGCACCGCTGCCACGGCGACCCACCGCGACACCCGGCTCAACAAACCTTCTGCTCCCACTTGCCAGATCGCTCGATCCACGTCCCGCACCGCACCTGCTCGAGGTGGACTGAACGCCATGCGTCGCGGGCGACCGCGACGGACCCGTCAGACGTCTTGGAAGCGAGGTATTCCCAGATCTGCCGTCGATGCAGGTTGACGCGACTCGATGCCCGCAAGAGCTCGCTGACGTCGACGTCGTCTCCGCATCGATTCGGCAAGTACTCGAGAAGGCCGTCGTCTCCTTCCCCGAGGCACCCGAGCAACAGCATCATGTCGATGAACTGGGCCTGCGTTTCCGACACGTTGAATAGGTCGAGGTCGTGACCCGCGGCTGCGAGGCCGGCCTTCGAGACGATTTCCTTGCCCGACACTGGGCTTGGCCCGGGTTGGAGCGCTGCATCGGTGCTTTGAAACTCGAGCTCGGGATACTCCCCCGCGGCTTGAATCTCGAGCGAGGTTCGATTGTCGACGACGGCGATGGGTGGCGCTTTGATGCAGCCTGGTCCTGTCAGGGTGCCGGCGGCCACCAGCAAGGTAAACGTGCGCAGCCTGGTCATGTCCCCTCGTTTTCGATGATCATCGCCTTGGCCGCCGCGGATGGGGACAGAACGCGCTCGATGTACGGCTGAACGTACTGTTCGATGAACGGCGTCACCGGGATTCCCTTGATTTCGTCGATGCGCACCGCACCCGCGAGGCCGCCGAGGTCGATCTTCGCGTTCATCAGTCCCTGGTCCATCTTCAGGAGCACGAACTTCGGGTATCCGATCTTCAGAGCCAGTCGCACGCGATTCAGATCCTGGTCTTCGTGATACGGATCCAAGACATCGATGATCTCGTTCAGGTGGTTCTTGCTGATTCGCACGATTTGCGCCTTGCCTTCCAGAATCAAGGTGGTCGGAACGAAAGTCATCGCCACGTTGGCATCGAGCACCCCTCGGCCGTCAGCCGCTTCGACTCCAGTCACATTTCCTCGAAAGACCACCTTGGGATCGTCCCGGCTGAGGTCGCCGAGGATTTGACCGGTGATGAACCCGTTCCGGTAAGCGGCATGCAGCTGATCCATGGCAAGCACCGAGCCTACCACCTGGAGATTCGCCGCGATCGGACCGAGAGTTTCTCGTCCAAGCTGCACTCGGTCCACCGTGAAGAAGCTGTCCCTCTTGGTGAACGGGTACAGATCGAAAAACCGCTTTTGGGCCATCGCATTGGCCGTATTGCTCGGGACGACGAAGACCCTGGGTGTCGTCGCGATCTCCTGCTCGATCGGAATCAGCGCATCGAGGTCATCGACGAGCAATCCGTATTGGGGAAGCTCGAGCACCACATCGCGAAACTCAGCGGTTGCAATCAAGCGGTATGTGCTGAGGTCGCCCGATTCGATCGTGAAGGGCATCACGAACGACCCGCCGCTCCTCGTCTTCTCCGTGCTTTGCCAAAAGCCGAAATCTTGCTCTAGTGTACCCGTCACCTTCGCAGCCTCGCGCCCATACATGGAGGCCACTTGGGGGCACCCTTCGATTTCTACGCTGCAAACCTCCGTTTCACGAATCGCTTCCTGCCATCCCTCGTAAGCGGCGTGTGCTTCGAATCGCGTGCCCCCCTTGGGGTTGCGGAAGTACGCCTCGCGAACGGCCACGACTCGAACGTCATCGACGTCGACGTCGGCGCCGAACGTGGCGCCTTCGATCGGGTACTGACGGAAGTAGGGTTGTCGCATCTCGCCAATCGTGCCGCGCGTGCGGATCGCGAACGAGGGCGCTCCGTAGAGCGCGGCATATGCAGCGTCCAGTCGATGCGCGTAGTCGCTGAGCGTGAGCTCCCAGCCCGGCTCGCCGTAGCGGGCTTGATCGACGAGCACTTCGGCTTCGAGGCGACCTCGACCCGGGGTCTCGTGACTCGACTTGGCCGTGACGGTCAGGCCCTCGACCTCGTGCACGACGCCCTGCCGCGTCAGGGAGGCGTGTTGCACGACGAGCTTGGATGCATGCGCGCCACGCAGGGTACGAAGGGGTTCACTCGACGGGACGAGCGAGCCGCTGCGACCTTCGCGAAGCAGACCTCGAAAGTCCCCGCGACTCTCGAACGCAAAGTCCAGTCGATCGGAGCGCTCCCCGCCGTCGCCAAACAGGAGCCACCCGAGCAGCGGGCCGGCTTGCGAACCCACGAGGTCGAGCTCGTATCGTGTGGCTCCTGCAGCGTGCGACGCTTTCAAGGCAAGTCGGGTTTCGGCTTCCTCGGCAATGGACAGCGCCGCGGTCAAGTCGAGCGCATGCCGCGCATCGTCGACGAGCGCTTCGATCGCGAGCGAGCTCTCGTCTGCCTTCTCGAACTTGCCCCAACTCACACGGTCGGCGTTGATGCGCGACCGAAGCGCGTATCGGCCCAGCCCGGTCCGACGCGCACTGAACGCCCAGCTCTTGGCGCGGAAGCGCTTGCCGTCGAACGTGACGCGGTTGGCCGAGACCCGGACATCGACCGAAGGCACCCCCTCCTCCGTGATCCAGCCGAGAGGCTCGTGCGCGGTAACGCCGAGCTCTGGCCGATGGAGCACGATGGGGTCCAACCCAGGTGCTCTTATGGATAGTCTTGCAACCGGCATGCGTCCTTCGACCCGATGATTGGCGAGGTCGATCCCGACTGCGAGCGACGCATCTCTGGCGCGGGCTCGCGTGCCCGCGTTGACCGAGACTCGGCCAATGGACCCGCGCAACGAGCCGATGCCTTGGAGCCCCCACATCCCGGAATCGTCGATTCCAACGTCTCGAAGCTCCACCAGGGTCGCAAAGCGATCGAAGGAAGCGGCGAAGAGCCCGCGCTCCTTCACCCGCACCTCATCGAACGACAGGTCGACGGCGAACGAGCCGAGGATGCCAGTCGAGCCGGCGGGAGCGCCGAGTTCTCCGCGCCAGCGGGCTTCTGTAAGCTCGTACGACGCAGGTCCGTCGACGTAGCGCGCTCGTCGAAGCGACCCCTCGAACGTCGCCTGTCCGCCGGTGACGTCTCCGCCCTCTAGGGTGAGTGCAGACACGTCGAACCGGCTGGCGAGGCCTTCGACGCGGAGCCACGGAATTGCCCACGGAAGGGAGGCCGCATCGACCGCGCCCCGCCCTTCGATCACCGAGACGTAGTCGTCGGTGACGGTGGCTTTCGCGGTCGTCACCAGCATCGAGTCGAACACACGGAGCTGTTTCACCTCGAGGGTGGTCTGCGCGTGGTCGGGCTCGAACCTGGCATTGGTCTCGAGGCGGACCAGGCTCTGCACGGGACTAAGCTCCGCAAAGAGCGATTGCTCGAGCAGGTCGACCGCGACACGCACGGATACCACGCCCTCGGCCTCCAGCCGGACCTCGGCGCGGGGCTCGAAACGTGCGCTTCGCGTCCTCGTGTCGCGCACCGTGAGCGTCACGTGGTTGCCATCGTGCGGACCGAGCGACACGACGCCCGCGAGCGTCTCGCCCAGCGTGATCCCTTTCGAGGCGATCGCAACGGCGTCGAAGGTGCTGTCCGTCGCCACCCGATCGCCGACGACGTGCACGACCCGTGCACGAATCGGCGACAAGAGCACCGGTCCCAACCGAAGGGGGACATCTGCGAGCCCATCGAGGCTGTGAGAAAGCGGCGTCGTGGTCGTTTCGTCGTCTTCCACCTCGGCCCCGTTTCCGGCACCGTCGAGCTCGCCGAAGGAATGTCGCCCGTCGTCCGTGGTGACCACGGTGAGCCTCAGGCCCTCTCCCCGCACCTCGGGCACCACCACCTCTCCGGAAAGCAGAGGCGGAAGCTCGATGGGGGCGACGAGGGAGTCGACTCTCAACATCTCCGGTGCATACGACCGAAGCGTCTCGGGTGTTGCCAGAACGAGCCCATGCACCTCGAGCCCTGAGAACGGAGAAATCGACAGGCGCTCGTAGCTGACCTCGGTGCCGACCGCGCTCGACAACGCGCGCTCCACTTTCCCTTTGACCCAGGGCTGCTCGAGATGCGTCAAGAGCCAGAGCGTGGACGCGACGAAGACCGCGAAGACACACAGCAGGCCGACCAGCACTCGGAGCCACAATCGCCTTCTCGTCATCGAAGGCACGGAGGTTTGGTCATCCGACGTCGCCATGGGCTTCAGGGGGGCAGGAAACCTGCCTCACGATGGATGCCATGGCCAGCGATCGGCTCTCGGGGGGGAGGGATCTCGTGCTACCGTCTCACGCCATGACCGACATCTCGACTTCCGCTTCGGTTTTCATCCCGCGCCCGCGTGACGAGGTGTTTGCGCGAGCCACCGACAGCACGAACACCGCGCAGATCTTGCGCGCGCGTGGACCGTTCGC
>CAZBWQ010000097.1:0-2313 GCA_964495565.1 uncultured Sandaracinaceae bacterium | reverse complement strand
TAAACGGAGCGGTGGTGGTGGCCGTGATGTCGCCCGACAAGCAGTTCGTCGCGGTGGTGGCATTGCCGCCCGGCTACAGCAGTCTCGAGGATCTGAGCATGTTCGCTCTCAACCGCGAACCGTAGCGTGCGGACCGTGGTCACGAGGCCATGGCGTCCTCGCGGCCGGATCACCCATACGGCTACGGGACATCGGGCAGGTCTTCGAAGTTCGCTTGCAGGATGGCGTAACGGACGGCCTGACTGACGGTGAGCCGGGAACCGCGCGCTTCGTGCTCATCGAGAACCTCTCGCAACTTCTCCATCTCGCGCCGGTAGATCACCACGTTGATGGTCACCTGGTCCTTGTCGGTGTGGACCGGCGTCGTCTTCGATTTACGCGTCATATTTGATCCTATACTATATTATAGAGTATCATATTTGGCATGGAGGGATCATGAGGCTGAGATTCATTGCGATAGTAGTGTTTTTTGCGGGTTGCGGCGATGCGTCGCCGCCGCCGCCGCCGCCGGGCGCCCTGGATCTGCCGGAGCCCAAGGTGTTGGAGGCGCCCTGTGACCAGTCATTCGTGACGCAAGGGCACTGGTACTGGTATGCGGAAGCGCCCGCCCCGGAATGGGAAGCGCGTGTATTCACGTGCGTCCGCCCCGACGCACCCTTCACGCCGCCGGTGTGCGAGCTCAGCACCAACTACGTCATTGCGGGAAGCACCATTCGGGTGCTCTGCGGCGAGTGGGTGGAAAGCGGCGGCGCGTACCTCGCCGACTTTGCACGGATCGAAGAGACGCTTCGTTCGTGAGGCAAGAAAGGCAGAGAGGGATGAGGACAAACGCATTAGGAGTCATCGTATGTCTCACAGCGGCGTGCGGCGATGCGAGCGGAGCAGAGAGTGAATCCGGAGAGCTCGTGGCATGCGACGAGACGCGAATGAATGGCAGCGTCTTGGAGACCGGGGCGCGCGTCGCAGCCACGGCAGGAGAAATCCTTACGATCACTTACTGCTACAGCTATTGGTACACGAACGGCGTCGCAGAGACGCCGCCAGTTGGCGATCCGGACGGCTGCTTTTCGGTGGAAATCATTCCGGAAGAGGACGAGTACTTCGTGCAATGCGGCTTGAAGCAGCAAGGGCGCCAATGCGCCGAAAGTGAGTGGGAACCACTCATCAAGCACGACGTCCGTCAGGACGGCACAATCGTGTCCCAATACTACGAACTCATCGACGCGGGGTCGGATCCGACGAAGGTGTGGGTCTACGCCGTTGGCGACAACTCGAGTCTAAATTGTGGCTCGGATCACGATCTAGTGAACTGCGGTGCGTCACTCGACAAGAATATTCTAACGTACCACTTTCAGCCGACCCTCTACGCAGACGGCATAGCTGTCGTCGAGTGCGGTGAGCAGTTTCGCCTACCGGATGACACAGTAGTAGACCGACGAAAGTTTCTCTCGTTCGAAGTGGAGATCAAGCCATGACCCGCTTCGTTAGCCTGTTCGCGGTCACGGTCCTTCATGCTTGTGGGGACGACGGCGTTGTCGGTAACCAGTATGGTGAGCGTCTAGAGTGCGATCTCATCGCTGAGGAAGGAATGGCTGACGGTGCTTACTACAGCCGCATCGAGTGGGCGAGGATTCCCACGCGAGAAAGGGAGGTGCTCACGCTCACCGACTGCTATCCGTATATGAGGATCAACGGTGTTGAAGAAGAAACTCGCGTTGGTGTTCCTGATGGCTGTTGGACGTACGAGGTAGTGGCAGATAGCAACGAATACGTAACCTTCTGCCGGGAATACCGTCAGGACACGGTGGTGGGCGTCTTTGAGCACGGATTCGGAGAGAGCTACCTGCGGCGGGATGAGCAATCCCGCAAGAACGGCGATGCGGGCTAGGCCCGCGGACGATGGTCACGAGGCCGTGGCGCCCGCGCTTCGAGCAGCTCTTTTGCGTTGCGGAGCGAGTCTCGACCATCGCGCTCGATGCGTCTTTTCACCGCGGTCTCGGCCAACTTCTCGAGCACCGGGAACGGGATCGAATAATCGAGAGACAAAGTCAGTCGTGTGGCGCCTCGGACGGGCTCGACGACGACCTGCCAGGTGCTGCGGAACATTCCGATGCTCTGGTGAACGGCCAGCTCGTTCTCGACGTACTCGACCAGCACGTTCTGCCCCCGAAGAGGAATGCCCACCATCTTGTAGGTGAAGTCGTACTGAAGCCCCTCTCCATGGCCGACGACGTTCCGCACGTCGACTACACCGATCATCCAATCGGGCATGGTGCGAGGTTGATTCACGTACGCAAAGACGTCCGTCGGGGA
>CAZBWQ010000096.1:0-14543 GCA_964495565.1 uncultured Sandaracinaceae bacterium | reverse complement strand
AACCGCATCGGATATGGAATCGGGAGCATCGCGGCGATGGGGATCGTGGCAGCCTCGGCGACGCCCGACCAGGCGACCTCGTGGGTCATGCTCGCGGCAATGGCGGCGGCACTCGTGTCTGCGTGGATGATCCGAAAGCTGCACTCCGGCTACATTCAAGAGCTCGCGACCAGCTTGCGTGCGGGCTCGGTCGCACTGCACTCGGACGAGATCGTCGACGCTACGACGCTCCACACCCTGGCGCGAACCGCGGGGGCGCTCGATCGGGCAGAGATTCTCGCGAGAGCGGAGGAGTTGCGGGGCTCCTCCGATTCGCCCAAGAAGCGAGACTCCGCAATCGGTCAGCTATCGGACCTCTTGTCCGACGAGCCCCAACGCGTGGTCGGCGTATTGCTGGATCCTTCGTTGAGCCCGCACTTTGCCTCGTACGTCATCGAGCTTCTCGGCAACGATGCCTATGCACAGGCCGCCTACGGTGTGCTCGAGCGAATGGGTTCTCGAATCACGGGGCAGTTGGTCGACGCAATGCTGCGGCCGGAGACACCCGCCACGGTCCGTCGGCGGATACCGCGGCTCCTGCGCAAGCTCGACGACGCGCGGGCAGTCCAGGGGCTCGTCCAAGGGCTTCGCGATCAGGAGTTCGACGTGCGGTATCGATGCGGGCACGGTCTAGCGGAGCTTCGAGAGTCGCACCCAGACCTGGATCTACCTCGCGATGAGATCATGAGGGCCGTCGAGTTGGACGTCGCCGTCGAGGAACGAGACTGGCAGCACCGTCGCCTTCGAGACGAGGTCGCCGCCGAAGACCAGAGCGAGATCGAGGCGCTTCTGGAGTCCCGCAACGATCGAAGCTTGCAGCACGTGTTCACGCTGCTGAGCCTCGCGCTCGGCGGGGATGCCATCGTGCTTTCCCTGCGCGCTCTGTCGAGCCACAACGAGAACCTCCGCGGCACGTCGCTCGAGTACCTCCACAACGTGCTCCCCGAACCCGTGCGCGACTCCCTATGGCCGAGATTGACCGACCGCGCCGAGCCGCCTCCGGCGAAACCGACGAAGAGCTCGCCGGACGAGCTTCTTAAAAGCATGCAATCGCTCATGATCGATCGCGATCGTCTCGATAGGTGAGCTCTCGATACCCGTCCGCGAATGGTCGGCTTTCCGCCGAAGATCTCGGGATTGACGGCGATTCGGGCGAGCAGCTTCTGTTCATCAACCATGGCCAGACTCCAAAGAAGGCAAGAGCCGGCCGCGTCTACGTGAGCCCGCAAGCCGACTCCGTTGAAGCCGCCTTGCGCGCGCGAGCCCGGGAAGACCGGTTCCAACCCGGCACAGAACCCGGCACAAGAATTGAGCTCGAACCCTGGGCTGCGTTTTTCTCCCAGGATTTCCAGCGGACACGGCAGGATTCGAACCTGCGACTTCTGCCTCCGGAGGGCAGCGCTCTATCCAACTGAGCTACGCGTCCTAGTCCCGACTTTTCCGGGCTCAGCTCTTTATCGCTCTCTGGCGCGTTTGCAACCGTACGCGTTTCGCCCTGGGGGGTGGACCCTGAAGATGCGCTATGCGTATTCTGGGCGTGTGTCCATGACCAGCGACGCGACATGCTTGGCGTTGATTGCGGTGGCTGTCGCGCTTGGGTGCGGCAATGGCTCGGTCGACGGAGATGGAGGCGCCGGCGGGGCCGGAGGGAGCGCCGGCGGTGGTGGTGATGTCTGTCGCGGAGCTCTCGAGGAGTACTGCTCTCCATGCGCCGCGTACGACGAGGCGTTCTCAGTCGCCTTCGAAGGCTACGAGATCTGCAGCGGCGATGGGTCACCGAATACGCTGCCTGCCGCCGGCACTTGTGGCGAGCTCCGTTGGATCATGACTTGGAACACGCTCGACGAGTATGTGGAGTACTTCGATTCGGATGGCGCCATGGTCGGAGCGACCTTCGCCACGGACGTCTTCGTTCTGTGCGACGGCACCTCTTCCACCAAGGACTACGGATTCGTGCCCGAGTGCGAGCGGACGACTACGGCCAGGGCGTGTGAGCCACAGTGAAACGCGCCGCCTGCAGCATCGCGCGTTCGTGGTTGCTCGAGCTCACTCGACGCTGGCGCCGAGGTCGATCCATTCGCGAATCGCGTCGATCTGCGGCTCACACAGGACTTCAAAGCGCGCGCTGATCGGCATTCGGAGCGTATTCGGTGCGAGGTCGACGCCCGTGATTTTGTTCACCAGGTACGATGCGTCGCTGTCGTTCGGAGCCACGCGGAGCTTGCCTTCCACTTGGATCGACTCCACACCGACGAGGCTCTGCGCCGAGGCCTCGACCGAGCTCAAATCGAGCTCCGCGGCAGGCTCGGCACCGAGGTGGCAGGCGGTGAACGTCGTACAGCTCGGCGTAAAAATCGCCGCTTGAATCGCCATGAGGTTGGGTGCGATCTCGTCGATGCATTGGCCGTCGCATCGGACTTGCCCCGGAGGACATTCCGTGCTGCTCGAGCCTTCGCTGTCACCGCAACCAGCCATCATGAAGGTCGCAACCCCCGCCATCCACAAGAACCGCTTCCTCATCCCGCTTCTCCTCGGCGCCGTATAGGCGCGTTTCAGGAGGTGGTAAAGCGAGCTTCAGCCCGTGGGGTCGGTCGTTTCCAAATCTTCACACGCGGGAAGTAGCCCGGTTGGGCGAAGCGTCAGCCGCCGACTTTGCCGAGGATGTGCTCGATGACTTGGCCGTGCTCTTTCTGGGGGCTGAACATGACGATCTCGGTGTCTTCCTCGGCCCGAACGCTGTGGCCGGGAGGCCAGTAGAACAGCTCACCGGTTCGCGTCGTTTCTTCGTCGCCGCCCGAGTAGAGCGCGGTGATGGCGCCCTTGACGACGTAGCCCCAGTGCGGACACTGGCAGAGGTCGCCCTCGAGGCCTTGGAGCAGCTCCGTGATGTCGGTCCCCGCTCCAAAGGAGAAGTACTCGGCCCCCATCTTCCCGTATCCGGTCGTGTCACCGAAATCCTTCTTCTGTCGGGCGGTTGCTCCGGGTACGTCGATTCGAACCGGCGTGTCTTCCTTGGTCGTGCGCATGATGTCGTTCTCCCTTCTCTTCTTGCGGCGCCGCTGACGCCTTCCATGACGTTCGTTGCGAGCTTTTTGGCTCGTCTCGTCGAGCGTAGAGCTGTCACCGCCGATCGAAAGGGGCTCGTCAGCGAGACCGAACCCCCTCTTCGATGCGGTTGCCGACGTCCTCGTCGATGTTCCGCCAGTACTCGAAGGCGCGTTCGAGAACTTTGTCGGAAACACCATCTTTGAGGTGCCCGACGACGTTCGAGACCAGTCGGCTTCGGGCGGCGTCGTCCATGACTTTGCGGACCAGAGTGCCGGCTTGCCCCCAATCGTCGTCGTCTTCGCGGAGCGTGTAGGCGGAACGCACCATCTCCCCATCGGCCGCCCACGTGGCGGTTTCGCGATACTTCTCGGTGTCTGCCGCCGGCCCGCCATACGAGTTGGGCGCGTACACCGGATCGGTGACGTTGTTGACCCGCATGGCTCCGTCTTTCGAGTAGGAGTGCACGGGAGCTTGCGGGGTGTTGACCGGAATCTGTTTGTAGTTGACGCCGAGTCGGGCGCGATGCGCATCCGCGTAGGAAAACCCGCGCGCCAGCAGCATCTTGTCGGGTGACAGCCCGGTGCCGGGAACCAGATTGTTGGGCTCGAACGCAGCCTGCTCGATCTCGGTGTGAAAGTCGGTGACGTTTCGGTTCAAGGTCATCTTGCCGACCTCGATCAGCGGGTAATCGCCGTGCGGCCATACCTTGGTGAGATCGAAAGGGTTGAACCGATACGTCTTGGCCTCTTCGAACGGCATGATCTGCACTTTGAGCGTCCAACTCGGATGATCGCCGTTCTGAATCGACTGAAACAGGTCCCGCCGATGATAGTCGCTGTCCCTGCCGGCGATTCGCTCGGCTTCTTCCTGGGTGAGGAAGTCGATTCCTTGGTCGGTCTTGAAGTGATACTTGACCCAAAAGCGCTCATCCTGCGCGTTGACCCACATGTACGTGTGACTCGAGTAGCCATTCATGTGGCGCCACGTCTTCGGAATCCCGCGGTCCCCCATGAGCCAGGTGACCTGATGGGCCGACTCGGGCGAAAGCGTCCAGAAGTCCCACTGCATGTCGTGATCGCGAAGGCCATTGTCGGCGCGACGCTTCTGCGACCGAATGAAATGCTGAAACTTCATCGGATCGCGCACGAAGAAGATCGGCGTGTTGTTTCCCACCATGTCGAAGTTCCCCTCGGGCGTGTAGAACTTGAGCGCGAACC
Organism: uncultured Sandaracinaceae bacterium; assembly: GCA_964495565.1. GTDB lineage: Bacteria > Myxococcota_A > Polyangia > Polyangiales > Houyiibacteriaceae > SG8-38. Next base: position 10,239 of record CAZBWQ010000096.1, on the reverse strand, counting down.
CGCGGGGATCGCGCCAGGTGTCCGGACTGCCTCGCTCCCCCGCCACGGTCGAAAAGCGGGCCAGCATTTTCGTCTCCGCGCCTTTTTGGAAGAGCGCCGCTTTGGTGTATTTGCTGACGTCCTGCGTGGTCACGAAGGTTCCAAACGCACCGCCGCCCTTGGCATGAGGCTGCCGCTCCGGAATGCGCTCCCGGTTGAAGTTGGCCATCTGCTCGATCAGGTAGTTGTCGTGCAATACGATTGGACCGTCGCGGCCGACCGAAAGCGAATGTTCGTCGCTGGCAACCGGGATTCCTGCATCCGTCGTCGTGGGTTTGCGTTTCTCGTCGCTCATGGAGCTCCTCTCCTAGCAATTCGTCGTTCCGAGAGACCTCCTCCGGACCTCTCTCGGGCCGGGAGCCACTGCGATGGCCGTTCCGGCGCCACGGAAGCAGCAGAATTCATGCCACCCGGCCGCTCACTTCCTCTTGGTGTTCGCCCGAAGAGGTTGGGGGGCTCGTCGTTTGCTCGGGGTAGATCGCCACAGCCGTGTCAGTTTGCCACGCCCTGAACGAGCTCCGAGATGCCGATTGGGGTGCGCCGGGGACTTGCAACGAAGAGCACCTTTGCTTCAACTGTCGGCATGAAGCACCAATCCGCTGCGGCGACGGGTGCGATGCGAGGCGGATACCGACTCCTGCGTCCGAGCGCACGAATGCTGACGCTCTTGTGGGTCGTCACGTCGGCGCTGCCGGCCCCGAGCTGCACCCGCGAGGACCGTTCGAGCGAGTCGACGCTCCAGCGCATTCGACGGACCGGCGTCGCGAGAATCGCGTATGCGAACGAGGCCCCGTACGGCTATCGAGACTTGCAGACGGGGCAGGTGACCGGGGAGGCGCCAGAGCTCGCTCGAATCATCCTCAGGCGGCTCGGGGCAAAACGGATCGAGCCGACGTTGACGGCGTTCAGCCAGCTCATCCCCGGGTTGAAAGCGCGACGGTACGACATCATCGCCGCGGGCATGTACATCACACCCGAGCGCTGCCGGCAGATCGACTTTTCGAATCCGACCTACGGAGTCGGGGAGGCCTTCTTGGTTCAAGAGGGGAACCCGAAAGATCTGCACGCGTTCGCCGACGTCGCCCGGCGGAACGCCCGCCTCGGTGTCGTCGGAGGGACCGTCGAGCTTCAGCACGCCGAGAAAATCGACATTCCAGACCCGCTTCTGATCGTCTTCCCCGACAACGCCACTGCGTTGGCTGGTCTTCGCAACGACCGAATCGATGCCTTTGCCGGCACCGAGCTCACCGCCCGCCATTTGCTCGAGCTCGCAAACGTCGAAGACCTCGAGCTGGCCCACCCATTCGAGCAGCCCGTGCTTCACGAGGGGCGGACGCGCAGCTACGGTGGATTCGGGTTTCGTGAAACCGACGATGATCTTCGGCGCGCGGTCAACCGTGAGCTCGAGAATTTTCTGGGCTCCGAGGAGCACCTGGCGCTGATCGCGCCGTTCGGCTTCACTCGGAATGAGCTGCCCGGCGACGTGACCGCCGCCGACATCTGCGGAGCGCAAAACCTGTGAGCCGATCCATGCTCGATATGTTGCCGAGCCTCTTCACGGGAATGTGGGTCACACTGCAGGTGTATTTGGGCTCGGCAGCCTTCGTCCTGGCCATCACCGTTGGAGTCGGGGTTGCACGGGCTTCGCACGTGAAGCTGCTGCGTGCGGCGAGCAAGCTCTACATCCAAGCATTCCGCGGTTTCCCCGCATTGGTCTTGCTCTTCTGGTTCTTTTACTCGTTGCCAGGGCTGGGAGCGAACGTGGGACCGCAAACGGCCGCCGTTCTCGCGCTCGGCCTCAATTTCGGCGCGTATGGAGCGGAGCTCATGCGCGGTGCGATCGCCGCGGTCCCGGAGGGACAGTCGGAGGCCGCGGTCGCCTTGGGCTTCTCGTACGCGCAGCGCATGACGCGGATCATCCTCCCTCAGGCAGCAGCGCGGCTCTTGCCACCCTTCGGAAATCTCAACATCGAGCTGCTCAAGAACACGGCGTTGGTTTCTTTCATCGGCCTCCACGATCTCACCTTTCAAGGCAAGATCCTCCAAACGGCCACACAAAGGACCCTGGAGATTTTCGGCCTGGTGCTCATTCTGTACCTGCTGCTGGCATTGTGCATCACCGGGCTGGCACGAGCGCTCGAGCACGTCCTGGGCCGAGGCCTCCGTGCGGGGAGTGAACGATGAGCGTCGACTGGGACTGGGGGCTCGCCGTTCGCGCGATTCCCTATGTGCTCGAGGGGCTCGGGCGGACGGTGCTGGCGACGGCGGGCGGCATGGTTTTGGCACTCGCGATCGGGCTCGTGCTCGCGATGTTGCGGCGAGCGTCCAGCCGTTGGGTTGCATGGCCGACCGCAGCCCTCGTCGAGTCGATCCGATCGACACCGCTGTTGGTTCAGCTGATTTTCGTCTACTTCTTGATGCCGAACTACGGTTGGAACACGCCGATGGTGATGGGCATGATGGTATTGGGCATTCACTACAGCGCATACACCTCGGAAGTCTATCGATCGGGCATCGAAGGCGTGCCGCGAGGTCAGTGGGAGGCGGCGACCGCCCTGCACTTGCCACGATGGCTCACGTGGACGCGAATCGTTCTTCCCCAGGCGATTCCTCCAATCGTTCCTGCGCTCGGAAACTACTTGATCGCCATGTTCAAAGACACCCCCATGCTCTACGCGATCACGGTGCCGGAGGTCCTGGCTCGCGCGACGAGCTTCAACTCGCGTTTCGGAAGCTCCATCGAAGGTTATACCGTCGTGGGCGTCGTGTTCTTGGTCTTGAGCCTGGCCGCGGCGAGCTTGATCCGCTGGTCCGAGAAGCAGCTCGTCCACAGGGAGGCATGAGCCATGTCCGATCCATCCGAATCGGTGATCGTGCGCATTCGACGGCTCCGCAAAGCCTATGGCGATCTCGTGGTGCTCGACGGGATCGATCTCGATCTTCCCCGAAATCAGCACGTCGCGATCATCGGTCCTTCGGGCTCGGGCAAGTCGACCCTCTTGCGGCTGCTCATGACGCTCGAGCGACCCACGGGCGGAACCATCGAGGTCGACGGCGAATATCTCTGGCACGAGCGCCGAAACGGAGACCTCGTGCCGGCGGGCCGTTCCCATGCACGGCACGTGAGCAAGAAGGTCGGAATGGTGTTTCAACACTTCAACCTGTTTCCGCACATGACGGTGCTGAGAAACGTCACCGAGGCGCCCCGCCGGGTTCTGGGGCTGTCGTCCGACGAAGCGCGGGAGCGAGCCCGAGAGCTTCTTTCTCTGGTAGGCCTCGAGGAAAAAGCCGAGGCATACCCTGGAGAGCTGTCGGGCGGACAAAAGCAACGCGTCGCCATCGCACGAGCCCTAGCCATGCGGCCTGAAGTCATGCTGTTCGATGAAGTGACGTCCTCGCTCGACCCAGAGCTCGTCGGTGAGGTACAAAACGTGTTGCTCGACCTCGCGGCGGAGACGGACATGACCATGATCATCGTCACCCACGAGATGGGCTTCGCCGAGGAGATCGCCGATCGGGTGCTCGTGTTCGACGAGGGTCGTATCGTGGAAGACGACACGCCCGAGGTGATCTTCACGAAGCCGAAGACCGAGAGGGCGCGCCGCTTTCTGCGCGCCGTGCTGGAACGGCGTTGAGGTCCCTTTTTTTGCCGAGGTCGAGTATAAATCGCCCATGGGAAGCCGTGTTTGCTTCGTAGCTTTGTTCTCGGTGCTGCTCAGTACCCTTCCTGGGAAGACTTCGACTAGCCGTGCCGAGGAGGCGACCACACTCCGGATCGCGTCGTTGGCACCTGCCGGGTCTTCCTGGATGAAGGTGCTCAACGCATGGAACAAGACCGTGCAACGAGAAACCAACGGCAGGCTGAGCGTACGATTTTATCCGGGGGGATCGCAGGGGGACGAGCGCGACTTCGTGCGCAAGATGCGGGTGGGGCAGCTCGACGGAGGAGTCGTGACGATCACGGGTTTGAGCATGCTCGTGCGGCCGACGATCATCCTCGGGGTGCCTGGCTTCCTCGAATCCTACGAGAAGCTCGATCGGGTGCGGACCAAGCTCGCTGATCGTTTCGCCAAGCTCTTCGTCGACAAAGGGTACCAGATGGTCGCGTGGGGAGATGCGGGCAAGACGAGGCTCTTTTCCGTCTCGCCAATCGCCCGCCCGTCGGACGTCAAAGCGATGCGCCCGTGGATATGGAAAGACGACCTGAACTTCATCGAGTTCTACGACGTGGTCGGAGCGCCGGGCGTGCGGCTCGGCGTTCCAGAGGTCTATCCGGGGCTCCAAACCAAGATGATCGACGTCGTCACCTCGTCCGCGCTCACGGCGGTGGCTCTGCAGTGGTACACACGGCTCCACTACATGACCGGCCACAACCTCTCGATCATCGTGGGCGGCGTGGTGATGCGAAAGGAGAAGCTCGACGCCCTCGCACCGGATGTTCGCGAGATCTTCTTCCGGACCGCCAAGCGCGCCGAGACGCTACTCAACGCGTCCATCCGGCGCGACGACCAAAAAGCCTATGACGTCATCGTGAAGAAGGGGATCGTGCCGACCGACACGAGCAAGCACGAGGCGGAATGGAATGCGGTGTCCCAAAGGATCCTCCAGGACATGACTGGCCGGGTCTTTTCGAAAGAGCTCGTCGAAGCCGTCCGCGCGGCCGCCGAGCCCGAGCCGACCGTTCAATCGAAGCCGAATTGAGGCGAATGCAGCCAGCGCGGTCTGGCGGATCCGAAACGCGCACGCCCCCGGCGGGGCTCAGAGCCAGCCTGCCGAGCGGTACCATTCGAGCGTCTGGGCGACGCCTTCTTCGAGGTCGATGCGATGGTCGAAGCCGAGCTCCGTCCGTGCGAGGTCACTGCAGCAGGTCCAGGCTCGTTGCTTCCCCATGATGGCTTTTTGCCGGTTGAACAGGCGCGGCTTGCCGTCGAGCTTCGTAGCGAGCTCACCGAAGAAGGCGGCGAGGTCGATGCTGAAAGATGTCAGCTCCAGATCGAGGGCGCCTTTGCCGGTGGCTCGGATCACCGCCTCCTGGAAGGTCTCCCAAGTCCGTGGCTGGTTGTCGCATAGAAAGTAGCCCCGGCCGATGGCCCGGTAGTGCGTAGCGGCAAGCCGGATGCCCCGCACGAGGTCATCCACGTGGATCATGGAAACGAGGCTCTTCCGGTTGCCGTAGAAGACGTTGAGGCGCCGGGAGGCCAATTTGAAGATCTCGTAATGATCCACGTCGCCCGGACCGTACACCGCCGGCGGACGAATGATCGTCCAGGGGAGGGCATTGCCCACGGCCTCCACGACCTCCTCGGATTCGAGCTTGCTCTTGCCGTAGAGCTCGACCGGTGTGCGGGGGTGGTGCTCCTGCTTTGGCTCGTCCTCGGTGGCCGGGCCGTGCGCTGTCAACGAAGAGATGTGAACGAATCGCCTCAAGCCTGGATGAACCTTCCGAGCGGCTTCGATCAGGTTCCGGGTCGGCATCACGTTGCCGCGCCGGAAGTCCTCCTCGGTGACGCCTTTCGTGGCTCCGGCCACGTGGAACAGCAGCTCGGGCCGTTCCTCTTCGAGCGCTCGCTCCAGCGTCTCAAGCTGCTCGTAGCGCACCGGACGACCGCGACCGCGTTTCGGCTCGGGCGATCCCTCGCGGGTGAGGGCGACCACGTCGTACCCGTCGTCGATCAGAGAATCGCGAAGACGCCCACCGATGAAACCGCTGGCGCCGGTGATCATCGCCACGCCAGGCCTTGATTGGTCTGACATGGGGCAGCCTCTTGCCCCAGATCTGGAGATTTTTCAAGGACGGCGCGTCACGTGGCGTCTGCAGATGCCGGCCAGCAGCTCAGGCGAAGAGCTCGTCGCGCGCGGTTTCACAGACGGCTACCACCGCGGGATTCTTGAGCCGCTTTTCCGGCGAAATCGCATAGAAGCGGGCGCGGATCGCGTCCACGCGCCCTACGACCTGGACCCCATACTGCCGCTTCACGTCCGCCTCGGTGATCTGCGGAAACGGGAATACACCGACCCCGTCCTGGCCGAATGCTTTCATGAGGGCGCTGTCGTTGAACTCGGCGACCACCTCGGGCCGTATTTCTCTTTCGTCACACCATTGCGTGACCGCACGTCCGAGAGCCGTGTCACTGGCGGGCATCAGCATGGGAGCCCCGTCCAGCGACTGGGGAAAGCGGGCACGAATGCGGGGTGCAAGACTGCTCGCTGCGAAGAACGAAACACCGCACTCCCCCAACAGATGATTGAACGCCTTGACGCCACTGGCGGGTGGACAAGGCGTGTCTGCGAGCACGACGTCGAGGTCGTGCGTGCCGAGCGCGCCGAGCAAGCGATCGAAACGGTCCTCCAAGCAGTTCAGGCGAACACGGATGTCCAGGCGAAGTGCGGGATCGAGCAACTTCCGGACGATCAGCTTGGGCATGACGTCGCTCACTCCGACCACGAGGTGCACGGGCCTGCCGACGGGCCGACCCTCGAGCGCCTCGCGGAACTCTTGGCCCAGCGAGAAAATCTCGTCGGCATATCGGAAGGCGAGCTGCCCCGCCTCCGTGAGCTCGAGCTTGCGTCGTGACCGGTCGAAGAGGGCGTGACCGAGCTGTTCCTCGAGGCGCTTGATTTGGACGCTCACCGTGGGGTGCGACAGCCTGAGCTTGCGACTCGCGGCTTGAATTCCGCCTTCCCGAACGGTGAGCCAGAAGTACAGGAAATGATGATAGTTGAGCCATTCCATCGCCGAGCCCTCATGTAGTTTACATCTACATTTTGCGGACAAACTATCTAGATTGTCAACGTGCGAGCCCGAGCCGATAGTGATCTAGAAGGTCTCCGACGACCGGCGACAAACCGACGAGGTAAGTCATGCGTGTTCCTGCAACCCTGGACGAAGCAGCTCGCCACTACGTGTTCCTGACAGCGGCATGGATTGCGAACGTGGACGGAGCCGAAGACGACAACGAAATCGATGCCTTGTGCCAGTTGCGCCAAGCGCTCGACATCGCACCCGGGGCCGCGCGAGAGCTTCATCGACGCGCTCGTTCCACGGCGGCGGCCTTTCGGGGCATCTTCGAAGGGGTTCATCGTGCCCGAGTCTGAAGGCATGCGCCGTCTGGTGGCGCTACTCGCGGTCGTCGCGGCCGTGGGGGCGCAGAGCTTCGCCACGCGCGGTGTCACCGCCGATCACGACCGGCCTACGAATCGATACGGAGTCCGGCTTCTGCCGAGCACGCTTGCGCCGCCCAATCCTTCGCTTCGACTCGATCGGGGCCTTTCACTGCCCGAACCCGCTTGCCTTCCAGGCCCCCGTGGAGCCGAGGAACAAATCGACGTCGCGCCAACCGGCGCGGAGCAGGACGCTCGCTGCGATGGTCGCACGCGCTCCGCTGGCACACATGACCGTGTAGCGTTTCGCTCGGTCGAGCTCGTCGAGCCGGCTCGGGAGCTCCCCCACGTAGACGTGCTTCGCACCGGTGATCTGGAGCTCGTTCACCTCGTCGGTACTGCGAACATCCAGGAGTGACCATTGCGGGTGCGGCTTCTCGAGCCGCGACCGGACTTCGTGTGCGTCGATGACCGGCAAGCCTCCAAACGACTCGCCCGCGGCTGCCCAGGCCGGTAGGGAAGGCGCGAGAAAACCGCGTACACGGTCGAAGCCGATGCGAGCGAGCAGTCGAGCGGCCGCTTGGGCTTGATCCGCGTCGTCAGCGACGAGAACCAGGGGATCTTGGGGGTTCAAGAGCCAACCCGCGAAAGACGACAGGAGCGAGACGGGAAGCGCCAAGCTGTTCGGCACGTGGGAACCGAGAAATGCCGAGGTGCTCCGCACGTCGACGAGCACGCTCTGTTCGGCGATGCTCTTGAAAGCTTTTGCAGTGAGCGGCGGAGGCGCCAGGGGATCTCGGATCGGCGGCGCGCCCGTGAGATTGAGCTGTTCCATGAATCGAAAGTAGGGAGGCGTGTCGTGGTGCTCTTGCACCTTGGCTTCGATGAAGGCCTCTCGATCTTCGATGCGCAATCGCGGGTTGTTTTGCTTTTCGTAGCCGATCGTCGAGAAGTCGCGATCGGCCATGTTCGACCCGCAGACCGAGCCCGCGCCATGCGCCGGATAGACGATGACGTGGTCGCCGAGCTGGGTCAGCTTGCGCAGCGAGTCGTAGAGCAGCCCCGCCACTTCGCGTGCACGGTCCGGGTAGAAGTCGGTGCGCCCGACGTCGCCTACGAAGAGCGCATCCCCGGTGAACACCGCGATCACGTCATCGCCACTTCCCGTATCGGCCACCGCAAACGACAGGCTGTCGTCGGTGTGCCCGGGCGTCTCGAGGACCGTCACGCGGACGTTCCCGACGTCGAGCTGCTCCCCGTCGCGTGCGGTTCGGGCATACGACACGGTTCCGGCCGGGTTGGGGCCGTGGTAGACCGGAGCGCCCGTCCGCTCGGCGAGAATGGAGGCCCCTGACACCAGGTCTTCGTTGCGATGCGTTTCGAAGATGTGGGTGATCCGGCAGCCGCGGTCCGCTGCAATTTGCACGTAAAGGTCGAAGTCACGCCGTGGATCCACCACCGCGGCACAGCCTTCGCCGCCAAACACGTATGACAAGTGTGCGAGACCTTCGCTTTTGATCTGTTCGATGAACATGGCCGACCGTCCGGGGACGCAAGCCACCACAGAAGCAGGAAGCATGCCACGAAGGTCACCCGAGCGCGGTGCGTCTCCTGGCGGATCGCGGTGGGCGGATGCGCCTCACCGTGGCAAATTGCCCGCTCCGAGGCGCGTCCGGATCCGGCAAAAGCGGAACGGCAGCTTCGCGGTTTGGCGGACGCCCGTCCCGACATTCCGCCCCGAATACCGCCTCTCGGGCGGAGTCGCCGACACAGATTTGCAGAAGCCCATGTACTGCAACTAACCTGTCTGGATGGCTGGGTTTTCGTCCCGGCCTGGCCGGATACTGAGGAACGATTCGTGTTACTTCGATCACGTGTTGCGATAGCCCTGCTGTGTGTCGCGTCGGGCGCTTCCACACATCACCATCACGGGCCGGCCGCGGTGGAGAATGCCCGACCGCGCGTCGTGCCCGTCGACGCGTCTGCGCAACTGGCGGAGGGGATGCTCCGATTTTCGACTACGGTGATCGAGGCGTTGAACGACCCGAGCGCCGTTCCGCCGCCGAGCAACAGCTACAGTCATCAGCGCTTCGTCGGCCCGAAAATGCGGCACGGAGAGCCGCACGTCCACCTCGAAGCGGCAGAGGCCCATTCGATACTGGCTTCGACCGACTGCTCCGGCTGGCTCAGCTTCCTGCTCAACACGGTCTCGCCCCTGCATGAATCGATCTTGCAGTCGGAGCGGAGTCGGGACGAGTACAACCACGTGTACTCCGAAGATTTCGTGCTGCGAGAGGGTCAGCGGCCTTGGGCCCGGGCATTCGTCGTGACGCACTTCCTTCGGAGTGACCATGCGGAGGCGACGGGGTTCGAGCCGGTCCCGAACTTCGAAGAGCTGAAACCGGGAGACATCGGCGCCTACGCGATGGGACGGTACGCCAAGCCGTCCGATGAGAATCGTCCCAAGCCGCGCGATACGGGACACGTGTTCGTCGTCGCCGGCCCACCTACGGTAGTCGATCCCACGACCGAGGGCTACGACGGTCGCGGGACTCTTCAGGAGGGCGTCGCGAAGGTCATCGCCGTGCCGGTGGTCGACTCGAGCGCGACGCACCACTTCGATCCCGACTCCAGGAAGAACGGGGAAGGGCGCTATGTCTTGCCCGACTTTCGTCCGCACTCGCGCGCCAGGGCCGGAGGTGTCGGCATCGGAACGATTTGGTTCGCTTTGAGCGAAGAAGGACGCGTGCTCCAGCGCCGATTGGGACCGCAGCAGAAGTACCGCCCCGTGCTCGCGCGTGCGGCACGGTTGCGCGGACGCATCATTCTCGATGAAGCGATTCTCGACGAGGAAGGCACCCTCCTCGTGCGCGCCTTCGAGAGCTCTCCTTCCGAATTCGCGGCGGTTTCCTACGGCGATGCGCCGATCCATTTGACCGGTGAGGGGGGTATCCGCCTCGCCGGCGGACGGCTGGTCCTCCAGGGTGAAAACGATTTCTCGGGCGGTGTGATCGTGGAGTCCGGAAGCTTGATCGCAGCGTCACCGACGGCGCTGGGCTCGGGCGACGTCGCGGTTCGCGGCGGAACGATGACGCTCCG
>CAZBWQ010000095.1:0-14651 GCA_964495565.1 uncultured Sandaracinaceae bacterium | reverse complement strand
GCGGACTACGTGAGGCACAACTTTCGATGGGACCAAACCGCCGAGCACTACCTCCAGATTCTGCGAAGCCTCTAGGGCTGCGAGCCGGAGGGCCAGGGTTCGAGAGTCGAGGCGCGAGACCCGAGAGCCGCGGATCGAGACTCGGGGCCCGTGGCCCGACACCCAGCCTTGTGTTCCGCGCTATCCCCGGCTCTCGGCTCTCGGCTCTCGGCTCTCGGCTCTCGGCTCTCGATCCACCGACCTCGAATCGCGACCCTCCGATCTCGATCCTCTCACCCCGGCCGGGGTTCGAGACTCGCGCCCGAGGCTCGGGCTTGTCGATTGACAGCGGAGCGGGTCGGTGCTGTCCTCTGAGACTATGAAAGTACGCAGCGACAGTTTCAAAGATGGTGATTATCTTTCGGCGCAGTATGCATTCGGCAAGAGAAGCGCCGACGGGAAGATCGATCTGTCCGACAACGAGAATCCGCACATCTCTTGGTCGGATCTTCCCGAGGGCACCAAGTCGATCGCGATCACCTGCATCGATGGCGACGTGCCCACCAAGCCCGACGACGTGAATCAAGAGGGGCGTGTCGTCCCCGCGGACTTGCCGCGCACCGACTTCTGCCATTGGGCAATCGTGGATCTCGATCCGAACGGCGAGGTGCGTGAGGGGGAGCTCAGCGCGGGCGTGACCGCGAAGGGGAAGGATGGCCCCGAGGGCCCCGGAGACACGCGTCAAGGCATCAACGACTACACCGGGTGGTTTGCGAGCGATCCCGAGATGGCCGGTGACTACTACGGCTATGACGGACCGTGTCCTCCGTTCAACGACAGCATCGTTCATCACTACCGGTTCACGGTGTATGCGCTCGATGTGGAGAAGGCGCCCGTGCAAGGAAAATTCACCTGTGCCGATCTTCAGAAAGCGATCGAAGGGCACGTCCTCGGCGAGGCCAGCCTGACCGCCAAGTATTCCATCAACCCCGACGCCAAAGAGCGGTAGTCGCATCTCGATGAATCGCCGGGAGAAGGCGGAGCGAATCGGAGCGATTCTCGACCGGCACTATCCGGCGCCCCCGATTCCGTTGGACCACCGGGATCCGTTCACGCTCTTGGTGGCGGTGATGCTGAGCGCACAGACCACCGACAAGAAAGTCAACGAGGTCACCCCGGCGCTGTTTCGGGAGGCGCCCAACCCGAAAGCGATGGCGGCGCTGCCAGTCGAGCGAATTTTGGAGCTGATCCGGACGGTCGGGCTCGCCCCGACCAAGGCGAAGAACCTGAAGGCGATGGCGCGCAAGCTGCTCGACGAGCATGGCGGTCGCGTTCCCGCGGACATGGACGCGCTCGAAGAGCTTCCCGGTGTCGGACACAAGACCGCCTCGGTCGTGATGTGCCAAGCGTTCGGGCGTCCCGCCTTTCCGGTCGACACGCACATCCACCGGCTCGCCTCGCGCTGGGGGCTCTCCAACGGCAAGAACGTGGCCAAGACCGAGGAGGACCTGAAGCGGGTATTCCCCGAGGACACCTGGATTCGGCGGCACCTTCAGATCATCTACTTCGGCCGCGAGCACTGCCCCGCCCGAGGGCACGACCTCAGCCAGTGCGAGATCTGCAGCTGGGCGGCGACGAAGAAGCGCATGACGGAGGAGTCCCGTCGACGATGAGCGCCCCCTGGTCGCCGCGGCCTCGGCGACCCATATTGAATGCAAATGAGCCTGCAGTTCCGCTTGTTCGGCATTCCCGTGCGCATTCACCTCTGGTTCTGGTTGATGGCGTTGTGGCTTTGGACCCTGAACAGCGAGCAAGGGTGGGCAGGCTTGGCCATCTGGGTGGCTGTCGTGTTCCAAGGGATTTTGATGCACGAGCTCGGCCATGCCCTGGTCGGACGCGCTTTTGGTCGGCAGCCGCGCATCGAGCTGGTCGCATTGGGTGGCCTGACCTGGTGGGAGCAGCGGGAGCCGATGAGCCCTTGGCGAAGTCTCCTGGTGAGCGCGGCAGGGCCTGCGGTCGGCATCCTCGTTGGAACGTCGGCTTTGTTGCTGATGGACGCATTGAAGATTCCCGACCCGTCGCTCGGTCGCTATGCGTTTCGGTCCCTCGTCTTCGTGAACCTCGGCTGGGGGCTTCTGAACTTGCTTCCCGTGCTGCCGCTCGACGGCGGCAACATCGTCGCTTCGCTGATGGAGCTTGCGGTCCCGTCGCGCGGACGCCTTCTCGCTTGTTACGTCTCCTTTGCGGTGATCGGACTTCTTCTGGTCTTGACCGTGAGCTTCAAGCAGTACCCGGCGACGATCTTGCTGTTCTTGTTGGGGTTCAGCACCTACCAAGCTCTTCGCATCGAGCGGCAGCGCCGGTCGATGCCCGTGGCGGAGCCGACACCCGCGCCCACTTCGGTGGAGCAGGCCTTCGAGGCTTTGGAACGCGGGGATGGGCAGGCGGTCATTCGGGCGGCATCCGAGCTGGTGACACAGGCCCGCACCACCGATGAGCTCGACGAAGCGTTTCATCTGTTGGCCTGGGGTCGGCTCATCAACGGCCAGCCCCTCGAGGCGCAGGAAGCGCTGCAATCCCTCTCGGGGGCACGAACCGCCGATCCTGCGCTCGAGGGTGCGGTCCTGGTGGAGCTCGGCCGCGCTGCCGACGCCGTCCCGTTGCTCGAAGACGCATGCAAGCGAGGCGGGGCCTTTGCCCGCTCGTACTACGAACGGGCGCTTCGCGAGCAGGAAGCTTGAAAGATCAAATAGTTAGAAGAATTCCTAGCCTTGCTATTTGCATCCATGCGAATAGGGGCATATATACTGAGCCATGCGAACGGCCGAGGTGGCATCGCCCCGATGGGAGCTCTACCGATTGCTCGGAGAGCCGCGGCGCCTTCGTCTGCTCGGGCTGACCTCCGAGGATGAGCTGTCGATCGGCGAGCTGTCCGAGCTCACCGGAGAGGCTCAACCGAACGTCTCCAAGCACCTCAAGCTTCTCCGGGAAGCCGGGCTCGTAGCCGTCCGGCGGCAAGGCACGCGGGCTCTGGCCAAGCTGGTGAACGGCGCTTCGCGCGATCCGGTGCTCGCGGACGCCATTCGATCGGGCCGCGAGCTCTGTGCGCAGGATGGGAGCCTGGCGCGCGTGGCCGAGGTTATCCGTGCACGTGACGAAGAGGGCCGCGCGTTCTTTTCGCGGCCGGCGGTCGACGGCGATGCCGGCTCCGCGAGGGACTGGCCGGCGTATCTCACCGCCTTGCGGGTGCTCCTGCCACGACGGCGGCTTGCCGTCGACGTCGGCGCGGGGGATGGCGGGCTGGTGGAGCTGTTGGCGCCGCTCTTCGACCGGGTGGTGGGCGTCGATCGTTCCGCCGAGCAGCTCAAGGCCGCCCGGCATCGGCTCGAGCGCGGCCGGTACGAGCACGTCGAGCTACTCCACGCCGACTACGGCGACGAGGCCCTGCGAGGTCGGGTGGCGGAGCTGGGTGGCGCGGACGCCGTGTTTGCCACGCGGCTGCTCCACCATGCGCCCCGGCCTGCGCATGTCGTTTCGATGCTCGGCGAGCTGGCCCGTCCGGGCGGACGAGTCATCGTGATCGACTACCGCTCCCACGACGACGAGCGCATGCGCGAGTGCCAGGCGGACGTGTGGCTCGGATTCACCGACGAGGAGCTGATCGGGTTCGCGCGGTCCGCCGGGTTGCTCGATCCCGAAGTTTTTGCAATTCCCGCAGCGCGGTACGGGCCGGGACCCGACGCCCACTTGCAGTGGCAAGTGCTCGCAGCGCGCCGCGGAGACCAAGAGGAGACGACATCATCATGAGCCCAAATCGAGATCTGAACTACAAAGTCGCCGACCTGTCTTTGGCCGACTGGGGCCGCAAGGAAATCGCCATTGCCGAGCACGAGATGCCGGGTCTGATGGCCTTGCGGCGCGAATACGGCCCGAAGAAGCCGCTCGCTGGAGCACGCATCGCCGGTTGCCTTCACATGACCATCCAAACCGCCGTCCTCATCGAGACGCTTCGCGAGCTCGGCGCGGAGGTCACCTGGACGAGCTGCAACATCTTCTCGACTCAGGATCATGCCGCCGCTGCGATCGCGGTGACGGGCGTCCCGGTGTTTGCCTGGAAGGGCGAGACCGAGGAGGAGTACGAATGGTGCATTCATCAGCAGATTCGGGCGTTCGAAGGTGGCAAGGCACCGAACCTCTTGCTCGACGACGGTGGCGACCTCACCGCGATCGCGCACAACGAATACCCGGAGCTCTTCGAGGGTCCCGACCGCATCGTCGGTCTTTCCGAAGAGACGACCACCGGCGTCCATCGACTGTACGAGATGGAGCGCGACGGCACGCTCAAGTGCGCGGCGATCAACGTCAACGATTCGGTGACCAAGTCGAAGTTCGACAACCTGTATGGTTGTCGCGAATCGTTGGTCGACGGCATCAAGCGCGCGACCGACGTGATGATCGCCGGCAAGGTCGTGGTCGTGGCTGGTTACGGCGACGTGGGCAAGGGCTGCGTCCAAGCGATGGCTCGGGCTGGTGCTCGCGTTTTGGTGACCGAGATCGACCCGATCTGTGCGCTGCAGGCCGCCATGGAAGGCTACCAGGTCGTCACGATGGAGGAAGCGGCACCCATCGGTGACATCTTCGTCACTGCGACCGGCTGCTGCGACGTCGTGACCGGCGAGCACATGAAGCAGATGAAGAACGAAGCGATCGTGTGCAACATCGGACACTTCGATTCGGAGATCCAGATGGCCTGGCTCACCGATCCCGCCAATGGCGTGACCGAGGAGCCGATCAAGCCTCAGGTCGATCACTTCATCTTTCCCGACGGCAAACGGATCATCGTGTTGGCCCGCGGACGTTTGGTGAACCTCGGTTGTGCCACGGGTCATCCGAGCTTCGTCATGAGCAACTCCTTCAGCAACCAGGTGCTGGCCCAGCTTTCCTTGTGGACGGAGCCTGAACGCTACGAGAGCGGCAAGGTCTACGTCCTGTCGAAGGAGCTAGACGAGAAGGTCGCGCAGCTGCACCTCGGTCAGCTCGGAGCGAAGCTGACCACGCTCACCCCCAAGCAGGCGAAGTACCTCGGAGTGCCCGCGCAGGGTCCCTTCAAGCCGAGTTACTATCGCTACTGAGCGCTCATGGTCTCGCTTCTGACCGAGACTTGGCGCTACTTCCTGTCGCACGATGGGCGATTGCTCTCGGGAGCCATCGCCTTTTACGCCTCACTGGCCATCGCTCCGCTCGGTGTCGTCGCCTTGTTGATCACCTCGCTGGTCATGACCGAGTCACGAGCCCGCGAGGAGCTGGTGCAGCAGCTCGGTGCGTTCGTCGGCCGAGACTTGGCGACGTACATCAGCGACACCATCGCCCAGCTCGGCACCGAGGCCGTCGCGAGCGTGGCGGCGCCGGTCATCGGTGCATTGTTCATGCTGTATATCGCGGGGCGGCTCTTCACGATGCTTCGCCGTGCCCTCAATCACATGTGGGGCATTCGGCCGAAGCTGCTCAGTCAAGCCAGCCGTCCGGAGGTGTTCCACCTGATTCGACGGCGGATGCTCGCATTCGCCATGGTGCTGGTGTTCGGCAGCTCGTTGATCGCCCTGGTGCTGCTCCACTCGGGGGTCACCGCCGCCGCCAACCTGATCGGGGGCAGCCACTTGGTGCTGACCGTTGCGCAGTTCGGCAGCGCGTTTGGGGTTCTGGTGCCTCTGATCGCCTTGGTTTACCGTTGGTTGCCCGATGCGACGATCGCCTGGCGCGACGTGTGGATCGGAGCGCTCGCCACCTGTGTGTTCGTGCTGCTCGGGTCTTTCCTGATCGGCATCTACATGGGGTACGCGAGCCCCGCTTCGATTTATGGTGCTGCCGGATCGCTGATCGTGTTGTTGCTTTGGATCTACTACACGGCCCAGATCTTCTTGCTGGGTGCGGTGTTCACGCGCTCGTGGGCGCAGCGCCGCGGACGCGGCATCGAGCCGCTGCCGTACGCCAACGTCGTCGAGACACGCGGTTACTCGGCGAACGAATCGGCCAGCGAGACGTAATGAGGGGCTTGCAGCGGCGTTTCGAGCGAGCTCGCGCCCATGTGCTTGTCCAGGAAGTCGAAGAGGGCACCCCATTGCGCCCTCGCAGCGGCGCGCCAGAGCATCACGTTGAAGGCGTGAATCTCGCCTCGAAAGACGTGCAGGTCGCAATCGATCCCTCGTTGCTCGAGCGCACGGCTCAGACGAATGGTATCGGGCAGCAAGGGATCTGCCGTGCCGACGGTCGTGAAAAAGGGTGGGAGAGGGCGGCTCCCTGAAGGAGCCTCCTGCTCGAACAACATGAGCGGGCTCGCCAACGGAAACTGAAGCGCGCGTTTGACCCGCCGCCCCAGATACGAGTAGGCCGTGCCCTGGATTTCGCCTTTGACCCAACCGGGCATGCGCCGGTTCTTGTCGGGGTCGCGCCAAAATCGCCGCACGTCGTGGAGATCGAGCAGTCCGTACAAGGGCGCCACGCAGGTCATTCGAAGGTCGCGCTCGAAGATGCGGCGGGCGAACGGCTCTGGCCGCGGATGTGTCGCACAATACGCCAATGCGGCGGTCAGGTTCGCCCCGGCTGACTCTCCGATGATCGCCAGGCGGTCGGTGTCGGCTCCGTATTCCGCGCCATGGTCGAGGAGCCACTCCAGCGCGACCATCACGTCCTTGAGCGGCTTGGGGTAGGCGTGCACCGGGCCGAGGCGGTAGTTGACGTTGAAGACCTGGTAGCCCTGCGCCGCCAGGAGGTACGCCATCACCCGATGCGTGTCCTTGGACATCATGGAAAAAGCGCCGCCGTGGATGTACATGACCGTCGGGAGCGGACCCGCGGCATCCCGCCGCCGGTAGACGTCCAAGAGATGTGCCCGCCGATGACGCTCGCGATAGGGCACGTCGTGCTCGACTCGGACGCCGCGCCAGCTTTGGATCACCCACGGCAGCACGCCGTATCCGACGTGCGAAAGACGATGGGCGGCCTTGTCCACGCCATTGCGGACCCACGGCATGATCGATTCACGGGCTCGCATCGGGCGCGACTATAGAGGAAGATTCCGCCTACGAAAAGAAGCCGAGCTTCTTCAGCGCACCGCCGTAGATGACACGGATCATGCCATCGATTTCCGCAATGGAATCAGCGGAGTGCGGATACCAGACACGTTCTTTCTTCAAGGACCAGCGGTCGATGAGGATCGGTTGGGCGTGCGTGTAGGAGCGAAGACCACCCAGGCCGTTGACTTGGCCGACGCCGCTGTCCTTCAATCCGCCGAAGGGAGCTTCGGGCGCGCCATAGGCCATCGAAGCGTCGTTGATGACCACAGAGCCCGTGTCGAGTCGTTTGGCGATCTCGATTCCCTTGTCGATGTTCCTGGTCCACACGCTTCCACTCAATCCGTAGTGGGAGTCGTTGGCGAGACGGATGGCTTCTTCCTCGTCGGCCACTCGCATCACCGAGACGATGGGGCCGAAGGTTTCCTCCCGCATCAGCTCCATCGTGTGATCCACGTTCCGAATGAAGGTGGGCTTGTAGAAGAGGCCCCGTGCGGTATCGGCTTCCCCGCCGACGACGACCTCGGCGCCCTTGGCTTTGGCATCCTCGACGTGACGCTCGATGATCGGAAGCTGACGATCCCAAAATACCGAGCCGACATCGACGTCGTCACCCAGTCCGTAGCGAAGCTCGCTCACGATCCGCCCGACGCGTTCCTCGAATTCATCGGCCACACTCTCCACCACGTAGATGCGTTCCACACCCATGCAAACGTGGCCGCTATTGAGCATCGAGTTGAACACGGCGCCCCCGGCAGCCCGTTCGAGATCGGCGTCCGCGCAGACGATCATCGCGTCTTTCCCGCCGAGCTCGAGCGTGTAGGGGATTAGCTGCTCCGCGCACGCCGCGGCGATCTTCTTTCCGGTTCGCACGCTTCCGGTGAACGAGATCTTCTGGACCCCGCCGTTGACCAGCGCAGCTCCGGTCTCTCCGTCGCCGTGGACCGTCTGCACCACCCCCTCGGGGACACCGGCCCGTCGGAGCAGTCGAACCGCCCATTCGCCGGAGTGGGGCGCCACCTCGGAAGGCTTCAACAACACGGCGTTGCCTGCCAAGACCGCCTGCACCGTGGGGTTGATCGCAAGTGCGAACGGGCCGTTCCATGGCGTGATCACCCCCACCACACCGAGCGGCCGGTAATGCATCAACAGCTTCTTGAAGGGACGAAGGTAGCCATGCAGCTTGCGCCTTTCGTCAGACAGCTCCTTCGGCGCGCGGCCGCACCAAAAGTTGAGGTAATCGCAACCCGGCAAGATCTCCATGATCAGCGCCTCGAGGCGCGTCTTGCCGGTCTCTTCGAGGATCGTTGCAACCACCTGCTCGCGCTCCTCGACGAGGATGTCGATGGCGCCGCGAACGATGCGCGCTCGCTCGGCGACGGGCACCTGGCTCCACTCCTTCTGCGCCTCGCGCGCCTTTGCGATGGCTTCGGCTACATCGGCAGGGCTACTCACGACGATCTCGCCGACCGGCTCGCGGGTAGCCGGGCTGCGAAGCCCGAGACGCCGGCGGCCCTCGGGGGTCGAGGAAAGTGGTTCGACGATGGCCATGGACTCGCTCCTGAGTTTGCCCGGCGCAATGCCGAGGTGAAACATGTTCTACTGAGCCCAGCCCAGCATGCAAGTCATTCGATTCGATGGAAATGCTGTAATTTTACATTTATATTCGAATCGTGCATTGGATGGGGATTGTGGCTCTTTTGGGCAGCCTCCTGCTCGGCTGTGGGGAGGCGTCCGTAGGGACCCCTCGCAGTGGCGATGGTGGCGTGGATTTCGACTGCGAGTGCTCCGTGGGAGAGTCGTGCGCAGCCGACGGGACCTGTGTTTCGGTCTGCGGAGACCGCCCCGCGTGCGTGTTCGGGGGCGCCTCCCAGTGCTGCGACGTCGACATGGTCTGTGAGGAAGGTGCCTGTGTCCTCGACTGTGGCAGTGGGGTCGAGTGCAACGGCGTTTGTTGCGAGGGCTCGCAGGTCTGCGTCGAAGGCGCTTGCGTGGCGGCTTGCGACGAGCCCGCGCAGCGTTGTGGGGACGCGAGCGAGCTCTGTTGCACGCAGGACGAGGCCTGCATTCGTGGTGCCTGCGTCCCGGCCTCGAACGAGTGTGTCTTCGGTGAGGATTGCCGACCCGACGAGCTCTGCGAGCCGAGCGCGGGACTGTGCATTCCACGCGATTCCGTCCGTGCGTGCGAGTATCGTCCGCCAGTCGGAGAATTCGAGCCGACGGTGGCCTGCCGTTGGACTCCGCCGCCTGCGCCGCCCGGGGCATCGGCGGAGGAGCTGGCCATCGCCAGGATGGCCGAGGTCGTGATGACACCTGCGGTCGCGAATCTCACCGACGACAATGGCGACGGACTGACCAACACGCACGACGTGCCCGACGTGGTCTTCGTCAGCTTCGACTATGCCGCCGACGGCTGTTGCACGAGCCGTGGCGTCGTTCGTGTGGTGTCTGGAGCCTGCAACTCCGACGGCACCATGACCACGCTCGCCACACTGAAAGGACGGGGAAGCCAAGATTGGATTGGCAATTCGAGTGGCATCGCGCTCGGTAATCTCCATCCGGACCACATGAACGACGAACGTGCCCCGGAGATCGTCGCCACCTTCAAGAATGGTGGCGCCGTGGCATGGACGCGGGCCGCCGACGATGGTTCCGTCTGGGAGGTTCTTTGGCAGAATGATGCGCTTCCGACCCGGCAGCACACGCGGGGAGGCGCCCAGCCCTCGATCGCCGATCTCGATGCCAACGGGAGGCCCGAGGTCATCATCGGCAACGTGGTTCTCGATGGGCTGACGGGCAGGGGTCCGGGCGACCCCCTGCTGCCGCCCGATGCCCTGGCTTGGGATGGGCGGAACCTGGAGTCGATGGCGCCAGGGGGGAACCTCGGAATCGGCAACAACGCGTTCCTCGGGCCGGTTTCGACCGTGGCCGACCTCGATCGTGATGGCCGCCAGGAGGTCATCGCCGGAAACACCGTTTACAACTTCGACGGCACGGAGCGTTGGACGCACCCGTACACGACGGTCAACTCGAGCTGTGGAGGCACCCTCGACTGCGACGGGTACAACGCCGTCGGCAACTTCGACGGGGATCCCGAAGGGGAGGTCGTGATCATTCGGCTGGGCGAGCTCTTCGTGCTGAACCACGACGGATCCGCCGTCGAGGGAGTCCCGCTGCCCATTCGGATTCCCGGTGCCGCGTCGGACGTCGCGCCTCCCACCTACAGCCCGTCTGGATACGTCCCATCTTCGCCTTTGTACGACGAGGATGGCGATCTTTTGCCACCCGAGCGCATCTTGTGCGGCGGACCGTTGTCGCTGCCTGCATTCGACGGCGAAGGCAATCCGATCTCGAGCGAGGGCTCGCAGGTGATCGTCCATACCGCCGGTGCCAACGAGAGCGGTCCCCCGACCGTCGCAGACTTCGATGGTGACGGCTTTGCAGAGATCGGGACCGCCAGCTCCACGGCGTACGTCGTATTCGACTTCCAGTGCACCGGCGATCCGCTTCCTGACGACTGCGAGCGACCGTGGATCCGTTGGACGATCGAAAACGACGACTGCTCGAGCCGCGCGACGGGCTCGAGCGTCTTCGACTTCGAGGGCGATGGATCGGCCGAGGTCATCTACGCCGACGAGACGACGTTCCGCATCTTGCGCGGCCGCGATGGCGCGATCCTCTACGAAGACCGTACACACAGCAGCAACACACGCCTCGAGATGCCGATCGTCGTCGACGTCGACAACGACGGAAAGTCGGAGGTCGTGATCCCCGAGCCGAATTTGGATCCCGATCTCGGCGGGATCGAGATCTGGGAGGATGCCGACAACAACTGGGTTCGGACCCGGCGAATTTGGAATCAGCACGCGTACAGCGTGACGAACGTGACCGAAGACGGACAGATCCCGCGCGTGCCGAGGGTCAACTGGGAGGACTCGCGGCTCAACAATTTTCGTCAAAACGTTCAGCCCGATGGGCTGTTCGATGCGCCTGATTTGCGGGTCGCCGAAATCACGCGCCTCGACTGTGACGAGACCCGCTACGCGATTGCCGTCGTCGTGATCAACGACGGCTCGTTGAGCGTGCCTCCGGGCATTTCGACGCATCTGGTCGCCACGACACAGGACGGCGACGTGCTCGACCTCGGCCCCGTACGGACGGTCGGCTGGCTCCTGCCGGGCCAATCGGAGAGAATCGTCGCCGAAGTGCCGATTCCGGATGGGCTGGAGGTCCGTACGATCGTGGTCTCGGCGACCGTGGACGACGACGGTCTAGGCGGACAGCAATACAACGAGTGCGACGAAGACAACAACGTCACGAGCTCGAATCCGCTTTCCTGTCCCTCCGTGCAATGAGGCGCTGGGAAAGGGCGCACGCTTGCCCTCGACCTCGATTCGGTTAAGGTGGCTTTCGCCGGAGATGTGATGGTCACGAAGCGACCCGCCAAGAAGGCCGCCAAAAAGCGCGCCCGCAAAGCACGAGCCGACGAACCCCTGAGCGACGACACCGCCGAGACGTCCGCCAAAAAGACCCCGAAAAAGAAGGCCACGAAGTCGCCCGCGAAGACGACGAAGAAGGCCGCGAAGAAGAAGTCCAAGGCCGCCGCGAAGAAGACCCGCAAGAAGCCGGCAAAGCGCAAGACCAAGGCAGCGAAGGGGTCCTCGGCCGAGGTCGCTCCGCAGGCCGTCGAAGGGGCCTCCTCGCCGACGGACGAGGCCGAAGCCACTCCGCCGGCACCGGGCCGTCCCACCGAGCCCGCCAGGCCCCGCGCGAAGCGCGCCCTGCGCAAGAAACGAGTGGGCGCGCCGCCGGAGGCCGTCGAGCGTGCGGCGGGGCCCGTCCCCGCATCGGCTCCATCACCCGTTCCCCGGACTCCGCCCGTGCCGATCGCGTCCACCCGCTCATCTCGCCCTCCGGAGCCTGCGCCTGCGAGCACGGCGGCCGGGGGACACGCCGCTCCGGGACGCAAGGCCGAGCCGCCACGGCGTTCCTACCTGGAGAAAACGCCCCGCGATCATACGGATTTGGTGGCTGGCCTCGTCCAAGTCGCCCGCGGCGCCGCCAA
Source organism: uncultured Sandaracinaceae bacterium (assembly GCA_964495565.1). GTDB lineage: Bacteria > Myxococcota_A > Polyangia > Polyangiales > Houyiibacteriaceae > SG8-38. Next base: position 2,537 of record CAZBWQ010000095.1, on the reverse strand, counting down.
AGATCTCCGAACGCTCATCAGCCACGCGATCGCAATGAGCCATCACAAGGACGATCGCTCCGATCGATGAGCGCGCCCAGACGGATCGCCGTCGTCGGCGCCTCTTTGGCTGGCCTGCGCGCGGTCGAGTTTCTTCGACGGTCCAAGTTCGATGGGGCGATCACCTTGATCGGAGCAGAGCCTCATCTCCCCTACGACCGACCGCCGCTCTCCAAGGAGATCTTGCGTGGCACGTGGGGCCAGGAGAAGCTGGCATTGCGTCGTGGCAGCTACGAGGAGCTGGGCGTCGAGGTCTCGTCCGGCAAGCGAGCCGTGTCGCTCGACGTCTCGGAGCGACGCGTTCACCTCGACGACGGACGAACGGTGCCTTTCGACGGCTTGATCATCGCCACCGGCGGGCTGGCCCGCACCTTGCCGAATCAGCCCGACCTTCCGGGGGTGCATACCCTGCGAACTTTGGATGACGCGATGGCGATTCGGCGAGCGCTCTTGCAGGGGCCGCGCGTCGCGGTCATCGGAGCAGGCTTCATCGGGGCCGAAGTCGCCGCCTCGGCCAGGCAGCTAGGCCTCGAGGTCGACGTCATCGAGGCCCTCGAAGCACCGCTCGCGCAGAGCTTGGGCCCGCGCTTGGGTGGCATCGTCCAGCGAGCCCATGAGCGCCGTGGCGTTAGAATGCATTGCGGGCGCAAGGTTTCAGCCTTCCAAGGCACGGATAGGCTGACCGGGCTCATCCTCGACGACGGGACACGCGTGCCTTGCGGGTTGTGCATCGTCGGCATCGGGATGACACCGTCGGTGTCCTGGCTCGAGGGCTCGGGAATCGAGTTGGAGGACGGGGTGCGGTGCGACGAGACGCTCGCCACCAACGTTCCCGGGATCGTGGCCGCCGGCGACGTCGCGAGCTGGTACAACCCCCTCTTCGAGGAGCGAATGCGCATCGAGCACTGGACCAATGCGGTCGAGCAGGCGCGTCATGCCGCAAGCAGGCTGCTAGGGGCCGACGCGAAGAAGCCCTTCGACTCGGTGCCGATGTTCTGGTCGGATCAATTCGACATCAAGATCCAGGGAGCGGGGCGTCCCAAGCCGACCGATGAGCTGATCCTGACCGGTTCCGAGCAAGACGAGAAGCTGGTCGCACTCTACGAGCGAGACGGTCGCTTGGTCGGCGCGGTCGCGTTCAACCAGCCTCCCAAGCTCATTCAGCTTCGACGCCTGATCGGTGCCCGAGCCGGCATCGACGAGGCCATGCGGGTCGTCGCGGCCTGATCGACTCCAGTCTTGCCGCGCGCCGAGGGCTCAGCCCAGATCCAAGACCCACAAAGGGCCGAGCTCGGCACGGTGCCGCTCCACGGCGATGCGCGCCATGTTCAGCCAGCGGTGGCACGCGTCCAAGATGGCGCTATCGGCGGTCGCGACGATGGCGGACGAGCTTTTCAGGATTTCGTCGACGCCATCGGCGGTGACGGCCTCCACCTTCATCTCGCGGGCGACGGCGGACCGGCGAATGATCCCGGCGAGCCGCCCCGAGTTCGAGATCGGACGATCGAGGTACACCCGAGCCGAAGACGGCTGCAGTGCGGACACGACATCCAAGAGGATCGACACGGCCCGCTCGGTTTCCTGAACCAACCGGTAGCTCCCGTGGAAGCTCGCCATGTCGCGCATGCATCGATCGCGGCCCAGCAGCAGCAATCCGCCCGCGAGGGCCACTTCGATCGTCGTGAGCACGTTGAGCCCGTCGATCAAGAGCAGGTCGCCGGTCACGTCGTCGGCCGCGCAGCGGCTGGATGCGCGTCTGCGCTTCGCCGCGTCGGAACATGCACAGCGCCCCACGGCGACGCGCTGACGTCGGCGAAGCTGGTAACGGTCCCCGACGAGCTTGGTCGCGGAGGCCTCCGCATAGCCCCGGCTTCGGAGCCAGCTCAAATCGCGAACCGCTTCCTGGAGAATCGGTGCGGCCTCGTCCGAGAAAAGCTCATGGTCGAGCGGATGCGGGCCACGATGACCGCGGGACATGAAGATGAGCTTAACCCGTGGCTCCCGACGCGGCTCCCTCGAAGAAGAAGCCCACGGTGAGCTGGCGCACACACTCGACGCAGGGCGCGCAAAAACTGCGTGAGCGGACGGTTTGCCGCAATCATTGCAACGTCCCCACGACTCACGGCCGCGGAATTGGGGTTTTTCGAGACTGGCACGTCCCTTGCTCCCAGTAGACGCAGCGCCTGATGAATCTCATGTCCACCGTGCTTACAGTCACCGATCTCAGCTCCGAGAGTTACCGCCTCGTGGGTTTTGCCGCGTCGATTGCCGGGCTTCACGACGGCGAGGTCATCTTGGTCTCCACTTATGGTGGGGGCACCGGTCGCCGTTCAGAGCCACCGATTTCACCGCGCACCAACATCGACCGCTGGAAGGAGCGTATGGAGACCAGGCTGCGCCAGGAAGGCCAGCTCCTGGAACGCCAGCGTCAATGGTGCGCCGACCAGGGCGTGCGGTGCCGGGCCGAGCTCTACGAGGACGGAACGTGGCCCGAGCTG
>CAZBWQ010000094.1:0-15375 GCA_964495565.1 uncultured Sandaracinaceae bacterium | reverse complement strand
GTACAGATGGTCGGACTCCCCCCGGAGCCCGACGCACACCGAAGCTTGCAGGGCCCGGAGCGTGACGGCGATGTCGTGGGCCGTCTCCGCTTCGCGATCGTCTCCGACCGCCCGTCGATCCTCCAGCTCACGCTCGGCGTGCTCGAGGACCGCGGTTCCGGTCTTCGACAATCGATCGAGAAGGGGTCTGGCAGGGGCCATTTCCACGCGGTCCGGAGGCTTGGGGCCGAAGTGATCCGCGAGCACGAAAGCCCGTCCGGCCGGCCCCACGAGGTAGAGCGCGCCCTGGGTGAAACGCGGCGATGCTTCGAGACCCGCCATCAAGATACGGCCGAGCTCGTCGACGTCGAGCACGTGCGCGACCGATCGGCGCAACGCGAGAACGGTCTGCTCGAGCTCGAACCGTTCGTGAAAGAAAACCCGAGAGATCCACTGCTGGACCTTCGTGCGAACCGGATCGAACAAGATCAGCACGACGAACGCAGACACGACCACGTGCAAGAACAGTTGCTCGCCCGAAACGAGTCGCATCAACCAGAGCATCCATGCCAGGACGAAGGCGAGGGCGGTGAGGACTCCGAGACGTCCGGAGAGCTCGTACAGATCGATGAGCCGGTAGTGCGTAATCGACTGCGAGAGCGCGTACAGGAAGATCAGGACCAGAATGGTGCCGACGGGAGGAATGTCGACACCGGCATACGGCAGGTACTCCACGAGGGTGAACAGCCCGCCAAAGCCCCCGACGAGGGCGATGTAGCGAAGTCGTGCGCCCTCCAAACGCGAGTCGGTTTCGAACCCATGCCGGTAGAGCGATCCGAGCGCCAGCGACAGAAACACGGTGACATACGCCAAGAGCCCGCCGACCACGACGGCGTGATCGTAGTAGGGCGTCAGCATCGCTCCGAGGAGCACCACCGCGCCCACGGCCGAGGCGGGCTTCAAGAATCGGGAGAGGCGTGTGCCCGAGGGCGCGAGGACGCCGAAGAATCGCACCGCCGAGAGCGGCAAAAGCACACCGCAGATCAAGTTGAAGCGCTCCCAAAGAGGTACGCGGCCGACGACCCCCAGCATGAACGCGCTCACGTACCAGAGGCCGGCGTTGACCGCGAACACGCCGAAAAGCCACCGGTCGCGCTGCCGATGGGTGCGCAGCAGAACGCTCGCCGCCAGCGCGAAGCACAAAAGAGCCGCGATGAACGAGGTTTGGGTCCTGGCATCCACCGCGCCATGGTAACAGCTCCCCCGTACCGGGTCAGTTGCTACAGTGCCGAGTGCGATGTCGATCGAGATTCTCGACGGTGCGCTCGGCACGGAGCTGATCGCGCGTGGGGTCGAGCTGGAAGGCCCGAATTGGAGCGGGCGGGCGATCGCGCAAGCTCCCGGGATTTTGGCGGACATCCATGCCGACTACGCGCGTGCGGGCGCGACGCTGCACACGGCCAATACGTTTCGTACGCAGCCCCGCGCGTTCGGTGCCGGCTGGCGCGAGGCTTTGCAGTCGGCGGTCCAGATCGCGCGCGGCGCGATCCCGCATCGATGCAAGGTGCTCGGCAGCATGGCTCCGGTCGAAGACTGCTATCGGCCCGATCGAAGCCCGGGTGTCGCGTCGCGGCCCGAGCATCGCGAAATCGCACGCGCGCTGGCCGACGCCGGTTGCGACGTGCTCTTGTGCGAAACCTTTGCCCATCGCGAGGAGGCATTGACGGCCGCCGAGGAGGCGGTGGCGACTGGCTTGCCGGCGTGGCTTTCCCTCACGGCCGGGCCGTTTGCCGATCTGCTCACCCCGAGTCGCTTGGGTGCCATCGCGCGCGACGCGAGATCCACGGGGATCGAACGGTTGCTCGTCAACTGCATCGGCGCCACGCAGATGCAGCCGTATGTCGAGGCGATTGCCAGCGCGGGCTTGCCCATCGGCGTCTACGCGAACGCGGGGGGAAAAGACGAGGGATTGGGGTGGGACGCCACGAGCCGCCAGGCGGCGGTGGCCTACGCGGATCTGGCAGAAGGATGGGTGGCCGCAGGCGCCTCGGTCGTGGGCGGCTGCTGCGGGACCGGGCCGGCCCACGTCGAGGAGCTGGCGAGGCGATTCGCCTAAGAACCCGCGGCGCCGCGCGTCACTTCGAGCGGCTCGATCAACTCGCGGATGGTGACCAGCAGGTCGGAGGGGTCGAAGGGCTTGCGAAGCCAACGCTCGGGCTGGCCCATCGGATCGGCGTCCGGAGGCGGTGGCGCGCCACTCATGATCGCGGCGCGTTCCACGAGGCCCTGGCTCCGAAGCTGGCCGAGCAGGATGTCTCCGCGTTCGTCGGGAAGCGTCAGATCGATCAGCGCGGCGGAAAACGGCCCTTCGGCGCGACGCGCCTGCTCCGCGTTCGGCACACAGGTGGTTTGCACGTTGCTCAAGGCGAGCGTCGTCGCGATGAGGCCGCGCACGCCTTCGTCGTCCTCGACCACCAGAACGTGTGCCTGTCGCGCTTGCTCGGGCTTCACCATCCGGCTGAAGCGGGTTTCCTTGGGAACCAGCTCCGAGTCGCGGGTGAGACTCGCCTCGGGGAGCTGAATTCGAAACGTCGTGCCTCGCCCCGGAGACGTGTCGAGACGAATCTGGCCCCCGAGCGCCTCGACCGTTCCTCGCACGATCGCCAAGCCCAACCCGGTTCCCTCGGCGCGTGTCGTGTAGTACGGCTCGAACGCGCGCCGGCTCTGGACCTCGCTCATGCCCGGGCCGTCGTCGCGCACCTCGAGCTCGACGATCGTCCCTCGTAGCCGAACCTCGATCCAGACCGTGCCGCCCGCGGGCACCATCTGCACGGCGTTGTGCGCGAGATTCCAGACGATGGAGAAGAGCTGCGATCGTTTGGCTTCGACCCAACAGGACTCGTCGGTGTCGGCTCGCAGCCTCACGCGCCTGCGTTGCGCCTCGGGCCGCAAGAGTCGAACCACGTCCCGGATCACCAGGGTGAGGTCGCTCCGCGCTCGTTCGTGATTGGTGTGGCGCACCATCCGCAAGAGATCTTGGGTCGCATCACGAGCGACCTGGGCGCTCTTTTCGATCAGCGCCAGGGCTTCGTCGGGCGGGGCCTTGTCTGGGCGCTCGCGGGCGACTTGGGCCCAGCCCACGATCGCGCTGAGCGCATTGGACACTTCGTGAGAGACGCCCGCAGCCAGATCGGCGGCCGCGGCTTTCGCCTGCATGCTTTCCATCACCTCGCTTCGAGGAGAGGTCACCAAAACCGCCGCGCAGCCGGGCGCGGCGGGTAGGGCCATCAGATGGATTCCGGGCCGCGGGCTGTAGGCGCGGGGCTGGCCATGCCGCGCGGCCTCGAGGGCCTCCTCGAGGGCAGCCGAATCCGAATCGCTCGTGAGCTTTCGGGCGCCGGCGAGCAAGTCTTCGGGCATGTCTCGGCCGAGCGCTTCCTGCGCGTGCACGTTTCCGTGCACCATGCTCCGCTCGTCCTCTTCGAGCAGGACGAGTCGAAGCTCGTGAGCTATCCAACGAATTAGTTCTAATGACACCGCAAACGTCCGTTTCAGCCAAAATGTACGGGCTTTCCGGGGTGCTCGTCAATGCAAAGCCGCCTTTTTGGTAAGTGAATCCGCAGTCCCTCGCGCCGTAGGAGGGATCTGCTACCTTCGCCGCCCCATGTCGGACCCGCGAATCTCCCTCGAACAGGTTTTGCACGTGGCCAAGCTGGCCAGGCTCTCGCTGACGGACGAGGAGGCGCGGGCGATGCAGCAGCAGCTGGACGCGATTCTCGGATACATGGAGGGACTCGACGAGGTCGACGTGGCGGAGGTGCCGCCGACTTTTCACTCCATTCCGATGGTGGCCCCGTTGCGTCGCGACGTTCCCACCGGTTGCGCCGACCGTTCCGAAATTCTGGAGCAGGCGCCCGATAGCCAGTGGGGAGGGTTCGCCGTGCCGTTGGTGCTCGAGGTCGATTCGTGAGCGAGCTTCCATGGCAGAGCGCCTTCGAGCTCCGCGCGCAAGTGGCGAGTGGGGAGCGGAGCGCGGTCGACGTGACGCGCGCTTACCTCGCACGTGCCGAGGCGCTCAACCCCAAGCTCCGTTGCTTCTTGACGGTCGACTACGAGGGCGCACTGGCCGCGGCCGCGCAGGTCGATCGGGCGCGCAGCGCCGGGGAGGAGCTCGGACCTCTCGCCGGGGTGCCCGTCGCGATCAAGGACAATCTGTGCACGCGAGGTCTTCGCACGACGTGCGCGTCGAAAATCTTGGAAGCCTACGTGCCGCCTTATGACGCACACGTCGTCGAGGCGCTGCGTCGCGCCGGCGCGGTCATCGTCGGAAAGACCAATCTCGACGAGTTCGCCATGGGCTCTTCGAACGAAAACTCCGCTTTCGGGGAAGTCGCCAACCCTTGGGATCTGAGCCGCGCGCCCGGAGGGTCTTCGGGTGGCTCCGCGTGCGCCACCGCTGCAGGGTTGGCCACGGTGGCGCTCGGGAGCGATACGGGTGGCTCCGTGCGTCAGCCTGCGGCATTTTGCGGAATCACCGCGATCAAGCCGACGTATGGCCGCGTCTCCCGTTACGGTCTCGTCGCGTTTGCCTCCTCGCTCGATCAGGTCGGCCCGATGGCGCGCTCCGTGCGCGAGGCCGCGGCCGTGCTCGAGGTGGTCGCCGGTCACGATCCGCGCGATGCCACCTCCGCCGAGAGGGAGACGGGTGCGTACGTCGCGGCGTGCGATCGGGGCGTTCGAGGTCTTCGCGTCGGTGTGGTTCGCGATTTGCTGGAGGGCCTTCAGGATTCGGACGTGCGCACGAGCGTGGAAGCCGCGCTCGGGGCGCTCGAAAAGGCCGGGGCCACCTTGGTCGACGTATCGTTGCCGCACGCCGAGCATGCCGTGTCGGTGTATTACCTGATCGCGACTGCGGAGGCCTCGAGCAATCTCGCACGGTTCGATGGGATTCGATACGGCTTGCGCGTCCAGGGTGAAGACCTGGCCGATACCTACACCAAGACGCGCGCGCAGGGCTTCGGCCCCGAGGTGCGGCGCCGGATCATGCTCGGGACCTACGCCCTTTCGGCCGGCTACTACGATGCCTTCTACTTGAAGGCACAGCGCGTGCGCACGTTGATTCGTCGCGACTACGACACGGCCTTCGAGCAGTGCGACGTCGTGTGCACACCGACGACTCCGACGCCGGCATTCTCCCTCGGCGAGAAGACGGGCGACCCGCTCCAAATGTACCTCGCGGACATCTTCACCTTGCCTCCGAGCCTCGCTGGCGTGGCCGCCCTCAGCACTCCGTGCGGTCTTTCCAAAGAGGGGTTGCCGCTTGGGCTTCAGCTCGTGGCTCCGCCGTTCGAAGAAGAGGTGCTGTGCAGCGTCGCGCAAGTGGTCGAAGACGAGTGCGGTCTGACCGGCAAGCGCCCGAGCGCAGTCGCCTGAGCCGTCGCTTTCAGTTGCCGCCGTCCACGTGAGGCAGCGTTTGGTCGTCGTCGCGCTCGGAGGTCGCCTGTCTTTCCATCACGGCCGATGGCTTGTTGCGGCGTTCCTCGCCGGCCACCTCCACGCGGTTGCGTCCTCGCGCCTTGGCCCGGTAGAGCGCCTGGTCGGCCTGCTCGATCAGCTGGTCCGCCTCGATGCCGGGGCCGAGCATCGCGAGTCCGACGCTGACGGTGAGCCGTTCGGGGCCGCCCTCGACCGGCGGGGTGTTGGCGAGGCGTCCCCGCAGGCGCTCCGCGACGATGCGCGCGGCGGTCAGCTTGATCTCGGAAAAGATGACCAAGAACTCTTCGCCGCCCCAGCGAGACACGATGTCGTTGCGACGCACGTATTCGGTCAGGGAGCTGGCGATTTGCTGCAACACCCGGTCTCCAGCGCCGTGTCCGAATTCGTCGTTGATGGCCTTGAAGTGGTCCACGTCGCACATCGCGACGCACAAGCCCGTGTTGTTCCTTCGGGCTCGCGCGATTTCTTCTTGGAGTCGCTTGCTCGCGTGGCGACGGTTGTAGAGCCCCGTGAGGCCGTCGGTCAGAGCGAGCATCTGCGTCTCCTCGATCAAGAAGAGAGACTTGACGACCAGCCCCATGGCCTCGGCGACCAGCGCCGCGCTTCGCACGTCGGTCTCCGCACAGGCGCCATGCCCCGGAAAAATCTGCAACGCACCCAGCGTTTCGCCTGCGACTTCGATGTCGAACGTGTGCGGCCGGCCGGCCACCGCGTGCTCACCGGCTCCGAACTTCGGATCGCGCACGGCGACGACGTGGGTCGCGCCGAGGCTCTGCTCGGGGATCCCCAACGCGGCCGCGCCCAAGGTGTGGCCGTCTTCGGGCCAAGGTCCCCGCGCGCGAATCGAGTAGCTGGGGCCGTTGGGACCGCGCAACTGAAGGACGAGGTACGGGCATCCGATCACCTCGGAGGCGAGCTCCAAAGCGCGGTCGGCGAACTCCACCCGGTTGTTCGCGTGGTCCATCAAACGCCGGACTTCGGACTGCAACACGACGTCGAACAAGTGATCATCGAGCACGGCGCTCACGCGTTCGAGGGGTGTGCCGGTGAGCTCGGGCCGAACGCTATCGCGTGGGCTCCGGCCTTCCATCAGCTTTCGAACCGCCGGCAGGAGCTTGTCGTCCATGTCCTCTTTTGCGAGGTACACGTCGGCCCCTGCATTCCGACCCCAGAACCGCGTCTTGGCCTCTTGCGCGGCCGTCAGCAGAACGAAAGCCACGTCGGCCATGTTCGGGTCTCCCCGGAACACGCGGCAGAGCTGTACGCCGGTGATCGCGCCCATCTCGATATCGCTGACCACCAAGTCGAAGGTGCGCTCGAGGGTGACGGCGAGCGCTTCCTCTCCCGAGCTCGCCTCGGTGATGTCGAAGCCGAGCGGGGCGAGCTCGTGGACGACCCGCCGCCGGATGGATGGACTGTCATCCACCACCAAGGCTCGAAAGCGCTTGGATGCGCTGCTCCCCTCCCTGTTCGAAGGCATTTGTCCCCCCTTCATGATGGGGAATACCCTGCGAAAATGCCAACGTATCTCGGGGCGGGTGCTCGTGGCCTTCCATGGGTGGTGCGCTATAAGCCAGCGGTATGACTTCGTACGAGCCGGTCATTGGACTCGAGGTTCACGCGCAAATGCGCTCTCGAACCAAGCTCTTCTGCGGATGCCCCACCGACTACGGAGCCCCGCCGAACGAGCAGACCTGTCCGGTCTGCTTGGCGCTTCCCGGGGCGCTTCCGGTGCCGAATCGGGCCGCTCTCGAGCTGGCCGTGCAGGCCGGCTTGGCCCTCGAGTGTGAGGTGGCCTCCTACAGCGTGTTCGCCCGGAAGAACTACTTTTACCCGGACCTTCCGAAGGGCTATCAGATTTCCCAGTTCGAGCTTCCGCTCAACGGAAAAGGGCACTTGGACATCGAGGTCGACGGAGAAACCAAGCGCATCGGAATCACACGCATCCACGTCGAAGAGGACGCCGCCAAGAACATCCACGGCGCCGGGTCTGCGGCCGTGACGGTCGTCGATTTCAATCGCGGGGGCACTCCGCTGATCGAGATCGTGAGCGATCCGGACCTGCGAAGCGCAGAGGAGGCCGAGGCATACCTTCGCAAGCTCCGCGACATCTTGATGTTCATCGGGGTCAACGATGGAAACCTCGAGGAGGGGTCGTTTCGTTGCGATGCCAACGTGTCGATCCGTCCGGTCGGCCAGACGGAGCTGGGCACCCGGACCGAGCTCAAGAACATCAACTCGTTCCGCTTCGTGAAGAAGGCAATCGAGCACGAGATCGCCCGTCAAGAGGGCGTCGTGCGAAGCGGTGGCGAGATCGTTCAAGAGACACGAACCTGGAGCGAGGCGCAGGGCAAGACGATTTCGATGCGTGGCAAAGAGGAGGCGCACGACTATCGCTATTTCCCCGATCCCGATCTGCCGCCCGTCGTGATCGACGACGAACGGATCGAGGAGCTGCGCGCCACGATGCCCGAGCTGCCTGCCGCCAAGCGGGCCCGCTGGCAAGGTGAGCTCGGGCTGACCGAATACGATGCCGGTGTGCTCTCGAGCCATCCCGAAGTCGCGAATTATTTCGAGACCGCTGCCCGCTCGCTCGTCGAGCATGCCGGCCAAAGCATCACCGAGGCGGGCAAGAAGGCGGCGAACTTCATCCAATCGGAGGTGCTGCGCCACGTGGTCACCGACGGGCTCGCTGCGTCCTTCCCCGTGCCAGCCACCTCGGTCGCCGAGCTGCTCACTTGCGTCGAAGACGGGACGATCAACGGAAAGATCGCCAAAAAGGTGTTCTCCACCATGGTCGAAACGGGCCGCTCGCCCCGCACGATCATCGACGAGCAAGGGTTGGCGCAAGTCACCGACACCGCCGCGATCGAGCAGGAAGTGCGACGCGTCATCGAGGCAAATCCGAAGCAGGTGGCGCAGTACAAGGCCGGCAAGGACAGCCTCATCGGCTATTTCGTCGGGCAGGTCATGAAAGCGACCAAAGGCCAGGCGAATCCCAAGGCGGTCAACGAGATCCTTCGTCGGCTCCTGGGCGAGGCATGAGCTCCGGGCTCTCCCGCGAGCCGCTCAGCGGTGCCGACTGGTTCGCGGTCGAGCTCGATCCCGCGACCGAAGAGGTCGTGATGCTCGATCAGCGTTTGCTGCCCGGCGAGGTTCGTTACCACCGATACCGGACGGCGGACCAGGTCGCGGATGCGATTCGCGACATGGTCATCCGTGGCGCTCCCGCCATTGGAATCGCTGCGGCCTACGCGCTCGCTCTGGTAGCGCGTGACCAGACGGGCGACGCGAAGATGTTCTTGATCGCCAACGGCATGGCGGGGCGCATTCTCAACGCCACCAGGCCCACGGCCATCAATTTGGCGTGGGCGATCGCCCGGATGTCGCGCAAGGCGGGCGAGGTGGCCGAGCTCGGGCCGCCGGAGCGCTTCGCCGCCATGGTCGAGGAAGCGGAGGCGATCCACCGAGAGGACGTCGAGTCGTGCAAACGATTGGGTGCATTTGGCGCAGCCGACGTGCCCGAGGACGCGGTGATTCTGACCCACTGCAATGCCGGTGCCCTCGCCACGGGGGGCTACGGAACCGCGCTGGGGGTGATTCGCGCGGCCCACGCGCAGGGCAAACGAGTGCGGGTGTTGGCAGGCGAGACCCGCCCATACCTTCAAGGGGCACGCCTGACGGCATGGGAGCTTCACCGAGATGGGATTCCAGTCGAGGTCATCACCGACAACATGGCCGGTCATTTCCTGCAGCGAGGCGAGATTCAGCTCGTGATCGTGGGAAGCGACCGCATCGCGGCCAACGGCGACGTCGCCAACAAGATCGGGACCTACGGCTTGGCCGTGCTCGCCGACCAGCATCGCGTTCCGTTTGCCGTGGCCGCTCCTTGGAGCACGGTCGATCTCCGCACGCCCTCGGGGGCTGAAATCCCCATCGAGCAGAGAGCTTCCTCGGAAGTGGCGCGGATCGGCGACACGCTCTTGGTGGCCGACGGGATCATCTGCCGGCACCCGGCGTTCGACGTTTTTAATGATACGGCGACCACCGAGATCTACACCGAGCGCGGCGTCGTCCGTCCGAAGATCGGCGAGCGTCCCGACGTGTTGCTCGGGAGCTCCTAGCTACGCCAGGATCTCGCCCTGCCAAAGCGCTTCCGGGCCGCTTCGACGTCGCACCACGCGCGACCGCGCGCCGTCGACCAGCACTTCGGGCGGCAACGGCCGCGCGTTGTACATGCTCTGCATCTCGCGGCCGTAAGCGCCCGCTCCGCGGATGGCCAAGAGGTCACCAGGATGGAGCTCCGGGAGAGGGCGGTCCTTGGCGACGAAATCGCCCGACTCGCAAACCGGCCCGACGACGTCGACGGGGACGAATGCTGCGCCCGGCCCCGGCTCGGCGACCGGCATGATCGCGTGGTACGCGCCGTAGAGCGCAGGGCGGATGAGCTCGGTCATGGCCGCATCGACGATCACGAAGCGCCGCGATCCCTGCATTTTGGTGTAGAGGACCCGGGTCAACAACACGCCCGCGTCTCCGACCAGGGCGCGGCCCGGCTCGGTGACGATCTCGATGCCGGGACGCAGCATCCCCGACGCCTCGAGCCCTTCGCGAATCGCATCGCCAAAGGCGCTCGCAGAGGGGTACGGGTCGACCTCTTGGCCGTAGTGCATGGGCCAACCGCCGCCGACGTCGATCGCGCGCAACCGCGCCCCTCGCTCGATGCAGCGTTGAGCGAAGCGCCCCAGAATTTCGATGGCCTCACGAAGCGGCTTCGGAGAAGAGAGCTGGGAGCCGATGTGGCAAGCCACCGCCTCGAGGTGAAGATGCTGGCTCTGCAGGATTCGTGGCAGCGCTTCTTCGGCGACGGGGATGGCCAGACCGAACTTCGACTCTCGGAGCCCGGTCGCGATGTATGGGTGGGTCTTGGCGTCCACGTCGGGGTTGACCCGCAACCCGATCGACAGGGGCCGCCCGACTCGTCGAGCGACGTCCTCGACGACGTCCAGCTCTTGGATGTTCTCCACGTGCAGCGCCCGAATCCCGGCCTCCGCGGCTGCGGCGATTTCTTCGCGACGCTTTCCTACCCCGCTATACACGATGCGGTCGGGAGGAAATCCGGCTTTGAGCGCGCGCTGCATCTCGCCGATCGACACGATGTCGGCGCCGCATCCCTGCGAGGCGAGGCGCGCCAAGATGGACAGGTTTCCGTTCGCCTTGACCGCGTAGGCGATGAGATGCGGAGCGAACCGCAACGCCGCGTCGATCGAACGGTAGGCTTCGTCGATCGCCGCGCCCGAATACACGAACGCCGGAGTGTCCACCTCGGCCGCGATGGAGGCGAGCGGCACTCGTTCGCAAGCGAGCGTGCCTGCTCGATACGAGAACCACGGTGATTCGGGAATGTGGACGTTGGACATGAAGCTATCTCACGCGTCGCGACGGGCCTGCAGTCGCTCCTTCAGCGCCTCGATGGCCTCCCGGACTCGCGCGCGGGCCGGCCCGCCCAGCACGGCGCGCCTTTCGATGGCGGTTTCCATGTCCAGCGCATCGAACACGGTTTCGTCGAAGGCGTCGTGGGTGGCTCGATACACGGAAAGAGGCAACTCCGAGAGGGTCGTGCCTCGTTGCACCGCCTTTTGGACCAACTGGCCGGCCACGTGATGCGCCTCGCGGAAAGGGACGCCGCGCGAAGCCAGCCAATCGGCGACCTCCGTGGCATCGAGAAACCCTTCTCGCAGCGCAGCCGCCATGCGGCCCCGATCGAAGGTCGCCGAGGCGATGGCGCCTTGCAGCACCGCGAGACATTCTTGAACCGTGTCGAACGCCTCGAACGCAGGTGCCTTGTCTTCTTGCAAGTCGCGGTTGTAGGCGAGCGGCAATCCCTTGAGCATGACCAGCAGGTTGACCAGCGAGCCGACGACGCGGCCAGTCTTGCCGCGCACGAGCTCCGGCATGTCCGGGTTCTTCTTCTGCGGCATGATCGAGGACCCGGTGGTGAAGGCATCGCTCATCTGCATGAATCCGAACTCCTGGCTGGACCAAAGCACCAGCTCCTCCGAGATTCGAGAGAGGTTTACCGAGCAGATGGCCAGAGCGCCGACCGCCTCGAGCAAGAAGTCGCGGCTGCTCACCGCATCGATCGAATTTCGCATCGGTCGGTCGAAGCCGAGCTCGCGGGCCGTCTGATCGCGATCGAGCGGGAAGGTGGTACCTGCGAGCGCGGCGGCCCCGAGTGGGGACTCGTTGAGCCGTTTTGCGGCGTCCATGATGCGTCCGCGGTCCCGTTCGAGCATCTCGGCCCAGGCGAGCAAGTGATGAGCGAGCCTCACGGGTTGGGCCCGCTGCAAATGGGTATAACCCGGCATCACGAAATCGACGTGTGCCTCGGCCTTGTCGGCCAGGGTCTCGAGCAGCGAGTCGATGTCTTGGGCGATCGACTGGCATGCCGAGCGCGTCCAAAGGCGCATGTCCGTCGCGACCTGGTCGTTCCGGCTGCGGCCCGTGTGAAGGCGCCCACCGACCTCACCAATCGCTTCGATCAGAGCGGCCTCGATGTTCATGTGGACGTCTTCTTTGCCGGGGTCCCATCGAAGCTCGTCGCGATCGATCGCTTGCCGAATGCGTTCGAGACCGGACACGATCGTTTCGACGTCATCGGCGGACAAGATGCCGCGGTCGCCCAGCATGCGAACGTGTGCGAGGGAGCCCTCGATGTCTTGAGGCCAAAGGCGGCCGTCGACATCGACGCTCGCGCTGAATCGCGCGGCGATGGCATCGAGCTCCTCCTGGAAGCGTCCGCCCCATGGCTTGTCACTCATCGTCTGGTCTTCTCCGCTATTGCTGCATCGGCACTCGCATGTCTACACGCCGAAGGAGTCGGGAGCCAGCCCGAAGCGACCAGGCCTCGGTTCCGAGCGCAATCCATGCGGCCGCCAGGGGCGTGATCCAGCCGACGATCGCGCCCGAGAGGACCACGAGGCCCGCCGCGGTGCAGACCGCGATGCTGCGCCAGGTCGACCGCCGTGTGGCACGCGCGATCCACAGGGCATCCGCCGCGTCCCTCACGTCCCGGCTCGCGACGACGATTCCTCGATCTTCGAGCGCCGTTCCCATCGCACGAAGCGAGATGGGAACGTCCGCGGCGGCGAGCACGGCGTCGTCATCTCCACTGCGGCCGATCGCCGCGGTGACGCCGCCCGTTTCCCGCAAGGCCCGGACCTCGCTCGCGCGCTCGTGCGGAAGGAGCGGAGCCTTGACCTGGGAGATGCCGAGCTGTGACGCGATTCGTTCGACCGTCCGACGGTCGTCACCGGACAAGAGAACCACTTCGGAGGGCAGCCCGGCGATTCGCTGTACGGCCGCCCGTGCTCCGACGTGGGTCGGATCGAGAATCGCGAGCAGGGCTTCGACCCGTCCGTCGACGGCAACGAAGATGGGGGTCAGGCCTTCGCTTTCCATGTGGGTTGCGTCACTGTCCGCGATGGCGACGCTGATGCCTTCGTCGAGAAGAAGCTGACGCCGACCGACGACCACCGAGACACCACGGGCAGTGACGGCCGTCACACCGAGCCCCGCGTGCAACCGCTCCTTACGCACCGAGCCGCGCATGTGCCCATGCTCTTGGGCATAGTGCCGAATGGCGCGTGCGATGGGATGATCGGCGGCGGCATTCTCCGCGGCAGAGGCCAACCCGAGGATTTGGTCGAGCTCGAGGTTGCCGAGGCGGTGAACCTGGTGCACGCGGGGCTCGCCCGCGGTCAGGGCGCCGCGTAGGAGAAGGGCGGCCGTGGCGGTTCGGCCCGCGTCGCGCAACGCGCGTGGGCTGCCGAAGAAAATTCCCCGGCGAGCCGAAGCGAGCGCACCCGCCTCGATTGGAGCGTCGAGGCTCGTCACGAACGCGAGGATGGGTACGCCCAGAAGCAGAGTCGCAGCAGCTTGCGGCCCCCCCCATGCGAGCACGCCTACCGCGATCATGGCGAGCACGAGCCAGCTCCAATGCGTCAACGCGAAGCGCAAGCGGGGCGCGGGGCGGGTTTCGGGTTTTCGTTTTCCGAGCTCGACGCCGCGCCCGAGCGCTCGCTCGGTCCCAGTCCGCCGAACCCGAATCGTGAGGGCGCCGTCGAGGACTCGAGTGCCTGCGAGCATGAAATCCCCCGGCGCGTAGGGCCTGGAGTGCGACGCACCTGGGTATCGAAGCGCGAGCCCCGCTCCCTCCTCGACGACACCGTCGGCGGGCACGGTTTCGCCTTCCAAGACCACTGCGGCGTCTCCCGGGTGCAAGCGCGTGGTCGGCACTTCCTCGTAGGCGGTCGAACCGCCTCGGGACGGAATCCTCGTCTTGGCCGGCAGCAGGTCCTCGAGATCCGCCGACACGGCGCGGACGGGAAGGAAGAGGGATGCGTGGATCCAGTTGCGGCTCGAAACGACGAGCGCAGCGACGGCGGCTCCGAGCAGCGCCCACCGGCGTGCTTCGGCGTCCCCCAGGTTTGCCGCCGCGAGGGCGGCAAGCATCAATCCGGCCGGCGCGACCGCACGGAGCGGCGGGGATACCGGCACCGTGCGCAGGGGCATTCGCACGTTCAACGCAGCGCAAATCGTGAGAGCGAGGGCGGCCAACCAACCAAACGCGACGTCGGAGGCGACCATCGCGAGGACCGAGGCCAGCAACGCGAGACCCACGGCCGCCAGATCGTCGAAGCTACGGGTGCCGCTCGGCTGGCCGGCCCCGGGTGCGCTCGGCTCCCGAACCCTCGTCGCTTCACGGACCATGTCCGGGATCGAGGGGCGCTCCGCTCGCGCGTCCGGCGGAGCTTCGCTCGATGGAGCGTCGATCTCGGTGTCTAGGAAACGCTCCTCGCAGCGTTCGCTGCACAGAAAGCGGGCGCCGTCGGTGAGCCAGCAGACCCTCGGTGCACGAAGGGCGTCGACCTCCCGCCCGCACACGGGGCAGGGGCGAAAGGAAGCCATCGGCCGCGCTGGAAGCATCCACAAACCTCCTACGAGGAATCGACATCGGGTCAAGGACGCGGTAAGGCTCCGGCCGGAGGTCAGATGACGACGACGCGTGTCGAAACCGATTCGATGGGCCCCGTGGAGGTGCCCACCGACAAGTACTATGGCGCACAAACCATGCGCTCGCGCACGAACTTCCGGATCGGGACGGAGCAGATGCCGATCGAGATCATCCGCGCGTTCGGCATCTTGAAGAAGGCGGCTGCCATCACCAACCACGAGCTCGACAACCTCGACGAAGAGACCTGCAAGCTGATCGTACGGGCCGCGGACGAGGTGATCGATGGGAAGCTCGACGACCATTTTCCGCTGGTCGTGTGGCAAACCGGGTCCGGCACTCAGTCGAACATGAACGTCAACGAGGTGATCTCGAACCGCGCCATCGAGCTGAGCGGGGGCGAGATGGGCAGCAAGGCCCCGGTGCACCCCAACGACCACGTCAACCGTTCTCAGTCGTCGAACGACACCTTTCCGACGGCGATGCACATCGCGGCCGTGCTCGCGGTCGAGGCGATGGTGCCCAAGGTGCGCGCTCTGCGGGACACGCTCCATGGCAAGGCCGAAGCCTTCGCCGACATCGTCAAGATCGGGAGGACGCACCTTCAGGATGCGACCCCGCTGACGCTCGGGCAGGAAATCAGCGGTTGGGTTTCGCAAATCGACCACGCCCTGGCTGCGATCGAGGCCACGATGCCACAGCTTCGCGAGCTCGCCCTCGGCGGGACCGCCGTCGGTACCGGCATCAACGCACCCGAGGTGCAAAAACTCTGGGAGCAGAGCATCCTCATGCCCGATTATCTTGAGGATGTCTACGACTTCCCGGACGGCAATTTCGCCCTGCTCAAACGTGGCCATCCGATCGGGATCGGCTTCAAGACGACTGAC
>CAZBWQ010000093.1:0-15618 GCA_964495565.1 uncultured Sandaracinaceae bacterium | reverse complement strand
AGCGCGCTCTCGTGACCTGAGTAAGCGTGCGAATGGCCCGGAGGCCTTTCCATTCGGGCGACTCTCCGTGTAGGGTCGAGCACAACCCCACAGAAAGGAAACTATCCATGCGAGAGCTGCTTCGATGCGCTGGTTTGTCCGTTCTGCTCGCTTGCGGGCTCGTCGCCTGCAGCTCGGACGACGACGGAAATGGTGGTGGCACGGGCGGATCGGCTGGCACGGGCGGCTCTGCGGGAAGCGGTGGGATTGCGGGAACCGGCGGCGACGCGGGCAACGGCGGCGGGGTCGGCGGCATCGGAGGATCGGCAAGCAACGACGGTCCGGTAATCGACTACGCCGGCACCGTGGGGCCGGATGGCGGCCTCCTCGATGTGTATCGAGGTCGTGTCGTGCTCGACTTCCCCTCTGGCGCGGTCTCTGAGGAGATCGACGTCCGAGTCAGCCCGCTCATGAACGTGGGCGTCCCTGGAGCGGTGACACCAACCGCATTTGATTTCGGCCCCGACGGGATCGTCTTCGACTCCCCGGTCATGCTCACGCTCGGCTACAACCAATCCGAGGTTCCCGATGGCTTCGACGAGACGGATTTCATCATGCTCGGGACCTCACACGACACGGGCGAGCTGGTTCAGGTTCCTGGAAGCAGCGTCGATCCAGACGCCAATACCATCACGGCAACCATTTCGGGTTTCAGCACCTTCATGATGGCGCTTCCGAACTGCACCCTCGAAGGCGGTCCCCTTCCCTGGTGTCCGCCGCAGTGCGGGCTCGTGCCGCCTACGTTTCCGGACGACCCCGGTGGCGAGCTCGACATGTCGTTCGGCACCGACGGCACCTTCACCTTCGAGCTTGGCACCGCGGGCAACACGGACACGGGAGACCTGATCATCGATGACGAGGATAGGCTCCTGATCGCGGCGGAGTTGGTCCGAATGAGCGTGATTCGCGTCTTGCCCGACGGCGAAGGCCTCGACCCGAGCTTCGGGGACGAGGGGATCGCGAGGTACACCGACACGGCCAACAGTCTAGTCCAGGCGATGGCACTTCGAACCGACGGACGCGTCGTGCTGTACGGCCTGCGCCAACCCGCAGGCGGTGGTCTCCATCTGCTGCTCGCCCGCTTTCTTCGCGACGGCGAGCTCGATCCGTCGTTCGGCGACAATGGCGTCGTCCTCGACCTGCGTCTGGAGCGCCTTTCAGGGAGCGGCGATGTCGCCACGCTTCCAGACGGGCGTGTCCTCGTCTTCGATGCGTTTGGCCTCTTTCGGTTCTTGCAAGACGGATCCGCCGACCCGAGCTTTGGCACCGAAGGCCTCGTCATACCCGAGAGCTTTGGGTCGGTCAGGAACGTGCTGCGCCGGGCGCCCGATGACTGGATCGGCACTTGGTTCGGCAACACACAGATCGTCAACGCGGACGGCAGCGCCGGAGCGATCTACGGGAGCCCGCTGGGTGGCGTGACCGTTGGAGGCATGCAGGAAATCAGCGGAGGCCTCTACGTGCTCGGTGGCAGCCGCAGAACCGGGAGCGGTCCGAGTGCAACCTCCGACGTGTACGCGGCTCGCTTGCGTCCCGGTGACGAGCCCGGCTCGCTCGAATTCGACCCCTG
The DNA here is from genome assembly GCA_964495565.1 of uncultured Sandaracinaceae bacterium. Taxonomy (GTDB): domain Bacteria; phylum Myxococcota_A; class Polyangia; order Polyangiales; family Houyiibacteriaceae; genus SG8-38. Next base: position 14,009 of record CAZBWQ010000093.1, on the reverse strand, counting down.
TTTCGGTGGCACGGGCGCGCGAGCCTACGACTTCGGCGGCAGCGAGGGCGGAGCCGCCTCCGCGGTCCACGCCGACGGGCGCGTCGTCATCGTCGGGGGCGCAAGCACCAACCGCGGCGACACGGACCTCATCGTGGTTCGCATTCGACCCGACGGCGAGATCGACCGAGGCTTCGGGACCGACGGCATCGTCTACCTAGACTTCGGCGGCGACGAGGTAGGAACGGGAGTGGCGATCGACGACCAGGGTCGGATCGTCGTGGTTGGAAGCTCGCGTACGGGCGACTCCCTTTTCGGAGATCGCACCGGGGTCATGGCGCGACTGTTGCCTTGATCGCACCGCGAAGCTCCGGCGCACGAAGCTCCGGTACCTCGTGCGCCGACGCGCTCTCTTAGCCCATGAGGACCATGCGGCGCGCCATTGCGTGAATGCGCGCAGATCTCGATCCGCGAGTCCGCCGTCAGGGCCATTGCTCTCGATCGAACGATTGACGTACTCTCGATCGCGAGGCGTCGATGGAGCATTCGGTAGACGCAGCAATCACGATGACCGAGGCGGCGTACGATCTGCACGTCGACGATCGATCCTGGTTTCCTCAGGTCATGAAAGCCGCGGTGGCTCTCATCGATCACGGTCTCGGCGTGGCGGGCTTGGTGGGCACGATGCCGAGGGACCCATCCGAAACCCAGGTCGTCGAAGAGCTCCACGTGGCGACGGGCCCCGCCGACTTTCCGATTCGCCTGATGCGCGCGATGTCCGAGTTGCCGCCCGAAAGCATTCGGACGCAAGTGCATTCTGGAATCGGCGTGCTTTCGGAGGTGAATGCGGAGACGCCGGGCTTCATGGAGGCATGGAGGCGGCACATCGACTACGCAAAGGACGGCATCGGCGTGACCGGCATGGATCCGAACGGCCGCGGGGTGCACATCATCGCGCCAGTTCCCGATACCAAGACCTTGACCCGGGCGGAGCGCGAACGGTGGCAAATGCTCGCGGCGCACCTCAGCTCCGGGCTTCGTCTCCGGACCGCCGTGGCTGCGGCACAGCCCGACGCGCCTGCAGTGGGAGGGCTTCCTCACGGCGCCGACGCGATCCTCGATGCGAAGAGCTTCGGTGTCACCGACGCGATCAACGACGCGCGCCTCCCCGACTCGGTTCGGGAGATCCGCCAGGCTGCGATCCGGATCGACCGTGCACGAGGACGATTGCGAAGGGACGACCCGGACAAGGCGCTCAAGATTTGGTGGGCCTTGCTGCACGGGCGTTGGTCGATGGTGGAGTGGTTCGACACGGACGACCGCCGCTACATCCTCGCGATGCCAAATGCCCCGCGGATTCTCGATCCGAGGGGCCTCACGAAACGCGAAAGCCAGGTGGTCGCCTACGCGGCCCTCGGCGACAGTCACAAGCTGATCGGCTACCGGCTGGGCATCTCGCGCTCGAGGGTCAGCGCGGCGCTCAACTCGGCCATGCGAAAGCTGGGCGTCAAATCGCAGGCGCAGCTCGTCGAGAAGCTCCATGGCCTCATGTCGGAGGAAGACGCGGAGACCTAGAGGTGCCAGCCGTGACGCAGGCCCGCGATGGACGCTTCCTGGCGTCAATCCTGTTTCTGGTGTTGCTCGATATCGGATCCCTGGGTTGCGGCTCATCGGATTCCGGCGGGAGCGGAGGCCGAGGAGGCACCGGGGGTGAAGGGGGCGCCGGGGGCGCGGGCGGAGTCCCGACGTCGATGCTTCGAGTGGTGCACCTGGCGGCGCGAGCGCCCGTGCTCGGTGCGGCTCAGTTGGACTTCGCCGTCGTCGATCAAGGCTCATTCAACGGCATCGCCTTCGGTCGAGCCAGTCAGTGGGCGATTCTGCCTTCCGGATTGCATCGTCTCGACGTGACCGAGCCGGGCAGCGAGGAAGCACTCGCGACATTGACCTCGGAGCTGGAAGCCGACGCCCGTTACACCGTGGTCGCATATCGCGATGCGAGCCAAAGCAACTCGATCGGGCTTCTGCTCTTCGACTACGTGAGCCAAGACCCCGTGCTCGATCGAGGTCAGGTGCGAATCGCACACGCCGCGGATGACCCGACATGGATGACGATGGCCGTCGTCGATGCCGACGCGAACGTGGTGCTCGCGAGTGGTCTGGTCTTGGGGAGCCGCAGCGACCCCCTCGATCTCCCCGCCGGAACGTACCAGTTGGGCTTTTCCGTTTCGTCGCTTCCGCCCGCCATCGACCACGGACCATTTCCCATCGAGGTCACGGCCGGTGAGAGGTTGTTTCTCATCGTAGTCGATCGTGATCCTGTCGAGGGGTCCGTCGATCTCGCGGTCTACGTGCTGGGGCCCGACACGGCCGGGATGATCCCCACGATTCCTTTGGAGTGAGGCGCGATGGGAGACGCCCCCACGAATTCACTCGTGCTCGTCCTCGCCCTCGCGGGCGCCTGCAATCCAGGCACCGCGTCTGAACCGTACTCTTCGCAAGACTACGAGCGCTTCCAAGGTCTCGACGCGAACCGGCACACGCTTTTCGGTCTACCTCCCGAAAACGGTCCCATCGACGAATCCTGCTGCATGCCGACCTGCGCGTACTTCGAAGACGGGGAGCTCAAGACCTGGACTGCGCCGCGGTACACGAAGGAAGACATCCAAGCGCTGCGCGACGACTGGGTGCTGGCGGAACCCTGGCCGGTGTTCGAAGGCAACCAGTTTCGACCGTCGCCGCCTGCAGGGACCTCGGACGAGTGGGTGTGCGCCGTGCTTCCGCGGCCGGATCTCCAGACCGAGGAGGACGGCCCGATGCCGTACGACCTCGTGAGCTACGAGACGCGCGCAGCGGCCGAGGAAGATGGCGCCATGTTGACGCACGCGGGCAGGTGTGGCGCGTGCTCCTCGCTCTGGAACCTCGCGGTATACATCGCCAATCCGAATTTGACCGAGCCGGTGCGCAGGTGCGGCATCACCGGCTTGATCGACCGCGACCTCAGCCGGCTGGCTTGCATCGCGAGCCTCGGCTTCGACCTTCCCTGTGCGCAGGCATGGGACATCAATACCCGAAATACGCAAAAAGAGTGCCTGAAGGTGTGCGGCGAGCCTGGCTCGCGGAAGGAGCCTGGCAACAAACCGTACGAGTGCGACCCCGAGGCTTTCATCCCAGTCGACATCAACCTCGTGAACGATTGCTTAGCCTGCGATGAAGAGTACAGCCTCAGGCTCTTCCGGGGTGCCGCAGGCCGAGCGAGACGGAATTCCGGCTTGCCTTCGCCGATCTGCCGCACCTGCAAAGACGTCGAACGGATCGAGCACCGCTATCCCGTGCCAGGCCGATGATGAAAAAGCGGAATGGCAACCGGCTTTGCATCGTGGTCGCAGGCATCCTGGCCTTCGGGCTCGGGCAGACCGCCTTCGCGGAGCCGGGCCCGGCGAATTGCGAGGACGGCTCGACGACATGCAGCGAGAATCCACCGGAGACCGAGTGCAAAAAGGAGTGCACCTACCGGTGTACGTGCCGACGAGGGATCTTCGCCACGGACTACCGGAACTTGATTCTCATCATTGCAGGCTCGACTTTTGCCGGCAGGATCGAGCTCGAGTACGAGCGCGCGCTACACGACCGGATTTCCGTCTTTGGCGCGTTTTACGCTGTCGCTTTCGACAGCTTGGGCAACGACGCGCTGGTCGGCTTCGGCGGCCTCGCGGGTGCACGGGTCAACCTACTCGGCCGAGCGCCCGAAGGCATATGGTTTGCGTGGCAGGTCGGCGGCTTTCGCCGCAATGCGCGAGGCAACCGCGAAGTCCTGCTGCGAGGCGTGCAGACGGGTGGAATGTTTGGATGGACGGGTGTGTGGAAACGGTTCGCCTTCACCCTCGGTGCCGGCGCGACGTACACCTACGGGCAGGTCGAGGTTCTCGATCAGCGTGTGAACGATCACGAGTGGAACCCCTGGCTCCGATTGGGCCTGGGCGTCGCGTTCTGACCCGAACCGCTCGTCTCGCTATGAGGCGCGGGTCGGGTGCGCTCATCCGAGCTGCGCTGCGCGCGGTGTCAGCTCCGCTTGCTCGCCTTCTTGGGCGCCCGGGAACGCGCTGAACTGCAACAGCACGAGCGACAAGGCGGCGACGAGCGCGAGCGAGAAGGGGTGACTCCGCGCGATCGAGCCAATGTATTCGGCCCGCTGCTGCTTGGCTCGTTCGATGACGCGGTTGATTTCGTGGTGTGGGTACATGATAAAGGCTCCTTTCGAGTCGAGTGCTCTCGCGAATTACTCTTTCACTTGTACCGCGCGAATCGCGCGCGCATCTATAAGCAATTAGTCACTTTTCTACGTAAATCGTTTGCCTCGTACGTAAATCGTTCGCTCCGGTGTTCCGCCCGTCGATGCGAACGAGGGGCTCACGCAGGGCACCTGCTCATGCAAGCACCGATCAACAGTACAGCTCTTGACGCGTCCGTGCGGGTTGGAAGAGCCTCGACGCGTGGTTTCGCCATCTCGCACCAAATCGAGCTCGGCTCGCAGCGAACACGAACCCCGTCGCCTCGAAGGCCTGAAGCGTGTGAGCGAATGGCGTCTGCGCGCCAAGCCGCTCTACTCGGTCCGGCGCGACCCCGTTTTCGTGATCGGTTACCCACGCTCCGGGACGACGATGCTACGTCTGATCATCAATCGTCATCCGGACGTTTGCATTCCAAAAGAGGCCGACACGTTCGAACAGCTTCCGAACCTCTTGGGAAGCAAGGTGTACGACCGCTCGGACCTCGAAGAGCTGATGTCGATTGCCCGACGAAGCCCTCTTCACGATTCGATCGACTTCGATTTTCTCGAGCAGCTGCTCGATCGAAACCTTCCGATGCAGGCCCCCGCAATCATCGCCTGCCTCTATCAAGCATGCGCCGAGCCTCCGAAGCAGGGCAGTCGATGGGGTGACAAGAAGCCGCAGAAGGTTTGGCAATTCATCTACAAGCTCAAGGATTGGTATCCAGAGGCTCAGTTCGTTCACATCGTTCGCGATCCGAGAGACGTCATCGCCTCACTCGACAAATACATTCATCGAGGCGTGGTCTTTTTTTCGATTCAGCGATCGTTCCTCTGGAAAGTCATCCCGAGCCACGTTCTCATTGCCTGGCAATGGCAATATGCATTCGATCACGTCGCCAAACAGGGCCGAAAGCTCGCATCCGCGCCGGGTGGTAGCCGATACATCCGCGTCCAATACGAACGCCTAGTCGACGAGCCTGCACGGTCGGTCGGCGCCCTGTGTGAATTTCTCGAGCTCGATGATCGGTACGTCGAAGACATGCTGCGCTTCCAAGAAGATGCCAAGAACCCGAAGATCGGACAACCGGGCGAGATCTTCATGGGCGAAACCAAAAAGGCGATCAACAAAGACCAGATCGGCAAGTTCGAGAGCCGTCTCGGCCGACGCGAGATTGCAGACATCGAATTCATCTCGAGGCGGGCGCGAAGGGAAATGGGATACGGCGACGTGGCGCCCGCGCCGAGCTTCGCTCGCCGCATCGCACTGGCCAGCTTGTGTATGTCGCTCAGCCTCTTTTGGAAGGCCAAGCGAATTTCGCAGCGCATGCGGGGTCATCTGTAAACGTCGGCAACGCGTGCTACAGCGGTCGCACGCGCATGAGCTCCGACAGCAAACGAATTCTGATCCTGCAAGGGCATCCGGACGTAGGAGGCGGGCACCTGTGTCACGCTTTGGCCGACGCCTATGCAAGAGGCGCGAAGAGAGCCGGCCGCGAGGTCCGCGTCCTCGAGATCGCCAAAGCAGACTTGCCTCTGCTCGGCTCCGCCGAGGAATGGGAAGCCGCCGCTCCGCCGAGCGCCCTCGCCGCCCAACGAGACATCTTGTGGGCAGACCACCTCGTGTTGATCTATCCGCTCTGGATCGGAACCATGCCGGCCGTGCTCAAAGGCTTTCTCGAGCAGGTGTTCCGAGAGGGCTTTGCCTTCGGCCAAGGCTCGCGAAGCCCGTTTTCGAAGCCTCTGCGCGGGCGCTCCGCCCGCGTCATCGTCACCATGGGCATGCCGGCCCCGCTTTATCGCTGGTACTTCGGTGCACACAGCTTGAAGAGCCTCGAACGGAATCTGCTCCGGTTCGTCGGGTTCGCGCCGGTGCGGCACACGATTCTCGGTCTGGTCGACGTCGGCGCGTGGCGGCGAGCTCTGTGGCTCGGAAAAATGGAGCGGCTCGGCAAGCGCGGTCGCTAGGCCTCGCACGAGACTTCGGACTGGCCCTTTTTGTCGCACTCGATGTAGTTAACGCTCGTGTCCAACGACGGCCGCACGATCCATCGGCGCACCTGCCCGCTTTGCGAGGCGATGTGCGGCGTGGAGGTGATCGTCGAGCACGGCCGCGCGGTGGAGGTGCGCCCCAACGAGCACGACGTGTGGAGCAAAGGCCATATCTGCCCCAAAGGAACCGTGCTTCACCATCTGCACGAGGACCCCGACCGCGTTCGAAAGCCGTTGGTGCGGGGCAAGGACGGCGACTTCCACGAGGCCTCCTGGGACGAAGCGTTCGAAGCGTGTGAGCAGCGTCTCGCATCGCTAGTCGACGAGCCCGATGTCCTCGCGGCGTTCATCGGCAATCCGGTCGCCCACAACTTCTCGCTGTCGAGGTACATCGGCGCATTCATCCAACTCACGGGCCTCACTGCGATTTATTCGGCAGGCACGGTGGATCAGTGGCCGCGGAACGTCGTTTCGGCCCTCCTCTACGGCGGGGCTTGGACCGTGCCCGTGCCCGACGTCGACCGCACGGACTTCCTCTTGATGCTGGGAGCCAATCCCTTCGACTCGCAAGGCAGTCTTTTGGCGGCGCCCTATCTGATGAAGCGACTGGCTGCGCTCCGGGCTCGAGGCGGTCGCTTCGTCGTGGTCGACCCGCGCCGGACCCGGACCGCCGAGCGAGCCGACGAGTGGATCCCCATTCAGCCCGGCACGGACGCCGCTCTCTTGTTGTCGATGGTGCACGTGCTCTTCGCCGACGAATTGGTGAGCCTCGGAAAGCTCGAGGGGCGGGTCGAGGGGTTGCAGGAGCTTCGCGCGTTCGCGGCGAAGTTTTCGCCGAACGCCGTGGCGGCCACCTGCCGCATTCCCCCAGACCGGATCCGGTCCCTTTCCCACGAGCTCGCGAAGAGCCGCCGGGCCGTGGTCTACGGCCGCATTGGAACCTGCACGCAGGAGTTCGGCACCCTCGCCTCTTGGCTGATCGACGTCCTCAACATCCTGACTGGCCACTTCGACGAAGTCGGCGGGGCCATGTTTTCGAATCCGATCGCTTGGTCGATGCTCAGCCTCCGTCCGCCCGAGTTCGAGAACGGTTACGAGCTCGGACGCTTTCGAAGCCGCGTTCGAGGCGCGCCGGAGGTTCTCGGTCAGTTTCCCGCGTCGTGCCTGGCCGAGGAAATCGCCACGCCTGGAGAGGGTCGAATCCGCGGCCTCATCACCATCGCGGCGAATCCCGTGCTCAGCACACCCGGAGGCGACCGACTCGCCGCGGCCTTGAAAGAGCTCGACTGCATGATCAGCGTCGACAACTGGGTGAACGAGACGACTCGCCACGCCGACGTGATCCTTCCTGGGCAATCTCCGCTCGAGCAGCCGCACTACGACGAAATGATCTGGTCGTGGGCCGTTCGAAACGCCGGCAAGTATTCGCCTGCTCTCTTTCCCATGGCAAACGATGCCGTGGCCGAATGGGAGGTCCTGCTGCGTTTGGCCGCGATGGTTCAGGGGCAAAGCGCGGCCGATGTCGACGTCGACGAAATCGACGACTTCTACTTCGTGGGCTTGGTGAGCCTGATCGCCGAGCGCGAAGGCTCGCCGATCCACGGCCGCGACGTCGACGAGATCCTGGCGGCGCATCCGGATCGCGGCCCGGAGCGAATCGTCGACTTCGCCATTCGTACCGGGCCGTGGGGAGACGCATACGGGAGCAATCCGGAGGGCCTCACGCTCGAACGGCTGAAACAAGCGCCGAATGGCATCGACATGGGTCCGCTCACCCCGCGCCTCGACGACATCCTGCAGACGCCTTCGGCCAAGATCGAGCTCGTCCCCGAGTACCTCGCGGCGGACGTTCCGCGTCTCGAAGCTCGCCTCACGCGACCCCACGAACCGCTCGTCTTGGTCAGCCGGCGCCAGTTGCGCTCCAACAATTCCTGGATGCACAACGTGGCACCGCTCATGACGGGCAAGCCTCGATGCACCTTGCTGATGCATCCCGACGATGCGGCGGCGGCAGGGCTCGAGCCGGACGCCCTCGCCTGCATCTCGTCGGCTGCTGGAAAGCTCGACGTTCCGGTCGAGATTTCCGACGAGATGATGCAGGGCGTCGTGTGCCTTCCCCACGGGTTCGGACACGACGAGGAGAGCACCTGGCTCTCGGTCGCCTCGCGACATCCGGGCGTGAACAGCAACGTCTTGGCACCGGGCGCGCTGGTCGACGAGCCCTCTGGAAACGCCGTCGTCAATGGCATTCCCGTGACCGTCACCACGGCGCATGCGAAACGTTGACGCGTCGCCGTCGAGCCACGCGCCCTTGATCTCGGGCGCATCCTCGTGCCTATCATCGGTGGAGTCATGCTTCGAACGATCCTGTTAGGGCTGGCGGCAGTCGCTTTCGCCCTCGCCCTGATGAACGCGGCGACCGCCGAATCGCAGAGTGCCGAGCCCATCTTGAACAAGATGTTCGAGCTCGAAAGCCGACGCGCCCAAGGCGTGTCCGACTACGCGATGGACGTCACCATGATGGGTCACGAGTCGACGCTTTTCTACGAGCGCGTCTCGATTCCCGTGGCCGGTCGAAAGCCGATCGAAACGTTTCGGCTGGTTTCCTTCGAGGAGATCCAAGCGCGGCAACAGTCGGGCCAGGGCATGTCCCCCGAAGCTTGGCAAGCTTACTCCGACGCGATGAGACAAACCGGCTCCGCCGTCAACCAAGAGACGAACCGGGGCATGAACGAAGCGGGGCTTCCCCCGGGCATGCTCGACGCCCTCGGTGCCGGATCGGAAGCAGAGCCGTGGGCATCGCCGAATCCCAGCACGATGATGGGAAGCCTGGCCGGATTCGCTGACGCCGCAGGCGAGGCGTCGAGCAAGCAACGAGCGGGCACTCGGCGCGAGGATTCGACCGCCGAGACCATGGCGCAGTTCCGAAAGCGCGCCAAAGTCGTCAGCAAGGGAAAGGGCTTCGTGCACCTGCGGGCGGAAGGCCTCGACCTGGTCGAAGAGGTCGACGGCCAGAAGCTCAAGGTCGAGTCGGTGAGCCTTTGGCTCGACGCGAAGCAGTACGTGCCCCTGAAGATGCGCATGGACGGCGTCGTCACGAGCGAGGGGCAGTCCCAACCGATGTTCATCGAGCGGCTCGACGAGGACTACCGCACGGTGCCGGGTAGCAAGCTCTACATGCCCTATCGAAACGTCATGCGCATGGGAGGCATTCTCGGTCCGCAGCAGCAAAAGGAAATGGAAGACGCTCGCAAACAGCTCGACGAGCTCGAGCGAGAGCTGGCTTCGATGCCGTCCGACCAGCGCGCCATGGTCGAACAGATGGCGGGCTCGCAAATCGCGATGCTGGAGAAGATGGTCGAGAGCGGCGAGATGACCGTCGTGACCACCGTCCGAGCCGTCCGCGTGAACACGGGGCTCGCCGGGGCCTTTGGCAACAAACCGGCCACGCAGACCAAACCCGCCTCGACGAGCGTTCCCAGCGCGCCACCTTCCAACGCGGATTTCGTGGTGCAGTCGATTCAGCGCGATCTGATCGCGCTTGGCTACGACCCTGGAAGCACCGACGGCCAGCTGAGCCCGCAGACCGTGATGGCCATTTCGAAGTTCCAGGCCGAAAATGGGCTCGAGGTGACCGGCGAAGCCACGCCACAGCTCGCGGGAATTCTCGCCGCGAAGCGCGACGCCGCGAGTGGGGCCTCCGCCTCGACGGCCGCGTCGAGCGCCGGGTCCGGGTCCTTGGAGGACGCCCAAAAGGTGTGTCTGCAAGAAAAGATCGAAGCCGCCAAAAAGAAGAAGAGAGCGTTTGGGCGCCTTATGCAGGCGGCCGGCAACACCGCCTCGCGCTACGGGGGCGCCAAAGTGTCCAGCGAGGTCGAGAAAGCCTCCCGCGAAGCATACAAAGCAGACGCCACGGCCAAAGACGTCGAAGAGGCGGCCCGCGCGCTCGGCATCTCGCAAGAAGACGTCGAGGCCTGTCGCAATCCGAAGTAGCGAGACGCTGCGATCTTCGGCTGAAAAAATGTGCAACTTCGGTGGCTTGGCAGCCCAGAGAGTGTCCCCATGCTAAGAGGGCCTCATGAGCTTGTGGCAGGCCATCGTGGTGTTTCTCATCAGCGCGGCGGTGCTGGTTCGGGCGGGGTCGGCGTTGGCGGGATACGCCGATCAGATCGCCGACCGCACGAAGATGAGCCGCCTGTTCGTCGGCACGTTGTTGCTCGCGTTCGCGACCTCGCTTCCCGAAGTCGTCGCCGAGGTCACGGCCGCGCAGGCCGGCGCGCCCGATCTCGCCGTCGGTGACCTGTTCGGCTCCTCGATGGCGAACATGGTGATCCTCGCCGTCATCGACCTGCTCTATCGCGGACGGGTATGGCCTTCGGTCGAGCTGGGGCACGCCCGCGTGGCTGCGGTCGCCATCGCCCTCACCGCGATCGTGTCGCTCAGTGTCCTCATGCCGACGCGACCTCAGATTTTGGGGGTCGGCCTGACGCCCTTGGCCGTGATCGTGCTCTACGTGCTGGCGGTCGCATGGTTCCGGCGAATGCCGCTGATCGCCCGGCCGGGTCTGGAAGCCCCGAAGATCAACCTGCAGAAGCCCACCGGCTGGAGCGCCAAGGCAGCCGAGCGGTCGCTCGGCAACCTATGGGCTCGCTTCGGAGCCTCCGCGCTCGTGATCCTGCTCAGCGCGCCGATCGTCACGCTCAGCGTCAAAGCGATCGCCGATCAAACCGGCATCGCCCAGACGTTCCTCGGAGCGGCGATTCTGGGCGTCACCACCTCGCTACCCGAGCTCGTCGCATCGATCGCGTCCGTGCGGATCGGCGCATACGACATGGCGGTCGGGAACCTGTTCGGAAGCAACGTCGGGAACATGAGCATTCTCGTCTTCGCCGACATCGCGTACCCCGAGGGTCCGATCCTGTCGGCGGTTTCGCCGTCGCACGCGATTACCGGTCTCGGAGCGATTTTGCTGATGGCCATCGCGGTGGCCGCCATCGTCGGCGAGTCCGAGCAAACCCGCATCCGAAAGCTCGAGCCCGACGCCATCGTGCTCTTGATCGCCTACGTCATCACGATGACGCTCATCGCGATCTACAGTTGACCGCGGGCCCTCAACGCAGACTGGGCAGCCGACAGCCTCGCGATCGGCACGCGGTACGGCGAGCAGCTCACGTAGTCGAGCCCGAGTCGATCGCAGATGGCGATCGACGCCGGATCCCCTCCATGCTCGCCACAGACCCCGGTCTCGATTTCGGGCCGCGTCTTGCGGGCCTCGGTGACGGCCAAGCCCATGAGCTTGCCGACGCCGTCCGCATCGAGGGTCGCAAACGGGTTGGCTGGCAAGATGCCGTCCGCGAGGTAGCGCATCAAAAACCCGGACTCGGCATCGTCACGGCTCATCGCAAACGTGGTCTGGGTGAGGTCGTTGGTCCCAAACGACAGAAACTCGGCGTACTCCGCGATTTGGTCGGCGGTGAGCGCAGCCCGCGGCACCTCGACCATGGTGCCGAACTGGTAGCGGACCTCGATTCCCTGCTCGGCCATGACGTCGCGGGCTTCGCCCTCGAGTACCTGACGCTGGCGCCGGAGCTCGTTCACGTGGCTGGTGAGCGGGATCATGATCTCCGGAATGGGGGTGACGCCCTCCCGCGTGACCTCGCAGGCCGCCTCGATGATCGCCCGAACCTGCATACGGGTGAGCTCCGGGATGAGAATTCCGAGCCGGACGCCCCGCAATCCGAGCATGGGATTCGCCTCGCGCAGCGAGGAGACCTTGTCCAGCATGCCTCGTGTTTCCGATAGCTTACCGGTGATTTCTTCGACCTCGCCGAGAGTTCTGGCGCTGGTGATTCGAATCTGCAGGTCCGCGAGCTCGCGGGTGAGCTCCTCGAAGCTCGGCAAGAACTCGTGAAGGGGCGGATCGATCAATCGGATGATCACCGGCAGACCGTCCATCGCGCGAAACAGCCCCGCGAAGTCGCCCCGTTGGAACGGCAGGAGCGCATTGACCGCCTCCCGCCGCTCGGCCAACGAGCGGGTCGTGATCATGTGTTGGACGGTGGGCAGCCGGTCCGGCTCGAAGAACATGTGCTCGGTCCTGCACAGCCCGATGCCCTCGGCCCCGTACTTCCGCGCACGCTCGGCGTCGTGGGGATAGTCGGCATTGGCTCGGACGCCGAGACGACGAAAGTCGTCCGCCCATCCCATCAGCCGGGCGAGCCAGGGGTCTTCCATGTCAGGCACGACGGTGTCGAGCTTGCCCTCGAAGACCTCGCCGGTGGTTCCGTCGATCGAAATCCACTCGCCCTCGCGGATCTCCAAGTCGCCGACCCACAGCAGCCGGGCCCGGAGGTCGATCGCGATCTCCGACGCGCCGACGACCGCGGGCTTGCCGAACTGACGGGCCACCAAGGCCGCATGGCTGGTGCGCCCCCCGCTCGAGGTCAAGATGCCTTTTGCAGCGAGCATGCCGTGCACGTCGTCGGGCTTGGTCTCCGGCCGCACCAGCAGAACCTCACGGCCCTCCTTGGCCCAGCGCTCCGCGAGGTCGGGATCGAGGGCGATCACACCGGTTGCCGCGCCCGGCGACACGTTCAGTCCACGCGCGAGCACCGTGTGTCCCGCCTTGGCCTCCAACGAGAACTGAGGGTGCAAGAAAAACTCGATCTGCTCGGGCTGCACCCGCAACACCGCCTCTTCGCGGTTGATCAAGCCCTCCTCGGCCATCTCGACGGCGATCCGAACGGCCGCCTGTGCGGTCCGCTTGCCGGTGCGTGTCTGCAAGATCCAGAGCACACCGCGCTCGACCGTGAATTCCATGTCCTGCATGTCGCGATAGTGGCGCTCGAGCCGGCGCGCGATTTCCTCGAACTGGTCGTACACCTCGGGCATGTCGCTCTTGAGCTGTTCGATGGGCTTGGTGGGCCGAGTGCCCGCCACCACGTCTTCACCTTGCGCATTGAGAAGATAGTCGCCCTCGAGCACGTTCTCGCCGGTCGTTGCGTCACGCGACATCGCCACACCGGTGCCCGAGCCTTCGCCCAGGTTTCCATAGACCATGGTGATGACGTTCACCCCGGTCCCGAGGTCGTGGGCGATCTTGGCGGCTTGGCGGTAGTCGCGGGCGCGCTTCCCGTTCCAGCTGTCGAAGACCGCTTGCACCGCCATTCGCAGCTGGTCCTCGGCGTTGGTCGGAAACTCGATGCGTGCGTTGCGAACCACGATCTCCTTGAAGTCTCCGACGATGGCTCGAAAATCTTCGGCGGTGAGGTCCGCGTCGCTGCTCACCCCACGACGTTCCCTGTATTGCGCCAGGACGTCCTCGAAGGGCTCGTCGCGAATGCCGAGAACGACCGTCCCAAACATCTGAATCAAGCGCCGGTAGGAATCGAAAGCGAAGTGCGGGTTTTTCGTGAGCGCGATCATGCCCTCGGTCACGGCGTCGTTGAGACCGATGTCGAGCACCGTATCCATCATGCCGGGCATCGAGAACTTGGCCCCCGACCGACACGAGACCAGCAATGGGTTCGACGGATCACCGAATCGTTTGCCGGTCTTTTCCTCCATCGTACGAAGCGCCTGGAGCACCTGATCCCAAAGGCCTGCGGGAAGCTCGCCGCCCGCGGCCAAGTAGGTGTTGCAGGCCTCGGTCGTGATCGTGAAACCGGGTGGGACCGGAACCCCCAACCGCGTCATCTCGGCGAGATTCGCTCCCTTTCCGCCGAGCAGCTCCTTCATCTTGCCGTGACCGTCTGATTTGCCGCCGCCAAAG
>CAZBWQ010000092.1:0-15761 GCA_964495565.1 uncultured Sandaracinaceae bacterium | reverse complement strand
TACACCTGGACCAACCGCTTGACGGGCGCGGCAGTGGGTCTTCGGCGTCCCTCGGCTGCCGGCCCGTGGTGGGAGCTCTACCTCTGGGGCTCGTGGCAGCCTCATCGACTCTCGAGCGGCGAAATCGTGGCGCCCGCCACGTGCGACGACCCGAAAGAGAGCAGCCCGGAGTGCAGCGCACCGGCGGTATTCGTGAGAGAGCGGGATCCCGGGGCCCCCGCCAGCACCGCTCGCCATGCGAGCTTGCCATTCGTCTATTGGGAGGCGGTCGTCGGGGCGCACACGGGTCGCTTTTGGGGACCTCGGAAGCACCTGGGCGTAACCGGATTCGCCTCGATGCCCAAGTGGCGCATCCGCGGAGCCGACCTGGACTTTCGAGAGTCCGCCCGCAGGCCTGCGGGGGGCTCGTTTGGGGCGGTGGGCGTCGAAGGCGCCTTTGGCTTTGGAGCACAAGACTTCTTCGCGGAGCTCACGCGCACGTTCGACTCGAACGACGGCGGTGGGTTCGGCGCCCTGGTCCGCAGCGTGAGCAGCTTGCGAGCTGCGGACCTGGAGGTGTCCATCCGCTGCTACGACCCCGATTTCGTCAATCCCCATGCACGCCCGATCTCGGCCCCGGACGAGCTCGGAGGGCTTCGCGCACGCGACGAGGCAGGCGCTCGACTTCGCGCGACGACTTCGATCGGCGCCTCCGTGACGATTCGCGCCCAAGCGGACCTGTGGCTTCGGCTGTCCCATCGAGCGCTCGGCGCATGGCTCTTCGGTCGTCTGGACTGGCGATGGGCGAAGCCAGGCGCGATGGCCGTCTGGATCGAGTCTCGTCACGGACCCGACACGCGCTTCGCCGTGACCGTCCGCGGCTCCTACGAGCGTTCTGAGCGACTGAGCATCGCCGCACAGGTACGGCATGGGCTGTCGCGAAGGGCCGTGAATCCCAGATTCTCCCAGCACGACATCGGTGCGATCGTGAGCGTCACCGCCCGGCCGGTCGATTCCGTGCGCCTGAGCCTTCGCGTGCGTTACGACTACGAAGACGTCTCGGACGATGGTCGACTGCCCCAGACATTGTGGAGCCATGTAGACGTCTCGATCTCCGCACGGGAGCGGAACCTGCTTCGCTTTCGCTACGACCTACGCGCTTTTCTCGACGATCGAATGTCGACGGCCCGCAGAGTGCCGAATCCGGAGCATTGGTTAGGGCTCGAATACGTCTGGCGTCGGTGAGCGATCGTCGGTCAAGCGCAAGATGGCATCGGCTCGTAGGATCAGGCTTTGGACCCGTCGGGACTCGGCATCTCGCAGCGCTGCCCGGGCATCGGCGACGGCCTCGAGGCTCCCCTCCCCGAGCTCGTAATATGCGCGAGCGTGCTCGACTCGGCGCTCGGCCACCGCCACCAGCTCCTCGGCGATGACCAACTGCTGCTCGGCCTGCTTTTGGTCGAGCAGCGCCCGCGCCTGTGCATCTTCCCCTGCCAGTCGGGCATCACGTGCACGCGCTTCGAGCTCGACGGCCCGCGCCTCGGCCGCGCGTGCAAGGGCCACCGCTCTACCACCGTCCCACAACGGAACCGAAAAGCTGAAACCGAGCTGATACATGGGAAACACCCGATCGTTCACACCCGCCATGCCGGTTTGGCCGACGATGGCGAGCACCGGCGAGCGGCTCTTCCGATGCATGCGCGCCTCTTCGCGTGCCGCTTCACCCTCGCGCTCGAGTGCCGTCGCCTCCCAGTCCTCGCCGTTCGTCGGCCGAACGAAGTCGATGTGGAGTAGATCGACGTCCGGCTGCGCCTCCGGGGAGAGATCCGTCCCGGCGATCGATTCGACGATCATGCGAACGGAAGCCACGTGCTTCTCCGCGTTGGCTTCCTCGAGCTCCATCTGGAGCGCACGGTAGCGCGCGGTGTCCAGGTCGACCGCGGAGCCATCGCCCTCTGCGACCCGCTCCGCGATGCGGTTTTGCTCCTCGTCGGCTTGCTCGCTCGCCGCGGCCGCAGCCTCGTGCTCCAAATGAGCGCTCAACCAATCGAGATAGGCGGCTCGCAAGGTCGTGAGCAGGTGCTGTTGGGAGGCGTTCGAGCTTGCGCGGGTCGCCGCTCGATAGGCTTCTGCGGCTTCGATGGAAGCTCGATTCTGACCGTCGTAGAGCGGTGCGTGAAGCTGAACGATGCCCTCGTACCGGGCGTTTGGGCGAAATGCGTTTTGCTCGCGGACGGTCGGCGAAGCGCGGACGTTGACCACGCGCCCGTCGAGGGTCTCGACACGCTCGATGTTCGATCCAGGGGCGGCGATTGCGCTCACGTTCATCCAAAACGTCGGCCGCAAGCCCGCACGCGCCGCATCGACCTCCGCATCGGCACGATGCTCGGCTGCGGCCGAGGTCTCCCGATGCACCTCGCTGCGAAGCGCGACCGCTTCGAGCTCTGAGAGAGTCACCATCTCGGCGACGGCTTTCTCAGGTGCTGCTACCGCGGCGAACGACACCAAAGCCGCCGCGACGCGGACGTTCCCATTGCAGAGCCTCCTCATATTCCACCTCATTCATGGCGCAGCGCTTCGATGGGCTCGAGTTGCGCGGCGCGCTTCGCGGGAAGGTAGCCGAACGCGACACCGACCGCGGTCCCGAACAGAGCGGCGCCAAGCATCGTGAAGACCGACAGCCCTCCCGACCAAGCCATGGCCTTGGCCACGAGACTCGACGCGAGCCAACCAAGACCGACCCCCACCAAGGAGCCGGTCAGAGACAAAACGACCGCTTCGGCCAAGAACTGGATGAGGATCTGCCGGGGAGAGGCCCCGATCGCGGATCGAATTCCGATTTCCTTGGTGCGCTCGGCGACCGAAACCAGCTGGATGTTCATCACGCCAATGCCACCGACCAGCAAAGACACGGCCGCAATCCCCATCAGCAGACCGGTCAGAATGCTCGAGACGAACCGGGCTACCTCGGCGGCCTGCGAAGGGCTCACGACCCGGAAATCGTCCAGCTCGTTTTCGGACAACCGGTGGGCACGCCGCATGATCGGCGCGGCCTCGAGCATCGCCGTCTCGAGAAGCCCGATGTTTCGGACCTGAAGCATCAGCTCGTGATAGCCGATGGGCATTCCGAGAAACGCCTGAAACGTCGTGGCGGGGATCAGCACGAGATCGTCCATGTCGTCTCCACTCGTCTGCTGTCCCTTGGACGAGAGGATGCCGATGACGCGACAAGAAAGGTTGGATCCAATCGTGATCGTTTCTCCCATGGGATCCCGCGAGCCGAAGAGCTCGCGCACTACCGTGGTGCCCAACACCGCAACCTTTGCCCGTTGCTGCAAATCGGTGTCGTCGAACATCCCTCCCATCAACATCGGCCATTCTCGAATGTCCACGAACCCCGGGGTCGTGCCCGTGACCCGAGTCGCGTAGGTTGCAAATGCCGACTTCACGTTCTGAACGTGAGTCGTCTGTGGCACCACGCGCTCCACCGTGAGCGCTTCGCGTTCGAGCGCTTCGATGTCGAAATCGGTCAACGGCTTGGCGCTTCCGGCAAAGTCCCTTCGGTTCATGTTGGTCCGAACGTAGACCACCCGCGTACCCAACATCTCGAACTGCTCCATGACGGAACGTCGGGCTCCGGAGCCGAAGCTGACCATCGCAAGAAACGCGCCCACCCCGATGGCGAGCCCCAGCATCGTCAACACGGTGCGTCCGGGATTGCGAACTGCAGTCCGAACCGCTCTTCCGAGCACTTCGCTACGCGTCCGACGCATTCGCCTCCTCGTCCGACACGATCTTTCCGTCTCTCAGAAAAACATGGCGGTGGCAGAACGCCGCGATCTCGGCATCGTGGGTCACGATGATCAACGTCAGCGACCTCGTTTGGTGAATCTCTTTGAGCAAGCCCATGACCTCGTTGCCGGTGCGGGTATCGAGCGCACCCGTCGGCTCATCGGCGAGGACCAAGCGAGGCTCACCGGCGATTGCGCGCGCGATTGCGACCCGTTGCTTCTCGCCACCGGAGAGCTGGGCCGGACGGTGCCGCAGCCGATGCCCCAAGCCGACACGCTCGAGAAGCTCGACGGCGCGCGCTTCGCGTTCCACACGTCCGACCCCCATGTAATAGAGGGGAAGCGTGACGTTCTCGAGCACCGTGTGGTCGGGGATCAGGTGGAACGACTGGAAGATGAAGCCGATGTAGTGAAGCCGGACCCATGCCCGCTCTCGCGGGGTGAGCGTCGAAACGTCGCGTCCCCCGAGCCGATAGGCGCCGTACGTCGGTCCGTCGAGACAACCCAGTATGTTGAGTAGCGTCGACTTCCCCGAGCCGGACGGACCGCGCAGGGCGACGATGTCGCCCGACTCGACGGTCAAGCTGACGCCGTCGAGCACTGGCGCCTTCATGTTCGGGAACACCTTGCAAACGTCCCGCGCCTCCAAAATGGGGAATGCGCTCATCGCTGCTGACCTCGAAGGGACAGCGACGGCGCGCTACCGACGTCGTTGCCGTCGAGCCTCAGGCCAATTGCGATCGGATCGTCGGCCTCGACGCTTCCCGGGTTGGACGGGCGTATTTCGGTCATGGCTCCGTCCGACAACCCGGGCTCGACGACGACCTCCTCGAGCTCCTGGCCCTCGACACGCCAGATGCGCGTACGGGCGGGCGCAGAAGGGGCTCCTTCGGGTGTGAACCGCAGGGACGCCTCGCGAACCGCCAAGACGTTCTCGACCTCGGCCACCTTGATCCGCACTTGGGCCGTCATTCCGGGAAGCAACGCACGGTCTGAGTTCTCCGTCTCCAGCGTGACGTCGTAGAAGACCGCTCCGAGCTCGGTTTTGGGATCGGGGCTCAGGTGCTGCACGCTGGCCTCGAATACCCTGCCCGGATACGTCGGAACCTCGAATTTCGCGCCCTGACCCACGACCACCTCTCCGATGTCGGCTTCGCCGATGGGCGCGACGACGTGCATCGTTTCGAGGGGCGCCCCGATTCGGAACAGGCGGTTGTGCGGCCCGACGATCATGCCCGTCCGATCGGGCACCTCGAGCACCAACCCCGCTCGGGGCGCCGTGATGCCAGCTCGTTTCCTATCGATTCCTCTTTGGGCGACTCGTTTCTCCGCGGCGGAACGCTCGGCCTGTGCAGCACGCAGCGTGGCGCGTGCCTGGGCGTGCTCCGAGCGTGCAGCCTCGAGCGTCCGATCGCTGGCCAATTCCTTCTTCGCCAAACGCTCGGTCCTGGATAGCGTCTGGGCCGTGCGACGGACGGCAGCTTCCGCCTCTGCGATTCGGGCCCTCGCGGCTTCCAGCTCTGCGCGGGCGACGTCGAGTGCGATCTGCGCCGATCCGGTGTCCAACTGCGCCAGAAGCTGTCCCTCCTCGACTTGGTCGCCGGGCTGGACGAGAACCTCGACCAACTGACCTTCGATGGGCGCTGGAACCTCGACCTCGTCGGTGAGCTCGAGATGTCCAGTGACGCGGATCTCTTTCACGATCGAGGTTCGAGCAACCGGTGTCGTTCGGTAGGGGCTCTGCTGCGGTCTGCGGGACAGGAAGTACGCCGTCGCTCCGCCTACCAGGAGGAGCAAGACGACGACGATGGTCACTACGCGTCCCCGAGACGATTCGAGAGGCGGAATCTCGAGCTTGTCCTCGGGTGATGTCGGGGTCGCTTCCATACTCGCTTACAACTAGGCTCTCCGGATGCAGCGCGCCAGCGCATGGAGGATACGCATCCCCCCGCCTCGAAGTCACCCCTTGCGCTTGCTTTCAGCGGTCCAGGAGCAGGGTCTGTCCGATCGCCGGAATGAAGCGCCGGTCGTCGCACAGGCCGGATCGCTCCCAAATTTCTCGAAGCAGCGCCGGAGGCTCCGCCAGATGCTCGTCGGTGAGCTTGAAGGTTCCCCAGTGCATCGCCACGAGCTTGGTGGCGCCGAGCGCTTCGAACGCCCGAACCGCGTCTGCCGGGTCCATGTGCTGGGAGCGCATGAACCAGCGGGGCGCATAGGCACCGATGGGGAGCATCGCGGCATCGATCGGTCCGCAGCGCTCTCCGATCAGGGAGAATCCATCGAACCAGGCCGTGTCGCCCGAGTGGTATGCACGAAGTCCGGCGCGCTCGACCACGTAGCCTCCCCACCAGCTCTCGTTCATGTCGGAGAGCCCCCGTCGTGACCAGTGCTGAGCCGGGACGAAGGTGACGTGCAATCCCTCGATCTCCTCCTCCTGCCACCAGTCCATCTCCACCACTCGTCGGAGGCCAGCACGCTCGAACCACAGCCCCAACCCCCGAGGGACGACGTACACGGGATCGGGCCCGAGTCGCTTGAGTGTCGGAGCATCCATGTGGTCACGATGATTGTGAGTCACCAGCACGACGTCGATTTCGGGTAACGCGGACCAAGCGAGGCCCGGGGCCACGTTGCGAGGAATCACCGCGCTCAGGCGGTCCGACAGAACCGGGTCCACCAACGCACTTCGACCGCCTAGCTGAATCAAAAAAGAGGCGTGCCCGATCCAAGTGAGTGAATCCTTGGTGGCATGCCGTAGCGCACGCCCGTCGTTGTCGACGGCCGGCACCGGAACCCCGGTCGCAGGCGTGCGCGGCCGCTTCTCGTCGTGGAAGCCGAGCTGCCACCTCAACACGTCGACCAAGTCCGCCACGTTGGCGGTGCCGTCGAGGTTGGAGAACCTCCGCGCCATCTTGCGATCCGTTCCTAGAGCGCTCAGGGCTCGGCGAACAGTCCCCGAAGAAATTGGCGTAGCTCTGCCCAGCTCTGACGGTCTACTTCGGGATTGTAGGCGAGCGGGAGGTTGAACTTCTTGCCGTTCTCGGTAGCCGCCGGATTGGTGAACGCGTGGGTCGCACCCGGATACGCGATGAAGGTATAATCCACACCCGCGGCGTCCATCTCCTTCTTGAACGCCTCGACCTGCTCTTGCGGAACCAACGGGTCGTCCGCGCCATGCAGGACGAGAATTTTGGCGGTCACCGCACCAGGTCGCGCTGGCGAATCCGTGGCGAGGTTTCCGTGGAAGCTCGCCACGCCGGCCAGGTCGGTGCCTGCGCGGGCCATCTGAAGAACCACGGCACCCCCGAAACAATAACCAATGGCGGCAATGTTCTCCGGTTCCACCAATTCGTGCTGTTTCAACAGCTCGTACGCGGTCATGAAGCGCCCCTTGGCGACTTCGGCATCGCGAATCGTTTCCATCATGAGCTTCTGCGCATCGGCAGGGTGGTTCGCCTGTTTGCCGTCCCCGTACATGTCGAGCGCGAACGCCGTGTAGCCCTCCTCGGCGAGCATCCGCGCGCGCTTGCGAACGTAATCGGTGTGTCCCCACCACTCGTGCACGACGATCACGCCGGGACGCGGACCTCGCCGGTTCGCATCCCAGGCAACGTATCCTCTGAGGTTCGTGTCACCCGCGCGGTAGGTGACTTCTTCTCCGTGGACATTCGGCTCGGTGGATGTCTCGACCATGGTGCGCTCCGTGCCGCGACGGTCAGCCCTTCTTCGCTTTGCGCTCGGCGACCTCGGCTTGGACTTTCTCCAGCACGTTCCGCGGCACCGGCGCATAGTTCTTGAATTCCATCGAGAACTGACCTCGCCCCGACGTGGTGGACCGCAGATCTCCGATGTAGCCGAACATCTCGCTCAATGGAACGTCCGCGCGCACGTGAACGTTCGTGACGCCCTTTTCCTGGGAGCTCACGACACCGCGGCGCCGGTTGAGGTCGCCGATGACGTCGCCGACGTTGGCGTCGGGCACGTACACGTCCACCTTCATGATGGGCTCGAGCAGCTGGGGGCCGGCCTTGGGCATGGTCTGCCGGAAAGCGGCTTTGGCAGCAATCTCGAACGCCATCTGGGACGAGTCCACGGCGTGGAATCCGCCGTCGTTCAGCGATACTTTGAAGTCGACCACGGGGAAACCGCACAGCGGGCCCTCTTCGAGCATCTGCTTGAAGCCCTTTTCCACCGCCGGAATGAACTCCTTGGGGATGCTGCCGCCCGTGATGTTCGACTCGAAGCTGAATCCTTCTCCCGGCTCCGCCGGCTCGATGCTGTAGTCGATCTTCGCGAACTGTCCCGAGCCACCCGTCTGTTTCTTGTGCGTGTAGCTGTCGTTCACGGCCTTGGTGACGGTCTCTCGATAGGCCACCTGGGGTGCGCCGACCTCGACGTCCACGCCGTGGCTGCGCCGGAGGATGTCCACCTTGATGTCCAGGTGCAGCTCTCCCATCCCCTTGAGGATCGTCTCCCCGGACTCTTGGTCGACCTCCACTTGAAACGAGGGATCCTCGGCCACCATCTTTCCGAGGGCCGTGCTCAGCTTCTCGCTGTTCGCCTTGTCTCTGGTGTGAACGGCGACCGAGATCACGGGGTCGGGAAAGACCATCGGCTCGAGGGTGGCCGGTGATTTCGGATCGGCCAGCGTGTGGCCGGTGCGAACATCCTTCAGGCCGACCATCGCGACGATGTCTCCTGCCTGTGCCGAATCGATCAAGGTTCTGTCGTTGGCATGCATTTCCACCATGCGCCCGACGCGCTCGGTCTTGCCGGTCGCCGTGTTCAGCAGTGTGTCACCCTTGCTGATGGTGCCTGAGTAGATCCGGACGAAGGTGAGCGCTCCGAAGCGGTCGTCCATGATCTTGAACGCCAGCGCCCGAACCGGCTCGTTGGGGTCCACGATCGCGAGCTTCCCGGTTTCGTGGCCCTCGAGATCGACCTCGGGCTGGGGAGGAACCTCCGACGGATCGGGCAGGTACTCCACGACGGCATCCAACACCAACTGGATGCCCTTGTTCTTGAACGCCGAGCCGCAATACGTGGGAAAGAAAGCCAGCTCGCGCGTGCCCCTTCGAATGCATCGTTTGAGCGTGTCGAGGTCCGGCTCTTGGCCTTCCAGGTATTGCTCCATCGCCTCGTCGTCCTGCTCGACCGCGGTTTCGATGAGCTCGAAACGGTACTGGTCGACGAGCTCCCGCATGTCTTCGGGCACTTCTCGAACTTCGAAGTTCTCGGGCTGACCGGAGTCGTCCCAAACGTAAGCCTTTCGTGTGAGCAGGTCGACGACCCCCACGAAATCCCCCTCGGTGCCAATTGGCAGCACCATCACGAGCGGCTTGGCGCCGAGGACTGTCTTGATCTGCTTCACGACTCGGTAGAAGTCGGCGCCCAACCGGTCGAGCTTGTTGACGAAGATCAGTCGGGACACCCTCGAATCGTTCGCGTACCGCCAGTTGGTCTCCGACTGCGGCTCGACACCTCCCGAACCGCAAAACACACCGACGCCTCCGTCGAGCACCTTGAGAGACCGATAGACCTCGATCGTGAAATCGACGTGACCGGGGGTATCGATGATGTTGAGCTGGTGGCCTTTCCAAAAACAGGTGGTCGCGGCCGACTGAATGGTGATCCCACGCTCCTGCTCCTGCTCCATGAAATCGGTCGTCGCCGCCCCGTCGTGGACCTCCCCGATTTTGTGGATCTTGCCGGTGAGCTTGAGGATGCGCTCGGTGGTCGTGGTCTTCCCCGCGTCCACGTGGGCAAAGATTCCGATGTTTCGGTACTTCGTCAGATCTTTCATCATGGCAGTGGTTCCAAATCGTCGATGTGGCCCCCGCCGTGACCCCGAAAGCCGCAAAGTGCAAGCCCACGGCCCCAATAATCACGAAATTGCCTCAAAAAGCCCCGTCTGCTGGAGCGTTTCCGTCAGCGTGCGGTGACGTGAAGGACCCCGTCATCGCCGAGCGAGACGTCGGTGCCGAACGGCTTCGACTCCCGCGAGAGCACGTCGCGAATCCAAATGGCCTCGTCGCGGGATGCGCTATGCAACTGAAAGCGCTTCATTCGAAGGGGCACCAACGTGAGCTCGGTGAGGGTCCGCGTGCGCGTGCTCAGGGTCGCGAAGTACATCAGCGCGAGGTCCCCCCGATATTTTTCGTAGCCCCCGATGCCCTCGTAGTCGTTGATGAAATCCCCACAGCCGTAGAGGATCGGCTTGCCGCGGTAGATCTCGATGGCCTTGGCGTGGTGCGACGAATGCCCATGCACCACGTCGACGACGCCCGTATCGATCAGCCTTCGTGCGAGCTGCCGCTGCTCGGCCGGGATCGCATGACCCCAGTTTCCGCCCCAGTGGATCGACACCACGACGACGTCCTCCTCCTCGCGCGCCAATCGAATCCGGCCAGCGAGGCGATCGGCGCTGCTCTCCGAGAGGTCGCGCAATACCGCCAGGCCCGGCCCCGAGTCGGTGGCCGTCCATCCGGAAGGCACCCCGCTCGTCACCGAAGCGATGCCAAACACGAGGACACGTCCGCTGCGAGTCGGTAGAATCGCGGGCGCTAAGGCTTCACCCGCGTTGCGGCCGGCACCCGTGGTCGCGATGCCGGCGGCTTGAAGCGCGGCCAGCGTATCGACACAGCCATCGCGGCCCCAGTCGAGCACGTGGTTGTTTGCAAGCACGCAGCAATCGATGTCCGCCGCTTCGATGCAAGGAACGTTGTCCGGATGCATGCGGTAGTTGATCCCTTTCGGCTCGGGATTGCCTCGTTTGGTGATACTGGTCTCGAGGTTGATGATTCGGGCGTCGGGTCGCCGCTTTGCAAGCTCGCCGAGGGCGGCGCCCCACACGTAGTCGTAGCCCACGGGCTTGGGGATGGGGCCGTTCTCTCGCTCCGCGAGCGAGACGTAATCCCGGGCGTCCTTCAGGTAGCTTTCGTAGATGCGAGGGTCGCCGGGATGGGGCAGCACCTGGTCGATCCCGCGCCCTGTCATGACGTCACCGCAAAGAAAAAGCGTCACGGCGCTGCTCTGTGCGGCGCGGGTGAATACGGGCGCCGCAGCACCGAGAGTCGCCGCCCCTGCCGCCATCATCCATTGCCGCCGATCCAACATCACTTCGATAGGTTGAAACGAATCGCACCCGGTCGCGACCGGAAACCATGCTAGCGTCAGACACTGTTCACGGAGGATTACCATGACAGCGGGGGAGCTTTGCAATCGAACCGTTTACATCATCCGCGCGAACGAGAGCGTCCTCGAAGCGGCGCGCTTGATGAGAACCTACCACGTCGGCTGCCTCGTCGTCGTCGAGGAGCGGGGTGACGATCGAGTGCCCATCGCGGTAGTCACGGACCGCGACCTGGTCGTGAAGGCCCTCGTCGAATCACCCGAGGAGCTGGCCACCTTGCAGGTCGCGAAGGTCATGAGCGACGGCGTCGTCACCGCACGCGAAAGCGAGAGGATGTACGACGTGCGCAAAAAAATGCGCTCACGCGGGGTGCGGCGCATCCCGGTCGTCGACGCCGAGGATCGGCTCCAGGGCATCATCGCCTTCGACGACCTGGTGGACTGGATGGCCCAGGAGCTGACCGATCTCGCCAAGTTGGTCTCGCGTGAGCAACAACGAGAATCGCAAGAGCCGTAACAAGCTCCGGCTCTCGTTTCTTGCCGAAGCGGCGGTGGTATTCGTCATCGGCGCCGCCAACCACTTCCTGTTCGATGCGATCGGGAGGTGGGCTCCGCTCGGCTGGGCTGCGCCTGTCAACGAATCCCTCTGGGAGCACCTCAAGATGGCGTTCTGGCCCGCGATGATCGTCGGAGGCGTGCTCAATGCCCGGCTGCCGACGATCGAGCACAGGCTCGTGTGCACGACGGCCGCTGCATGGATCGCGACCCTGCTCGTCGTGCCGCTCTTCTACGCTTATACCCACATTCTGGGCCATCATCATTTGGCCGCCGACGTGGCGATCTTTGCGGTCGCCGTCGCCGCGGGGCACTGGGTCGCCTACCGCGTCGCGATCGGCCCGCGTCCTTCTCGTCTGTCGACGGCAACGGCAGTCGGACTGGCAAGCGCGCTCGCAGCCGCCATGATCGTGTTCACCTACGCACCTCCGCGGATGGAGGTCTTCCGCGATTCATCGACCGACCGCTACGGCCTGGAGCGCGGCGAGACGTCGGATCCCGCGACGCGCTGAGCTCTCACCAACTCTCTGCAAAGGGACGCACGTCGACCTCGAACGACCAAGCCGACTTCGGCTGGGTCACCAGATGATACACGGTTCGGGCGATGTCGCTGGGCCTCAGATGCGTTCCTTCGTCGCCGCTCTGCTCGTCCGTGCCGACCTTCCCGTCGACGATCACGAGCGCCACGTGAATTCCCTCGGGTCCGAGCTGACGGGCGAGCGACTGCGCCAGGCTTCTTTGTGCCGCCTTTGCCGACGCGAATGCAGCAGTGAAAGGCTTGCCACGCAGCGACGCGGTCGCGCCGGTCACGATGATCGAGCCATCGCCTTTGTCACGCATGGGCCCCACGACTTCTCGGGTGCTTTGAAGAAGCCCGCGCACGTTGATCTGCCAGCCCTTCTCGAACTCCTCGTCGGCCACGTCATCGAAGGTGCCGAACTTCCCCGACCCGGCATTGTAGACGAGCACGTCGACCTCGCCGAGCTCGTCCCGGATCCGTGCGAACGCGCTCTTTATCGCAGCAGGATCGGTCGCGTCGCATGCGTATGCGCGTCCGCCGAGCTCGTCCGCCAAGCTCCCAGTGTACTCCGTGGACCGGGACAATAGCGCGACGGAGTAGCCTTCGTCGGCAAACCGCTTGGCGAACGCTCGTCCATTTTTGGGCCCGACTCCAACGACCGCACAAACCGGCCTGCCCATGTTGACCTCCTTCGAACGGCTACGCGATGGCGTAGGCCGTCTAGGGAATCTAGGTCTGGGACTCGCCCTGCAAAGTCCCCGAGCCGAGAAAGGAGTTGCCGCGGTGACGATGACGCGGAAATCTACGCACCCGGAAGGAGCAATCGATGAGCGTCGAGTTCGAAACCCAGGACCACATTGCCATCATCACCCTCGATCGGCCCGAGGCTCGAAACGCCATCAACGGTGTCATGTCGACCGGAATCGAATCGGCGCTCGATCGATACGAATCCGACGACGCACTTTGGGCCGCCGTGTTGACCGCAAACGGCCCAGTCTTCTGCGCAGGTGCAGACCTCAAAGAGATCGCAGCCGGCAACGCCGGAGCGACGGCGACGTCCAAGGGGGGCTTCGGCGGGATCGTCCAGCGCGCGCGAACCAAGCCGCTCATCGCCGCACTCGAGAGACCCGCGCTGGCAGGCGGCTGCGAGATCGCGCTCGCGTGCGACATGATCGTGGCGTCGCGCGAGGCGTTTTTCGGCCTTCCGGAGGTCAAGCGCGCGTTGATCGCCGTCGCCGGAGGTCTGTTTCGTCTTCCGCGGGCCATTGGCATGGCCCAAGCCATGGAGGTGATCCTCACGGGCGAGCCTTTGCCCGCGGAGCGCGCCTATCAGCTCGGCCTCGTGAACCGGCTGACCGAGCCGGGCGAGGCCCGGAACGAAGCCGTCGAGCTCGCGACGAAGATCGCCACGAACGCGCCCTTGGCCGTGCAGGCGAGCCGAAACCTGGCAGCACGCGCGTTCACGGCCGATGACTCGACCCTTTGGCGAGAGGGTTTCGAGGCATTCCAAAAGAACATGCAAACCGAAGACGCCAAAGAAGGTCCACGCGCGTTCATCGAGAAGCGGCCGCCACGCTGGAAAGCTCGCTGAGCGACTTCTCACCGATCCAGCGCGTGGGGACCGAGATCCGCGAGCTTGCGGTTGCCGGTCAGCGCCATCGCGACACGCATCTCGTCGCGAATCACTTGCAGCACGTGGCTGACGCCCTCCTCGCCTCGAGCTGCCACTGCATACGTCCAAGCGCGCCCGAGCAAGCATGCCTTGGCACCGAGCGAAAGCATCTTGACCACGTCGAGCCCACTTCGAATTCCGCCGTCGACCAGAACTTCGAGGCGATCTCCGACCGCATCGGCAATCGGCGGAAGGGCCGATACCGTCGAGCGAACGTCGTCGAGCTGCCGGCCTCCATGATTGGACACGACGATTCCATCGGCACCCGTGTCGGCCGCGAGCTTCGCGTCCTCGACGTCGAGCACGCCCTTGAGCACGAGCTTGCCGGGCCAATGATTTCTCACCCAGGCTAGATCGTCCCAGGTGACGCTGGGATCGAACTGATCGTCGACCCAGTCCTTGAAGTCGTTTGGGCTGCCCGCATCGGGAACGGCCGCCTCCAGATTGCCGAACGTCAGAGGTTTGCCGCGCAGCGGGACGTCGAGAACCCACCCGGGATGCGAGACGATGTCCCAAGCTCGAACGACTTTCTTCGACCCGGGAATGGGAACGGTCATGCCGTTTCGCACGTCCCGGTAGCGAGCACCCACCACGGCGAGGTCGATGGTCATCACGAGCACGGAGCACTCCGCCTCGCGAGCGCGAGCCATGAGATCCTCCGCGTAGCCGCGGTCTTTCATCACGTAGAGCTGGAACCAAAACGGTTGCGTGGTCGCCGCTCTCACTTCCTCGATCGAGCAAATCGAAACCGTCGACTCGCAAAACCGCACTCCTCGTCGTTCGGCGGCTCTGGCGGCTTGCACCTCACCGCGCCGGGCGAACATGCCGACCAGTCCGACGGGCCCGAGGATGATCGGCAGTGACAGTTGCTCGCCCAGGATGTGCGCGCCCAAGTCGACGTCGGATACGTCGCGCAGAACGCGCTGGCGGAGGCGAATGCGATCCAGGTCCGCCAGGTTCGCATGCATCGTGTTTTCCGAATACGCACCACCGTCGATGTAGTCGAAGAGCTGGCGGGGCAGACGCCTACGGGCGAGCTCGCGGTAGTCGGTTGCCGTCGCGGGGGCGAGATTCATCGGATGATCTGGGCCCTCACGCACTGGTCACGAATCCCGTTCCGAAAACCATGCTCCAAGCGAACCACGAATCGCCCCAGAGCCGCAACCATGATGAAACTTCCAAGCTCGCCGCTGCGGGCCGCTGAGGCCTCGAGGAGGAGGCCAACCCCCGAGCAAGTCCCGGACGAACGAGCTCCGCGTGGCGGCGAGGTAGGGGCAAATCCCCTCTACTTCCCCAAAAAGCGCAGAGACGTCCTCGCCGTCCATCATGCGAAGGCCGAGGTCGAGAAAATTCACGCCAGCCCATACGGAATACGCCAGGGAGCCCCAAAATCTCGGGTTCGCCTCGATGAACGAGACTTCGCCGGTTCGTTCGTCGATGCGCATGTCGAGGTGGATCACGCCGTGATAGCCGATCTTCTCGACCAGACGCCGACCGAGGGCGAGCGCCTCCTCGTCACGCTGAAAACGCATGCGCCCTGGCGCCAAGAGCTGCTGGACCGTCCAAGCGACACACTCGCCGTGATCGGCGAGGATGCTCACGTCCACGTCGGTACCGGGAATGAAAGACTGAACGACGCACGGGCTCTCGCTTTGCGCGACGATCATGCGCGCGTCCGTCGCGGTATCCGCCCTGTGAATGCCGTCACCACCTTCACTCTGGATTGGTTTGATGATGACCGGTGGCTCGATCTCGACGTTTGCGAAGTCCTCGACGGATCGCACCTCGACCGTCTGCGGGCCCGGCAATGCCAGGTCTTCGAGCAACGTCGCAAAGCGCCCCTTGTGATAGAGATGCTCGAACATCTCCGGCTCGCACATCGGAAAATGGCGAACGCCCGGGGGAAGGCGCATGCCGAGACGATGGAGCAACCGCGTGCCGCGGGTGTCTCCGGCAACGACGAAGACCTGATCGCCTTTGCGCCCACCACGTGGTAGAGCAAGATGTTGGTCAGGGTGTCGGTATCGGCCAGCAGGTCCTCAGCACTGATGCCCAGAGCTTCCAGGGCCGCTGCGAAAGCGTCATTGGTCGGAGCGAAGACCGTGAAGGGACC
>CAZBWQ010000091.1:0-16056 GCA_964495565.1 uncultured Sandaracinaceae bacterium | reverse complement strand
ATGCACACGAGTGCCTCGACCGCCGCCGCAGCGGCGTTCGGATCCGCGCCGTTCAAGAGCAACTGCAGGGCCTCGATCATCTGGGGGTCGCGGGTCTTGCCCATGGCCTCGACCACGAACTTCCGCGCGGAGGGCGCAGCGCGATCGCAAGCCTCGGAAAACTTCGGCGCCTGGCCTTGTCCCACCATCCCGAGCACTTCGATGGCCGCGTTCCGCAGCCCGATGTTGTCCGTTTCGACGATCCGCACGAGCAGCGAATCGATGAGCTCATTCTTCTCCTGGCTCTGTGCGGCCAACGAGATCGCCTCGCGGCGCACTCGCCAGTCCGGGTCGGACAATGCCTCCAGGATCTGGGCGAGCCTGACGCCCTGCGGTCGCAAGCTCATCTGATAGACGGCCTGTCGCCGGACGTCCGGATCCACCGAGTGAAGAGCCTCGTCGAGCCGGTCCATGCTCATGTCGCCTCCCGCGGCAACCCAGAAGGCCGTTCTCTGGGAACGTCGATCGCCGGCTCGGTGATCCGATTGACGTCGAGCAGAAACGCGAGCTGCCCGTCGTGACGGAACGCCGACCGGATTCCACGGTCGCGGTGGTGCGCGTCGAGCACCGGGACGGCGCGTTGTGGGTTTTCCTCCGATGAAAAGACGTCGAGAACCGCGTCGACGACCACGGCTACCAAGCCAGCTGCCGACTCGACGATGACCCACTTCGCGCGATGGCGATCCAGGGCTCTCGGAAGATCGAAAAAAGACCTCAAATCGACGACGGGCACGACTTGCTCGCGATACTCCGCCACACCCAAGACGAACGCGAGACGGCGCGGCAGGTCGATCACGGGCAACGGGTGCACGACCTCGCGAATTCGTGCGACTTCGATGGCGTACGCGACCTGTCCTGCCTCGACTCGCAGCAGATCCTTCGCCAGAGTCGCTGCGTATCCCCGGCCTGCCCTCATCGGAGCCTCCCCAAGAGCGCACGGGGATCGATCAGGATCACCATGTCTGCTTCGGCGCTTTCCTCGGACGTCGAGACCCGCCCGATGCCGACCACGTAGTCGGACAGCTCGGCTCTCATGGCGCTGGCGTATTCGATCTGTCCGGGCTCCATTCGGTACACCTGAAGCACGCGATCGACCGCCAAACCCATGGTCTCGCCGCCGCGCTCGACCAACAAGACACGTCCGCAGGAGGTGCTCGTTCTCTCGAGGTCCAGCAGGGCTGCCAAATCCACGAGAGTCAGGATCTGTCCGCGAACCGTGATGACGCCCAGCACGGGCTCGGGCGCACGCGGAACGTCGGTGACCGGTGGGGGCACGAGGATCTCCCGCACGGACGAGAGTGGAACTCCGTACGTCTCCTTTCCGGCAGCCACGGCCAAGACTGCAACCGTTCCCTCCTTGCTTTCGGGATCTGGCGCGAGCGTGGCCTTTTGAGCAGCCTGTCTCATGCGCGCGCCTCCGAAAGCCGCAAGGAGCTCGTCTCGTCGAAGTACTCCGTGAACAGACCGGGCACGTCGAGCACCAATGCCACCTTTTGATCACCCAAATCAGTCGCCCCTGCGAAGCCACGAACGGACGCGAGGCTCTTGCCGAGAGGCTTGATGATCACGTCCCGTTGCCCGAGGAGCTCGTCGACGACGAATCCGAGCTGCCGGTTGCCCATGGCCCCGACGACGACGAAGCGTTCCGTTTCGGGCCTGCCGCGGCGCAAGCCGAACGAGCGGGCCAGGTCGAAGATCGCCAGGGTTTCGCCACGCAACGTCATCACCTCCCGACCCTCGATGGTCCGCACGTCACGAAGCCGGTACGGAACGGCCTCCCGGATGGAGCTGATGGGAAGCGCAAACGTGCGCCCTTCGATCTTCAGGATGAGCGCACGAATGATGGCAAGGGTGATTGGAAGGGTGATCGTGATCTTCGTGCCGGTACCGGAGTCGCTCGCGATGGCGATCATGCCGCCCATACGCAGGATGTTCGTTTTCACGACGTCCATTCCGACGCCTCGTCCCGACATCCCGGTGACCTTCGTGCTGGTGCTGAGCCCCGGCAGGAAGACCAGATTGAGCATCTCTTGGCGCGAAAAATCCCGACCCGCATCTGCTTCGAGCAGACCTCTTTCGACGGCCGCCTCACGGACTCTTTCTGGGCTGACGCCCATACCGTCGTCTTCGACCTCGATCACCACGTGGCTGCCCTTCTGGTAGGCATTGACGGCCAGAGTCCCCTCGAGAGCTTTGCCGGCTCGTGATCGAGCCTCGGGCGCCTCGATGCCGTGATCGATTGCGTTTCTGACGAGATGCATCAAGGGATCCGCCAGCTCTTCGACGATCAGCTTGTCGACTTCCGTGTCGGCACCGGTGACGACCAGGCGGACTCGTTTGTCGTGATCTCGTGCCGCCTGACGAACGATGCGAGCGAGCTTTCCGAACACCTGGCTGAGCGGGACCATGCGGACGTCGAGGATGCCAGCCCGAAGCTCGGACAGTTGTCGGTCGAAAGCCCGCCCGATTCGATCCAGCGCGGTTGCGGATTGCCGCTGCGACGGCTCTTCCTTGAGCTGCGCGACGATTCGATTGACGGCGCTGCGCACGAGCGCCAGCTCGCCGACGACGTTCATGAGGTGGTCCAGCTTGCGGATGTCGACGCGAACCGAGTCCATCGACAGTCGGCTCGACGCGTAGATCGCGTCATCCCCCGGACGCGGCGTCACGCTCGGCGAGGCAGAGGGAATGGAGGTTCGTCGAGGCGGGAGCGTCGGCAGGTGGCTACGCTCTTCGATCGGCTCGATGACTCCGTAGTCTTCGAAATGAGCCTGTAGCTCGGACTGCGGCACACGGCTGGCGAGCAGGACCACGATCTCGATGCTCTCCTCGTTGCCTCCCTCCATGCTCGGCAGGTAGGTGATGATCTCCGCGTCGTCGCGAGCCACCTCTCTGAGCGCGTCGATCGAGTCGTCGATCGCGGTCAGGCTGAACGAGGCGCGGAGGCGAAACAGCCGTAGGCCTTCGCGGATGCACGCGCGCAGGCGATGTTCTTCGTACTCGGTCAGAACGGAAAGGACCGCCGCTTCGATCGCATATTGCTCGAGAGGATCTCCATCGTCGAGATCGGCGGATCGGCCCATCGAACGAACTGCCTCGACGTAGCCGGCGACCCCGGCCTCCTCCGCCGGAGACTGGGGATCGTCGAGCGCGAGAAGTCGTTGAAATCGCTCGACCGAGTCGAAAAGCACGTCGAGGAGCGCGTCGGTGAGTGGAATGCGACCGAGCCGCAAATCGTCCAGGAGGTCTTCGAGCGCATGGGCCACGACGCCGACGTGCTTGTACCCAAACATCCCCGCGATGCCCTTGAGGGTGTGGACACTTCGAAAGATCTCGTTGATTCGCGCAGGATCGGTGCGCTCCATGCGCCTTCGCGCCTCGTCGAGCAACAGCAAGTCGCGCGACAAGGCTTCCACCAGCTCTTCGGCTTCTGCCAAGAACTCTTGCTGGACGTTGTCGCGCGGATCGGTCATCCAGAGACCTCTTCGGAAGCACGATCCAGCAGACTGCGAATCAGCGACCGAAGCGCGGCGACGTCGAACGGTTTTTGAAGGAAAGCGTCCGCGCCGAGCTCGATCCCTCGTTTCGAATCGGCGTGGGCCAACTGGGTGCTGATCAAGACTTTGCGGGCAGACTGCTGATTCGGGCTCTTCTTCATGAACGCCAAGAGCTCCAGACCGTTGATGTCCGGCATGTTCACATCCACGATCACGACGTCGAACCTGTTGGCCGCGAGCATTCGAAGCGCCTCGAAGCCGGTGTCCGCTTCCTGAACGCGAGCAAAGCCCGCCTCTTCCAGAGAAGCGCGCACGAACGCGCGCATGGCGCTGCTGTCGTCTACGATGAGAGCGTGATAAGCCACTCCGTCCCCCCAAGTACATGCTAACAGAGCTGAAGCAGGGGGGACTGGCCCTATTCGCGCCAAAAAGAGCGCGACTTGGGATCTTCGCCCGCGCAGGATGAACAGGCGCACAGGCGTCGAAGGTAGCGGTGGCTGTAGATTCCCGTCTGGTGACCGTCGGCCCACACCAATCGCAACGCATACCGCCCGACCGGCTCGATGTCCTCGAGCTCGAGGTCGCCACCCTCCACGTACCGGATCGGACCTTCGTGGCCTTGGCACCGTGCGCACGGGCAAAAGCCGCGCAGGATGTCGTGCGGATAGATGCTGCGGTGGCCATCCGCCCAGTCGATTTCGAGCGTGCGAGCCCCACGAGGCGCCCGCAGCTCGACCGGCTCGGTGGCGGCGGCGTCGGTCACGGCAGACGGCCTTCCCAGCGTCGTGCGCCCGCCACGGTGCGGTCCCGGACCGTGGTGGTTGCGTGATAGGCATCGAGCTGCGCCAACGCGTCGTGGATTTCTCGCCGCTCGCGTTCGGGCCACGGCTGTTGTGGCAGGTCCGACGTCGATTGAACGGCACCCCACCGGCGAAGCGCCCCCGCGCAAAGCACCAATCGACCTCCCCCGCACGACCTGCAGACCAACCCGCCTCTCGCAGCGTCGAACGAGGCAGCTTGGCCGGGAGCCGGGGCCTTGCCGCAATGGACGCACCGATCGAGGGTCGGCGCGAAGCCCAACATGTCGAGCACGCGAATTTGCAACGACAGCAAGGCCTCCTCGGGAGGCGCTCCTTCGTCGAGTGCGCTCAAGAATCGAGCTGCGGCGTCGAACACGGCAGGCTCGGGCTCGTGATCGGGAAGCCGCTCACGAATGACCGCGAGAGCGGCGCCGGCCGCACCGATCGAGCTCAAGCTCCGCAAGATGCCGAGGAAGGATCGTTCGACCGACACCCGATCGAGATGCGCGAGATCGCCGCGACCTGGCCGAAAGCACGCATTCATCAAGACGTAGGGTTGAAGGGCACCGCCAAAGCGGCGCTGACTCTTGCGTGCGCCACGAGCGAGGAGCGAAATCTTGCCGAAGTCTTCCGTCAGGAGCGTGACGATCCGATCGGACTCCCGATAGTCGATGGAACGCAAGAGGAGCGCGCGGCTTCGTTGGATCGACCCTGGCACGGCAGCGCGGAGGATAGCTCAATCGCTCCATCCTGGGCAGGCGCCCGCCGTGCGAGCGCAAAGCTCGCGATGATCACCCCGAATATGGCGACCATCATGAGAGCCAGAACCAGAGCGCCGTATCGGCGACGGGTCGGGACGGTAGCCAACGGCGGAGGAGTCGCCGTCTTGGGGCTGTGCTCGTCGAACCTGGCGAGCAATTGCTCTGCATCGACGTCGACGGCCGATGCGTAGGCCTTGATGAAGCCCCGCACGAACACACCACTCGGAAGGTCTTCGAATCGATTCTCCTCGAGAGACTCGAGCGTCTTTCGAGGAATCCGCGTAGTGCTCGAGACCTCTTCGAGCGAGAGTCTCCGTGTCTCGCGCTCCGTCTTCAGGTAGTTGCCAATCGATTCACTGCTCATCGGGCATCCTCGAGTAAGGTCTGACACATCCGTCCGTCGTTGGAATAGGGATCGAGCTCGACACAACGCTCCAAGTCGGCGATGGCATCACGCCGGTGACCCAGCCTCGCACGCACCTCCCCACGAAGCCGCCAAGCACCTTGAAGTCTCGGGTCGTTGGTGCACGTCTCATCGGCTTCGAGTGCGCTCACCAGAGCGCGCTCTGCATCTTGGAGCTGACCGAGCTTCCAGAGCGCCTGGCCCATGGTGTAGTAGCCGACGCAGAACCTCGGCTGGATCCGGACTGCTTCCATGGTGGAGCTCACGGTCTCCTGGTATTCCCCCAAGTGAAATTGTGCCAGGCCGAGATTGCCCCAAGCAAGATGGGGAGCAGTGTTCAGCTCGTCGGTGGCAGACTCGCGCAGGACCACGACCGCATCCTGGTAGCGGCCGAGTTGCATCAGACAGAGCCCGTAAATGTTCCGTGCCTCGGCCAACGTCGAGCCATCTCGCTTTTGCTTCTCGAGAAGGTCGATGCCCGCGCTCAGGTGCTTCTCGGCGTTCGCGTAGTCTCCGCGCTCCATCTGGATGAAACCAAGCAGCAGGTGGGCCTCTGCGTTGCTGGAATCCAGATCGAGAGCCTTGCGGAGGTGCTCGATGGCGCTGGCGGTCTGACCTTCATCCCGAAGGCTGGCAGCCAGTTGAAATTCCCGAAACGAGCGTTCCGAGTCCGGCGTTGCCGTCCCCGACGTCGTCGCACAACCGATGACCATGCAGGTCAGCCAAGTGAGTCCCCACGCGCGAAGCACCAACACGGTCTACTGAGGCTCGGCAGGCTGGTCAAGACGGGTGTCGGATTACCGACAGTCGAGCCCGTGGCGTACGTCTTCCTTGAGAGCCAGCAGATCGTGAAGCTGCCGGAGGGCGGCCACGTTGGTGACGGTGATCGTTTGATCACCTAACGCGAGGTAGCCGCGGGCTTCCAGCTGTCCGACCAAGGCTTTGACGCGGTCGAGGCTCAATGCAGTTCGGGCGGATAATTCGACCGGGGACAACGCCAGCGGTCCTTCCGGGCTCTCGTCCAGCGCGTGCAAGAGGCTGTTCAGCACTCGAATGATCGGGTCCGGCAGGCGCAGGTTCTCGATCTGTTCCTCCGCGCGGCGCAGCCGCACCACCAATTGCTCGACGACGCCGTCCCCGACCTCGGGGCGGCGCCGAACCAGCGAGCGAAAGGTGTCGCGGTCGACGACCAAGACCGTGACCGGCTCGATCGCCTGCGCCGTGGCGGTCCGATGGGCTCCCTGGAGCAAGGCCTCCTCACCGACCAAGTCCCCCTCCCCGAAGAGACCCACACTCCGCTCGGTTCCCCGTGACCGCTTGAGCAATCGCACGCGGCCCTCGCGGATTAGATAAAGCTCCCGAGCGGGCGCCCCGGCGTAAAAAAGCGTCGAGCCCGCCGGGAAACGGCGTTCGTGCGAACCTCCGGCCACCGCGTCGGGCTCTTGCGCCATCCGATCTAGGTACCCTACGGCCGAGGCTCACGGCAACTGGTCAGGCGAGATGACAGGCCGCCTCATGGCCCGACTCCAGCACACGAAGCGCCGGGACCTCGCGATCGCACAAGCCTTTTTGCGCGATCGGGCATCGAGGGTGAAAAGGACAGCCCGATGGCGGATCGAGAGGGCTCGGGACGTCCCCTTCGAGGATCACACGGTGCTTCGGGGCATCCGGATCGGGCACGGGCGCCGCGCTCAACAGGGCGCGCGTGTAGGGGTGGCGTGGGTTCTCGTAGATCTGCTTCGAGGAAGCCAGCTCCACCAAACGCCCCAGATACATGACCCCGACTCGCTGGCTGACGTGCTCCACCACGTGCAGATCGTGTGCGATGAACAGGTAGCTCAGACCGAGCTCCGACTGCAAATCGCTCAGTAGGTTCACGATCTGCGCGCGAATGGACACGTCGAGCGCGCTGACCGGCTCGTCTGCGACGATGAATCGGGGTGAGACCGCGAGCGCCCTCGCGATCCCGACGCGCTGTCGCTGGCCCCCCGAGAACTCGTGCGGATAGCGTCGCATGTGCTCGGGCCGCAAGCCCACCCGCTCGAGGAGCATGGCAATCCGCTCTTGCTCTTCCGATGCGGAGCGGACCAGGCCGTGTATGCGAAGCGGCTCGGCCAAGGCTGCTCGCACCGTCATGCGTGGATTGAGCGAGCTGTACGGGTCCTGGAAGATGATCTGCATCTCCTTGCGAAGGGGGCGCAACTCGGACTGGGAAAGATCGGTGATGTCGCGTCCGTCGAAAAGGATCCGCCCCGCCGTCGGGTCGTAGAGGCGAAGCAAGAGGCGCCCCAAGGTGCTCTTGCCGCAACCCGACTCGCCGACCAGGCCGAGCGTCTCCCCAGGCATCACGTCCAAGGTGACCCCGTCGACCGCACGAAGCTCCGCATGCCCGCGGCCGATCCCCCGGTACGGCCCTGGAAAAACCTTTCGAAGCGAACGGGCGCTGACGAGCGGCTGCTGGCTCAAGAGGTGACCTCCGCGTAAAAACACGCCACTTCGGCGTCTCCCACCCGACGTAACGGCGGCTCCGCCATGCGGCAATCCTCTTGGGCGATTCGACATCGCTCGTGGAAACGGCAGCCCGGCGGAAGCGAGCGGAGATCGGGAACGATGCCCGGGATCGTCGGGAGACGGTGTCCGAGGCTGCGCCGCGTGGGCAGGCTCTCGAGCAAACCTCGGGTGTAGGGGTGCCGGGGCCGATGAAACAGCGCACGCGTCTCCGCCTGCTCGACGACCTTTCCTGCGTACATGACGACGATGTCGTGGGCGAACTCGGCCATCACGCCGAGATCGTGGCTGATGAACACGATGCTCATGCCGAGGTCCTCTTGAAGGGCACGAAGCAGATCGAGAATTTGGGCCTGAATGGTCACGTCGAGCGCCGTCGTGGGCTCGTCCGCGATCAGGAGCCGAGGCTCGCAAGCCAACGCCATCGCGATCATGGCGCGCTGACGCATTCCACCCGACAAGGTGTGGGGATACGAATCAACACGTTCGGACGGCGCAGGGATGCCGACCAAGTCCAGGAGCTCGATGGCCCGGGCCCGAGCCGCACGTCGGCTCACTCGCTGGTGGAGCTGGATCGCTTCGATGATCTGCGAGCCCACGGTGTAGACGGGGTTCAACGACGTCATCGGTTCCTGAAAGATCATCGAGATGTCGTTGCCACGAAGCCTTCGCATCTCCGCCTCGGGAAGCCGGAGCAGATCCCGCCCCGCAAACGATGCTTCGCCACGTTCGATGATGCCAGGAGGGCTGGGGATCAATCGCATCAGCGAAAGCGCCGTGACGCTCTTGCCGCACCCGCTTTCCCCGACGATCCCCAAGGTTCGACCCGGCAACACGTCGAACGACACGTCATCGACGGCCCTCAGGTAACCTTCGTCGGTGTCGAATGCCACCACCAAATGGCGAAGGCTGAGCAGCGGTGCGGTCATCGTCGGGCCTACCTTAGCATCAGTCCGCAAAGGCCTCGTTTTTCAGGGGCATGGTGCGAGCTCGACGGACATCCCGGGCCTCGGGGTCTGCGAGAAGGCGCCCTCCGGCACCTCGGGATTCAACGAGATCGACTTGACTCGCACGGAGGTGTCCACGTCGTGGAGTCGGTCGACGAATCGAATCTCGGTCGGAAAGCGATGGCCGTCGATCTGCACGTGCTCGCCATAGGCAGCCTGCCACCGCACGGCGCCATCGGGCCCTCGGAGCGTCGAGCGACGCAGCGTCAAGCGCTGCGCCTGCGGAGGGGCATCGCGGTCGGATTCGTCCACCGAGAAAGCCAACTCTTGCACGGCGCCATCGGCGCCCACCAGCGTGACGACGTAGCGGCCGTCCCGACATTCCATGCTGCGATCGATCGCATCGATGCGCGGTGTGTCTCCCGTCAACAGCTTCACCATGTCGTCCGCGTCGACGGAGATTCCGAGAAACCGTGCCAGGTTGGCGGGGCAAGTCGGACCGTAGAGAAACGAGCCCTCCCGCAAGTCGCTGAGCTGAAAGCTTTCGCCGTCACTCGTCAAGACGGCAGCCGGACCGAGCTGCGTCATGACGTCGAAGCGCGCGCGGCTCGGTCTCTCCAAAAACATCAACACCGTGCCCCGAACGCGCCCGTCGCGGCCCCACTGCGTCACCCTCGCCTCTGCCGCAATCGATCGCCAGTCCGACTGACGCGCCGCGTGGTCAGCGAGAACCGCCTCGGGATCGGTCAGCCTTTCCACGGGGCATGCGGGGGCGGACTTGCAACCGCCGACGCTCACGCCGACCAAGAGCCACAGCGCCGGGGCGATGACCGAGGCCCGCGTCACGGCCGTTTCGAGCCTCCGAGCATGGGCCGGGCACCATGCGGTGGGGTGTTGCTCGAGTCAAGGCTGGCAGATCGCTCAGGCCGCAGGGCGAAGGTGCTCGAGGCGGTTCCGAAGCTTTTCGCGGGCGCGCACCTCGAGCTGGCGCACGCGCTCTTTGCTGACCCCCATTTCGCGGCCCAGCGACTCGAGCGTTCGGGGCTCGTCCGCCAAAATTCGCGCTTCCACGATGCGTTGCTCGCGCGCGGACAAGCTACGCAAGGCCGAGTCCAGCGCGTCGCGTACTCGATGGACCGCCTCGGAACGTGCAACCGACTCCTCGGGCGTGGGTTGCTTGTAGCTCATCCGTTCGATGGCGCCGGGAGCGTCCGAGGTCGTCGCGTCGATCGACAGATCGCCGCGCGTCAAAAGAGGCCAGAGCTGCCGAGCGCGCGACAAGGGCATCCCGCTCTCCTCGGCGAGCGCTTCGGGAGAGTCCACCGCCTTCCGTCGGAAGGCGCGCATGGCCCGTCGCTCGGTCCGTGTCGTCCCGAGCCGAACGATGCGGTAGGAGCGGACCACGAAGTCGCGAATCTCGGCGCGAATCCAATATGCCGCGTAGGTGATGAGACGGCAGTTCTTGTCGGGATCGAACTTCGACGCGGCCTTCAAGAGACCGAGGTTCCCCTGTTGCACCAGGTCTTCGAGCGGCACGCCCCAACGCCGGTACTCGCGCGCGATCGCGATGACGAACGGCAAGCTCGACTCGACCAGGCGCGCGCCGGCAGCCTGGTCGCCGTCGGCCCAGCGCTGTGCAAGCTCACGCTCGGTCTCGGCGTCGAGCACTTCCACGCGACGGAGGGAGGCGCGGTATCGGTCCAAGGCACTCGGATGTTGGGAATCGGTCATCGGCTCGTCTCGACGCAATGCAGCAATCGTGCCGACGCCTCCAGCCACAAAATTTCAGGGAAAGCCTCGGAGAAAGAGCGAAAACCGCGGCGTTTTGCCGCAGCGGCTTGCGAGTTCGCCGCGGCACGCGTGGTCAAACTTGGCGCTCCCGGAAAAGCACCTGCAAGACCACAAAAACGTTGGATTCTTTCGGCGGTGTTTTGCTGGGGAAACAAGGTGTGCTAGCTTCGGAAACGTGGAAGTCGTCCTTCGCAAGGTTGGCCGCAAATCGGGTCGGGCTGTCGTCGGGCGTCTGCTGCGACCACCACGAAAGGGCTCGGTCGTCGTGATCGAGTTCGCGGATGGTCTCCACGAATACGTCACCACCCCGGTGAAGCGCGTGCTGCAGCTCTGCGGTCAGGACACGTATTACCTGCAGACGGCGAACAGCCGTTACCGGTTGGAGGTTCGCTCGACCGAGTCGGCCGTCGTCGATCAGCCGGTCGCGAACTGACCTGCGCTGCGCATCAGGCTTCCCAACTTGTCGACCAACCCTTCGAGCACGCCTTGAAGACGGGCGAAGTCTTGCTTCTTGATCTCGCTCGTTCGTTCGTCGACGTAGAGCGCTCGATTTAGCTCGATCTGCACGGCATGCTGACCCCGCTTGGGCGCGCCGTAGGTCGAGGTCGTCCATCCTCCTCGATACGGATCGTCGTGCTTCACGCTGAGCCCCGCCTCGCGGAAGTGAGAATCGATCAAATCGATGATCTGCCCGTCGGCGGTGGAGCGTCCGCGGGTACCGGGCACGACGTCCGCTCGGCGAATCTCGCGACCTCCGAGCGTACGCCGCCCGCTCGAGGGCATGGAGTGAGCCGCGAGGATGACGACCTGGCCGTATTCTTTGTGCAGCCGGGCGGCCTCTGCGCGAAGCGTGTGATGATACGGGTCGTAGTAGAGCTCCAGGCGCCGCGCGAATTGCTCGACCGTGAGCGGCGCACGAAGCAACGGTGTGCCGTCGGTCGTCGCACGCCAGACGACGCCGCGAGCCGGGATGTGGCGCGCACGAGGATGCTTGGGAACCGCGGCCAAATCGACCTCGTCTGGGCCGCGGTTGAGATCGACGACGTAGCGAGAGACGCGGGAGACGACCATGGTCGCGCCGTATCGAGGCGCCCGTTGGTAGAGTTGATCGACGAAGATGTCGGAGTCGCGCAAGACGGACAGAGGCGTCGCTCGGATCTCGGGCTCGACCTCCGGTGGCACCTGCAAGCCCGAATGAGGCACCTCGACCAGGACTGGGCTCGGTGTGGTTTCGGGGAGAGTGAGCTCGACGTAGGACACGGGGGAATGCTCAGGCGCTGAACGACTTGCGAAAGGACATCTCTGAGGGACTCACCTTGGTCCGAACGAGCCCGCACGCAAGCCCCAGGTAGAGGGCCCGATAGACGGGCTCCAGATCGCCTCCGGAGGCGCTCTCCCGCGCGAGCACCCCACCCAAGGTCGTATCTCCCGACACGGAATCGAGCGCCCGAATCCACCGGGGATCCAGGCGAAAGGCGCTCAAGGGTGGACCGTCGTCGCACCGTTCGAGCACGCGCTCACGAAGCGGCTCGAGCACCGACTCGATCTCCTCGAGGTGCGCCTCACTCGCCGCGTCCCGAAGAAGCTCGTAGGGATCCTGGCCCATGGGGAAAGTCTCCTCGTGGCTCTGTGCCCCGCGGACGAAAGCCCACTCGCCACGGCGCCAACGAAAGGCCTCCATGAGCCGGCCACGCACTTGCTCGCTGATGGCGCGGAAGAGCTCCACGGGTCGGAGCACGCCCAGTCCGACCAAGGCGTCTCCCAGGCGACCACCGTACTTGGGCAGGAGAGCAAGCGCCATCTCCACTTCCATGCGAAGGCATCGGCCCGTGGCGACCAAATGCTCGCCCAGAAGCTCCGATTTGTCCGTGGACGCGACGAACTCGGGCTTGCCGTCGACGAAGTAGATCTTCTTGCGCCGGTTTCCCTGCCATAGATGAAGCACGCCGGTCTGCTGCTGCGAAACGATGTCGAAAAACACGGGCAACAGCGTGGCGGCGCGGAGCTGTCCCTGCTTCTCGGCTTGGGCGAGCTCCTCGAGCTTCCACTGCAAACCCGGCGACGTCACGAAGCGGGTCAGCTCCGGAAGCCGCGATGGATCGAGATACGTGCCATCGGCCTTGGAGATCTTGCAGCTTCGGCTGTCGATGGCGCCCGTCGTCAGTAATTGAATGAGCCGCGGATAGCTCATGGGCCCCATCACGCTGCCGTCGGGTAGCAGCACGCGGTAGATGATCGGAGACGTCACCGGCTGCGGCCCGATGATCTGCTCGCCTGCGTGGTGCATGAGATCGCTGTCGACCAGGGCGGGAACTTCCGCATCCGGCAGATGGATCTCGGGGCCCTCCCCTTCGACCAGCTGCAGCTGACTCAGGACCCGGGCCAATCGATCCGGCCCATGCCCCATGCCTCGGCGGCGCATGACTTCGGCACAGCCCTCGGCAAACGCTCCCGCCGTGGGACGTTCCCCGGGATCGCGCTGCAGACCGCGAAGAACGAGCGCCCGGATGTCTTGAGGAATGCGACGCTCGCACCGGGCCAAGACCCGGAGATCGGCATCCCGAATCTGAAGCAGCACGTTCAGCTCGCTTTCCCCCTGGAAGAGGGGCTCCCCGATCAGCATCTCGGCCAGCACGGTGGACAGGGTGAACACGTCGCTCTTGCCCGTCAGCTCGCGGCCGAGCACCTGCTCAGGCGACATGTATCCGAGCTTGCCGCGCACCTGACCGTCCTCGGTGGTGGGCGCACGGCTGCGGACCGTGGCGATCCCGAAGTCGGTCAGCTTCACGTGCCCAGTGCGGGTGAGCAGGATGTTGGCCGGGCTCACGTCCCGATGCACGAACTCGAGGAGCTGGCCGCGATCGTCGACGGCATGGTGCGCGTAGTCGAGGGCCTGCGCGGTTTGATAGGCGATGTGGAGCGCCACGTCCCAGGGGATGGGCGACTCGGACGGCG
This sequence comes from uncultured Sandaracinaceae bacterium, assembly GCA_964495565.1. Classification (GTDB taxonomy): domain Bacteria; phylum Myxococcota_A; class Polyangia; order Polyangiales; family Houyiibacteriaceae; genus SG8-38. Next base: position 2,355 of record CAZBWQ010000091.1, on the reverse strand, counting down.
CGGCCCGGAGCAGCCGGCTCACGTTCGACCCGTCCACCAGCTCCATGACCAACACCAGGTCTTCCCCGTGCGTCCCGAAGTCGAACACCTGAACAATGTTGGGGTGCTCGAGCATGGCGGCGAGACGAGCCTCGTCGATGAACATCGAGACGAAGTCCGGATCGCTCGAAAATTGGGGAAGAATGCGCTTGAGAGCCACGCGCTTGAAAAACCCATGGGGGCCTTCACGCCGCGCGACGAATACCTCGGCCATCCCCCCGGCCGCCAAGCGGCGCTCGATCCGGTACGGCCCGAGCAACGGCCGTTCTTCGCTCACAGATCCCCTCCGTTCCTGACCGGCGCTTCCATCATACGCGCCGAGGACGCCCGCTGTCAGGTTCGTCCCCGTTTCAGCACCAGCGGAACAGTTGGGAGCAGGCTTTGTTCCTGTTTATGATGCGATTGTCCAGTCAGGGACGGGGGAACGATGGGGATTGTCCGCAAAGCTTCGCGCTCCAAGGGAGCCAAAGATCCGATGCTTGGTCAGGTCATTGCGGGTCGTTATCGACTCGAGTCTCAACTCGGCGAAGGAGGGATGGGCGTCGTCTACCGAGCACGGCACGTGCTCATCGATCGGGTCGTCGCGCTCAAGCTCATTCGGCCGGATTTGCGTGGGGAGACTCATCTGCGCGCATGGATGGTTCGGGAAGCGCGCGCTGCAAACCGAGTCGACCACGCGCACATCGTGGACATCCACGACGTCGGAGAGACCGAAGACGGCGAGCTCTACTTGGTCATGGAGTACTTGATCGGCGATGCGCTCTCCTCGCAGATTTCGAAAGGGCCGATGCCGATCCCACGTGCGGTCGACATCCTCGAGCAGATGACGGCCGCTCTTGCACGTGCGCACGACCTCGGCGTGGTTCACCGGGACCTAAAGAGCGACAACATCATGCTCACGTCGCGAGGCGGACGAAAAGACTTCGTGAAAATTCTCGACTTTGGGCTGGCTGCGTTGACGCGCGACCCGCGGTTGGCGCCCAAGGGTGCGGTATTCGGCACGCCCGAATACATGTCACCGGAGCAGGCGCGCGGCGAAGACGCCGTCGCGGCGAGCGATCTGTACTCGCTCGGCATACTGTTCTTCGAAATGCTGACGGGCCGCCTTCCGTTCCGGTCGGGCGACCGCGACGAGCTCTTGGAGATGCAACGCAAGGCGCGACCGCCGAGCCCACGCAAATACCGGCCGGAGATTCCCGAGCAAGCCGAGCGCGTGATCCTGAAGCTGCTCGAAAAGAACATCGAAGACCGGTTTCGCGACGGGCACCATCTCAAGGAGGAGCTCAAGGAGCTGCAGCGTACGCTTCCTTCCCGGGAGTGGGATACGCCGACCGAAACCGCGCCGGCCGCGCCGCCACCGCCGCCGCCCGCAAAGGCACCGGGCGTCGTCGAGTGGAGCCGAACCGCGGCGAATTTCCTTCGGGCGGTCGCGCGGGCCTATCCGAACGGAAATGCGCCCACCGACGTGCAAGGCGCCTCCGACCAGATTTGGGAGCTTGCCTCGAGGGCGTCCCGTCTCGAAGGGGAGCTCGAGAGCCATTCGAAGAAGCTCGAGGCGATCGAAAAGCGCGGCCGTGCGCTTCGTGCGGAAATCGGGCGAAAGGTCGAGGAGCTCGCAGGCGAGGAATCCCGCGCCTTGCGCGACGCCTCCACGGAACGCGACATGCTCAGCCAGGTCATCCTGCGCCGAAAGCGCGCGCAACGAGAATATCTGACCGCGCAAGCCGAGGTGAAAGCCGCAGGCAGCAACATCGAGCGCATTCGACGAGGACACGAAGTGTTGGGCGCGGCACGCGCGCAGGCAGAGGTGCTCGAGAGCGTCGCGCGAGACTACGAGCGGCGCGCTCGAACGAAAGAAGACATCGCGGCCGAGCGTCGAAAGCAGATCGAGGAGCTTCGTGCCCAGCTCAAGCGCTACAGCGAAGCGCTCGAGGCCGATCTTCAGGCAGGCCGTGAGCGCATTGCAAATCGAGTGCGTGAGGCACTCGACTACGAAAAGGCCTTCGGGAACGCCTCGGATCTTCTCCTCGATCACCTGCGCGACAAGGCCGAGTGCCGTGAGCTACTCGAAGACATCGACAAGGCCCGCAACGGCCGCGATCCCGACGAAAAGCCATCGGAGCTCCAAGAGCTGATGGAACGACACGTCGCCGCGCAATAACGAAGCCCGCCCCCTCCCCGCGCACCCACCGCGATCCCGATCTCGATCTCGATCTCGATCTCGATCTCGATCTCGATCTCGATCCCGATCTCGATCTCGATCCCGATCTCGATCCCGATCCCGATCCCGATCCCGATCTCGATCCCGATCTCGAT
>CAZBWQ010000090.1:0-16095 GCA_964495565.1 uncultured Sandaracinaceae bacterium | reverse complement strand
GATCGGCAGGGACAAAGCGATGAAAGCTCCTCGGCGCAGCCGGGAAGCGAGCGGACCGAGCTCCTCACGCGCACGCGACCGCTCATGGGCACGGTGTTCCAGATCCAGATTCAATCGCCTCCCGAGCACGCCGAGCAGGTGATCGGCCGTGCGTTCCAGGAGATCGAGCGCCTGGAATCACTGCTCTCGGAGTGGAGGCCGGACAGCGAGATCTCGAAGATCAACGCGGGCGCCGGAAGGAAGCCGGTGAAGGTGAGCGACGATACCCTGCGTGTGGTCGACGCGGGGCTCGACGTTTCGATGTGGTCGCGCGGTGCGTTTGATTTGTCCTGGGCTGCGCTTTGGGGGCTCTACGATTTTCGTCCGGACTCGATCAAGATTCCGAGCGCGAGCGAGATCGAGTCCCGTCTCAGGCTGATCGACTACCAGGACATTCGAGTCAGCCAGAAGTACCACACCGTCTTTTTGAAGAAGCGTGGCATGGCGATCGGCACCGGTGGCATCGCCAAGGGCTATGCCCTCGATCACGCAGGCGCGATTCTGCGGGGTGGCGGAATCAACGACTACATGATTTTCGGAGGCGGTCAGATCCACGTGCATGGCAAGCGAGATGGCCGGCCGTGGCGCGTGGGCATTCAACATCCTCGGGACCCGGGAAGCTATTTTGCTGCGCTCGAATCCACCGGCGCGTCGTTCTCCACCTCGGGCGACTACGAGCATGCCGTCTTCGACGGCTCGGGTCGGCGCTGGCATCACATCATCGATCCGAAGACCGGCCGGCCCGCGCAAAAGGCGCTTTCCGCGACGGTCATGACGGCCGAGGGGATCTACGCCGACGCACTGAGCACGGCGGCTTTCGTCTTGGGTCCGGAACGAGCGATGAGGATGCTCAGCCGAATGGCCTATCCGGCCGAGGCCGTGATCGTCGGCACCGACTGCAAGGTCCACATGACGCCCAAAGCCGAAAAGCAGATTCGCTGGACCGTCGACCTCGTCGATGGTCGTTTGCCCAACTGCAATCCGTGAGGCGCGTTCCCGAATGCGCCTCCCCCTCCGAAGAGCCAGGCTCGAGCGCCTATGCCCGTTCTTCCATCGGTACGAATCGGCGATCGGTCTCGCCAACCCATATTTGACTCGGGCGAAAGATCCGATTTCCGTCGAGCTGCTCGAGCCAGTGCGCGAGCCAACCGGCGACGCGTGAGATCGCGAAAATCGGCGTGAAGAGATCCATCGGGATGCCCAGCTTCTGGTAGACGATGCCGCTGTAGAAATCGACGTTCGGGTAGATCCCCTTGCCTCCGACCAGCTCTGCCATTTGACCTTCGAGCTCGACGGCGAGGTCGTAGTCGGGCGTGGATCCGAACTTGTCGAACAGCTTCGTCGCCAGCCCTTGCAGGATGGTCGCGCGTGGGTCTTTGACTTTGTAGACCCGGTGCCCGAAGCCCATGATCTTGTCTTTGCGCGCCAACCGATCTTCCGCCCAACTCCGAACCGCGTGCGGGGAACGATGGTCGATGCGCTCGAGCATGCTCAGCACTTGCTCGTTGGCTCCTCCGTGGAGGGGGCCCGCCAAGCTTCCGATGGCCGAAGCCACCACGGCGTACGGATCGGTCAGGGTCGAGCCGGTGACTCGCGCGGTGAAGGTCGACGCGTTCATCGAATGCTCGGCATGCAGGATCAAGGCCACGTCGAACACGCGCTCCGCGAGCCGCGTGGGGACCTCCCCCTCGAGCATGTAGAGAAAATTGGCCGCGTGACTCAGCTCGGTGCTCGGCTTGATCGGATCGTCCCCGCGCCGAATGCGATGCCACGCCGCCACGATCGTCGGCAGCTTCGAGATGAGACGGACCACGCTCAGGCGTCGAAACTCCGGATCGCCGATGTGATCGCCCTTGTAGAACATGCCCATGGCGGCCACCGCCGCCGTGAGGGCGTCCATGGGATGCCCGCTCTCCGGGAGGGTCTTCAAGAGGTCGACGATGCGGAACTTGAGGCCGCGCTCGGCGATCAGCTGATTGCGAAGCTCCTCCAGCTGGGAAGCCGTGGGGAGATGCCCGAACACCAGCAGGTAGGCGACCTCCTCGTAGGAGCATCGCTCGGCCAGGACCTCGATGGGGTAGCCGCGGTATTGTAGCTTTCCCGTCGAGCCGTCGATGTAACAGATGCTGGTCCGTGCGGCGGGAACGCCCGCCAAACCTGGGATGTATTCGGGCACTTCCGCCATGGCATTTACTTTCGAGCTGAAATGTCGGCCCGCAACCTAGCTGCTTGCCTGGTCGGTGCAAGCCGCAGCGAAAAGCGAGGCAAACACGGGTCGTGGCGAGCCAAGCACCACGTCGGCGCTTTCTTCCCACGTCTGCGCGCGAAGCCGGAGCTTCGCGGAGGTCTCGGCGGCTCGAATGACGATGCGCTCGTCGACGTGGGGACTCGGCTCGAGAGGGAGCTCCACGCCCCCCGCTTCGACGAGCGCGCCCGTGAAACGACGAGCGTCGCATCCATCGCCCGTGTCCACGATCGAGACGGTTTTGGTCCCGAGGCGCACGTACCGCGTCGCGCCCGCCTGCTCTTGCCGGGCCTCGCCGAGCACCTGGAGCGAGCGCTTCACGCGCGCTCGACCTCGAATCCGTCTGCCTCCCAGTGCAGGAAGCCTCCGGTGAGAAATCCGACCTGAATACCGTCCGCCTGAAGCCGCTCGCTCCAGTCCTTGGCCTCGTCGCTGCGGCCGTACAGCACGCGCACGCGCCCGTCGAACGGTTGGAGCTCCTTGCTTCGGGTTGCGAGCTGATCGGCGGGAATGTGTATGGCGGTCGGGATGCGGTACCGTCCGTAGGACGCGGCGTCGCGAATGTCGACGGGGAGCGCTTTGCCCTGCTGGATCCAGACCGCCAGCTCTTCGGGTCGCACCTCGGCGGCGGACCGAGGAAGGACGGGCTCCAAGAGGCGCAGCAGCGACGGCTTGTCGAGCACGCCCACGTGGTGCTGCACGACTCTGCCCTGCGCGATCACCAGCAACATCGGAATGGACGTCGCCCGGAAGGTCTGTGCGACCATCGGATTGCGATCGACGTCGACCTTGACGACTTTGATCTTGCCGGCGAGCTCCTGGGCGACCTGCGCCACGATGGGAGACAATTGCTTGCAGGGCCCGCACCAGTCGGCGTACAGATCGACGAGGACGGGCAGCTCCGATCGAAGGACTTCGGCTTCGAAGTTGGCATCTGTAACCGCGTGAACCGTCATATCAATATCCCCTGTGCTCCTGTGGCGAGTCTGTCACGATCGCCACGCCGGCGCTCGTTCCGAGCCGATTCGCCCCGGCTTCGATCAAGCGATCGGCCGTGGCCGCATCGCGAATCCCGCCAGCCGCTTTGACGCCGAAGTCGGCCCCCACCTCGGCCCGCAAGAGCCGGACGTCGTGCTCGCTCGCGCCCCCGGGTCCGAATCCCGTCGAGGTCTTCACGAAGGCGGCGCCCGCTTCCCGGACCCACCGGCTTCCGCGCCGCTTTTCGTCGTCGGTGAGCAGGCCCGTCTCCAAAATTACTTTGACGATACGCCCTTCGGCCGCGTCCACGACACTCGCGATGTCGTCGATCACTTGCTCGCGGAGCCCCTCCTTGAGGGCATCGATCCGGCACACCATGTCGATTTCCGACGCTCCGTCCCGGAGCGCCTGGGCCGTTTCCGCGCGCTTCGCGGCGCGATTCGAGGCGCCGAGCGGGAACCCGACGGTGGCGCAGACCGGCAACTGGCAGTCCCGCAGCAGTGCGGTACAAAACGCGACGTGGGCCGAGTTGACACACACCGCGGCGAACCCGTGCTGGGTTGCCTCTTTGCACAATCGCTCCAGATCGACCCGGAGCGCGTCGGGTCGCAACAGGGTGTGGTCGATGTACGCTGCCAAATCGTGACGCATGAGCGGCCTTTTTTTAGCTCGCGTTCCATGACCTTACCACCATGCAAGCCGGGGGGGCTTCTTCTCTGATGGACGTAATTTGCGACCGTTGCAGCACGGAGTACGAATTCGACGAAACGCTTTTGTCCGCCCGCGGAACGAGCGTGAAGTGCACGAACTGCGGGCACGTGTTCAAGGTCTTTCCCGCGACCGCATCCGAAGGGGATCCGGATGCGAGCACGTGGAAGCTCAAACGGCCGGATGGAACGACGGACGCGATCGATTCCCTCCGCGAGCTCCAGCGTCGGATCAGCGCCGGTGAGCTGACCCCGGATGACGAGATCGCACGGGGCGGAAGCGGGTGGAAGAAGCTCGGCGCCATTCCCGAGCTCGAGACCTTTTTTCATGCGGCGGGCGCCCAGCTTGCGTCGCCCCGCATCCCCTCGCCAATTCCCCCTGCGCCGGCGGGTCGCAAGCCCGTGGGTCGCGAATCGAGCGTTCCACCGGCTCGTCGGCCGCGCCAGCCCACGCTGATGGGCGTGTCCCCCGTGTATCACGGCTCTCCTTCCGGAGCGGCCACGGCCGCTTCGAGCCCCCAACCCGCGCCGTCCTCTTCGTGGATGCCCGCCCCCGAGCCACCACCGTCCGAAGAGCCTCCTTCGCCCGCGCCCGAAAGCGGACCGGTTCCATCGCAGACCGAGCTGGAGCCCGAGCCGGTTTCCCCGCCCGAAGCGGAACCGGAGCCTACCGAGGAGCCCTTCGCCGCGTTCGAGCCCTCCGAGGAGCTGTCCGACCCGGCTCTCGACGGCCCAGGCTCCCCCGAATATCGGTTCGAGCCCGAGCCGGACACCTTGCCCGAGACCGACCTCTCTACGGAGTGGGAGACGCCCGATCCCGGGCTCGAGTGGTTGCGGGACTCCTCGGACGGGATCGCCGAACAGGAACCGGGGATCGCAGACGCGGAATTCGAGGAGGCTCCCCATCAATTGAGCCGTCGCAGCACCCCTCCACCCGCTTATTTCGAGGAGGATGACGACATCCCCGAGCTGCCGGGACGAGGATGGTCGCCGCTCAGCTGGCTGTTCCTGATCGTGCTGGTGGGAGGTCTGGCGCTGGTGGCTACGCAGTGGGAGCGCGTGGCCCGCCTGGTGGGCATCGGCGCCGACCCGGCGGCCATCGCGGCTGGCATCACCGAGGGGGACGCGGGCATGGCGCTCGCTCATCCCGCCGGGTACGACGCGGCGATCGAGGCGTACGGGCGTGCGTTGGAAGCAGGTGCGGACGGCGATCCCGAGCTCCTGGCCAAGCTCTCGCGTGCGTACGCGCTGGCGGCCGAATCGAGAGCCGACGATGGTGCGACCGCAGCCGAGGTGGCGAGCCTCGAGGCCATGGCCCTTGCCCACGCGCGAAGCGCGGTCGCGTTGGATCCGCGCAACATCGAAGCCAAGCTCGCCGAAGCGGATGCGAGGAGGCTCGCTGGGGATCTCGCCGCGGCGCGCACGGCGCTCCAAGAAGCCCGTGCGATGTCTTTCCGTCGCTCGGCCGAGGCCCATCGAATCGACGCGTTGCTGGTTGCCGCGGAGGGAGACGGGGGATTGGCCAGAGGCCTTTCGAGCGCGAGGCAGGCCGCCGAGCTTGCTCCGGGCGAGCCCCTTTATCTGCTGCTCCTGGCGCGCGCAGAGCTCGACGCGGGCAACGAGAGCCGCGCCAGGGAGGCTCTGGAGTCGGTCCTGGCCGAGCACCCGGCGCATCCGGTCGCCACGAAGCTGCTCGAGGAGCTGCAAGCCGCAGCCGTGCCGATCGACGGCGTGACCGAGACCGAGGCCCCCACGGAGGGCGAAGCGGAGAGCACGCCGGAGAGCACTGAGCTGATCGAGGCGACGACCACGACCGCGGCCGAGGAAACCGCCACACAGACCGGTGTGGGCGCCGAGACCGACAGCGCAGACACGCGCGCGGGCGAAAAGCCCGCCGAAGTCGAGAGCTCTCCAGAAGAAACGAGCGCGAGCCCGACGAAGGCTGCGACCCCGAGCGCGACCGAGGACGCGGCTCCTACGCCGACCCTGAAAGAAAGCGCCGCGCCCTCCCCGACCCGACCCAAGCCCGTTGCGAAGGCGCCTCCGTACGACGAGTACGATCAGCTTTCCAAGGCGGCACAGGACGACGCGTTCGTGGATGGTCGGCCGCCGGTGCGCGACTACGAATGGTACATGAGCCGTGGCTGGGACGAGCTTGCTGCTGGCAATCACGCACGGGCCCGCGCGTTCTTCGACAGCGCGCTCGAGGTCAAGCCGGGCTCAGCCGATGCGATGGACGGCTTGGGCCGGGTGTCCGTCGCCGCCGAAGACTACGCGTCGGCTCTGCGTTACTTCCGGGTGGCAGCCCAGCGCGGTCATCCCGACGGGTACTACGAGCTCGGAAAAACGTACGAGCGGCTGAGACAAAAGGAAGAGGCCGTCTCCGCGTACTACACGTACGTCGTGCGCAATCCCGACGGCAAGCACGTCGAGGCCGCCCGGCGGGCGATCAAAGCCCTGGAGCCGCGGGCAAAGCTTCCTCCCGCCCCGGGCGATGCCTCGCCGGACCAGGGCGCCGCCTCGTCCCCGCCCGCAGACGAATCAGGATCGGACTTGCCATGACAGATCACGCGCGCCTCGGGGCGCTCCTCTTGGTCGCGATGCTTGCATCGCTGTCGCTCACCTCTTGCAGTCAGCGCGAGGAGACGAAATCGGACGAGCCCGTCGTTCACGAGCTGCGGATCCTCGAGCCCTATCCCGACGGCGCGGAGCACGACCCCTTCGAGCTCCCCAAGCCCACGCTGCACGACATCGTCGATCGCATTTGGGAATCGACGCGAGACGAAAAGGTCAAAGGCTTGTTGGTGCGCGTCGGCCCGTTGCAAGGTGCTTGGGGAAGCGTGGGCGACATCATCGAAGCGCTCGACGAGTTTCGCGCCGAGCAGCGACCGGTGCACTGTCATTTCGAAACCGCGGACAACGTGGGCTACCTGCTGCTCGCATCGGCGTGCGACCGGATCACGATGTCACCAGCGGGCGTCCTCGACTTGATCGGGCCTGCAGCGGTTCTGGTCTACGCCCGGTCGTTCCTCGACAAGATCGGTGTCGAGGCCGAAATCGTGCACATGGGCCGATACAAGGGCGCCGGCGACGTGTTCATCCGCGACGACATGCCCGAGGAGGCCGAGCAGTCGATGAACGCCATCCTCGACGATCTGTATGAAGCCTTGATCGCGGCCACCACGGCTCGCACCGAGGGCGACTCCGCCCGCGCTCGCGCCCTGATCGACCGCGGGCCCTTCGTCTCGACGTCTGCCGAAGAAGCTGGGCTCGTCGATTCGATCGGGTTCGTTCGGGATGCGCGCGAGGCCGTTCGCGAAGCGGCTGGTGTCGAACGGGTCGAGCGGCCGCGCATGCTCCCGAAGACCGAGGAGCTCACCCTCGGACAGTTCCTCGATCTGCTTACCGGCGAGACCGAGGAGGACGAATCCCGCGGTGACCGGGTGGCGTTGGTCTTCGTGACGGGAACGATCCGCGATGGCGAATCCGAACGGCTGGGCGATGCCGTGGCCGGTCCCTTCGTCCGGGTCATGGAGCGATTGGAAGAGGACGACGACGTCAAAGCCGTCGTGTTGCGGATCAACTCGCCGGGCGGGTCGGCGCTCGCGAGCGACCGCATGTGGAAAGCCGCGCGCCTGGTCGCCGAAAAGAAGCCTCTCATTGCCAGCGTGGGGGATCTCGCCGCCAGCGGCGGTTACTACATCGCGTCGGCCGCCGATCAAATCCTGGCGCATCCGAACAGCTTGGTGGGCTCGATCGGCGTGGTCGGCGGCAAGTTCAGCTTGGCGGCGCTCACGGAAGACGCGGGCATCCACACGTACGTGTTGAAGCGCGGCGAGCGAGCTGCGTGGTCGACGCCCGTGCGGGCTTGGACCGAAACCGAGCGGGAAGCGTTCGAGACCCTTCTTCGGGACACCTACGACCGGTTCATCGATCGGGTCGCCACCGGACGTGGCCTCGACCGCGAGACGGTGTTGGCGGCCGCGGAAGGCCGCGTGATGACGGCGCAGGACGGCAAAGAGCTCAAGCTGGTCGACGAGATGGCGGGATTGAGCGAGGCCCTCGAGCGGGCGCGCGCGGCGGCGGGTTTGGGTCCCGACGCCGAGGTCGAGGTCTGGCCGCCCAGCAAGGGGATGCTCGACGCGATCAACGACCTGCTTCAGGGCGGAAGTGACGATGCGCGAAACCTGGCGCTCAGACGCTGGCTCGCGCGAGGCGCCCTCCCAAACGAGCTACCGCTCGCGAGCTGGATCGGCATGCTCGAGGTCGTCGGTGCTGAGCACGTGGCGCTCACGCCGCCGTACTTGTTTTTGGTGCGTTAGTTATTAGCAGGCTCGATCTGAGCGCAGTACTGCCAGCCGTCTTGGCCGGTGAGGGTCGGACATTCCTGCACCGGGTCCAAGAGCTGCGCCGGCTCGTCGCAACGGGCCCCCAAGCAGCCTCTGCAGAGCTCGACAGGCCAGTTGAATGGCGGCGACTGCTGCCGGAAGCCGCCGGCGGTCTCGCCGTTGGCGCGAATCTCGAGCACGACCGATTGAAAGCTCGTGTTGTTCACGATGTCGTTCAAGACCCCGTAGTACGACGCCGGAATTCCGACGGCGGCGGCGGCGCCAAACGAAACCTGGCCGGGCGCTTGGTTCACGGGGATCACCGCGCTGGTCGTGACCCGATAAGGGTTCGGGAGATCCGGGCCGAGGTCGGGCTGGGTGCCGTCGGGCAAGAGCAAGGTGATGTCGAAGCTGTCGATCTGGATGTTCCCCTGTTGGCCCTGAAACTCGAGGCTGTTGTCGACGAGGTAGCTCTCGATGCGAGGCGTGATCGTGTAGTCCTTCGGGCCGACGACGCCCTGGTACGTGAGGTCGTAAATCCCACTGAACCAAATGTCCTCTTGGTCCGCCGCGACCACGCAATTGGTGTCGTCGGGCGCGAGGTTCGCCGTCACTTGAATCGACAGGTCGGGAAAGCGGTCACACCCGGCAACCGCGGCCGCCGCCAAAGCCATGAGGATGAATCGACGCATACACTCCCCTCCAAAGGGTGCTTTCATGGTATCGACCCCCTGCGGAAGCCGCCAAATTTCCGAGCCTTAGGACGCGCCGAGCGCGGCCCGGATCGCGTCCAGATCGAGCTGCGCGATCTCGGTTCGCCCCGGAAGGCGCGGAATTACGAAGTGAATCGTGTCTCCGCGGCGTTTCTTGTCCGAGCCGATGAACTCGAGCACACGGGTGTTCAGCCTTTGATCGAGATCGGTCGGCAACCCGAGCCGCTGTAGGAGCCGGGTCAGCCGCTCGGTTTCCTGCGGCCGCCCTCCGGCGAGCCGGGCGGCGACCCGCATGGCGGCGATCATCCCAAGCGCCACGCCTTCTCCGTGCCGGATCCCGCGGTAGTCGTGGGCCGCCTCGAGGCCGTGCCCGACGGTGTGTCCGAGGTTCAACAACATGCGGCGCCCTGCCTCGTGCTCGTCTTCATGTACGATGCGGGCCTTGAGCATCACCGACATGCGCACCGCGGCAATGGTCGCCTCCTCGTCGCCTTCGACCAGCGCCTCGGCGTCTCGCTCGAGCATGGCCACCGAGGCTTCCGAATCGAGCCAGGCGCTCTTGACCACCTCGGCCAATCCGGCGATCCGCTCCTCGTGCGGGAGGGTCGAGAGGGTCTCCACGTCGCAGAGCACGAACTTCGGTTGGTAGAACGTCCCGACGAGGTTTTTGCCCCGGGCGCGATTGAACCCGGTCTTGCCTCCGACCGAGCTGTCGACCATCGAAAGAAGCGTGGTGGGCACCTGGCCGAGCGCGACCCCCCTCAGAAGGGTCGAGGCGGCAAACGCGGTCAAGTCGCCGACGACCCCACCGCCGAGGCCGATCACGATCGCGCGCCGGTCGATCTCGTGCGCGAGCGCCGTGTCCCAGATCTCCTCGACGCTTCGGATGTCTTTGTGCGCCTCGTCGCCGACCAGCTTCACCTCGATTGGAGGTTTGGCTGCCAAGGTCAACGCGCGAACCACTTCCGAGGCCCAAGGCCGCCGCTCGTCCCCGTCGTACACCAGGATCGCCTCGCCCGCGGCGTGCTCCGCGGCACGGAGGCCCACCCGGTGCCGAGCTCCGCGCCCGACCTCGACCCGGTACGTGCGTGAGCCGAGTGGCACCACGATCGGCGCCAAATTTCGCACGGCCACGATTTGGGCGGCGATCTCTTCGGGATCGAGGGTGCTCGTGTCGATCACCGCATGCGCCTCCGCGTAGGCCTCGGCCCGCTGTCGGAGGATTCGCTCTAGATCCGTCCGGGGGTCGGCTCCGAGCAGCGGCCTTCCCTCCCCGCGGCCGACCCGTGCCGCCAACACTTCGGGGTCGGCGGTCAGCGTGATCACGATGCCCTCCTCGAGGAGCCGCTGCCGGGTAGCGTCGTGCAAGACTGCGCCTCCCCCGAGCGAGACGACGCCCGCGTCAGACGGCAAGGTCTTCAGGGCCTCCTGCTCGAGCGCGCGAAACGCCGTCTCCCCTCGCTCGGCGAAAATCTGCGGAATCGACTGGCCGACCAACTGCTCGATCCGCGTGTCCAAGTCGAGCGCACGGGTCCCGAGAAGATCGGCGAGGACGCCGGCGACCGTCGATTTTCCAGCCCCCATGGGCCCGGAGAGATAAACGCGCACGACCGGCAGCATACGAGCTGCCGGCCGGTCCGTCACGGGCTCCGCGGAGGTTATTCGGGAAGCGCGAGCGCGCGGTTCACGATTCGCGGCGTCAGGAAGATCAGAAGCTCGTTGCGATCCTCGCGGAAGCGCCGTCGCTTGAACAGGACGCCGAGGACCGGAATGTCTCCGAAGAAGGGCACCTGATCGACGTTTCGACCCGTGTTGCGGGTGTAGATGCCACCGATGACCGCCGTGTCCCCATCGTCGACGAGAAGCTGGGTAATCGCCTCGCGCTCGAGAATGGTCGGATCGCCATTTGCTCCCACGCGGCCGAAGTCCGGCTCGTTACGCGTGATCTTCACGTCCATCGCGACCGCGCCATCGCTCGTGACGTGTGGCGTCACGTTGAGCTCGAGCTTGGCCTCTTGGAAAGCCGTGTTCACGCCCTGCGCGCTCACCTGCGAGAAAGGAATCAAGGTGCCTTGCGAGATCGAGGCTTCCTTGTTGTCCAAGGTCAACACGCGAGGCGAGCTGATGATGCGGACCGATCCGGCCGCTTCGGCGGCGCTCAGCCGGACGTTCAAGTTGACCGCACCGCTCAAGCTGCCCATCGTCAGGCCGAGCGCACCGCCCGAGCCGTTTCCGGTCACCGCCGGTAGATTCACGGCGAAGTTCGGGTTCTGGACGGTGCCGTTGAAGGGCGAAAGCCCCTGGGTCGGTGCATTGTCGACCGGTACGCCACCCGCAATGCCGATGTCAGACGGGAAACGCAGACCCGTGGGGTTGCCGGTCGCGCTGCTCATCACGGCGCTGCCGCCCCACTGAATGCCGATGTCGCGCGAGTAAGAGCTGCTCGCTTCGACGATACGGGACTCGATCAACACCTGCGGTGTCTGGGTATCGAGGCTTCGAACCAAATCCTCGATCTGATCGAGCTGGCCGACGATGTCGCGGACGATCAGCATGTTGGTACGTGTGTCCACCGAAACCGATCCGCGCTCGCTCAGAAGCTCCCGCACGCGTGGTTGGAGACCCTGCGCGGTGGCGTAGCTGACGGGCACGAGCCGGGTCTCGAGGGGCTCGAGCTGCTCCTGTTGCTTCTGCCGGGCGATGGCGGCTTCACGCTCCTGCTCGAGCTGGGCCAAGGGAGCCACGCGGATCAAGTTCCCCTGCCGAACCATCCCGAGCCCTTTGGCCTGCAGGATGACGTCGAGCGCCTGATCCCACGGCACGTCGCGCATGCGGATGGTCACCGTACCGCCCACATTGTCGGCGGTGACCACGTTCACGCCGCCCACCTCGGAAAGCAGCCTCAAGATGTTGTGGATGTCGGCGTCTTTGAAATCCAGATCGATGCGGCGACCGGAGTAGCGCTGACCGGGCTTGCGGCCGATCTGCATGGGAAGCTGGCTCAAGAAGCCTGCGACCTCCGGTCCGGCGACCTCGGCTGCGTAATCTTTCTCCCGCGCGATGGTGCGAGACTGCGGCCGGGTCTCCGTCGCGACCGGGGAGAACATCCACACGATGTGGTCCCCCGAACGAATGGCGGTTCCCGCTGCGCCGTCGGAGCCATGGACCTCGATCACCGAACGATCGGCTTTCTGCTCCAGCTCGACCGAGCCGATCAGCGCACCGCGTGGGGCCTCGATGCGCCGCTTGGCATCCGGTCCCAGACGAGCCCCGAGAACCTCCAATCGCGGTGGCGCCCCGGCTCGGGTGGACACCCGAAACTCCGGGTCGCCAGCCAAGGCGATGATCACCCGGTCGCGTCCCTCTTTTTGCTCGAGGTGCACGGTCCGAACCTCGGCTGAGCGGGCCTCGGTTGGCTTGCTCGCGCTCGCCGTGGCTCCCGTTTGCCGACGGCGGATGTCCACCGTGATGCGGTTTCCGTTTGCACGGGCATGATAGGTCGCCCCGTTGGTGAGCGCGAGCTCGATGCGCGCGCCGCGTGCGGTGTTGCTCGCAACCGTACGCACGATTAACGAGCTCGTGCCCGTGGTTTGGATTCCGCCCGAAGGCAACGCAGCATTCGCGACGTCGATGATGATGAGCCGTCCCTCGTCGCGCGCACGAACCGAATACTGTGGATCCTCGAAGGCGCCCTCGATCGAGACGAGTGCACCGTCGCGCTCGCCGTCGATTTGGACCCGGTCGATTTGCGACCCTAGCGCATGCGCCATGTCCGCCCATGCGATAGCTGCCCCTACGGCAATTGCGAGACCCCAATGAATACGCATTCCTGACTCCTCTGCCAGCCTCCGTTAATCATCGGACGCGAGAGACAGGCGATGCAAGAAAACGACCGATTACGCGTCAGCGGTCACGGAGACGCGGTGAGCTGCGCCGGCTCACCGCCTTCGTGCAACGGCATGACGCGCGTCAGTGGTGGTTTGTCCGGTGACGTTGGATCTTCGCGCGTCAATACGACTGAACCTGGACGGATGCGGTCCACACGCCAGTTCAGTGTGACTGGCATACCCTCTGAACCTCCGGTCTGTACGACCTCGGGACGTCCGACGTAGTCGCCACGCCGAACGACGTGACCGACCTGCGTGGTGTCCGTGAGCATCGCGCGGGGCGTCGCAATGCCCGTCACAATCGCGATGAGCCTCATCTCGTCGAGGCTGGTGTTCGGCATCAGGACGCGACGCTGCGCCGGCGCCGCAGCTTGTGTTTTGAAGGCCTGGGCGTACGAACGGAAGGGGTCGCGATTTTGAACGTCGAGCTCCACGAAGTCCTCGTCCGTGTAGACGATGGGCCCCAAATCCACCGCGACCACCCCGCCCTTGGCAGGAGGCGCCTCGGTTTTCTTCTTGGGGCTCGAGCTGGCGGTCGACGGTCCCAGGCCTCGAACGCCGCTGAGCTCTTCATCGTCTCCGCCGCAGCCCGCGCCCGTCACCAGGGCGACGACCAACAAGAAAGGCAACAATCCGATCCTGGAACACATGGCTCGTCAGTTCCCCCCGCCCGGCGGGCGACGATAGGTCGTCGCGCGCACGTCGACGTTGATGATCACTTCCCCGGACGGAAGCTGCTTGGGCTGCGTCATCCGAATGTTCTCCATGCTGATCGCGCGGTCCAACTTGCTGACGTTGTAGAAGAACTTGGTCAGTTGATGGAACCTGCCGGTGAGCGCCAAGACCACCGGGATTTTCGAGTACAGCTCCTGGCGTTGCTCGGGCCTCGGCTCGACGAGCCGAATCGTGAGCCCGCTCAGCTCGGCGACCTGATTCAGGTCTTGAAGGAATGCCGCAATCTCGGCGTCCTCCGGGAGGATGCGCTTGTTTTGACGATCGTCCGACTCCCGATTGGCGAGCTCTTGCGTCAGCTCCAGATATTGCTTCTCACGGCGCTCCGCCTCCTGGATCTGATCTCGAAGTTGGCGTTGTTTCGCCTCTGCCGACTGGAGATCCGAGGAAATGCCGCCGTGAATCAACGCGTAGTACGCCGCTCCGAGCAAAGCGAGAATGACCACCAAGACGAGGGCTTTCCCAAAGCTCGGCAGACCTGCGAATCTCTCTTCGATGCTCGCCATCAGTATTTCACCTTGCACGTGATGTCGAAGCCGACCGTTTGCAGTCCGGTCTCGGGGTCACTTGCTGCGCGCGTCCGTTGCAGTGTCACGTCGTCGTAAATCTCACTGAGGGTCAGTCGGCGCAAGAACTCGGCCACGTCCTCGTTCGAGCGGCCCATGCCGGTGATTTTGCACTCCCGGTCGACCTCCTCGAAGCGAGTCAGCCAAAGCCGCCGCACGTCCCAAGACTCGTTGTATCCGGCGAGCGGATTTTCTTCTCGCATGGCCTGGAGCTCCGCAGGATTGATCGTGGGGCCGCCCGGGCTACTGAGAATCTTCGAGAGCTCCATCACCGCCCGCGTCGGCCCCCGCCTCGCGCGTTCCAGCTCCTGCACGACCTGTTCGAGCCGGCGGCTCTTTTCGAGCCTGGCTTCCACCTCGGCGAGCCCCTGGGTCTTGCTCTGGAGCTCGTTCCGGCGAGCCTCGAGGGTCTTGTTCTCTTGAATCACGGCTTCGAGCTCGTTGCTCTGCACGAAGTACAGGACCCCGAGGATCGCCAGCCAGACCACGATGGCTCCGCCGTAGATCGCAGCCCAGGTCCCGAGCCCGAGGTCTCCGGCAGGCAGCGCCATCGGAGCGGCTCGGCGCGCCCTCTTCTTCTTGTCCGTCGGTAGCAGGTTGATGCGAATCATCAATTCCGCTCCCGTTCCTTGCGGAGCGCCAGACCGATGCTCACCACGGCCTGCGAGAGGCGCCCCTGCAGCTCTGCCGCTGCACTTTCATCGACGTCCGCGACTCGGGTGGGATCGAGAATCTCGACCGGCACCTGCGTCCGTGCTTGGAGAATGTCGGAAAACGACTGAATGTTCGCCGTGCCGCCGGATAGGCAGATGCGGCTCAGGTCGCGGTCCCCGCTGGTCGCCAAGTAGAAGTCGAGCGAACGTTGAATCTCTCCGGCCAATTGCTCGACCGCTTGGTTCACGATTTCGGGCACCTCGCGCGGAACGATGCCGCGACCCTCTCCCCCGCACTTGTACGACTCGGCTTCCTCTCGACCGATACCGAGCTGACGCTGAATTTCCTCGGTGATGCCATTGCCGCCGTTGGCGATGTCTCGGGTGAAAGCCGTCGTGCCTTCGGCGAGGATGTTCACGGTCGTGGCCGCGGCGCCACAATGAACCAGCACGGTCGTCTGGTCGGCTGCCACCGGCCCGTATGCCGCTTCGAACACGTTTTGGACCGTGAATGCATCGAGATCGACGACCATCGGGCGAAGCCGTGCTTCCATCGCGAGGTTGATCAGATCGGTGATTTCCTCTTTTTTCGCGGCGACGAGAAGTACGTCCATTTGGCCGTGATCGGGCCGCTCGCGCAAGACTTCGTAGTCGACCTGGACCTCGTCGAGATCGAAGGGAATGTGCTGCTCGGCCTCCCAGTTGATCTGCTCTTGCAGCTCCGCCGGAGTCATCAGCGGCATCGCGATTTTCTTGATGATCACACCATGTCCACTCGCGCGCAGAGCGACGTTCCGGCGCTTGGAGCGGGCGAAGAGCTTTTCCAGCCCCTCGACCACCGCGCCCGAGTTGATGATGTGACCGTCGACGATGGTTTCGGCAGGAAGGGGATGAAAGCCGAACCTGGTGATGGTTCGCGTCCCCCGGCGACCTTCTCGAATTTCACATACCTTGATCGAGCTCGACCCGATGTCGACGCCGATTAGGTTCTTCCCCTCAGATGCCATGAAGGCACGTCACTCCTCCTCACCGAACACACGCACCCGATCGGCGAGCCTCAGACCCAAAGCTTCGAGAATCTTTCGTTTTGTGTCCATCCGACATCCAAAACCCTTCTCGACACGATCAATCGTCAACACCGATAGGTTCGCGCGACGAGCCAACTCCGCCTTGGACATCATGCGCTCGATCCGAATCTTGCGAACATTATTGGGCTTGTTGCCACTCTTCTTGCTCGCCTTGGGCTT
>CAZBWQ010000089.1:11651-16127 GCA_964495565.1 uncultured Sandaracinaceae bacterium | reverse complement strand
TCCGAAAGCGCCACCGCACACAAGAGCGAAGCCGCCCACCTTCTGGGTGTTGCGAGCGCGCCGGCCAGATCGAGGGCGCCGACGATCAAAAAGACCCAGAAGAGCGCATACAAATACCAAAAATGCGCATAGGGCTCGATCAAGATTCGCGGCAAAGCCGTGTACTCGAGACGATCGTGGACGCCAGGGACCATCGACTGCACGAGGATGAAGACCGTGCTGACGAACAGATAAGGGACCGCGAGGCGTCGGACTTTACCGCGTGCGAACTGACCGGCGCCGCCTGCCCGTATCGGCCGAAGGGCGTACACGTACCCCGAGATCACGGTGAAGAGCGGCATGCGAAGATACTCGAGGGAGAGATACGCGTGACGCCAAGCCGATCCTTCGGCGACATCCATGCCGCCGATCACGTGCGCGGAAACCATCAGAATGACGGCCAACCCCCGCAGTGTCTCGACGCTCTGCTCCCGCGCTTCCCGTGGAATCGGAACACCTGAAAGCAACCCTTCTCGCCACTTTCTCCGCTCCGGCTCTCAGCGGAATACACCACAGCCGCTCGTCGCCCATAAGATAGCCGACGGACACGGGCGAGGACGGGAAAAACAGAGCCGTCGCGAACAGAATGTAGGCGAACCGGCTGAAAAGTGGGACCTCGGCGACTTGCTCTTCAGGCGTTGACGCTGGCAGTCGAAATCGTGGTGTGGTGGAAGCCGAGGCGCGGGTCGTCGAGGATCCCGACGTGGCCCGGAAAGAAGCCACGAATCGACGGGAACCGAATGCGCTCGTGCACGCGCATCTCGGGATACCGATAGACGATCACCTCGTTCAACCCCCGGTGGGCCGACAGGACGAACCGGCCGTCCGGGCTCACCTGCAAGCCCAGGCTGCCGTCGAGCAGGCTGAAGCGCGTGGCGCGCAGCGCCTTGAGCAGCAGATGTGTGTTGCCAGGGACGTTGACCCGGCTGAAGCTCTCGACGAGGTTCGACCAGCCACTGCGCAAATGGGGAAGCGCACGGAGAAAGCTCGGACGCTCGTCGATGAACTGCACGCGCTGGAAGGTCTCGAGGTCGACTCGGACGAGAGTGCCGCCCGCGCATGCATTGTAGAGGACGTCGTCGTGGGTGACCGCGACGTCGGAGGTGAACGCGGCAGGCAGCTCCTTCGCGATGGCGGCATGACGGGTGACGGTCGCGCTTTGCGCATCGACCTCGAAGACGTAGTTCTTGAAGTGCGCGAGGGTGTACTCGCCGAACTCGTGCCCCTGCGGGGCCACCTGCTGACTGGGGCCGTAAAAGAGATCTTTGGTCGGGTGCGCGGCGAGGTGCCAAACGGTGGCGGGTAGCTGCACCACACGCGCTTCGTGCGTGGTGAGGTCGAAGATGCCGAGCTCCCGCGCGTACCCTTTGTGGTCGTGGTCCATCGAGCCGTAGCCGATGTAACGGCCCGAGGGCGAGAGCTTGAGCGCGTGGGGGAGCTTCACGCGGTGGGCGCCGAGGCAGACCGGATTCTCCAGGTCCGCCATGTCGAAGCGCCAAAACGAGTCGCCGAGCACCGTGACGAAGCTGCTCTCGGTCAGCCACACCACGTGGGTTTGGCTCGAATAGATGACATCGGGGGCGCAGAAACGGAGCGTCGAAAGGCGGCGCACCTCTTGCAAAGTGCGTGGATCGTAAAAGAGCAGCGTCTGCGAGAGATTGCCGAGAAACGCCAACGTGCCCGTCGGATTCACCTGCGTGGCATGGCCACCCGCCACCCCGTCGAAGAAGTGAACCTTCTTCTCCCAGCGGCCTGCGTCCGGGTCACAGCGGAGGCGCGCGATGCCGCACAGCCCCTCGAATCCATTGAGGCAGTTGCCGTCGAGCGTGATGAAAAAGTCGAACGCGGCCATGTGCTCGTCTCCCTGATTCCTTCTCGATGATCGTCGTCGGTGGTCCTTCAGCGCAGCGAGTCCGGGTCGGCGAACGAGCTTTGAATCTCCTGACAGATCCGGGCCGCCTGAATTCCGTCGATCACCCGGTGATCGAAGGTGGCGCAGATTTTGAGGGTGCGCCGAATCTCGAGCTGTCCGTCGTCGCTCACCCAGGGCCGAGGACGGATCCGCGTCAACAGCAGGTCCACCATGATGCGTCCGATGGGGGTCAGCGGCGCGTAGGCTTCGTCCACGCCGTGCATGCCGAGGCTCGTCACCATTCCCACACCGAAAAGATCGGCTGGGAGGCCGAGCTTCGAGAGATCGAGATGAAGCTCGTTCATCGAGAGGCTCGCCAGAGTCAGGAACGGCCGCATCACCCACCATGGGAGCTTTTCCATGAGCGCCTTGCTCTGGCGAAACTTGGGATCCTCGTCGCGGCGAATGAGCTGTCCCGCTTCGATGACCTCCTCGGCGAGCTGCCTCAGGGGGAGCTCGTCGGCCGCGGTGATCCGGTGAGCCGAGAGGTCGCGCCCGCCCGCGCCGGCGATCAACACGGTGATGTCGACCGTCTTGCGTTGCTCGAGCTTGCCCCAGAAGCGCACCTTGGCGTTGGTTTCAGGGTGGCGAGCGATGGCGATGGCCAGCGCCTTGGCGACCAAGTGGGTGACGGTGACCTGAACGCCCCACTCTTCTCGCACTTGCTCCAAAAAAGCGAGCGCAGGCTCCATGTCGATCTCGGTCGCGCCGTAGATCGTGGGATCTTTCGGCCGGCGCCACTGGGCGGCCGCCCAGCGGTGGAAGATCGATGGGTTTTCGTAAGGCTTGAAGTTACTCATCGTCTCAGCCCCCTTGCAGAATGGGCCATCTTTCGAAGGGTATCGGCGTCTTGGTTCATCCTCGATTCGAGCGCGGCGACCGCCCGCGCGCCATCGCGATCGCGTAGCGCTTCCAAGAGCTCTGCATTCAGATCCGCCACGCTCTGATGAGCTTCGGCGTCGAGGCGCAGATAAACCGCGCGGAGCGCCCCGAACGTTTCACGGACGGTATTCAACAAGTAAACGAAAACCGGGTTCTTCGTGGCGCGGGCAATCTCTCGGTGGAAGTGAAAGTCCCACTCCCCTTCGAGCAGAGCTCGCGTGTCGTCTTTGGGATAGCTGTCGAGCACGGCCTGGATCCGGTCGAGGTCCGCCTCGGTCGCTCGTTCGGCTGCGAGCTCGAGCATCTTCACGGCGAAGAACCGCCGAACTTCGTCGAAGCGGAGAAGGAACTGAGGATCGAGCCCCAACCCCGACGCGGCCAAGAACTGCACGAACCGAAGGGTGGGCTCGAGCGTCCAGTCAGACACGAACACCCCTGCGCCCTGCCGGATACGGACGACACCCATCGACTCCATCTGGCGAAGCGCCTCGCGCAAGGACGTCCGCGTGACCCCAAGCTCCACAGCCAGCGCGCGCTCCGCAGGCAAGCGGGCGCCGGCGCGATAGGTGCCCTCGAGCACGCGCCCGACCAGCACGGTCAGCACCTCGTCCGAGAGACGAGCGCGCTTGAGCCGCGCGGTGCCGTCGATCTGAGCAATTGGTCGAACCACTGGACCACTATACACCAATCGAATCCTGGCGGGGCCAAAAAGGAAGGAACCACGAAGACGAGCCGTGCGGCATCGGGACCGTTCCAAGGCTCCCGTTCGGCGAGGACGAGAGATCGATCGGCCGGCGTGTTAAAAGGGGAAGCGGGCCCATGACCAAACGGATCGAACCTTCGAAGATTCTGGAAAGCCTCGTGCAGAACGCGCAGAAGGGGGAGCCGTACCGCGTCAAGCTCGTCGACGACCCGGTGATCTACGAGGGCATCGCCCTCTCCAAGCCGGGGGACACCACACACGACGTGGACTCCTTTCGAGTAGAGGTCACCTCACCGCCGGAGTGCGCCGGGCTCATGTACGGTCGGATCAGCGACATCGAGTGGATCGAGCGCGTGCGCTGAGAAATCCGCTTCATCGAGCCCCGTACACCATCGTTGCGCCATGAACTCCAGCAGCCATTTCACGAGTCTCGAAGGCCAGGCCTTCTACCAAAAGAGGGTAGCGCTGTTTGGTCTCAGCATCGCCGTGGCTGGCGCGGTGGGCCTCTTGTTTCGAGTGATCGTCGCTCTGTCTTCTGGGAAGCTCGAGCAGCTCGCCGAAGACCCGAGCTACTGGCTCCACTTCGCGGGTGTCATCCCGGCCGTCGCGATCTGGGTGATCTGTCGGCGCGCGCATCTGCCGCTCAACAAGACCATGGCCGTCGAAACCACGGGCCTGCTGCTGACCTCCGTCGCCTACATCGGGATGGGCATGACCATTCCCCCGGAGGTCGGCGCCGACGTCATCACGGCCTTCACGCTGTCGTTCGCGTTTTTCTCGCGCTCAGTGTTCGTCCCGAGCACGGCCCGGCAAACCGCCATGTTGGGCCTGCTGGTCGGCGTGCCCCTGGTGGGCATGATGAGCTGGCACTACCTCGAGGTCGACTCCGACATGTGGCGGAGGGTCGGCTACGACACTCGTGGCTTCGAGCGGGGGCGCA
>CAZBWQ010000089.1:7835-11551 GCA_964495565.1 uncultured Sandaracinaceae bacterium | reverse complement strand
TCCGACATGTGGCGGAGGGTCGGCTACGACACTCGTGGCTTCGAGCGGGGGCGCATCGCCGTTTCCACGGCGCTGATGACCACGATGTGGTGGACGCTGACCGTCGGTTTGGCGAGCCTCGCCTCGCGCGTCATTCATCGCCTGCGCAGGGAGGTGCAGACCATCCGGCGCCTCGGACAGTACCACCTGGAGCGCAAGCTCGGAGAAGGCTCGATGGGCGTGGTCTATCGAGCCACGCACGGCATGCTCAAGCGGCCAACCGCGGTGAAGCTGCTCCGCCCGGAGCTCACGGGCGAAGAAGTGCTCCAACGGTTTCGCCGAGAGGTGCAGCTCACCGCCAAGCTGACCCATCCGCACACCGTCAAAATCTACGACTACGGCCGCACACCCGACGGCTTGTTCTACTATGCGATGGAGCTTCTCGACGGTGCGAGCCTTCAGGACATCGTCGACGCCACCGGCCCTCAACCGGTGCGACGTGTCGTGCGAATTCTGCGCGACGTCGCCTTGGCACTCGATGAAGCGCACGCCATCGGCTTGATTCATCGCGACATCAAGCCGAGCAACATCATGCTCGCAAAGCAGGGTCGGGAACAGGACGTCGTCAAAGTCCTCGACTTCGGGTTGGTGAAGCAAGTGGAAGACGCCGACGACCCGGAACAGACGGACGTGCAGCTCATCCGCGGCACGCCGCACTACATCAGCCCCGAGGCCGTCGATGACCCGCGAAGCGTCGACCGGCGAAGCGATCTCTACGCGCTCGGAGCAGTGGGATACTGTCTGCTCGCAGGTCGGCCCGTCTTCGAAGGCAACAGCGTCTTTCAGATTTGCCTTCAGCACGTGCAAGCGACGCCACGTCCCCTCCGCGAAGTTTGCGAGAACCCCGTCCCGGAGGAGCTCGAGCGGCTCATCCTTTCGTGTTTGGCAAAATCCAAGAGCGACCGGCCCGAGTCGGCGCAGGCATTGGCGGATGCATTGGACCGCATCGACCTGCCTCCATGGACGCGCGTCGACGCCGAACGATGGTGGGCAATGCACGGCGAGCTCGTCGAACAGCAGCGAGAGTCGATGGTGCCGCGAATCACGGGACACACCATGGACCCCGCCGTCGACGGGCCGTGGTTCGAGAGCGGGTGAGCAGAGCGCGCCGACGTGCTAGCGTCATACATGGTGCGGGGGGGTCTCATTTCCTGCTGGCTGTGGCTTGCGGCTCTGTGTGCAGCTTGCGGAGGCACGACGGCCGAGGGGCATGCCGGGAGCGGCGGCGAGGGAGAGCCCCCAAACGCGTGCGAGGACGATCCGTGCCAGAACGGCGCCACGTGCATCGAGGATGGCGCGTCCTTCCGCTGCGAATGCCAGCCGGGATACAGCGGCGAAACGTGCGCCGAGCTCGTCGCCGGCCTGAGCGCGCGTCCTCCGAATCCCAGTTGCATCGCCCCGGAGCGAGCCCTCGGCTCGACGGGGCCGCTCAGCTGGGAGCGCGTTCCCTGGTTGGGCGCGGGAGCCACGTTGATGCAAATCCGTCAAGCTCCGGATGGCTCTTGGTACGAAATCTACCGCAACGGTGACGTGCTGCGGGCATCGGCGGAGGGGATCCGCGAGCCAAGCCCCCTGTTGACCATCTCCGACATCGACACGTCGGGAGAGTTGGGGCTTCTCGGTTTCGATTTTCACCCCGACTACCCGAGCGCGCCCTTCGTCTTCTTCTACTACGCGACCAACGCCGCGGATCCATTCTTGCGCATCGAACGCTACAGCACGACGGCGGCGAGCGACCTGCCTGGCACCGAGACCTTCGTTGCAGGCTCGGCCAAGGAGATCCTCACGATCGACAAAGGAAACACCGCCTTGAACCACAACGGCGGGTCGATCGAGTTCAGTCCTTCGGAGGCTGGAGCCGTCTTGTATCTCGCAACCGGCGACGGCGGCAGCAACTCCATGTCGGCCCAGGACCCGCAAAGCCTCCTCGGCAAAGTGCTCCGTATCGACGTGACCGACTCCGATGCCGTCTCCTACACGCCGGAGGTGGTCGCGCTCGGGCTTCGCAATCCATTCCGCTGGGCTTTCGACTCCCAAACCGGCGACATCTGGATTGGGGACGTCGGCCAGGGTGCATACGAAGAGATCGACTTCTTGCCTGCACGAGGCCCTTCCAACCCTCTACCGAACTTCGGTTGGCCGTACATGGAAGGCTTCCATTGCTACCGGTTTCCCTCGGCAGACGTCGCAAACGACTGCGACAGCCCGGTCGCGCTCACCTTGCCGTTGCACGAATACGATCACGACGTCGGAATCGCCATCGTCGGAGGCCGCCCCTATCGAGGCGCCGAGATCCGCGCTCTTTCGGGCCGATACTTTTTTGCCGACTATGCCCCCAGGAGCGGCGTGGGGAATTGGCTGCTCGAGCCGAATCCAAGCGAGGACCCAGACGTTCCGGACGACGACTTCCTGCGCGTGCCGGTCACCCCGCCGGCGAGCGGAATGGCGGGCTATGCCGAGGACAACGACGGCGAGCTGTACGTCTTCAATCCGTCCGGAACCGTCTACAAGCTCGCAGCAAACGACCAACCGCCACCGCCCGAGCCGGTGCCGGCTGCCCTGGTGGACACGGGTTGTTTCGACGTCTCCGGCAATCCATCGACCCCGCTCGTCCCCTACGAGCCTCGCGCTCCCTTGTGGTCCGATGGCGCCACCAAGAAGCGCTGGATGGCCTTGCCCGACGGCCAAGTCGTCGAGTTGGACGAGCGTGGAGACTTCCGTTTCCCCATCGGCACCGTGCTCGCCAAAGAGTTCACTCTCGAAGGCGTCCGGGTCGAGACGCGGCTCCTCATGCGTCATCCGGATGGCGGATGGGGCGGCTATTCGTACGCATGGATCGACGCGGAGGGGCGTCCTCTGACCGACGGGGAGCTCTTGACCGACGAAGACGAGGTGACGCGGTCCGTGCCGGGAACCACGCGCACGTGGACGTACCCGAGCCGCGGGCAGTGCTTCCAGTGCCATACGAGCGCGGCCGGCATCGCGTTGGGAGCCGAAACGCTGCAACTGAACGGCATGCTGGAGTATCCATCGACCGGCCTGACGGGCCACCAGATGTTCACCCTGCAGCAAATCGGGGTGTTCGCTCCGACCGACTCCGTCGACCTCGAACCAGCTCTCCCTTCGTACGACGACGCCGTGACGCCCCTCGTGGATCGGGTTTGGTCTTATTTCCACTCCAACTGCGCCAACTGCCATCAACCCGGCGCCAGCGGGTACGAAGGCCGGTCTGCGATGCCCGACTTGCGCTATGACGCCGAAGCCGATCGGAGCGGCATTCACCCGCTCGAAGCGGCCCTGTGCAACGTGGAGGCAACCGCCGAAGACCTCGGTCTCGGTGCGGGCGCGCTGTTGGTGACCCCCGGGCTCCCCGGCGACTGGTCCGACTTGTCGGCCGGCGGCTCGGTGCTGTATCTGCGCATGGCGGCGCGCCCGAACGTTCCGAGCAGCTCGGGCGCCATGCCACCCGTTGGAAGTCAGATCGTCGATCGAGATGGTGGGCTTGCGCTGGTCCGTGACTGGATCAGGGGGTTGCGCTGCCCGTAGGCCGGCTCAGCGGAGCCGACTCACATCGTCGCGCGAATGGCCTTGAGGAGGGCGACCCCTGCGGAGCCGGTTTCTTTGGCGATCTCGTCGGGCACCTTCTTTTGGACGGCTTTGAACGGCGCCAGGTCTTC
>CAZBWQ010000089.1:0-7735 GCA_964495565.1 uncultured Sandaracinaceae bacterium | reverse complement strand
GTGTTCCCCACGTCGATGGGAACCGGAGACGCCCCAAAGGCCTCGTAGGTCTCGACGTGGGCGAGCGACTCCTGCGATCGGAACCGGATGCCCTTCATGTCGGCGGGTTTTCGGATCTTGTGCCGGCTGAAATACGACCGGTACCCGTTTTCGGCCCACAGCCCGAAGACGAGCCCGCGATCCGCCAGCAAGCTTCGAAATTGGTCCGTCACCTCTTTGGAATCGAGCGCCTTGTCCGCCACGGCGTAATCGTCGAACAAGTAAGGCGCTTCGATGACGTTCACCTCGCGTACGATCGAGCTCATGCCCCCAATCGAGCCGGCCACGGCTTGCATGCTCCCCATCTGCACGCGTCGAGTCATCGAACGCTCGTTCCCACGGCCGAGCCGGAGCTTGACCTTGAGCCGGCCACCCGTGCGCTCTTCGACGATCTTCTTGTAGCGCTTGAGCTCTGCCGCCCACGGACTGCCCGACGGCGCGGTGGAGCCGACCTCCATCAGAAACTCGGGTTCCTCGGCGATGGCGGGTCCGACGATGGCCAAGCTCAGGACGAACAAAGCCGCGAAAGAAAAAACCACGGTACGCATCGACGTGCTTCTATCATGCGCGAGGCGGGCGGCTCCACCCCCATCGCCGAGGGCTTCATGACCGGTATCAAAGTCGATGAGGCCGTGCAGCCGGCAGCTTTGGCTGCCATAACGAGCTTTCACGCGAAGATCAGGCATGACCAAAAGAATCTGCATCGTCGGAGCGTCTGGAAAGCTCGGCCAATACATGGTCCAGCATGCGCTCGACCGAGGGTATGAGGTCGTCGGCGTATGCCGCGCGAAAAGCGTCGGCAAGCTCGATCGTTTCAAAGATCGCATCACGATCGTTCCTGGGGCCACCAACGACCGCGAGGTCATCCGCAGAGCGGTCGCCGATTGCGACGGAGTGCTCGTGGTCCTCGT
This sequence comes from uncultured Sandaracinaceae bacterium, assembly GCA_964495565.1. GTDB lineage: Bacteria > Myxococcota_A > Polyangia > Polyangiales > Houyiibacteriaceae > SG8-38. The sequence goes on along the minus strand of CAZBWQ010000089.1, from coordinate 6,785 downwards.
TCCTTGGGGCGTGCAGCAGTATTCGACCGGAACGGCGCAAGCGGTGCTCGACTACGCGCGACCCGGCGCACGCCTCGTTTTTTCGTGCGGCTGGCACATCACGATGGACGGCAAAGACGTCTACCCGTGGAAGCTCAGGGCATTCGTGAAAGCATTCGGCTTCATTGCGCGCCTCCTGCGGTTTGCCGACCTCGACGATCAGGTCGAAGCGTGCCGACGCGTGTTCGCAAGCGACACACGATGGACGGTCGTTCGCGCGAGTGACCTCGAAGAGGGCGAAAGCCAAGGTCTACCGGTATGGAGCGCACACGTCGGCGACCCGATACTCGAAAGCAACCTCACCCGGCGAATCGATTTCGCGCTGTTCATGGTGCACGCCCTCGAAAACGACGAGCTCATCCATCAAGCGCCGGCCATCGTCGGGCGCGAGATGCCTTCCGCGCAACGTTAGTCGGCTTTCCATTCGGAAACGACCGTCCCATCCTCGTTTTTCAGCCGAAGCACGCCGTCCGAGATTTCGTGGCTCTTGGTCGCCTCGAGCGCCTGGGCGACCTCTCGCTCCAAGTCCATTCCCTCTGGGCAAGCCTTCATCGTCATGGCCATCTTCGAAAAGGAGAGATCGGCTCCGTCGAGCTCGTAGCCGCCAGTGATTCGATTGCACCCGGCAAACCCGAAGACCCGCTGCTCTTTTTCGGACAGCGTGATGTGAGGAGATTCGCCGCCTGCGCCTGCGCCCGCTGGCTCCCCACGAAGGCTCGTCAGAACCCACTGGGTCCCGGTCAACGGAGTCGCGCGCGTCGAGGCGGGGATGCGCTTGACCAGCACCTCGACCGGATCGTGCACGGGCTCATCCTTCGAGCCGTGAACGCCGAATGCGGGATTGTGTTCCATGCTGGTGAACATCAAGCGCCCGTCGTGGTCGATGCGCGCGCGCACGGCGTATCGGCCCGGTGGATTCAGCACGGCCCGGTCGTATCGGAGCGTGACGTGGTAGGGAGGTCCCCCTTCGAGATCGAGGGTTTCTTCTGCGATTTTCTCGGCCGCCACGTCCATCTTGGCACCATCCTCGAGCGTCACGGTCAGCGTCGCTCCGGGTGGAAGCATCATGCGCTCGCGATAGAAGACTTCGACGTGGAGCTCGCCATCAGGCTGGTCCTTCGCCATGGATTCACTGGGCTCGCCTTCTCTGGCTTCGGTTTTGGGACCCGTTTGACAGCCCATCGCCGCTGCGAGAACGATGGCCCCTGCGCTTGCTGCCTTGTGCATCTGCAACCCTCCGCTTCGCCAGTTCCTAGCGCTGCACAATTGGCTTGCAAGGAGCTTCGAGCATCGTAAGCGTGATGTCATTGGCGCCATGAATCCAATCGTCGAGACCCAGCACGGCACGCTGCGCGGCGCCGAAGTCGAAGGCATTCACGTCTTCAAGGGCATCCGCTACGCGGCCCCACCTTTCGGCCCGAATCGACTCCTTCCTCCACAGCCGGTGTCACCCTGGAGCGGCACCCGCGATGCCTTCGAGTTTGGGCCCAAGTCGCCCCAGCTGCCCTACCCTTCGCCCATCGACGTGCTCGTTCCCGAGCTGAACAGCTCAGGCGAGGACTGCTTGACGCTCAACGTCTGGTCGCCTGAGCTCGCATCTGGGAGGCGTCCGGTCATGGTGTGGATACCTGGCGGGATGTTCGAGTACCACGGCACGAGCGCCTGCCCGTGGTACGACGGAAGCCGTTTCGCGCGGGACGGCATCGTATGCGTGACGATCAATTATCGAGTCGCTGCCGATGGGTTTCTCTACCTCGGCAAAGGCAACGCGAATCGAGGTTTGCTCGATCAAATCGCGGCTCTCGAGTGGGTCAAGAGCAACATCGCCGCCTTTGGTGGCGATCCCGACAACGTGACGCTCTTCGGCGAGTCCGCGGGAGCGATCAGCATTGGGGCGTTGCTGTCGGCGCCTCGCGCGAGAGGGCTCTTCCGGCGGGCGATCGCCCAGAGCGGCGCCGCCCATCACGCCATCTCGATCGCCACCGCCACGCGCGTCGGCCAGCGCCTCTGCGAAGAGCTCGGCGTGGAGCTGTCGCGAGATGCGATCGCGGCGGTTCCGACGGACCGTCTGTTGCAAGCGCAGGCGGCGCTTCGCGGAGAGCTGGTGCTCGATCCCAATCCGGAGCGCTGGGGTGCCGAGGTAGTCACGGCGATGCTGCCCTGGCAGCCGGTCATCGACGGCGACCTCCTGCGGGATCTGCCGATCGATCGGATCGAGGCCGGCGCCTCTTCGAGCGTCGACCTCTTGGTCGGAACCAATGCCGAGGAGCACAGGCTTTTCCTGGTATCGAGCGGCGCGATCGACGTGATCGGGCAGGAGGCCTTGATCGGGGCCCTCGCGGGCTATGGGCTCCCCATCGATGAGATGCTCGGGGCATACCGGGCTGCAAACCCCGATGCGAGCTCTGGGGATCTCCTGGCCGCGCTGCAAACCGACTGGTATTGGCGCATTCCAGCCATCCGGCTCGCCGACGCGCATGCCCGCGGCGCCGCCAACACGTACATGTACGAGCTCGCGTGGCGGTCGCCTCAGTTCGGCGGGAGACTGGGCTCCTGCCACGCACTCGACATACCGTTCGTGTTCGACACGCTGGGCCAGGCCACCGAACCTTTGATGGGGGCCGCACCGCCCCAGGAGCTGGCCGATGCGATGCACGCCGCTTGGGTGGCCTTTGCCACGACCGGAGACTGTGGATGGCCGAAGTACGACCTCGAACGCAGGGCGACGATGTGCTTTGACTCGACCTCTCGCGTGGTCGACGATCCGCGTGCCGCGGAGCGAGCCCTGTGGGACGGCAAGCGCTGAAACCGCGAGCCGCTAATCGCGTCGTCCGTTGAACGACGCCACCAGGTCTTGGGCGATGCGGTCGGGAACCGTGTCGTAGTGGCTGAGCTCCATGGTGTAGCTTCCGCGCCCTTTGGTCATGCTCTTGAGCGAGGGCTCGTATTCCATCATGTCGGCGAGCGGCACGGCGGCCTTCACCACCGCGGCACCGCTGGCCATCATGTCGGTTCCGTACACGCGGCCGCGACGGCTCGCGAGATCGCCCGTGATGGAGCCCACGCTGTCTCCTGGGGTCGTCACCTCGATGCTCACGATCGGCTCGAGGATTTGAGGGTTGGCCTTGAGAAATGCGTCTTTGAAAGCGAACTTCCCGGCAGTCTTGAAAGCGATCTCCTTGCTGTCGACGGGGTGGGTCTTGCCATCGTGCACGACGACGCGAACGTCTTCGATGGGATACCCGGCGACGATCCCGTGACGCATGATGTCTCGAATGCCCTTTTCGATGGCGGGCATGAACACCTTGGGAATCGCACCGCCAACCACCTTGTCGACGAACTCGAACCCGCCCCCGCGCTCCAGAGGCTCGACGCGAAGATAGACCTCGGCGAACTGACCGGCGCCGCCGCTCTGCTTCTTGTGTCGATAGTGTCCCTCCGCCTGGCCCGTCACCGTTTCGTGGTACGCGATCTTCGGTGGCTTGGTTTCGACGTCGACACCTTGGTTGCGGATTCGCTCGATGACGAGATTGAGGTGCATCTCACCGAGACCGCTGATCACGAGCTCGTGGGTTTCGGTGTCGAACTGCGCGCCGAACGTCGGGTCTTCTTCGCGAATCCGGCTCAAGACCTCGGCGATCTTTCCCTCGTCGCCCCGGGTCTTCGGGAGGACCGCGAGTGAATGCAGGGGAATCGGGTACGGCAGAGTCTTGTGGTGAACGTAATCGAGGGCATGGTCGTCGTGCAGCACGTCGCCGAGGTGAAGCTCTTCGATCTTGGCGATCGCGCCCATGTCGCCCGCGATGATGTCGTGCACGACGCTGCGTTCTTTCCCTTGGGTTTGGAACAGGTGGCTCACCCGGATTGGTTTCTTTCCATCTCCGATGAAGAGCTGGTCGCCCGTCTTGATCGTTCCCTGGTACACGCGAAAGAAGCAAAGCTTCCCGAGGTAGGGGTCGGTGCTCACGTGGAACACGCGTGCCAGCAGCGTCTTGCTGGGATCGTCCGAATAGACGAACGGCTTCTCATCCTCGCCTTCTCCGATGAAGAAGGGCCGCGCGTTGCCTTCAGGCGGGCTCGGAAAGTGGCGAACGATGATGTCGAGCAGAGCATCAATCCCCGCGCCGGTGAGGGAATCGGTGAAGCAGACCGGAACCACGTGCGCTTCGTCCATCGCACGCTCGAAAGGCTCGTGCAGAGCCTCGTAGTTCGGATCCTCTCCTTCGAGGTAACGCTCCATCAGCTCGTCGTCGATCTCGACGATTTGATCGAGAAGCTCGGTATGAAAGCCGGGGACCGGACCGAGGTCGCTCTCTCCTTCGCCGTTGAGCAAGCAATCGACGACGCCGGTTCCACCGTCTTTCGGAAGATTGATGGGCAGACATCGACGCCCGAATGCCTCCTTGAGGTTGTCCAAGAAGGCGCCCAACTGACCGACGCCATTGCCCATGTGACTCACGACGATCGCAACCGGCAGATCCAGGTCGCGCGCGAGCTTCATCAGCCGACGGCTCATGCTGTCGATTCCTGCCTCGGGGTCCATGACGAGGACCATGGTCTCGGCGGCGGGAAGACAAGCGATCGCTTGTCCGATGAAATCGGGTGCTCCTGGAAGGTCGACGACGTTGATGCGCTTCCCTCGATGCGTCAGGTGCAGAAGCGTCGAGTACACCGAGTAGTGGTGCGCCTGCTCTTCCTTTTCGAAGTCGCTGGTCGAGGTGCCGGCGTCGACCGTCCCCTGACGGCTGATTTCGCCGGCGTGAAAAAGGAGAGCCTCTGCCAAGCTGGTCTTGCCGCTCGAACGCGAGCCGGCAAGGAGCACATTGTGGATGTCCGCGGTGCCGAAGTCGGGCATGGACGGGTATGAAGCAAATGTTGCGAGGGCTGGCAAGTGGCCTGGGGAGGCCGACCGGCACGGCCCACCCGAGCGCCGTGGCATGAAATGTGCAGCGCGTTCGAGCATGGCAATTGGGGCGACCAAACCGATCGAAGAGGCGAGCGATCTCATGCTCCGCTTCGCGGAGCGTACCGGCCTGGGCTCCGATCAGCCGCCAAGCCGGTATTTGTGGACCGATGCGTTCGCCGTCTGCAACTTCCTCGGGTTGGCGCGCAAGACCGGAGAAGATCGCTACGTAGCCCTCGCGCTGCGACTCGTGGACCAGGTTCATCGCGTGTTGGGGCAATACCGCGAGGACGATTCGCGCTCCGGGTGGATCAGCGGCCTGGTCGATGGCGAGCTTCACCCCACCCGCGGGGGCTTGCGAATCGGCAAGCCATTCCCCGAACGATCGATCTCGGAGCGGTTCGACGAGCAGTCGGAGTGGCAACGGGACGGTCAATACTTCCACTACCTGACCAAGTGGATGCATGCGCTCGATCAGGTTCATCGATTCACGGGGCAAGGCCGCTATCACACGTGGGCGCGCGAGCTCGCCAAGGCCGCGCACGACGCGTTCGTCTACCGACAGGGAGAGCGCCTTCGCATGGTCTGGAAGATGAGCACCGATCTCTCTCGACCTCTGGTCGGCTCCATGGGTCATCACGACCCCCTCGACGGATTCGTGACCTACTCCCAGCTCGAAGCCACGGCCGGGGACGCAAACGCTCCGCCGGGCCCGAGCCTGAAGGAAGGCATTCGAGACTTCGCCTCGATGCTGACGGGCGGAGACTGGGCCACGACCGATCCGTTGGGTCTCGGCGGCCTTCTCACCGACGCATCGCGAATCTCCCAGTTGGAGGCTCGCGGCGCATGGGACGAGCCGGGGTTGGGGACCGAGTTGCTGCGTGCGGCGGCCCGCGGGCTCGAGATCTACACGCGTGCTCGGCCGATGGAACAGCCCGCGTCTCGCCGCCTCGCCTTTCGTGAGCTCGGCCTCGCCATCGGGTTGAGTGGCGCCGAGCGCATCGAGCCGAGAGTGCAGGACTTGGCACCGCACTTCGCGCTCGGCCGTCGCATCACCGCGTTTTGGGCCGACTTCGACAACCGGCAGACGCGTGTGTGGGCGGAGCACCGTGACATCAACGAGGTCATGCTGGCGACGAGCCTGGAGCCGGGCGGATTTCTCGCGATTTCACCGGCCTTCGACGAATGATTGACGACGGTCGTCTCGGGTCGATACTCAGGCGTCGATCATGAACGTGCGCGGCTTCGATCCTTTCAGCGGCGAAACCATCGAGAACCCCTACCCGTTCTACGAAGCTCTCCGCGAAGAAGCCCCGCTGTTCAAGCCCCAAGGTGCCGATTGCTACTACTTGAGCCGCTACGAGGACATCAAGCGAGTCGCGATGGATCCGGAGCATTTCTCGTCGAACATCGTCGCCATTCTCTTGGCCGGTGGCAGCGGGAAGCTCTCGACGTTCGTCCCGCCCCGACTTCCGATGGCCCCGCCCGACGTGTTGGCGTTGCAGGATCCCCCCGCGCATCGGGTTCAGCGAAAGATCGCCACCGCAGGGCTCGGAAAGGGATTCGTCTCGGTGCTCGAGCCGCAAGTCCGCACACTGGTCGACGCACGCATGAGAGAGGTTCTCGCCGCAAGGGAGGTCGACTGGATGGACGCGTTCGCGTTTCGAATTCCGATCGCGCTGACGCTCGACATTCTTTCGATCCCGCGCGACGACGCCATGAAGGTGAAGGCTTGGGCGGACGAGGCGATTTCCCTGTTGAGCGGAATCAATACGAAGTGGGAGCTCACCCTCAAGATCGTGAACGGCCTGCGTTTCGCGAGGTGGTGCCGCGCACGGTTCGA
>CAZBWQ010000088.1:0-16777 GCA_964495565.1 uncultured Sandaracinaceae bacterium | reverse complement strand
CCGAGCACAGTCCGTCGAAATCGGAGTGGCAGCAAATCGTGTCGATGGGGCCGGCCCAGGCCACCCGCTCCGGAGTCACGAGCTCCGGGCACGCCCCGTGCTGAGCCTTGGTGCGAAGCACGAACCGGGGATCGTCGGCGTAGTCGACGTGACGCGCGTGGTCGTGGTGATCGATCCACATCGCCAAGCGCGCACCGAGACCGCGTATGAAAGGAAGTGTGGTCTTTTCGTAGCTGGCGCCGCCCGCGTTGGCGGCAAAGGCCACGTCCAACACGACGACCCGCCCCGGAAGGCTGTCTGGCTTGGGCAACTTACGGGGCGTTCCGTAAGCCAAATGCGGGAAACCACGCACGTTCTGAGCATGCGGTCCCCCTGCGTGGGGTGCAACTCGCGGATACTCGGATCGGTTTTTCCCAAACCGACCTCTACGCGAAACACATCGGAAATGAAGCGCAGCCATAGATCCCACCGTGCCGCTGCCGAGGGTGCGCCGCGGCCATGACTAAGAGGTGCAAGATCATGGAAGAACAACTTTCGGAACTGACAACGTTTGCAAACGCCTTGTGGGTTCTCGTTAGCGCCGCACTCGTTTTCTTCATGCACGCAGGCTTCGCGCTCGTGGAGAGTGGATTCTGTCGTCGGAAGAACGCGGTGATGGTGTTGATGAAGAACTTCGGCGTGGTGGCGATTTCGTCGCTCGTCTTTTTTATCGCGGGATATGGCGTGATGTTCGGAGAGGGCAACGCCTACTTCGGGCTGTCCAGCTTCTTTCCCAACAACGCCGGGGCGGACGCGGATCTTCCGCCCTACGTCTTTCTCTTCTTCCAGCTGGTCTTCGCGGCGACCGCCTGCACAATCGTGTCGGGCGCCATTGCCGAGCGCGGGCGGCTGCTGACGTTCTTCATCTTCACGGCCATTGCCACGGTGATCATCTATCCCGTCGTCGGCCACTGGGTGTGGGGCGGCGGCTGGCTCTCGGAGCAGGGCTTCATCGACTTCGCAGGTAGCACGGTCGTTCATGGCGTGGGCGGCGGCATGGCCCTCGCAGGCGCTCTGATCATCGGCCCGCGACTCGGGAAATACCTCGCGGACGGCTCCGTCAAGCCGATGCCGGCTCACAACTTCCCACTGGCCGCGCTCGGAGTGTTGATCCTCTGGCTCGGATGGTTCGGCTTCAACGGCGGCTCCGAGCTCGCCATGGACGCCGAGGTCGGCCGCATCGTGCTGGTCACCAACTTGGCGGCCTCCGCGGGCTTCATCGGCGCGCTGATCTGGATCAAGTTCCGCAGCGGCTTGCTCGACCTCTCGATGGCCCTCAACGGCGCCCTCGCAGGGCTCGTGGGCATCACGGCCGGTTGTTACAACATCACCGGCGGCTGGTCGATCGTGGTGGGCGTCGTCGCAGGCATGCTCTGCGTGGAAGGTGTTCTCCTTCTCGACAAGCTCAAGGTCGATGATCCGGTGGGTGCGATCACCGTGCACGGCATCTGCGGCATGTTCGGCACGATCGCGGTCGGTCTGGTCGGCTACGAGAGCGCCGGCACCGGTGAGGGACCGATCGGTCTGCTCGTGGGCGGTGGCGCCTCTCAGCTCGGCATTCAGGTCATGGGTACCGTGGCGGGCGTCGCATTTGCATTCATCGTGGGAGCCATCGTCTGGCTGGCTCTGAAGTTCCTCGTGCCCGGCGGCGTTCGCGTCTCCGAAGCGCACGAGCTCGAGGGTCTCGACATCGCCGAGTGCGGGGTCGAAGCCTACAACGAGGAGCTCCGAGGTGTCGAAGTCGGCGCGACCGCCATGTCGGCGGCGCCTGCCGAGTGACCTTCGAGAGGAGGGGTGGGGTGGCTCCCCGGTCTGCCTCGCCCCTCTTCTCTCCCTTTTTTCAGTGATCGATTTGGACAACGAGTTTTCGAGCGTGGGGACGCCACGCTGGAGTGGAGGTAGTGTGATGAGAAAGGTTGTTTCCCTGGCGATGATGTGCAGCTTGGCGCTCCCCGCGATCGCCCTGGCGCAGGCCGAGCCACCCAAAGAGGCGGCCGACGACATGGAGGCCGCATACGGCGAAGAGACGCCCGAAGCCGGCATGATGGCAGAGCAGGAAATGCCCGAGCCGCCGAAGATGGCAGCGGACGACATGGAGCCTGCGGAGGTCGAAGAGGCTCGCCCGTTCGTGGACGGTCTCTCTTGGCAGGTCATGGCGAGCGCGTTCTACCGGATCGGCGGCTACATCGGCGACGGTGTCGTTGCAGGAACGTACAACTCGCTTGGTTACCCGTACACGAACTACAACGGCTTCGGCCTGAACTTCGCAGGCGGTGACGTCATGTACACCGGCGAGAAGTTCGCGGTTCGCGTGGATCTGCGCTTCGGCACGGGTGCCGACCTGTTGACGCCGATCTCGGCGGAGGGCTTTGGAGGCGTGAAGCAGGCCTATGCGTCGTGGATGCCAACCGACAAGCTCAGCTTCGACCTCGGCTTCTTCGACACCATCTACGGTGCCGAGGTGGTCGACGAATGGGAGAACGCGAACTACACGCGCGGTGCGCTTTACTTCCTCCGTCAGCCATTCAACCACATGGGCCTTCGCATGGGCGTCGAGATGACGTCGATCGCCGGCTTCACCATGATGGTGACCAACGGCGGCGTCTACGGCGGGACCCCGATCGACGGCAACGAGACACCCGCCATCGGCTGGCAGTTCGGCATCACGCCGGACGGTCACAACAGCGTTCGACGCCGAGGCCTTCGAGAGGGATACCGCGAGGTCGGCATCTTCATCGGCGGCAACCACGCCGCCAGCGGCAACGACCGCAACCGCGACTGGGAGAACTTCTTCGACATCGTGGTCAGCCTCGACCTGAAGTGGTTCCACCTGTTGCTGAACGGCGACTACTTCCTCAATGGTGGCTCGGTCACGGACTTCCAGTACGGGCATAGCCTCGCGCTGATCTTCGACGCCTCCGACAAGTGGTCGATCGGCCTTCGCGGGGAGCACCTGAGCGGCAACGACGTCTTCCGCGATCAGACCACCGACTTCGGCGGGCTTTCGACCGGAACGATTACCCTCCGCTACAAGCCGGTCGAATACTTGGTCATCAGCCTCGAGGGACGGGGCGAGTGGTCGACGAGAGACATCTACTTCTCGCGTTCGGCGACCCCCGATGCAGACGGCGTGTTGATTCCGAACGAGAAGATGAACTACGCCGCGATCATCGGCATGACCGCGCACATCGGCAACTGAGCCAGCCCGAACGGGCATGACAGGAACGAGGCCAGCTCACACGAGCTGGCCTTTTTCCGTTAACGTCCGCCGTGCCATCCCAAACGATGACCCCGCAGACACGGGCGCTCGGTATGTGTCCATCTCGGATCGTCTGCGATAAGCTGCGCCGGGCCTCGGGAGGGGTCCGCCATGAGCGCGACGCAGAAGGAGAAAAGGGCATGAGGATTCTCGCCGTGGTCACCGTATGCGCGGCAATGACGCTCGCGACGCTCCCCTCGAGCGTATCCGCGCAGGGGGAGTGGGACAGTGTCCCCATGCTCTACGGAGAAGGTCTCAAAGTCGACATCGACGAAGACAAAGACATGTACATCCGGTTCCTTCTCTGGGCGCAAGTGTGGCTGCGGGCGATGGAAATGGGGCCGGGCTCGGTCGTCGATGGAAGCACGAACCAATGGCAGCTCGACGTGATGCTGCGGCGCGCTCGTTTTTTGACCTACGCGCAGCTCACCGATCGCGTTCTCATCATGCTGCATTTCGGCATCAACAACCAAACGTTCACGAACGGTGGATTCGGCAACGATGCGTTTCGTCCACAGCTCTTCTTTCACGACGTCTGGGTCGAGTTCCGAGCCGTGAAAGAATATCTGTTCGTAGGCGCCGGTTTGCTCTACTGGAACGGAATTTCCCGGATGACGAGCGCGAGCACGCTGAACTTCCTGGCGCTCGATGCCCCGATCTTGAACTGGCCCACCATCGACGTGACCGACCAGTTCGTCCGGCAGCTCGGCATCTACGCGAAAGGCGAGATCGACAAGTTTCACTATCGTGTTTCGGTCACCCGACCCTTCATCCGCGATACCGGCGACTTCGTCGAGCCCGACGAAGCCTTTCCCACGGCGCGATTCAACGCCTTTGCGAACACCTGGGCGCTCGCCGGATATTTCAAGTACGACTTCTTCACCAAGGAAAACCATCTCTTGCCGTTCTTCGTGGGCACGTACCTCGGGACCGAGAAAGTGCTCAACGTCGGCGCCGGGATCAGCTGGCAGTCGAACGCGATGGTGAGCTGTGCCACCACCCCCTCCGGAGGCGTTTGTCCTGACCAGGACCAGCGATTCGAAGACCTCGTGCTCTTCGGGGCGGACTTCTTCGCGGACATCCCCATCCGCAAGTCGGCGCTCGCCACCTATTTCGTCTATTACCACTACGAGATGGGGCCGGACTTCGTCCGGAACGTCGGGGTCGGCAACCTGACCGCTGGGGATTCAGGCTCGGGTCCTGGCAATGCCTATCCGAGCATCGGCACGGGGAACCATCTCTACTGGCAGGCCGCGTACTTGCTTCCCGTGCGTCCGGTCACTCGGCACAAGATCACCCCCTACTTCACGATCCAGTCGTCCTTTCTCGAGGCCTTGGACGACCCGGCCATGATCTACGAGCTCGGCGTGAAATACTACTTCATCGGGCATCACTCGAGCATCACCTTCAACTGGCGCAACCGGCCCGTCTTTGGAACCGGGGTGATCGACGTAACCGGCGATCCGGTCTTCGTGCCGAGCACGACGCAGCAGGGCCGCGCGAACGACCTGATCATCCAGTTGATGGTCTATCTCTGACTCGCAGAGGGTGTGTGCCTCTGGAGGATGTCTTCGGGCGTGGTCGCGTCCGCCGGCATCACGTAGCGCAGTGTCCGAACCGACTGCCCTGCGGCCAGCAAAACCCAAGTCACCAAAACGAACGACGAGGTGTACAGGGGTAGCCCGAGCTGCGTCAGGATGGTGGCCAAGCCCGCAGAGACCTCGAACGTGAGCACCACACCGAGCAGCATGTAGAGGAAAGATCGCCAGGTCAGCAGGAAGAAGAGGCCACCGAGAGCAATCGCCGTCAGCACGCCGTTGTAGGTGTAGAGGCCCGCGTGAATGTTCTCTTCCGGGTAGCCGAGCCCGATGGCGATGGCCGTCGAAAGGACGGCTGCCAGGAGCGCCATCAGCGCCCCGATTCGCGTATTGATCGCGATGCCGACGAGAATCAGCGCTCCGGTGATGTAGTTGTCCTGAAGAAAGATCTGTCCGACACCTTTGCCGGAGCCTTCGAGGAGCGTGGCCAGCGTATAGGGGGCCGCGGCTTCGTTCGGGTTCGCGAAGGCGGGCGCCTCGAGGGGCGTGCTCTCGATCATCGGAACGGCCAGCGCCCCGGAGACGAAGACCAAGCTCACCGCGATGAACGACGACGTGAGCGCCGGCAGGCCGACGAGGCTGGTGAACCTGCCGATGGCCATGGCGACGAATACGGAGAGCACCACCGCCAAAATCGTCAGCACGGTCAGCTGCCAGCTCGGGACCGTCCCGGCGGTGTAGTTGCCGCTCGTGTACGCGTCGAGGGCGATGGCCACCAGGGCTCCGTTGAACCCGTGAAGGCCCGCGCGAATTCCGGCGCGGTCCGCACCCGCGAGGTGGGCCGTCACCGTGGCAAGAAGGGCGCCGAAGAAGCAGAGCACGCCGTAAATCCACGAGTTGACGAAGATCCCCACCAAGATGACGAGGCCGGTCCACGGATTGTTTTGCAGGACGACCTGGCCGATTCCGCGGAGGGTCGAGTCGGCAATCTCCACGATCGAGGACGGCTCACGCACCGCAGGCGCCGCTGCGGCCGTGGTCATGGAGACGCGCTCCCCGCAGGCGCCGCAGGGCCCGCGGAGTCGGTCGCTTCGCGCCACGCCCGGAGCACGTGCTCGATCACCTCACCGACACCGTTTCGGTGCCTCACCGCGGTGAACAGCGTCGGACCGTCACCACGCATCCTTTTCGCATCCCGATCCATCACTCCGAGGTCGGCGCCGACCGCCTCGGCGAGATCGATCTTGTTGATCACGAGAAGGTCCGACTGGGTGATGCCCGGCCCGCCTTTTCGGGGCACTTTGTCGCCTCCGGCCACGTCGATGACGTAGATCGTATAGTCCGCCAGCTCGCGGCTGAAGTCGGCGGCGAGGTTGTCTCCCCCAGACTCGATGAGCAGGATCTCGGGGTTGAATTCGCCGGTGAGCGCCTCGAGCGCGAGCAGATTGCTCGTGATGTCTTCGCGGATCGCGGCATGCGGGCAACCCCCGGTCTCGACCGCCCGAATCCGTGAGGGCTCGAGCGCCTCGTTGCGGACCAAGAACTCCGCGTCTTCGCGAGTGAAGATGTCGTTGGTCACGGCCGCCAGGGACCGCTCGTCCCGGAGCGCCCGACACAGCTCGAGGCAAAGCGCCGTCTTGCCACTTCCAACCGGCCCGCCGATCCCGACGGTGAATGCCCTTCGGGCGTAGTCGCGCTCTGCGAGGCGGTGCGGACGCTCGTGAAAGAGCCCGGGATGCTCGAGGTGCTCGTGTGAATGGCCGTGATCGTGGGCGTGATCATGACCGTGGCCGTGATGAGGGTCGTGAGCATGATCGTGGTCGTGCATGGGAGGCTCTCCTAGTGGCAGATGTGTCAGCTTTGAAAGAGTCGGGAATACAAACCGTCGTGTGCGTTTTGAAGGACGTCCATCATGGGCGCGGTCTGGACCGCCTCCTGATGAGGCAGAACCCCGTGTGGGTCGGACGCTCGTTCGATCGACGGCCGTAGCTCGAAGAGAAGCGTCTGCGCGCGAAGCGGGCCAAGCACGTTGAGCCTGACCGCGCTCGAAACCAAGTCGCGCACGACGACGTAGAGGCAGAGACGCAAGGTGCTAGGCAACGAGAGCGGCAGAAGCCGTCCTACCGCGCCGAATACGACCCCGTAGTGCTGCGGCGAGCCGCTCCTTTGCCAGTCGCGCGCCAGCGCTTCCAGCTCGGGATTGGCAAACGACGTGCCCGCGACGTAGAGCAAAGCGCGTCCGAGCGCCCGGCTCGCACGGTTGGCGACGTGGTTGACCAGGAACGCGTCACAAAAGGCGTCGAGGTCATGCACGGGCTCGACGTTTTCGTGGGCCGCTTTGACGAATGGGAGCGTGCCGAATCGCGCTTGCACGATCGCGGCCTGCAAGAAGTCCCGCAAAGCCTCGGGACCCGGCACCTCGCCCGCGTGACGAGCAGACTCCAGGCCACCAGAGTGGGCGAATCCGCCCACCGGAAAGGCCGTGTCGGCGATCTGCCAAATCAGCAGATCGTCGGACACCGATGACTTGTCGTCCTCCATCTCGCTTGCACCGCTCCGCGCTCAAAAGAGGAAGTACGTCCTGGCGAGCGGCACCGTGTCGACCGGGTCGCAGGTCAGAACCTTGCCGTCTACGCTGACCTGGTACGTTTCCGGGTCGACCTTGATGTTCGGCGTCAGATCGTTGAGCTTCATGTCCGCCTTCGTGACGCTTCGGCAGTTCTTGACGGCCACCAGCCGCTTGTTGAGACCGAAGCCGTCGACCACGTGATTGTCGAGCGACACCTGGCTCACGAAAGCGATGGAAAGGCTGCTTGCCGTCTTCCCGCGGCCTCCGAACATGGGGCGCATGTAGTTGGGTTGAGGCGTGGTGATCGAAGCGTTGGGGTCACCCATTTGGGACCACGCGATCATCCCGCCTTTGATGACGAGCTGGGGCTTCGCACCGAAGAGCTTGGGATTCCAAAGCACCAGATCCGCGAGCTTGCCGACCTCGATCGAGCCGATCTCGTGACCCATCCCGTGCATCAGCGCGGGATTGATCGTGTACTTCGCGACGTATCGGCGGATCCGGAAGTTGTCGTTGCCCGAGCCGGAATCCTCCGGCAGCGCTCCGAATTGCTCCTTCATCTTGTGGGCGGTCTGCCAGGTCCGGGTGATGACCTCGCCGATGCGGCCCATCGCCTGCGAGTCGGAGCTCATCGCGCTGATCGCGCCCATGTCGTGAAGCAGATCCTCGGCGGCGATCGTTTCACCTCGAATGCGGCTCTCCGCAAAGGCCACGTCTTCGGGCAAATCGGGATCGAGATGGTGGCACACCATCAGCATGTCGAGGTGCTCGTCGATGGTGTTCTTGGTGTAGGGCCGCGTCGGATTCGTCGAGCTCGGCAGAATGTTGGCCTCGCCGCAAACCTGCAGGATGTCCGGAGCGTGCCCTCCGCCCGCACCCTCGGAGTGGTACGCGTGAATGGTGCGGCCCTTCATCGCTGCAATCGAGTCGGCGTAGAACCCGGATTCGTTGAGCGTATCGGTGTGGAGGGTGACCGCGAGATCGTACTCTTCGGCGATGTTGAGGCAGTTGTCGATGGCAGCGGGCGTCGTGCCCCAGTCCTCGTGAAGCTTGAAGCCCATCGCACCGGCGTAGGCCATTTCGGGAAGGCCCTCGGGCCGCGCCGTATTGCCCTTCCCCGTCAGGCCGAAGTTGAGCGGCAGGTCGTCGAGCGCTTGCAACATCAGCCGGATGTGATGGCTGCCCGGCGTGCACGTCGTCGCGGTGGTTCCGGTGGCCGGACCCGTCCCTCCGCCGACCATGGTCGTCGAGCCGCTCGCGATCGCCTCGTCGTATTGTTGCGGGCAAAGGAAGTGGATGTGCGTGTCGATGCAGCCCGCGGTGAGAATCATGCCTTCGCCTGCGATCACCTCGGTCGACACGCCGACGATCATGCCAGGGCTGACGCCGTCCATGACGTTCGGGTTTCCGGCCTTGCCGATGCCGGAAATGCGCCCGTTTTTGACGCCGACGTCGGCCTTGTAGACGCCGGTGTAGTCGACGATCAGCGCGTTCATGATCACGAGGTCGAGTGCCGCCGCTTCGATGACTCCGCTCGCTTGACCCATGCTCTCGCGGATGACCTTGCCACCGCCGAATTTGCACTCGTCGCCGTAGACGGTGTGGTCTTTTTCGACCTCGAGGATGAGCGAGGTGTCGCCGAGCCTCACTTTGTCTCCCGTGGTGGGCCCGTAGAGGGCTGCGTAGTTTTCGCGTGTGATGGTGTGACTCATGACTCGTTGCTCCCAAATACGGTTGAGGTGGAGACTTGCTCGCTCACGGTGACATCCGGAAGCCCATGTCGCGCAACCGCTTCATGGCTAGCTCTTTGTTGTAGTCGTTGACTGCACCGGTGGCAGCGGCGTTGCCCCCATTGATGACGCGCTTGCCGCCGATCGCGACCAGCTTCACGGTCTTCTTCTCGCCGGGCTCGAAGCGGACGGCCGTTCCAGCGGGAATGTCGAGGCGCATGCCGTATGCCGCCTCCCGATCGAACCCGAGCTCGCGGTTGGTCTCGACGAAGTGGTAGTGGCTGCCGACTTGGATCGGCCGATCGCCGTAGTTCTTGACCTCGAGCTCGACCGTTTCTCGACCCTCGTTGAGCACGATGTCGCCCTTGACGGTCATGACCTCGCCGGGCTTGGGCGACTTGCCCGCGTCTTTCCCGAAGGCGCTGAGGTCGGGCACGGGCAGGAAGCTGCCATGCAGAGCCATCTTCAGATCGCCGTCTTCGTTGGAGATGGGGTCGTGGACGGTCACGAGCTTCGTGCCGTCCGGAAACGTACCCTCGACTTGAATCGTGTAGATGAGCTCGGGAACGCCCGGGAGTACCTGGCGCCTGCCGAGAAGTCGCTTTCCGAGGTCCATGAGCTCCGCGACGGTCTTGTCGCCATCGCGGATGAATTCGAAGAGCTGCGTGGAGATCAGCGCGACCGCCTCCGGATGATTCAGACGCAGGCCGCGAGCCAAGCGCTTCTGCGCGAGAAAGCCCACATTGTGCAACATCAGTTTGTCGAGTTCTCGTGGCGTCAGATGCATGGTGTCCTCGTTGGTTGGCGGAGGCGATGCTGCTCGCGGCCTCCCATCAGAATTTTCGTCTCCAGAACTTCGCTTCGAAGAGGTCGAGACGAGGCTCCACCTCTCGCGCCAAAAACCTTGCGACCGCTTCGGTTTCCTCGCCCACCATTCGGAGCACGACCCCGTGCGGCACCGGGTTCGCGACCACCCAGAAATTTTCCTGAGCTTTGGACCGGTGGGTGCCCCTGCCGCTCGCGAGCGAATGCAGATCGTCGACTGCCTTCTGCATCTTTTCGCCGACGACGATCAAGAGGGCGTGGCAGTGGTAGCGGCCGCCGCGAAATCGGCTGGCGATGTCACCGTCGTGGCGGTCGAGACGAACGGCATCCTCGATGATCCGGCGCCCGTCGACGAACACCTGCTGCCGCGAGCTGTAGTGCTCGAAGGCCCAGACCTCTCCGCGCGCGCGTCGCCCGCTGGTGAACCAGTCGAGCACCACCAAGGTGGCGTCCCCGGTCACGTCGAAGCGCTGGTGCTGCGTGTACCGTGCGTCCGCGAAACAAGCGATGGGATCGGGCACGAACGCTGCGATCGATCCCGGCTCGAGATGCGCCGAAAGGGTCTGGCGTGTCGTTCGGCCGTCGATGCTCTTGAACACCTTGGTCGAAGACTGCGTGGTGATGATCGCCTGGGCACCCTCTCGCAGGTGCGCTCGGAGCGTCGTTTCGTCTCCTGCCAGCAACCCTCCCCCGTAGGTGCCGACGGAGACGCGCGCCACCGCGCTCTTCGTGCGCGGCACCAACAACTTCATTGGAGACGAAGCCCGCGCACGGGTCACCGCGCTCATGCCTTGCGCGTTCGAAACCTCGAGCAAGCCCTCGGAGCCGCGTAGTTGCAGGGGAGCCGGGTCGTATCGACGGGCATCTTTCGCATGCAAGAGCCAAGGGCCTTCCTTCGACGCATGCCCTTGAAGGACACGCGTCTCATTCCCGGTGGGGACATTCATCGGCACGAGGAATTATCGAAAATCGGATGCGCCGTCTAGGTGCATTCGCAGGCGATTGCAACAACGTCATCATTTTGAGAACCGTGTGACACGCCCTCGTGCTCGCCTCGGCCTCCGAGAGGAATCCGAACACCAGCGTCAGGAAATCGGTGCAAAGCCTTCACGCGCTGGTCACGGCCAGCGCAGATTTTTCGTCGTGCGAAGCGCTCATGACGAAGAGGTTGGGCTCGCCTACCTCGTTCGGAAGGTGCTAGCTTCGCGCCGTGCGTCTCGAAGGCTCTCACACGATCCGCCGGCTCGTCGGCACCACGCTCAAGGTCGCCCTACCCCTCGCGCTCCTTTCGTACGCTGCCCTCTGGCTCTTTCGCTTGGCTTCCCCCGGCACGCTGCAGCTGCTCTACGCCAAGATCGGCTACATCCTTTCCGCCATCTCGATCTTCATCGCCTTCCGCGTCAACCAAGCGTACGGGCGCTGGTGGGAGGCGCGGCAACTCTGGGGGAAGCTGATCAACGAAAGCCGCTCTTGGGGCCGCTTGATCTCGACTCACTTCGTCTCGAATCCTCTGCTTCGACGCGCGCTCGTGATGCGGCAGATCCTCTACGTGCACGTCCTTCGCATCGTACTTCGTCACGGCACCGGCGAGGAGGGTCGCACCCTGATGAAGGCACAGATGAAGAGGCTCATGCCCGAGGCCGACCCGTCCATCGTGGACCAGTACCTCAACGTGCCCACCCAGCTCGTGGTGGCTCAAGCCGCCGACATCGAGCACGCGCTGGCGGGCAGCCAGGAAAGCCGGCAGGTCTGGACCCGGATGACCAACGTCTTGAGCACGATCACCGAGGCGCAGGGAGGGTGCGAGCGCATCAAGAAAACCGTCTTTCCCGCGGGCATCACCCACTTCACGCGGTTCATGGTGTGGGCTCTCGCACCGCTGATGACTTTTGCGGTGCTCGGGAGCAATTCCGAGTACGACGAGATCGAGCTTCCCGTCGTGATCATCATCACGGCCGTGTTCGTGGTGATGGAGCAGCTTGCGCGCGAGCTGCAGACGCCGTTCGAAAACGCGCCCGACGACACGCCCATGTCCGCGATCTGCGTGACCATCGAGAGCGAGCTCCGGCAGATGATCGACGATCACGAGCTGCCAGAGGAGGCAAAGCCCAAGCGTGGGGTGATCATGTGAGCGCGCAGCTTCCATGGTCTTTCTGAAATGAGAGCACGATGACCAATACCAGCCTGTTCACATCCTTGGCGTTCGCGGCAGTCACGATCGGAGCTTTGCACTCGTTGGCCCCCGACCACTGGGTGCCGGTCGCCGCCGTAGCCAGGGCTCGTCGGTGGTCGCGAAGCCATGCCGCCCGCGTGGCCTTCTTCTGCGGCCTCGGGCACGTCACCGTGTCGATGCTGCTCGGCCTGCTCGCATTGATGTTCGGCGCGCAGCTCTTCGAGTCGATCGGCGAGCGCATGGTGTCGGTCGCGGGTCTCTTGCTGATCGGCTTTGGGGTGGCCTACGCCGTGTGGGGGTTGCGGGGCGCGTTCGCGCATCGGCTTCACGGCCATCACCACCATCACTACGATCACGTTCACGATCCGTCGCGGGTTTCGGCATGGTCCTTGTTCGCGATCTACTGCGCCGACCCGTGCGTGGCCCTCATCCCGATCTTGTTTGCCGCGGCGCCGCTCTCGAGCGCCCAAACCATCGCCATCATCCTCGCCTACGAGATCGCCGCCATCGGTGCGATGGTCGTGCTCGTGGGCCTCGCGCATTCGGGGGCCCGGCTGCTGAAGAGCAGCTGGATCGAGCGCTATGGCGACAGCGCCGCCGGTGCGCTCATCGTGGCGACCGGCATCATGGTGGCCATTCTCGATTGGTGAGGCCGGAAAACGGCGCCAGCGGCCAAGGCTATCGCCACTCCTTGGAGCTTTCGTCGGTTTCCCATCCGTCGATCGGTCGTGGTTGGGGACCTCTGACCTTTCGCGAGCTCGGTTCCTGGATGGGCCGGGACGTCGGCTCCTGAATCGGGCGCGAGGTCGGTTCCTGGATCGGCCTCCCCGACGGAGCGACCTCCGGACGCTTCGGCAATGGCTCTCTCACGTTTCGAAGCTCGGGATCGGGTGCGCCGGCCTTGGCTCCGACCACCGAAGGCGGGACATAGTCGATCGCGATGACGGTCGAGACCCGCTGCGACGCGTCGTCTTGAAGAGGCTTCAGGACCACGCTGCTGACCCGCCGGGCGATGCATTGCCTCGCATCTTGCGAAAGGCCGGCACCGGACACCGACGGCTGGATGACCGCCCCCGACGGCCGCACGAGCGCGGTGACCGTGATCTGAAGCGTCGTCGGGGTTGCGCGCTCGAAGTCCTGAATGCATTCCCTGGGCTCCCCGACGGCCTCGTGGAGCTCCGCGCTCAGATCGCGTGTGGCCGCTTCATCGTGGGGCTCCGCCGACTCTTCCTCACCGCCTTCGTCCCTCTCTTGGGGGTCGCCAGCCTGGGCCGCAGAGCCCGGGGCCACCTCGGCTGACGGCTCTGGGGTGCCTACCCCTGGCTCGGCCGGAGCGCTCTTCTCCAAATCCTGACTCGGCTGATCTTCGCTTGGTTCGACCGTGCCTTCGTACGGTGCGTCCGAGGCGGGCTCGCTACGTTGGCAACCCACCAGAAGCGCAAGCGAGATGAGGCAAACGAGCAGGTGCCGCATGACGGGGATTGTAGTGCAGACGGCAAAGCATGGGTACTCGTGACGTTGATGCCCCATCGCCGGATGCTAGATCCAGGCATGCTTAAAGGCCAAGCTCGGTTCCGGTCGTTCGCCATTTCGCTTTCGTGTCTGCTCGTCGCTTGCGGGAGCTCGAGCCAGGTCGGCGAGATCACCGTCGAGTTCGACGAGGACGTCGACTTTTCCCAGTTCCAGACCTTCACGGTCCTCACTCCGGAGCTCGTCCCGGAGGCCGACGAGCTCGACCTGGAAGCCGAGCTCTTCAACGACCAAGTCAACGATCTGATCATCGAAGCGATGACGGCGCCGCCGGTTTGCATGACGTACATTCCGCCCGAGGAGGTGACCGAGACCAACGAACCGGACCTGTTCGCCGGCAACGGCCTCGCCCGAACCGTCAACGAAGGCACGACTTGGCAATGTGTCGGTGGCTGGTGGTGGGGCGTCTGGGGCTGGTTCTGGGATCCATGCCTGTGGATCGTCCCCGTCGAGATCGAGTTCGAGGTCGGCAGCCTCTACCTTCCCGTCGGGCCTCGTCCGGAAGAGGGCGCCGACGCCGAGCCGATCTTCAAGGGCACCGCGCGAAAAGTCTTGGAATCCAACACCAACGTCGACGCCACAGTACGGGCTGCCGTCACTGCGATCTTCCAGCAGTGGCCCGAACGACGCACCTGCTCTCCATGAACGCAGCGAAAGGTCCGATGATCAGCGGCTCCCTGCGCGAGCTTCTTCAGCACACTCGGGGCCTCGTATTGTGGCTGACCGGCGCCGGCATCTCCGCCGAGAGCGGCGTGCCCACGTTCCGGGGCGAAGAGGGGTACTGGAGAGTCGGCTCGCACAATTATCACCCTCAAGAGCTCGCGACTTGGGCTGCCTTCCAGCACATGCCTGAGCAGATCTGGTCTTGGTATCTCTACCGCCGAGGCGTGTGCCGCGCAGCGCAGCCCAACAAAGCACACCGGGCCCTGGTCCGGGCCGAGCATCGCGGCGGCCATCGATTCCTTCTGGTCACGCAGAACGTCGATGGGCTCCATTTGCGAGCCGGGAGCAGCCCCGAGCGCACGTTTCAGATTCACGGGAACATCGATTTCATGCGCTGCTCACGCGAGTGTCTGCCAGCGCCGCTGCCGATGCCCGAGGGCATCGACGTGGCGTGGGAAAAGGGGCGCGAGCTCGGTGCCAAAGACAAAGAGCTGTTGCGCTGCCCGTCGTGTGGCGCCTGGGCGCGGCCGCACGTTCTCTGGTTCGACGAGCGCTACGACGAGCCGAACTTTCGTTTTCAAAGCTCGATCGAAGCTGCCCGCGGCGCCTCCGTGTTGATCGTCATTGGCACCACGGGAGCGACGTCACTTCCCATGCACATCGCGACGATCGCCGCACAGCGGCGGGTGCCGATGCTCGTGATCAATCCCGAGCCCAATCCGTTCAGCGCGCTCGTCGAACGCACCGGCGTGGGTGCGTTCATCTCGGGAACCGCGAGTGAATGGGTGCCTCAAATCGTCGACGCGCTCCCGGCGACCTGAGGCGCCTTGCCTCGATCTCCGTTCGGCGATAGCTACTCAGGGATGACGCGGCGATTGTTCTGGGCCCTGTGTTTGAGCATGTTGGCGGCGTGCGCCAAGGACAGCGAGCCACCACGCTACCCCGATCGTCCCGCCGGTGAATGCAGCCGAGCCCCCGGCGACGCGTGCCAGCCGGGCTTCGTCTGCCATTATGGGCCGGACGCCGAGTGCGGGGAGACGGGCGCCAAGGGCGCGTGCTTCCCCGTGCCGACGACCTGCACGAAAGACTACAGCCCGGTGTGCGGGTGCGACGGGCGAACCTATTTGAATATTTGCGTGGCGCATTCCCACGGGGTTTCACCCCGCCAGGCCGGTCCGTGCCCCACGTCGGAAACCGGCCCACCCCCTGGCATGGGCACCTGCGGTCCTGGCGGTGCGACCGAGGACTGCGCGAACGGCTACTTTTGTAAGTACGACGAGGCGCAGTACTGCGGCGAGATCGCGGGGCCCGGGCAGTGCGCGCCACAGCCCACCGTGTGCACCAAGGAGTGGGCGCCGGTGTGTGGATGCGACGGACGAAATTACAGCAACGATTGCGTCGCCCACTCGCACGGGGTGTCCATTCGCCATCGAGGCCTGTGCCAACAAGAAGGACAGGCCACTGTCGGCGGCGTGGGCGCGGCTTGCGGAGCCGAAGGCCACCCCGCGTGCGCCACCGGACTATTCTGCCGGTATCCGTCCGAGGCGAAGTGCGGCGCCTCCGGGATGCCCGGCCAATGCCAGCCGCGGCCTCAAGCATGCACGGCCCAGTACGATCCGGTCTGCGGCTGCGACGGGAAGACCTATTCCAACGCGTGCTCGGCGCACGCGGCCGGCGTCTCCGTGAAGCAAGACGGCGCTTGCCCCTGAGCGGGCCAGAGGCCCCCTAGCTCAAGGGCAGTCCATGTCGCAGGTGTAGAGGCTCTGTCCGCAGGCTTGCCGCTGCCCTTGGAGGCACTCGACGCTGCACGAGCCGGTGTCGACGCACGCCACCATGCAGCTACCGGCGCACCGCACACTGCACGTCCCGACGCTCGTGCACAACACCGACGACTCGGCTCCCACGTCGACCGCACAATTGCCAGCGTTCAGACAGCGGTATTCGCTCCCCGCGCCTGCCTCGACACGGCAGGTGTCGATCGAGCTGCACTGGGTGTAGCAGTTGTCGCCGCACACCCCGTCGCAAACCTGGCCCTGGCGGCATCGAAACTCGCAGTCGTCGAGACACTGCACACGGCAGAGGCTGCCGAACGCGAGGCAGGTGGGCTCGCAACCGATGATGTCCTCGCAATAGAGCTCACAGCTCGACCGGTTTTCGCAGTCGCAGCTGACCTCGTCGCAAGTGACTGAGGACTCCCCTCCACAGCCGAGCGAGGCAGCCCCACCCGCGAGCGCGAGCAAGGCGCCCGCGATCCAAATCGTCAAGCGCATCCCGTTCGCGTATCAGGCAAGGCCCAAACGGTCAATGTAGGGCGGATACGGACACCTCCGGGTCCCGGGTCTCGAACCCCGAGCCTCCATGAAAGGGATCGAGGTCCGAGGATCGGGGTTCGAGACCCGAGGTCCGAGTGCCGAGGTCCGAGTGCCGAGGTCCGAGTGCCGAGGTCCGAGT
>CAZBWQ010000087.1:7427-17831 GCA_964495565.1 uncultured Sandaracinaceae bacterium | reverse complement strand
GTGCGCGCATAGTGCTCGCCGAAGTCCTCGTAATGAAGCAGCCGAAGGTCGCTCTGGTGGCCCCATGCCTCGCTCATCGCGTGCAGGCTCGGCAGCTGACCTCCCGGGAAGATGTGCCGCTTGATGAAGTCCGTCCGTCCGACGCTCCGGGAGAAGCGGTCGTCGGGGATGGTGATCGCCTGAATGAGGCCTAAGCCACTCGGCTCGAGCAGTGATCCCACTTTGCGAAAGAAGGCGCCGAAGTACTCCGCCCCGACGGCTTCGATCATCTCGATCGAAACCAGCTTGTCGTAGCGGCCTTTCAAGTCACGGTAGTCCTCGAACAAGACGGTCACGCGGTCCGACAGCCCCGAAGCGTCGACGCGCTCCCGTGCCAGGTCGTGCTGCTCTCGCGAAATGGTGGTAGTGGTGACGCGGCAGCCGAAGTGCTTCGCAGCGTAGAGCGCCATCGAACCCCACCCCGTTCCAATCTCGAGCAGATGATCGCCGGACGTCAGCATCAGCTTCGTGCCGATGCGGTGCAACCTCGCCCGCTGCGCTTCTTCCAACGTCTGGGCAGGATGTTCCCACATGGCGGACGAGTACATCAGCGATTCATCGAGCCACAGACGATAGAAGTCGTTTCCGAGATCGTAGTGCTCGGTGATGTTTCGCCGGCTTCCCCGTCTCGTGTTGCGTCGAAGCCGATGCTGGACTCCATCGACGACGGTGCCCAGGCGGCCGAGGCGGCCGTCGAGGTGGCTGAGTCGCGACGAAGCGCGAAGCAAGATGCGCACGACCGCGACCAAATCGTCGGTCGACCAACGACCCTCCATGAAGCTCTCGCCGGCTCCGAGGCTTCCTCCCCACGCGATGGCGGCCCAAGCGTCTGGCGCGTGAATACGCACCGTCGCGCGAGGGCCAGAGCCGGGAGCGCCAAATGCCGCTCGTTCTGGACCGTCCACCACGATCAGCTCTCCCCACTGGAGCGCCTGGAGACGCTTGAGGACCAAGGCTCGCGCAATTCGTGACGACAAATCGAGCTGGGCGATGCTTCGGGTGGGTGCGATCAGCGAGGTCGGTTGGGTCATCGTGTCACCTCCGCCGGCTCGAGCCGTCGAGGGTGGGGATGATACGGAGCCCCCTTCCACCAAAGCCGCGCGGCTTGCCCGTAGATCCCCGCCAGCACGTTGAGCGTCATCGCGGGGTGCCGAAGCAGCGCACGCATCCCATGGCGTCGATCGAGGGGACGGCGACGCATGACCAGGGTCGCATCGGTTTTGATCTCGCCCTTTTCCCAGTTCTCCATGTGAACCACCAGGGAGCTTCCGGGACGCGTGAAGCGCCACTCGTATTCCTGATCCAGACCGTGAAAAGGAGACACGTGGAAGCTCTTGGGCACACGAAACTGCAGCACCGAACCGGTGCCCGATCCGTCCCGATCGACGTCCACCACGTAACAATGGCGCTCGCCCCACGGCGTATTGTCGACCTCCGCGACGAGATGACTCAACGAGTCGTCGGGCCGATGGCAGTAGTAGATGCTGATCGGGTTGAACGTCACACCGAGTGTCCGCGGCAAAGTCAGAAGACGGATGGGACCGTTCGGGCGCTCACCGCATCTCGTTTCGACCAGCGTCCGGACGGCTTCGTCCAAGGGTGCTTCTGGGTCGCCGAGGTGATCTTCGCGTCGAAAACGCGCTAGCGCCGCTCGTCTCGCGGACCACCCTGGGATCGGATCCAACACATCGGGGAGCTCTTCGAGGTCGAGATAAGCGTAGAACAAACGATATCGGAATGCGTGATGGACCGGCGTGAAGCGGCGGTGACGCACCGTGCCTTCGTAGAGGGCACTCTTCATGCGGCTTCCTCGGAGCTTCGGGTGACAACCTGTCGGGAAGCATCGAGCGTCAGCCCCAGCTTCGCCGCCACGGCGAGCGCGCTCACGACACCGTCTTCGTGAAAGCCGTATCGCCAATAGGCCCCGCAGTAAAAGGTGTTGCGAACGCCGTTGATCTCGTCGGCGCGACGCTGCGCGGCCACGGCCTCCGGCGTGTAAAGCGGGTGAGAATACGTGGTCTCGTACAGGACCTTCGCAGGGTCGATCCGGTCTTCGGCATTGAGCGAAACGCAAAATCGGACAGGAGCTTCGCGGATTCCCTGCAGGGCGTTCATGTCGTAGGTGACCGAGACACGCTCTCGGGGCGTCGCGGGCACGCGATAGTTCCAGGCTGCCCACGCCCGCGGCGATCGTGGGAGGAGCGACGTGTCGGTGTGCAGCACCGCGCGATTCGGCTGGTAACGAATGGCGCCAAGAATCTCGCGTTCGGCTTCGCTGGGGTCGGCCAACATGCGAAGGGCTTGGTCGCTATGCGATGCGATCACCACGCGATCGAAGAGAGCCGGCGGCTGCCCACGGGCGTCGACCTCCACTCCCCACTTCGTTCGCCGGATCTGCTCGACGGGAGAGTCCAATCGGATCCGGTCCGCGAAGGATGCCGTCATGCGTTCGACGTAGGTTTTCGAGCCTCCTTCGACCACGCGCCACGTCGGGCGGTCGACGAGACTGGTCAGCCCGTGATTCACGAGGAAGCGCGCAAACGTGCTCGCAGGAAACGACAGCATTCGGGTCGGATCCGTGGACCAGATCGCCGCCCCCATCGGAACGATGTAGAGCTCGATGAACGACTCGGAGTAGCCATGGATGCGCAACATCTCGCCGAGCGTCACCCGCTCGTCGGCTCGGTCGGCGATTCGCTCCGCCTCGCGATTGAAGCGCAAGACGTCCCGAACCATTCGTACGATGCGAGGATTCACGAGGTTCCGCCGCCGGGCGAGTATCGACCGACTCGAGTACTCGAGCCCCGTGCTCTCCTCGCGAACGCTGAAGCTCATCGTGGTCGGCTTCGTCGGCACGCCGAGCGCGTCGAAGATCCGAACCAGGTTCGGGTAGGTGCGCCGGTTGTGCACGATGAAGCCCGTGTCGACGGCGAACCGTCGACCTCCGGCTTCGACCTCGACGGTGTTGGTGTGGCCACCGATGCGGCCACGGGCCTCGAAGACGGTCACCTCGTGCTCGCGCTGAAGCATCCATGCGGCCACGAGCCCGCTGATTCCCGTACCGACGACCGCAATCTTCACAGGACCCCTCCTGCAGGTCTTGTTCAGCCTTTGTCGAGGTCGTCAAGCCATCGAGCGGCGCTATAGTGCATTTTGTCTAGATTATGTCTATATTTTCTAATCCGCAGGGGTGATGTCTTCAATCACGGTCAAGACCATTTGCTCGACCAGGCGCCACCACCCGTCGAGCCGCCTGCCCTCGGGTTGGACCGCCACGTGAAGCGGCTGCCAACCGGTCGCGCTCGGTCCCGGCTCGGCGAGATCCACCTCCACGCTCCGCGTGTCGCGCCGAAGACCCACACGGAGAGCCTTGAGGGCGCTTTCCTTGGCGCTCCAAGTCAGGGCCACGCGGCGATGGCGCTCGAGCTCGGCCGCGCAGAGCACTTCGACACGCTCCCGTTCGGTGAAAAAATCTTCGACGAAGCGTGAGGTTCGCGGCTCGATCGCTTCGAGGTCGCAGCCGACACGAGCACGCCGGGACCAGGCACAAACCGCCGTATCGTTCCGGTGGCTGATCGAAAGCGACAGCGGCAAACATGCGCCATCCAAAAATGCTTCGGGCGCCCCATCCTTCGCGGCGATCACCTCGATCCGGTGGAGCTCCTCGATCCCGAGCTCCGAGGCCAAGGCGCGTTTGGCCGTAAAGCGGCCCAGCTTCCATTCGGTCCGGCGCTTTGGAAACCTGAGCCGCGCCAACGTCCCGGCCTCCCTCGGGCTCAGCCACTCGTCCGTCTCCGGGACCTCGACCGCACCCACGAGTAACCACCGAGCCATCATCGCCGCAAGAGCTCGCGTTCGATTCCACGTTCGATGGCGTCCACTAGGTACGGCCGAAGCGAGGCGGGGGGAATGATTCGATGGACCGAGCCCATCTCGAGCGCTCGGTAAACGCTGTGAACCCCATCGAACTCCTCGGCGACCTCGCGCAGCTTCTCGGAGTGAACCACATTTTTCATCTTGGCGAGACGATCTCCGATCGCAACACGCTGGGCACCCTCGGCACGTTCGAGCTCTTGCTGCAGCGCGATCACGCGCTCATCCGAAAGGGTCCGCTTGCGAACCTCTCCCGCAAACACGACCGCCGCGGCCGGGGCACCGCCGATGACCGAGGCGTAGGTGCCTTCGAGGGCGGCTACCTCGAGAGAAGGGTTGAGCTTGTTGGAGAACACCACGAAGGCGCCGCCGTGATAGCGGGAGATGACCGTGAATATGATCGGGCCTCTGAAATTCACGATGGCGCGGCCGATTTCGGCGCCGTACTCGAGCTGCAAGGAGCGCAGTGACTCCGGCGATCCATCGAACCCCGAAAGATTCGCCAACACCACCAGTGGCCGATTGTGGCTGGCGGCGTTGATGGCGCGAGCCACCTTCTTGGAGGACATCGGGAACAACGTCCCCGCGGTCCAGGAAGTCGGACCATCCGCCGGCACGAATCCGATTCGCGGCAGTGGCTGCGACTCCATTCCGATCAAGCAAACCGGATACCCACCGACGTGCGCATCCCATACCACGGCGGTTTCCGCGTCACGCATGCCATACCAACGCTCGAGCACGTCATGGTCCTGATCCGCCACCGCACGCATGACCTTGCGGATGTCGAAGGGTCGCTTGCGCCCCGGGTTGGTCTTGGGATCGAACACCTCGCCCACCGTCGCGAAATTCGCCGCGCCGACGTGTCCATGAGGCGAATGGCACACGTCCCGATCGATCGGGTCGGCGGTCCTCGCCCGACGCGGAAAACGCTCGCCGGGCATCACGTAGGTGTGATCGTAATGTCGCAGGAGAATGTGACATGCATCCGCGATGTCCCTCGCCGCATACTGGGCCTGCCCGTTCGGGCCCATGATGCGGTCGTACCCCCCGATGCCCGTGTTGTCTTCGGCGGATACGCCTCCCGAGTAGTCGAGTGCCTGCTTGCCGGTGAGCACCATCGCGCTTTCAGGCACCATCACCAAGATCCCCTTGGTATGCATCAGCATCGTTGCTTCGGCGTTCCAATAGGGTTGTGCACCCACGTTGATGCCGCACACCAAGACGTTCACCTCACCGCCCGCTTGCGTGAACTCCACGATCCTTCGGAGCACGTCGGATATCCAATCCATGTTTTCGGTGCCGCTCTCCATCGAAATCTTCGCGCCGGCCGAGACCGCATACCATTCGAGCGGTAGCTGGCGCTGCTCGGCGAGGTCGAGCGCGGCGATGATCCGGCGACATTCGGGCTCGGCGAGCGAGCCCATGCCGCGGCTCGGATCCCCGAAAAGGGCGACGCGCGTCATTCCTTCCGGGTAGCTGTCGGTGAAGCTGGTGAGCAAACCGACGATGACGTTCGACTCGTTCTGCCCCGGAGGCCGATCGACCGGAGCCAAGGAGCCGCCTGCATCGAGGTCGAGCTCCTCGAACTTCCCCTGAGGGAAATCCGACTGGACGTCCGCGTCGTCGCCGGGCGTGATCATCGAGATGATTTCGTAAGGATGCATGAGGCCGCGCTGACGCAAGCGAACGACGGTCTGCTCGTACGCGCTTCGGGGTCTCATCGGGTGTTCGGGTACGTCCCGCAAGCGCACGCGCAAGCCTTGGCGACCTCGATTGGACACCTCGAGGAGCTTGGGCTCGAGCTCGCCGGTGGCGGGATTCGGGATTTCGGCTTGGACGACGATTCGCTCGAGACCGAGCCCGGAGGTCTCCGGAGCGAGCCTGTGAATGATGCCGTTGATCTCTTCCTGACTGAGCTCCATCGGAGGCCAAAGGAAGAGGTGAACCCGATTCCACTGATAACGGTTGCCCGAGGGGCGCGTGCTTTGCTCCCGCCGGATCGAGATCAAGCACTTGATGAGCGTGCGCTCCAACGTGGGAAGCCCGACGACACGACCCGATGCATCCCGGATGGGAGTCAAATCCCGAACCTCGCCTAGACAGATGAGCCGTTCGTCCTTTCCGGTGACCCGATACAAATAGACGTCTTCGGGAGACGGGACGCGAACCGTGTCGAGATCTTTGAGCCGCCACAGGAACAAGCGCTTGCTCAACATCGAATGCATGCCGCGGTAGATGAGCTCCTCGTAGAAGCCCGAATCGCCCATGCGGAAGGTGAATCCTTGGAATTCGCCAGCACCGAGACCGGTCTCGGGGCCCGTCGCCGCGACGATGACGCGCCGGATCGGCCTTCGGAAGCGAGCCTGGTCGAGCACCTCGATCAACTCGGCCGACCGCCGGTCGGGGCTCTGCAGCGGGTCCTGGTGCCAAAGGTAGAAATCGACGACCACGTCTTGATCGAGCGGCACGTCCTCGATGTGTTTCGCGAGCACCTCGATGGCGTGGGGCATCTCTTCACTACGAACGTGGGTCGCGAAGAATCGGATCGTACTTCCTTCGTACTCGTACCAACAGCTCGACACCTCGATGTGCCCGTCCTCGACGATGCGGAAGTCTCTCAGCTCGCAAACCTTGTAATAGCGGCGGGCCAACACTTCGAGAATGATTCGACGCTCGACCGCGCTCGCATTCTCGAGCCGCCGCGACAAGAAGCCTTTGAGCGGCCTTGGCATCGCCACGAGCTTTGCCATTCGAGCGTCTCGATCGTTTCCGGTCGGGTCGGCGGCGAGCCGAGACAGTAGCTCTTCGACCTCTTCCAAAGCTTCGCGCTGGGCTCGTTGTTCGACCGGCCGCTCGAAGTAGTGATACTGGAGCTCGCGCGCGATGTCGTAGATGGCCGGATAGCGGCCCTGGGCTTCGGAGATCAGCCGGCCGAGCAGCTCCCGAAAGCCGTCACCCACTTGATCGCGGAGCGAATCGATGTGCTCCAGCCGGCTTTGCAAGACGCTCAAGACGGGACCGATCTGCTCGTCGATGCGCTTGTTCCCTTTGCAGATGCGAAAGAGCACCTCCTGAAGCTTGGGGCTTCGTTGAATCCCCTCGAGCCCGTAGTGAGCGACCGCCCGCCGCAGCTTGTCCAAGAAGGGCGCTGGGAGCTCTTCTTCGCGACGAACCACCAGATCCCGCAAGAACGTGAACAGATATTCTTCCGAAGTGTGTTTCCCGAAATCTCCCGGATCGTCCTCTCCGCGAAACCGCCGAAAGAGGGAGCAAAGATCGACGAAGATTCGCAGGATTTCGTCTTCGAGCGCCAGGAGCGCAGGGTCGTTTGGGGATACGTCTTCGCGGACGATCGCGCCATCGGCCATCTCTCGAGAGAGCTCGACACCATCGGCATCGTACCCCAGCACCAAGCGACGCAGCTCGGTCAGGTTCTGACACGAAGCCGACCAGGTTGTGTCGCGACGGGGCGCGAGCTCCGAGAAGTCGATGCGCTCTCCCCGCGTCGACTCGGAGTCGCTGCCGCTCGGTTCGATCAACACCATCGGAGCCCCTACGGGGAGCTGCACGTTGTTCATCACCATGATTTCGCGGACGCGGCCTGCGAATTTTGCGGCGACCACCATCTCCATTTTCATCGCTTCGAGAACCACCAGCCCATCGCCGACTGCGACCTCTTGGCCCTCTCGAACCAGAACGTTGACGACGACCGCCGGAGAAGGCGCTCTCACCAAGCCCCCGCGATCCCGGGAGACGCGATGCACCACCCCGTCGACTTCGACCAACACGCTGAGCCCTTGATCGACGGTCAGGATTCGATGGTTTCGGCCCGCCAACCGCAAGCGCCGCTCGGACCCTTCGAATCGCTCCATCGTGAGCTCGATCCGTCGTCCGTCGACGTCGATCCGATACCGATACGGCCCGAGGCGAAACACGGCCAGCTCGTAGGTGTTGCCAGCGTAGGTGAGCTCCATGCTCTGGCCCGTCTCGTCTTCGACGTGAGGCCGTCCACGGGCCGCGGCCGTGTAGAACCGCGCGCGTTCGACGTCGGTTTCCGCCTCGTAGCTGTCGATGGCCGCCTGAAGAAGCGCGATCGCGGCTCCCTCGCGAGGAAGATGCTTGCCCTCCCCGACCAACCGATCGACCCAACCGACATCGACTTCGTTGGACCATACGGCGGGATGGTCCACGAGCCCCAACAAGAATCCTTTGTTGGAGCTTCCGCCCCGGATGACCACCTCGCTCTCGAGCAGCGCCCGACGAAGCCGCGCCATCGCTTCTTCGCGTGTCCGTCCATGCGCGATGATCTTCGCGATCATCGAATCGAACTCGGCTGGAATCGAGTCCCCTTCCGCGATGCCGGTGTCGATCCGCAGACCAGGCCCGCTGGCCAGCCGAAGCTCTTCGACGATTCCCGGTGATGGCGCGAAGTTGTCCTCGGGGTCTTCGGCGTTGAGGCGAACCTCGATCGCATGCCCGCGCTGCTCCGGAGGCTCTCCCTCCAACCTTCCTCCCCGCGCGACGTGGATTTGGAGCTTCACCAGATCGGCGCCCGTGATGAGCTCGGAAACCGGGTGCTCCACCTGCAGCCTGGCGTTGACCTCCATGAACGAAAACTGCCGTGTCGGCTCGTGATAGAGAAACTCGACCGTTCCCGCGTTCCGGTATCCGATGGCACGGGCCAGCCGGACCGCCGCCTGCTCGAGCTCCGTACGTTGCTCGATCGAGAGCACCGGCGACGGCGTTTCTTCGAGTATTTTCTGGTTTCGGCGTTGAAGTGTGCAATCTCGAACGCCTAGGGCCCAGGTGGTCCCGTGGTTGTCCGCG
Organism: uncultured Sandaracinaceae bacterium; assembly: GCA_964495565.1. Lineage (GTDB taxonomy): Bacteria > Myxococcota_A > Polyangia > Polyangiales > Houyiibacteriaceae > SG8-38. The sequence continues at coordinate 9,092 of CAZBWQ010000087.1, read as the reverse complement.
ATGATCTGAACCTCGACGTGCCGGGCTCCCGTGACCATCTTTTCGACGAAGACCGTACCGTCTCCGAAACCCTTTTCGGCTTCGGAGGAAGCGGTCTGAAATGCCTCCGCCAGCCCGGGCTCCGCCGACACGCGCCGGATCCCACGGCCCCCGCCGCCTGCCGTCGCCTTGATCATCACGGGATATCCGAGACGTGCTGCGTGGCTCCGCGCTTCGTCGAGCGTACGGACGGGACCACCGCTCCAAGGAGCGACGGGCACCGCGGCCTGCTCGGCCAGGAGCTTGGACGTGATCTTGTCGCCGAGCTGGCGCATCATGTCGCCGGTCGGCCCAATGAACACGATGCCGAGCCGATCGCAGAGGTCGACGAATTCGGCGCGCTCCGATGCAAAGCCCCACCCCGGCCAGACCGCCTCGGCACGGGTGGCGACGAGAGCTCGCTCCAAACGCTCGTAGTCGAGATAGCTCGAGCGCCGTTGGCCTTCGCGGGTCACGTACGTCGCGGGGCCGATGGAATGGGCCATGTCTGCTTCCCGCACGAACATGGCCCGGTGGTCGGGCTCCGTGTAGAGCGCGATGGTGTGAAGTGGCTGGGCGTGCTCCCGCGCGTACTCGCGCGCCGCAATGATGAACCGCATCGCTGGCTCGCCACGATTGAGGATTGCAATTCGCTCGAAGCTCGTGGAATGCATCGGCTCAATCCATCGCGGTCCGCAGGGGTTTGCGTTTTTCGGGATCGACCTCGTCGGGTAGCTCTGCCGTCCGATAACCTCGAAGAACCACGTACACGTTGCCGGCTTCGTCGCTCACGTGCGCGTCGAACGAGCCGTCCTCTCGCGGTGTGACCACCGCATGCAAGCGTCCATTCGCGCCGTTGACGGGTTTCAGGACGGACAATTGGTCGATGTGCTGAGGCAGGCCCATCTTCCCGGTCGTTCCGATCTGCCACACGCCGGCGGTCTGGAAACAAAGCTCGACGAGACGAGGCTCCATCGTCAACGTCGAGTCGGTGGGCTGGTGGCCGGCGGGAAGCTCCTCGCTCATGCGCCCCACGACCACGCCGTTCTTCTTCCACGCGCTGTCCAAGACCTGATACGCCGGCCCGTGGAAATAGACTCGGTAGATGTCCGCATTTTCGACTTGCGGCTCATCGGCCGGCAGGGGCGCTTCGGACGGCGGTGAGCTCTCTTCCGAGGGCTCACGCGAGAGTCGCAGCAATGCCGTGAAGTGCGTCTTGCGTTCCTCGCGGCCCATGATGGTTCGCACGCCGACGAGGTTGCACCGGGCGACCACGTCGTCGCCTTCGGTGTCGAAGTGCGCGGACCACGTGAGGGTGCGGGGCTCGTCGCGATAGAACTTGAACGGCGCGAGAAAGTCGACCTGCTCGATGGCCTGGATGTGCCACTGCGGGAAGAGAGTCTTGGCGACCTCGCAGAAGCCCTCGATGCCCATCACGCCCGGCAACACGGAGGTGCCGCCGATTCGGTGATCGTAGAGGAACGGTTGTTCCTTCGGATCGAGCGTGGTTTCCACGCGCAGCCCCTCGTGGACGCCCATGGATGACACGTGGGTGCTCATCGGGCCTCGGTTCGCGCTGGGAACCGCGTCCGGATCGAGCCCGCCCGTCTCGTCCCACTCTTGCATGAGAATGCCGAGCGCGCCGCC
>CAZBWQ010000087.1:0-7417 GCA_964495565.1 uncultured Sandaracinaceae bacterium | reverse complement strand
GATATCGATAGCGGGGAGGCCAAACATAGTCTACTCCTGGATCAGAATGCCGAGCGCGCCTCCGATCACGACCTCGCCCCGGGTCCCCGCTTCGAGCTCGTTTCGAACGACCGGAATGCCATCGGCGGGCTCGAGCATGTCGATGCCCGCGACTTCCATCATCTTGGGTATGGAACCGCGCGATGCCATGCCGATGTCGGCCCATGCCGTCCAATCGACCGCGATGCCTCGCGTGTCGGGGCGACTGCTGCGGAAGCCCGATACGGACTTGGCCAACAGCTCGTTGGCGGCACTGTAGTCGGCCTGGCCGCCGTTCCCGAACCGACCGGCGATCGAGCTGAAGACGACGGCCGCGCCGAGTGGCATCTCTCCGAGGCCCGAAAGCAAGTGGTACCAACCCGTGGCTTTGACGTCGAAGACGAGATCGAACTCCGAAGGCTTCTTGTCGGGCAAGAAATGGCTGATCTCGAGACCCGCCGCATGGATGAGGACGTCGATTCGGCCGCTGGTGGCTCGAATGGCATCCATCACACTCGCGACCGCATCTCGGTCGAGCAAGTTCATCTCGTGATAATGCACGGTGCCGCCGGCTCGGCGGATGGCTTCGATCGCGCGCAGGGCTGCGTGCTTTCTCTCCAGCCCTGCGAGCAGCTTCTGCACGGCCACCGGGGTGGCCTTCTGTCCGCTCTGCTTGAGCCTTTCGAAGAGCTCGCGTTGCAACCCATCGCGATCGATCGCGAAGCGTTGCAGGTCCGCATCGTCTGGATCCGGCTCGGGTGTCAGATCCAACAGGTGGAAGGTGCCGCCCGAGGCGGCCGCCAAATCGCAGACGATCGCCGACACGATCGAGCCCGCGGCTCCGGTCACCGCAAACACCGTATTCTCATCGAGCGGGAACGGGCGTTCGTCGGGCACCGGCTCGAGCGAGGCCGCAACCGTCCATCGGTCGTCTCCGGTGTAGCCGAGCTCGCATGCCCCCGGATCGGTGAGCGTCTCGTCGACGAGCCGTCGCGCAAGCGCCGCCGGCTTGCAGCCCTTCTCGAAGTCCACGACTTTGACCGTGGCCTCCGGCTGCTCTCGTTTGTACGTCTTGGTGAAGCCGGTGACCGCACCGCCGAGAGGAGCGATGGCGCCGGCTGCATCGAAGCCGTGCTTTCCGCCGAGGCGCGTCGCCGAAATCAAGAAGCGACCGCGACCCGACACCTGATCGTAAAGCGCACGCATGGTCGTGTAGAGAAGCTTGGCGCGCCGCTGCATCGCCTCGTGCCACGCGTCGGGTGTGAGCTCGGCGATGGGCATCTCCGGATCCAAAGCAGCCAGCCAATACACGCCTTCGATGGGGCCCTCCGCGACCCAGCTTTCGAGCTGCTCGGTCAGAGCTTCTGCGGTCGGCGTTCCTTCGATGGAGAGCGGCGCAACTCCACGTTTTTCGAGCAACTTGATGAGAGCCTTGGCCACGCCACCCCGATCGCCCATGACGACGACGCGAGAGCCCTTGCCGAGCTGCACGCCCGTAGGCTTGCAAAAGGGCAAAGGCGGTCGCAAGACCGCGACGGGCACGCGACGAAGCCCTTCCGCTTGCGGCCGGACCGTCGGCGCTTGGACCTTCGTCTCCTCGGCATCGGAGGCCGCCGTCGTCCCGGCCTCCGATAGATTCGATTTGACCCAGGCGATGACGTGATTGAGCGTCGGAAAATCCCGGAGCTCGAGGCTCTCGTCGCGTGGGATCGCATACGCCTCGCGCACCGCCGAAAATGTTTCGGCTTGCTTGACCGTGTCGATCCCGAGATCCGCTTCGAGGTCCAAGTCGAGCTCGAGCATCTCCGGTGGATAGCCGGTCACCCCAGCAACCACTTCGAGCACCTTGTCGGCGATGCCGTCCTCCGAGGGGCTCGGCGACGAGGCTGCATGGGCTGGTTCGGATGCTGCCACGGATTCCAAAGGGGCTGCGAGATCGGGTCGATTGCTCCTCACCCACCCGATGACGTGGCCGAGCGTCGGGAACTCCCGAAGCTCGAGGTTGTCATCTCGCGGAATGTCATAGGCCTCACGAACCGCTGCAAACGTCTCGGCTTGCTTGACCGTGTCGATGCCCAAGTCCGCCTCGAGGTCCAGCTCGAGATCCAACATGTCCGACGGATAGCCCGTCTGCTCCGACACGATCGAAAGCACCTTGTCGGCGATGGGATCCCGGGCCCCCTGCTCGGCCGCGGGCTCCGACGGCGAGGCCGTCAGCCCTGCTGGCGCTGGCGCTGCGGCCGGCGTCGCCGCAGGAAGGGGGGCCTGCGCGAGGTCTGGCCGTCGATCCCGGACGAACTGGATCACGTGCCCCAGCGTCGGAAACTCCCGAAGCTCGAGGTTGTCTTCGCGCTCGATCGCGTAAGCCTCGCGAACCGCTGCAAACGTCTCGGCTTGCTTGACCGTGTCGATGCCCAAGTCCGCCTCGAGGTCCAGCTCGAGATCCAACATGTCCGACGGGTACCCCGTCTGCTCCGACACGATCGATAGCACCCGATCCGCAACCGGGTCGCGAACGCTTTGCGGCGCGGTGGGGGCCGGCGCCACGGAGGTCGTCACCGGGGCTGGCGGGGCGGCGACGGCCGCACGCGATGGGGCCGATTCCACACGAGGCGTAGTCTTCGTCTCGGTCACCGCCGCGCGGCTCGGCCCTTGCTCTTTGACGCGAAGGGTTCGATGCACGACCTCGAGCTCCGCATTCGGGTTTCGGGTCGCCTCCGCGATCCAAGCGCGGAATGCCTCGGGGTTTTCGAGCCGCGTCTCGAAGCCGAGCGCGCGCGGCGCAGGCCGGCGGCCGTCTGCGCTCGGAACCCATCGCACGAGCGACAGGCTGATCTGCGATCCAAACCCGGCGCCGAGGCGCAACGCGTACTGAACCGGATACGAGCCGCCGCGCGAAAGATTGAGCGCTCCGAGCTCTGGGTCGATTTCCTTGAAGTTCGCCACCGGAGGCACCATCCCGGTCTCCAAGATCTTCACCGCGGTGGCGTCCTCCATACCCGCGCCCATCGCGTGGCCGGTCATGCCCTTCGTGTTGGCGATGACGATCTGATCCGCAACGGGCCCGAAGACGCTTCGCAATGCGCTGATTTCAGCCTGCGCGCTTCCCCCCCGTGCCGGGGTGTACGTCTCGTGGGACACGAACACGGTTTGAGGCGCAATCTCGGTGCGATCGATTCCGTGCCGGGCCTCGCAATCCCGAATGAGCGCCTCCATCAGGCTTTGGATGTGCTCGATGTCGAGCCTGCTTCCGTGATATGCGCTGTTGGCCGTGACGGTGCCGAGCACCTCGACGATGGGACGGAGCCCACGCTCTCTTGCCGCCTCCGCGGTTTCGACGACCATGCCCGAGGCGCCCATGCCCAAGATGAGGCCGTGTCGGCGGCGATCGAATGGCAACGCGGCTTCCTCGAGCACCTCGTCGGTCGCGGCGGCGCCGCTTGCGAGAAAGCCTGCACCCACCCATTCGAGCATGTGGTCGCTCGTGGCATTGTCGGCGGTCACGATGACGACCCGCTTGCAGCGTCCGCGCTTGATCCAATCTTCCGCCAGCGCGACGGCTTGGGTGCCGCTCGCACACGCCGAGTTGATCTGCGTGTTGGGCCCGCGGGCTCCGATGTATTCGGCGAGCTGCGCGTGGCCCATCGAAAGCGTCTTGAAGATGAATCGACGATCGAACTGATAGGGCGCGCGGGCGATGTCGCTTTGCAGCTCCGCGATGCGACGGTCGAGCTCGGCGACCAGCGCCGAGGCGCCTCCGTTGGTGGGCATTCGGGCGCGCAAGCTTTGCAGCTCCTCGAGCAGCCGCTCACGAGTCTCGGCATCGTGACGGCGCCCGAGCTCGGCCGCAAACATGTCATAGCCGGGAAACGCCGACGCGAAGATCACACCGGTTTCGTCTCGCATCGATTCGGGAAGCCCCCATCGGTCGGGAAGCTGCGTGCCTTTCGAGGTGGTCTTGTAGCGCATGACCAGAGGAATGCCGGCATCCCGCAAGGCCTCGACGCCTGCGGCAACCGCCATTTGCGTGGTCGTATCCATCGCTGCGGCCCGATCCTCGGGGATCCCGAAATCGGTCGACAGCCCGATCTCGCCCCCTCGGCCAGCAAGCTTGATCACCTCCGCCGGTGAATCGATCGTTTCGAAGCGAGGACCGCCTTTGTCCGACTTCACCAAACGGGTGATCTTCTTGTCCGCCATCGCACGGCGAAGGCCGACGGGAATCACGTCGATGAAGCTCTGTCCGTGGAGCATCCGGTCGACATTGTCGTCCGAGAAGATCTTGGGAGCTCCGGGCAGTCCGATCGTGGCGCCACTGATGACGACCGGCTCGGCGGAGCTTGCAGCTTCCGCGCCTCGGTAAATGGCCATCCCTTGGTCGAGGAAGTCGGCGAACAACCGACCGAGCTGCGCATATCGGTCGCCAGAAGCCGGACTGGAAGCACGCGACGGTACAGACGGACGCGGTCTCGACACGATCGGTGCGGACCGGGGCGTGGGCGACGGTGAGCTTACCACGGGGGCGGGCTGCTCTTCGCGTGCGCCCATGGGCGCGGCTGCGCTGACCATCTGGGTCAAGCCGCGCTCGTTTCGGGGCGCTCCGTGCCCCGCGGCATAGAGCCCGACGAGGGCGCCGTTGAAGGACGGCAAGTCACCGACTTTCGGATGGTTGGTGAAGAGCGAGAGAGTGCCCGGCTTCCCGCCGAGGACGTCGTCGGCAAAGCTCGCCAGCGCGGACTTCGGACCCACCTCGACGAAGGCTCGAACGCCCGCATCGTACAAGGTCTGAAGACCTTTCACGAACTGCACCGGAGAGGCGATCTGCTTCCCGAGGATGTCGATCATCTCCTCGGCGACGCCGGGTCCCATCGGGTAAAGCTCGCCGCTCACGTTCGCCACGATGGGAATCTTCGGCGATTCGATCCCGAGCCGCCGGAGCTCTTTCTTCAACGGCTCGCTCGCAGGCGCGACGATTTCGGTATGGAAGGCGTGGCTGACCGGGATGGGGATGGCCCGGTGGCCCGCTTTGGTGATCGCCTCCACGGCTTCGGTGACCGCCGGCGTCGAGCCCCCAATCACCGATTGCCCAAAGCTGTTGATGTTTGCGATCACGACGTATCCGTCGATCGAGGCGACGATCTTCTGCACCTCGTCGATCGGCGCCAGCACCGCGGCCATGAGTCCGTTGTCTTGCACCGACACCCGGGTCATCTCCCGGCCTCGTGCGCTCACGGCTTCGAGCGCCTCGCGAAAACCGAGCGCACCCGAGGCGACCAACGCACCGTACTCCCCGAGGCTGTGCCCCATCACCATGTCCGGCGTGATGCCGTACGCTGCGAGCAGGCGCGTGAGCGCCAAATCGGTCGCGAGCACCGCCGGTTGGGTGACCTCGGTCTGCCGAAGTGCTCGTTCGGCGGCCGCCACGGCCTTTTGGTCCTCGGGGTCGACGAAGATGATCTCGCTCAGAGGCCTTCCGAGCAGCGGTGTCATCACGTCGTCCGCTTCGCAGAACGCGTCGGCGACGATGGGCTCCACCTCGCGGAGCTGCCGAAGCATGTTCACGTACTGAGAGCCCTGCCCCGTGTACAGGAACGCAGTCTTGGGCGGAGCGCCGGTCTGGTGGAAGATCCCTTGAGGCCGCAAAGCTTTCCAGATCGCGGGATTGTCGGAACGCAGCCCTTTGGCTGCCTGCGCACCCTTCTTCGCGAGCTCGGCGGCGTCGGCGAAGTCGATGCCCAGTCGCTCTGGTGCCTCGAGATCGGCAGCCAAGGGAGGCTGCGGCTCTGGCGCGCGGCCGGCTTTCGCCGCTTCGACGACGGCGTCCAGCCGGCTCGAGAGCTCGGCTTTGGATGCGGCTCCCAACACGAGCGCGCCCCGCAAAGGGGCCTTGTCGGCAACGGCCGCAGCCGACGCCATGGGCACGCCTCCGCCCAAAGGCACGGAAACCTGAATCGGCTTCTTCGCACGTATGCGACCGGGGACGTGCTCCTCCAGCACGGCATGAAAATTCGTGCCACCGAAACCAAACGCGCTCACCCCCGCCCGGCGCACCTCTTTGAAGTCGTCCCAAGGTCGGAGCTGGGTGTTGACGTAAAATGGAATCTGTCCGAAGCCGATTTTGGGATTCGGTTTTTCGAGCCCGATGCTCGGCGGCAGTTGCTTGTGATGCAGCGACAGCGACGCTTTGAGCAATCCGGCCGCGCCCGCGGCCCCTTTCAGGTGTCCAATGTTGGACTTCACCGATCCGATCGGCACGCTCGACGGCTCGAGACCGGCCCCAGCGAATGCCTCCACCATGCTCTGCACCTCGACGACGTCGCCTACGCGGGTCGAGGTTCCATGGCCCTCGATGAGGCTGACGGTCGAGGGATCTTCGCCGGCATGTGCCCAAGCCCGTTCGATCGCAAACTTCTGTCCGATGGGATTCGGCGCGGTAATGCCTTTGCCTTTGCCGTCGCTCGATCCTCCAATGCCGCGAATGACGGCGTAGATCCGGTCGCCCGCCTCCTCGGCGTCCTCCAAGCGCTTGAGGAGAAAGAGCGCAGCGCCCTCTCCCATCACGAACCCGTCGGCACCTTCGTCGTACGGCCGCGTGCCCGTTGCCGACAGCGCGCCGATCTTGCAGAACTTGGTGTAGCTCGGCGCGCTCATGTTGCTGTCGATGCCTCCCGTCAACACCGCATCGAAGTCGCCTTCTTCGAGACCGCCGATCGCCGCGCTGAAGGCAGCCATGGCGGATGCGCAGGCTGCATCCGCCGTGAAGTTGGGCCCGTGAAAATCGAATACCGCAGCGACACGGCCCGCGATGATGTTGGCGAGCTCGCCGGGCATGGTGTCCTCGGTGATCTCCGGAAAGTCCTGCCGGACGCGATCCATGGTCTCCGACACGATCGCCTTCTTCACCGCCTCGGGAAGGGCCTGAAAGGAGGGAGCCTCGTCGAGCTCTCGCGTGAATTCCGGAAAGAAGATTCGCAACGCGGTCTTGTAATGCCGATCGCCTGCCATCGCGTTTCCGAGGATCACCGCGGTGCGATCCCGATCGAGCGGCCGCTCCGGATACCCGTAGTCGAGAAGCGCTTCGCGCGCGGACATGATCGACCACTTCTGGGTGCGGTCCATCGCATCGGCGACCTTCGGTGGGATCGGCAGCTTCCACTTGAGCGGCTCCCAGCTGAATTCGCGAACCCAGCCTCCGATTTTCGAGTACGTCTTGTCGGGCGCTTTGGGGTCTGGATCGTAGTAGAGCGCCGGGTCCCATCGGTCGACCGGAGTCTCGGTGACGCTGTAGCGCCCGGTCGTGATGTTCTCCCAAAAGGCCTTCGCGTTGGGAGCCGACGGCCGTACAGCGCCGACTCCGACGATGGCAATTGTTGGGTGCACCTTGTCTTGCTCGGAGAGG
>CAZBWQ010000086.1:0-17929 GCA_964495565.1 uncultured Sandaracinaceae bacterium | reverse complement strand
GAGCCGGCCAAATACGTCGCGAAGCTTCGTGCCCACGAGACGGGCGTCGCGCCGCTTCTGCTGAAAGTCGACATGGAGGCGGGCCACGGCGGCGCGTCGGGACGGTACGACCATCTCGAGGACACCGCCTTCGACTATGCGTTCATCCTCACGCAGCTCGGAGTCTCGCCCTGATCGAGTCCAGGTTTTGCTCCATTGCCCGGGCCTCGGCGGAACACGACACGGGGTCGTGCCGGACGGCTCGGCTTGCAGAGTTGGCCGGCAAGGCCGGGTCTCGAAAAAACACGACACGGGGTTCTGCGGAACAGGACGGCTTGCAGATGTGGCCCAGGCGGGTTGGCAGCCGGAGGGCCACGCAAGCCGTCCTTCGGGCGGCGTGCCCAATCGGAGGTGGTTGCAGCCATGCCGATTGGCACTTCGCACGTCCGCTCCACCCCATGTCGCGTTTTTTCGCGCCCCTGCTTACGGAGACGGATACCAGGAGAAGCCATCGGGATGCCCAGCACAGCGAGTGGGCTGGAGGCTCAGTCGTGGGTGGACGTGGGTCGCGTGCCGACGGGTCCCGCTCGCGAGCACGGGCGTCGCGATGGCTACTCCGGCGTGTTCGTTGGAGTCGTTCCGTTCCGCGGAACCCCGTGTCGTGTCTTTTTCCAAACGCGTCGTCGCGCGCAGCGTTGCCCCACGAAAGAGATCGAGGTTCGTGTCCCGGGGCCCCGGGGTCCGAAGCCCCGCAGCCCGTGTTACTCTTTGATTTGGCGTCGGATCTTGCCGAGGGCCTGCTCTTGGAGCTGACGGATTCGCTCGCGCGACAGGTTGTACTTGTCGCCGATTTCCTTGAGCGTGAGCTCGTCCTCGTCATCGAGGCCGAACCGCCATCGCAAAATGCGAGCTTCCATCGGCGTGAGCGTGTCGAGCAACCGGCGAACCTCGTCGCTCCACTTACGCGAGACCAGTTGCTCGTAGGGCGTCGGCACGTTTTCCTCTTCGAGGAAGTCGATGAACTTCCGCCCATCCTCGTCGTTGACCGGACGGTCGAGCGAGAACGGAGTCTCGGCCCAGTAGCCCTTGATCTTCTCGAGCTTCTCCGCGGCGATGCCCGTTTCCTTTTCGAGCTCCTCGGGAGTCGGCTCCTTGCCGGTGCGGGTCGCGATCGCTTGGGTCGCCCGCGCCACGCGGTTGTACGTGTCCAGCATGTGGACGGGAATGCGCACGGCGCGCCCCTTGTCTGCGAGCGCTCGGCTGATCGCGTGCCGAATCCACCAGGAGGCATAGGTGCTGAACCGGTAGCCTCGGTTGTGGTCGAAGCGCTCGACAGCCTTCATGAGGCCGATGTTGCCCTCTTGAATCAAATCGATGAGCGGCAGGCGGCCCCGGTTGTAACGACGGGCGATCGAAACCACCAGTCGCAGGTTTGCCGCGACGAATCGGTTCTTCGCGCGCTGCTGCGCCTTTTGCGCACGTCGCACGTGTTGCAGGTAACGGCGGAACGTAGGCGTCATGCGGACGTGGTCGCCGACGATGTCGCGTTCCTCGGCGAAGTCACCGGCGAGACGGTGGACTGCTCGGTCCGCCTCCTGCACGAACAGGCGATCGCTGTCGTACTCGCGCATGCGAGTCGAAAGTTGGAGGACGAGGTCGTTCCATCGAGCCTCCTGGCGCTTGCCGAGCTTGTCGGCCTTGGAGCTCTTGCAGAGCCGACGAAGGGACGCGACCTCGGGGACCGGCTGATCCTCCTGCACCCGCGCTTCGATGACGGCTGCCACCGTTTCGAAGCAAGACGGATAGCTCAACAGGGCCTCCCAGTAGGCGATCTCCAGCCGCTCCACCTCTTTGGCCGCCTCGATTTCCTCCTGCGGAGTGAGGACGCGGTGACCGATCATCTCCCGGAAGTATCGCGTGAGGGTCGAATCCCCAGCGCCCTGTCGCTCGAATTCCTTGAGCGCCTTTTCGCTTTCGGCGCGCGCCTTTTCGAGCTGCTCCTTGCTCGGCTCGTACGTCTCTGCCGCTGCGGCGCCGGCCTTGGCCACTTCGCGAACCTCGGCGCCGGCCTCCGACTCCGTCTTCTTGGTTGTCTTGGCCCGCACTTGGCTCTTTCTGGTGGACTCTCTCGTCGCTGCCTGTCGTCCCATGTTCCCTCTTGCCTCTTGGTGGCGCCCCGAAAGGTGTGGCACCCCGATTCAATGGCTAAACACTGCTCACCCTGTAATTCTTCCACTCGCCGTGGAAGACACCGGTCGGCTCAAATTCCAATGCACGCACCGTGCCGAACCGCCAGTGTTTGGAACTTAAGTCGGATGGTTGCTTTTGTCGCCGGAGCAACCGCGAGTATATGGGTCCTTCGGGCACCTTGAGAAGGGGTCTTGCCCGCGTTTCTGGGTTCAAATTGCAACGCTGCTTCTTTTTTGCCTCGCTGCTTGAATTCAAAAACCCCGCATGTCGGAGCGCGCGGTGGCGCACACCCGTGGGCTCATGTGGCGCAACTGCCCGAGTCCGTTCGTTTCCCGTCTGCGCCTGGGGCCCCGTTCCGCTGCCCTGCACTGCATGGTGGACCCGTCAGTGCGGATCGATACCGTTCGGGGACATCCGCGGCGCTTCCGGATCGCCCCTCCGCCATGCGAAGCCCGAGCTCAGGGGCCCCGAATGGCTACTACGCTAGCCACCCAAGGTGTCGATGTGGCTATTGAAGTGGCCACTTGGCCCACTTCCGACGAGGAAGCGCAAACGTGCTAGAGGACAAAAGGGGGAGGCGCTTGGTGGGGACCAGGGGAGCCGCAGTCGCGATGGCATGGGCCGTGCTGCTTTGGGCCGTGTCGCCAGGGCATTCGATAGCAGCGGATGCCAAATCGAGTCGCCTCGAGCGGTCGATCACTGCGCTCGACGCGGACCACGACCGCGCGCTCGTGGCGGCCCGACAGCTCGCGAACGGCGGCAGCTCGGCCGCCGACGCCCTCGCCGCCGCGTGGCCCTCCCTTTCGCCGCTCGCCCGAAGACGCGCCATCGTGCCCCTCTCCCAGCTCGCCCTGGCGCACGATTCGGCGGTGGACGCGCTGACACGAGCTGCGAGATCGGACGACGCGGAGCTGCGGCCGCTTGCGATGGCTGCCCTGCTACGCGCTGGGGCTCGGGGGCAGCGGGGCTTGCGCTCGCTCGTCGGCGATCCTTCCGTCGGAGATCAGGCTGCGTTGTGGTTGGCGCGCTCCGATCCCGGCTTGGCCGTCGAGCCACTCCTGGCGGCCATGGGCGACGAGGGGGGCGCGGAGCGCGTGGGGCTTCGTAGAGCGTTGACGGTGGCAGCCGAGCGAACGCCGTCGATCGACCGGCAGCTACGATCCTGGATCGACAGCGGGCCCAATACTTCGGCGCTTGCAAGCGTGGCCCTCGCGCTCGCATCGATCGAGCATCATCGCGAGGACTTGGTTTTCGTGCTCGAAACGGCGATCGCCGGGGAAAGCGACTTCGCGACGCGATGGCGCTTGCTCCAGGCAGCTCCCGGCGCCGGGTCCAGTGACCGTCTGGATGCGTGGCTCGATGCACAGCGCCAGAGCTCGACCGAGTGGATGCTGCGCGAGGCAGCAGTGCATGCGCTCGCGCTCCGCGGCCATCGGGATCGCACGCGCAGCTCTCTCAAAGACGCCTCCCCTCGGGTTCGCGCGCGCTCGGCGTCCGTGCTCGCGGGAGACGGGGCGACGATGGTGGCGCGTGCAACGCTCGCGCGTCGAGACACGTGGCCGATGGTCCGCGCCGCGGCCGTGGCCAGCCTGGAGTTGGAGCTCGACGCGATGCCGGTCGTGATCGCGGCAGTCGACGATTCGATGTCCACGGTGCGCGAGGCAGCGATCCTGGCGCTACGCGATGCGCCACATGCCCAAGGTTGGGAGCGCGTTCGGCGTCGACTGGAGAACCCGAAGGAATGGCCTCGAGTCACGGCGGCTGCCATCGAGTATGCAGCGGCGCACTGCCGGGCCGACGCGGTCGATCCACTGCTGCGTGTGGTCTTTCGGGCCGCGCGAGGTCAATCCCGGACGGAGGATTTGAACAACGCGGCGCGTGCCATCGAGGCACTGAGGGCTTTGGGAACACCGGAAGCGCAGACCGCGCTGCGCGAGCTGGAGCGCGCGGAAGGCATTCCGCCCACGCTGAAAATCGCCCTCGAGCGCCCCCTGCCGCAGGAGGTTTCATGCGCTTCCTCGGCCCCTTGATTGTCCCTCGCGAATCCGACGTGTTAGGTTGTTTTCGATAGGGGGAAACATGAGAGCTCGTCTCGTTGGCTTGATCATGGGCGGGGCGCTATTGGCCGCCGGGTGTGAGCAGGTGACGTCTGCGTCGGAAGGCGACGTGGAGCAGCTGCCCGAAATCGTGCCGAACCTGCCGGAGGTACCGACGCTTCCGCCGCCGCCCTTCCCGACCACGTACGACGATGAGTCGTACAGCGTATACGGGTTGCGGACCCGCTTGGCGAAGGTGCTCGACACCGACTTGGCGGTGACCGGCTACATCGTCGACATCTACGAGCCTCCGCCCTGCGAGAAGCGAAAGAAAGAGGAGTGCCCGAAGGCGGCCGCTCCGCACATGTTCGTCGCCGACACCCCGGACCAAAAGGACCGAGCGGAGCAGCTGATCATCGTCGGCTACGCGGACAACCAAGAACAGCTCGAGCGCGCTCGGAAAGGCCGAAAGACCACGACGATTTCAGGCGCCGTCGTCGTCCCTCGAGATCTGAAGGTCGGCAATCGGATACGCGCAAAGGGCCGGTTCACGCTCATCTCGTCGGGTGGCTTCAATACCAGCAACGGGTTGCTCGAGTACGCCTCGCACGAGACGGTTGGCAAGGCCGCTGCGGAATAGCCCTCACCTATTGGGACGCCGCGTCCTCCTGAGCCGATCCGGCGTCGCTTTCGGTCAGGTCCGACAGAAGCGGGGCCCCGCCGTCTCCGCGCAGGATGAAAGACTCGGCATCGAGCTCGAATAACTCGACGACGTCTCGGCCTACGACGCTCACCGCCTCGCCGTCGTCGACTCGGACGTAGCCGCCACCTTCGACCGGCGTGCCGGATCCCAGCGAGACGACCACCTTCGCACCCCCCATTTCGAAGGTCACCTGGGCTTTGGGCGGCTTCATTCCGAAAGCCTCCAAGTCCTGCGCCGAAGGACGCTGCAGCGTCCGCACCGGAATCGCGAACTCCCAGCTCCGAAGGTAGTCCTCGACGGCTTCGACGTCGGCGGGTGCGTCTGCGGGCCGTTCGACCGTCCATGTTTCGTCGAAACCCTCGCCCTCGCGCCGAAGCGCGACGCGCTTATCTCCGGAGGCGATTCGAATGCGGGTGATTCGGTCTCGGACCAGCGGCTCGACGAGCAGGCCCGATCGCGCGTCGATTTCCGTGCGTCCGGGGCGGCCGCGCTCGAAGAGCATGACGTAGGCCAGCAACACCAGCGCGACGATCAGCAAGATGATGGGAACGCGCAGGCTCATGACCGCCTCGACCACCACACCCCAAAGCCTGCGATCAGCGCGGCCAGCGGCAGCAGGATCACGACCCGGAAGAACAAATTTTGCAGATCGGCATCGCTCATGATGATCGCTCGTGCGTTTGTCTTGCGCGGCGCGATGTTGATCAGCGCCTCTCGCTGCGTCAGCCAGCCTGCGGATGCCGACAAGAGATCGATGTTGGAGAGCTGCGGATTGTCGAGAAGCTCTCCGTTCATCCAGTCGCTGTCACCCATGACCAGCAGCCGACCTGGTGTCGGCCCTTCGGGTTCCACCGGCTCGAGATCGTCGCCCAGCGGCGGAACGTGCTCCCAGGCCACCGCGAGAGGCACCGGTCCCGTAGGCTTCGCGTCCTTTTTCTTCTCGGGTTCGGCGATGCGTGCGAGATCGGACTCGGCGACCGCGTCGGGGCTCGTCTGAAACAGCATCTCGGTATCGCTTCCGTCCGCCAGGTCGACCGAGCGCGCCACCGCGACGATGATCCCTCCTCCGCGTCGACCGATCGTGTCGACGACTCGGTGGGTTCCGAAGCTGGTCACCAGGAAGAGATCCCCCGGATTCCCCGGGATGTGTTGGGCGGGATCGTGCTCGATCACGAGATTCCGGCCGAGCACGATGCCGCGCTCCTCGAGGACGCCTTCGAAGCCGGTTGCCATGAACGCCTGCTTTTCGAGCACCGGATCGAGCGCCAACAGCACGTTGCCGCCCGAGGCCAGGTAACGCTCGACGATCGCCGCCTCCTCCGGTGAAAACAGCCGCTGCGGGCTCACGACGAAGAGCGCATCGCACGAGGCGGGCACGTCGTCGCGGCGAATCTCGAAGGGCTCGATTTGAATCTTTTCCCACTCGAGCTCCCGTGCGGCCGCATCGAAGCTGTGGTCGCCGTATGCCCCGAGCTCCCACTCCCCGTGGCCCGAGGCGAGGCAAATCTTCGTGGGCGTGCCCGTCGTCACCTCCAGAATCGCGCCGGTGAGAGCCCTCTCGGATTGCAGGTCGAGCTTGTGACCATCGGCGTCGTCGAAGCTTTCGAAGTCCTCCACGATGAGCTGGTGACGCTCGACCTTCCACTTCCGATCCCCGCTGGTGACCACCACGGGGACCTGGGAAAACGTGACGTCGCCCGCCAGCCAACTGTCGATGCCGAATTTCTCTGCGAGCGCCTGGTACCGTGCCCGATCGCGGTCGGGATCGATCCATTCCACGACGAGCTGGTCGGTGACCGCCTCGTACTCTTGGAGCAAGGTCTCGATGTCGGCGAAGTCTTGCTCGTCGCGGCCCAAGAAGACGTAGACACGAACCTCTTGCTCGAGCTCACGGAGCACTTGTTGGCTGCGCTCCGACAGCGTGAACAAGCCTTCGCTCGTCCAGTCCCACCGGGCGTAATGCCGCGATGCGACGTAGTTGACCAAGACCACCACGACCATTCCGAGAACGGCGCTGAGGACGAAGCTCAGGCGGGTCGTGCGTTGCGTGCTCACGCGTACCTCCGCGCTTTGAGCGCGCCGATGCTCAAGCCGATCGCCCAGAGCGCTACCGACGAGTCGAAGACCAAGTACCGCGTGTCCACCACACCCCTCGAAAAGCTCTGCATGTGACTCCACATGCTGAGGTAGGCGCACACCTCACGTACCGTGCCGTCGAAGACGAACTCACCGATGCCCACTGCGAAGAGGACCCCGAGGGCGACGAAGGAAAGCACGGCCGCGATGATTTGATTGGGCGCCAAGGCGCTCATCAGCAGTCCGACGGCCATGAAATAGGCGCCCAGCACGAAAATCCCGAAGTAGCTCGCGACGGTTGCGCCCCAGTCGACGCTTCCATGCTGGCTCATGATCCACGCGTAGACGGCGGTCGGAGCCCACAGGACGATCCAGATCGCGAGCGCCGCGACGTACTTCCCGACCACGATGGCGGTCTCGGAGACCGGTGCCGTCATCAAGCTCTCGATCGTTCCCGATTGCTTCTCCCCGGCGAGGAGCCGCATCGTCAGCACGGGCACGAAGACCATGAGCGGGATGAAGAAGAGAGAGCTGCCGCCGAAAAATGCGGACAATGGGCTGGCGGCGCCGGAGGCGACCGCATTGCGAGCGTAGAACTCACTCAGAACCCAGAAGACCACGCCATTCCACACGAGCCACGACGTCAGGACGACGTACGCGAGCGGCGATACGAAGAAGGAGGTGAGCTCCCGTCTCGTGATGGTCCAGGTGCCTCTCACGATTCGTCCTCCGACCGAGCCGAGGCCGTCAGCGATGCAAAGGTTTCTTCGAGGCTCGTCTGCGCGTCCCCTGGCACGATGTCGGCCACCTTGCGGCCCTCATGCACGATGATCACGCGATCGCAGACCGCTTCGACCTCGGAGAGGATGTGGGTGGAGAGAAAGACGGTCTTGTGGCTTCGAAAGCCGCGCACGAGCTCGCGGAGCTGCCTGACCTGATTCGGGTCGAGACCCGAGGTCGGCTCGTCCAAGACCAAGATCGGGGGATCGGCCACCAGAGCCTCGGCGAGGCCGACTCGCTGCCGGTAGCCTTTCGAAAGCTGGCCGATGATGCGTCGTCGCGCGTCGGTCACGCCGGCAAGCTCGAGCGCTCGATCGACCGCTTCCGAGACGGGAGCGACCCCTTTGAGCGCCGCACGGTGCCGGAGGTACTCGAAGACCCTCATTTCCCGATAGAGCGGCACCCCCTCGGGTAGATAGCCGAGGCGCGTGCGCGCCTCGATCGGACGCTCGAGCGCGTCGATCCCATCGATGCGGACCGTTCCTGCGGTGGGCACCAGATAGCCGGTCAGCATCCGCAACGTAGTCGTCTTGCCGGCGCCGTTGGGACCGAGAAAGCCCACGATTTCGCCGCGCTCGACGCGAAACGAGACGTCGCGGACCGCCCACCTGCTGCCGTATCGTCTGCTTAGCGACTCGACTTCGATCACGAAATGCCCGTCCGGCCGACCCAGGTACTCGATGCGATCGCGTGTTGCAACTGGAGACCTGTCCAGGTGCTGCGGCTTTTTCGCCTCCGGCGCTGCCCGTTCCTTACGATCTTGCGTTGCATGCGATCAATTCCCTGGAAGGTTCGGCTTTCCTCCTGCGCGCTGTCGATCGTCGCGGGAGGCTCGTTCGTCGGCGCGACCGAGATCAGCATCGGGCCCGAGGCGATGACCGTCGCGACCCTCGCGGAGCCACGCGAGCCGGTTCGGGAGCCGATTCGGGAGCCGGTCCACGCCGAGCCCGGTCCGGGCACCATCGACCGCGTGGGCCTCGTGCGCAATCCGGATCCCACGGGTAGCCGATTCCCATCCGGCCTGACCATCGCCGGAGGAAGCCGCCGGCGCACCCTGCTCTTCACGTTCGATGATGGGCCGTCTCGGCGGACGACGCCGCGTCTTCTCGATACGCTCGACCGCTTCGGCATCAAAGCGATCTTTTTCGTGACGAGCGAAAGCTTCGGCGACGGCAATCCGTGGGAGCGGGAGCACGCGCGCATCGTCCGGGAGATCGTCCGTCGGGGTCACATGGTCGGCAATCACACGGAGACGCATCGCCAGCTTCCCCTGCTCCGAGACGCGGACATTCACGCGGAGCTGGCTCTCAGCAGCCGCAAGATTCAGCGGGCGGTGGGCCGGCAGCCGCGGCTCATTCGGCCGCCTGGCGGCGCGCTTTCGAAGCGCGTCGAAGAGTTGCTCGCGTCCGAAAAATACACGAGCGTCATGTGGGCGGTCTACCCGGGGGACCTAGAGGTTCACACGGCCGATGACGTGGTCCGGACCTTCTTTCGCGTTCTCGAAAGGCGAGAGCGCGAGACCGGGGAGCGCGGCGGAATCGTGCTCATGCACGACACGAAGGGCCACAGTGTCGAGGCCGTGCCTCTGTTGATCGAGGCTCTCCGCGAGCGAAATTGCGAGCTCCTGCGCCGCGGCGAGGAGCTCTACGACATCGTCGACGACCTCGGTTACTTCATCGCGGACTACGAGCCCGACGAGGCCTTCGACGAACGGCAGCGAGAGCTGGCGCGTGACACCGCCCGGCGCTGCGATGCCCTCGCCTCCCGGTGACTAGCGTCGCCGGGCCAGGATGCGCCAGATCGGAAGCCCGTCCTCGATCGCGCGCTTTTCCCGATTCGATCGCGCTCCGAACGGGTTTTCCTCGACGTAGCCATTCTCGGAGGCAAGCACCAGCGCCGGCCTTTGCCGCAGCTGCTCGACGTATTGCTCGGCCCGGTGCTCGACGTCGGTCTGGATGAAGAGCTCGCCGCCGGGCTCCAACAAGCGTTCGAGCTCGGTCAGAAGCGCATCGCCGAGCACGCGCCGTTTGTCGTGGCGCTTCTTCCACCAAGGATCCGGAAAATGGATGGCCACCCGACGAACCGATCCGGCAGGCTCGGCCCGTTTCAAGATTTCCCGCGCATCCCCTTGGATTACGGACACATTCGCGAGACCCTGCCTTCGAAGCCGTGCGTCGACCTTGTAGACGAGCTTCGCCTTGACCTCGATCCCGAGAATCCGGCTTTGCGGCGCGATTCGGGCGCGCTCGAAAAGCGACAGGCCACGCCCGAAACCGATGTCGAGCTCGATCGGCCCCGAGCCCGGAAGCACCGCCTCGAGCGAAAAAGGTCCCTCCGGGGCCCGCGGCGCGCGCTCGCGGTAGAGCTTGCGTAGGTCCGCATCCGACACCCGCGCTGCGTAACGGCCTCGCTGCCCCCGGTCAAACAGGGCAGGCTCCTTCTTGACCGCCGCGGTCTCGATCGCGTATGCCAGCACCATACATCTACGTGAATGGGGCTTGATGTCGATGAGGATTCTAGTCGTCGAAGACAGTGTCACCATGCGCAGGGTCATGGAAATGACCTTCGCGGGGGAGGACGCGGAGCTGCTTGCCGTCGAGAGTGGTGAGCTTGCACTCGAGCGGGGTCGTGATTTCGCGCCGGACGTGGCATTCGTGGATGCGTCCCTGCCCGGAATCGATGGCTACGAGGTGACACGCGCCATCAAGTCCGATCCGCAGCTCGCCGGAACTTCAGTGATTTTGATGGCGAGTCAGCATCGTCCACTCGACGCGGCACGCGCGTCGGAGGTGGGGGCGGACGATCACATCCTCAAGCCTTTCGACACGCAGGAGGCGATCGAGAAGGCGACTGGGCTCGCCGGAGAGGCACGGGCTTTCCAAGAGGCCCCCTCGATTCCGCTCGGCCGACCCGCCACCACGCCGCCGAGACCGGTGTCCGAGCCCGTGCGCCGTCCGACGCCGCCACCGCTGCCCATCGGCGGTCCGGCATCACGGCCGATGGCGCCGACGCCGGTGAGCCGCGCGCCCCTGTCGGGAGCGCCAGTTTCGGTTGCGCCGGCTGCCGCGTCGTCGATTCCCGCTTCGACACCCTCGGTGTCTCCGGTTTCGACCCCCGCGTCCTCCATGCCTGCGGCCGCCGCGCAGGCTGCGCGGCAGGTGGTCTCCGAATCGGTGGTGGAGCGACTCGAGATGCTCGGTCTCACGCCCGATCAAGTCGAAGGCGTCCTCAAGCTTTCCGCGGAGGTCGTCGAGCGTGTCGTATGGGAAGTGGTTCCCGAGCTCGCCGAAGCGATGATCCGCGAAGAGCTGCATCGCCTCGTCGGCGACTGAGCCTTGACTGAGTCCCGAATTCACAGCACACGGTCGGTCCGATGACCGCTCATTCCGACGAGATGCCCAAGCAGTACTCGCCGACCGAGAGCGAGGCGCGCTGGTACGAGTTCTGGGAGCGCTCCGGATTCTTCGAGGCCTCCGAAGACCCGTCCGATCGGCGTCCTACCTACACCCTCGCCATTCCGCCCCCCAACGTGACCGGTTCCCTCCACATGGGGCATGCCTGCCGAACGACGTTCGAGGACGTGCTGTGCCGCCACAAACGAATGCTCGGTTACAACACGTTGTGGGTTCCAGGCATCGATCACGCCGGCATCGCCACCCAGGTGGTGGTCGAGCGACAGCTGCGCGGCGAAGGCCTGACCCGGCACGATCTAGGCCGCGAAAAATTCATCGAACGAGTCTGGCAGTGGAAGGAGCAGTCGGGCGGGCGCATCCTGCAGCAGCTTCGCAAGATGGGCGCTTCGTGTGACTGGAGCCGCACCAAGTTCACGATGGATCCGGACATGGTGCGGGCGGTCCGCGAGGCCTTCGTGCGCCTCTACGAGGAGGGATTGATCTACCGGGATACGCGGCTCGTGAACTGGGACGTCGAGTCGCAGACGGTGTTGTCCGACTTGGAGGTCGAGCAGGAGGAAAACGTCGAGGGCGCGATGTTCGATTTCGCCTATCCGCTGGCGGACGGAAACGGCGAGGTGGTCGTTTCGACGACCCGCCCCGAAACGATGCTGGGCGACACGGCGGTCGCCATTCATCCCGACGATCCGCGGTATCGGCACCTTCACGGCAAATACGTCCGTCACCCGTTCGTGGACCGCTTGATCCCCGTGATCCTCGACCCGGAGCTCGTCGATCCCGAGTTCGGGACGGGTGTCGTCAAGGTCACGCCAGCTCACGATCCAAACGACTTTGCGACTGGCAAACGGCATGGGCTCGAGGAGATCAACATCCTCAACCTCGACGGCACGCTCAACGAAAATGCCGGACCTTTTCAAGGGCTCGAGCGCTTCGAGGCGCGCAAAGCCGTCGAGATCGAGCTCGCGAACAAGGGGCTCGCCCGCGGGCGCAAGAAGCACATGATGACCCTGCCCCGGTCCCAGCGTTCCGGCACCATCGTCGAGCCGATGATCTCGACGCAGTGGTTCGTGAAGATGAAGCCCATGGCCGCCCCTGCGATCGAAGCCGTCGAGCGGGGCACCATCCAGATCCTTCCAAACGAGTGGACCAAGACCTACTTCCACTGGCTGCGCAACATTCAAGACTGGTGCATCTCACGGCAGCTTTGGTGGGGACATCCCATCCCGGCCTGGTATTGCGACCGCTGTGAGCACGTCACCGTTTCGCGCGAGGATCCGACCGTTTGCGGGGGCTGCGGAAGCGCTTCGATCCGCCAAGACCCCGACGTCCTCGATACGTGGTTCAGCTCCGGGCTTTGGCCGTTTTCGACGCTCGGGTGGCCCGACAGGACTCCCGCGCTCGAGCGCTTCTATCCGACGCAAGACATGGAAACGGGATACGACATCCTGTTCTTTTGGGTCGCGCGAATGATCATGATGGGCCTGCACTTCATGGGAGAGGTGCCGTTCACGCGAGTCTTGTTGGCGGGGCTCGTCACCGACGAGCGCGGCGAGAAGATGAGCAAGGTCAAGGGGAACGTCATCGACCCGCTCGACGTGATCTCGGGCGCGACGGTCGAGGAGCTCGTCGACAAAGCCAGGAAAGCGGGCGCTAAAAAGGCTGGCATCAAGTACCTGGAGACGACCTATCCGGACGGGTTTGCCGCGTATGGCGCCGACGCCCTGAGGATGACGCTGCTCAGCTACTCTCCTCAGTCACGTCGTATCGCGCTGTCGATCAAGCGAATCGAGGGCTATCGAAACTTCGCCAACAAGCTGTGGAATGCGTCGCGCTACGCGCTGATGAGGCTGCGGGATTCCGACACGATCGCCGGGCAGAAGCGTCCGACGGCTCGCTCACTCGCGAATCGCTGGATTCTTTCCCGGCTCTATGATGCGCTCGACGTGGCATCGTCGGGCCTCGATGCCTATCGACTCGATGAGGCATCGGGAGCGCTCTACCACTTCGTGTGGGACGAGCTTTGCGATTGGTATCTCGAAGTCACCAAGCCGGCGCTCGACGGTGGCGACATTGAGCTGGTCGCCGAAACCGAGGCCACCTTGGCCCACGTGTTGGAGACGGTCCTTCGGGCGCTCCATCCCATGATGCCGCACATCACCGAAGAGATATGGCAGCGGGTCCCGAAGTGGTCGGGCGCCCCCAAGAGCATCATGGTCAGCCGGTTCCCGTCGGCGCTCGTCGATGCCAAAGTCGACCGCGACGCGGAGCGCGACTTCGCTGCGGTTCAGGCCTTCGTCGGCAGCGCTCGCACCATCCGTGCCGAGCACGACGTCCCGAAGAGCCAGGTCATGCGGATTCACTGGCACACCGAAGATGCCCAGAAGCGGGCCGTCTTGGAGGCCGAGCAGGCCACGATCGAGGTGCTGGCCCGCTGTGAGATGTGCTTCGAGGCAGACGCCGCCAAGCTCGACGATCCCGCGGCGCACTTCCAGAATGCCGCGGTCTTCGTGAATCCAGGCGTCCGGGCCGCCGTTCCCGACGTGATCGACACCGACAAGGAGCGGGACCGCCTCCAGCGAGACCTGCGAAAGATCGAAAAAGAGCTCGGGGTGGTCGAGAAAAAACTGGCGAACCCGAGCTTCGTCGAGCGGGCGCCGGAGGAAGTGGTCGAGAAATCCAGGCGCGATGCGGCGCAGCTCCGCGAAAAAAGGGAGCGATTGGAAGCGGCATTGAATAGTCTGTGAGAAGACGCCTTGGACCCGACGCACCTCAGTCCCGATGCGATCTCCAGCAAGCCGCTTTGCGTGGATTTGGATGGCACCCTCGTGGCGACCGACACCATCGCGGAAAGCTTGTTGCGGGTCCTGCGAAGCGCTCCTTGGAAGCTCTTCGGGCTCGCCGCCGCGTTGGCCGCCGGGGGCAGGCCCAAGCTGAAGCGCCAGTTGGCGGAGATTGCACCGGTCGACCCGACTGCGCTTCCCTATCGTGACGAGGTCATCACCCAGTTGCGTCTCGCCCGGGAACAGGGCCGCCGCGTCTTGCTGGTGACCGCGTCCGATCAGGCCACGGCCGACGCCATCGCCGAGCACGTCGGGCTCTTCGACGAAGCCGTCGGGAGTGACGGCGTTCGCAACATGAAGGCCCGCAACAAGGCGGACTATCTGGCTTCGCGATTCGGCAACGGAGGGTTCGAGTATCTAGGCGACTCGATGGCGGATTTGCCGGTCTGGAAGGCGGCCGAGCAGGCGATCATGGTCGCCCCCAGGGTGCCCACCCGCAAGAGCGCCGAGCGCCTCGTCCCCTCCGTCACCGTGCTGGTGGATCGACCGAAGAAATGGAAAGCGGCCGTCAAGGAGCTCCGCCCGCACCAATGGGCCAAGAACGTCTTGCTGTTCGTCCCGCTCTACTTTTCCCATCAGTACACCGATTTGCGTTTGGTCTTCGCCGCGCTGATGGCGTTCATCTCGTTCAGCCTGTCCGCTTCGTCGATCTACGTTCTCAACGACCTCGTCGATCTGCCGTCGGACCGCCAGCATCGGACAAAGCGCCTGCGTCCTCTGGCCGCAGGCACCCTCTCGATTCCCGAGGGGATGATCTTGTCGGTCCTTTGCTTCGTAGGCTCCATCGCGATCGCGAGCGCATTCGTGAACCCCGCTTTCGTTCTGATCGTGCTCGGTTACGTAGCCCTCACGACGGCTTACAGCTTCGGGCTGAAACAGCGGATGATCGTGGACGTGCTGGCGCTTGCGTCACTCTTCACTTACCGCGTGGTCGCAGGAGGCGTCGCCGTCGACGTGGAGCTCTCCCCCTGGCTCTTGGCCTTCTCGATCTTCTTCTTCACCAGCCTGGCGTTCGTGAAGCGATACGCCGAGTTGATTCAGCTCCGAGGCGATCCGATGGAGTCGTTGCGAGGCAGAAATTACGTGCCAGCCGACCTTCCGATCATCACGTCGGCCGGGACGGCGGCCGGCTTGCTCGCCGTCCTGGTGTTTGCGCTCTACATCAACAGCCCCGCCACCATGGTGTACTACTCCAGCCCCAAGGCGCTCTGGGGTATTTGCTTGATCCTGGTGTACTGGGTGATGCGGATCTGGTTCCTGGCGGCGCGGGATCAGATGCACGATGATCCAGTCCTTTTCGCCGTGAAGGACCGCGTGAGCCTCCTCGCCGGCGCTCTCGTCGTCGCGTGCCTCTTGGTCGCCCGCTACGGGTAGCGCTCAAAACAGCTCGAGCTGTCCCGGTTGCACGACGCCTTCGTGAAAGCGGATGCCCTCGAGCTCGAGCAAGAGTTGCTTGCGTTCGAGGCCGCCGCCGTAGCCCCCGAGATGATGACCCGCCTCCACCACTCGATGACACGGGACGAGGATCGGCACGGGATTCACGTGATTGGCTTGGCCCACTGCCCTCATGGCGCGCGGCGATCCGATCTGTTGAGCGATGCCTCCGTAGGTCCGCACTTGGCCCCAGGGGATTTCGCGGAGCGCGCTCCACACGCGCAGTTGAAAGTCCGTGCCACGCAAGTCGATCGGCGTGGCGCGAAACTCCTCGCGCTCGCCTCGGAAATACCGACGCAGCGGCTCACCGAAGACGTCCGGGACGCGCGCCTCGGACGCCTCGACGTCCTCGAATCGCTCGAAGGAGACGCGTCGAAGGCCTCGTTCGCTCCAGAGCAACCACAAGGTGCCGAGGCCCGGTGCCTCGAACGTTCCCCAGCCCACGACCGGTGCTTGGTCCGGCGCTTGCCCAGTGGTACGTTCGGCCGTCATGGCTCGCCTCCTCGTCGCATGTGGCTTGCTCCTTTCAATTGCATGCGGACCGAGCCTTAAACAAGCCCAAACACGCGAAGAGAGATACGAGCGCTGTTACGCGGCGGATTACGATCCGGCGATCGCCCCCGACCAGCGCGCGGAGTGCTGGCGCCAGTGGCTCGAAAACGACGCCGCCGATCAGCCTCCGGACCGCATCGCGCACGCACGAACGCGGCTCCTCGAGCTGTCGCAGGACGGCCACACCCTGCCCCTCCCCGACGACCGACCGGAGCCCGCGACGGCGCGGAAGCACCCCTACCCACGATCCACGCCCGCGGTCTATCCGACCTCTTCGTGCGATCCCCTCTGCGATCGTCGATGGGCCGACTGCAACAGTTACTGCGAGATGCGGGACAAGAGCTGTCTCGCGGCCTGCGAAAGCGAGTACCGTGTGTGCGTGGGCGGTTGTCCATGAGCCCGTGGACCGTCGTCGTGTCGACCGCGGTGACGTTGGTGGCGTTCGCAGCCAACTCGTTGTTGTGCCGAATGGCGTTGGCTCCCGCGCTGATCGATCCGGTGGCATTCACCGCGATCCGCCTTGCCAGTGGAACCGCGATCCTGCTTCCGCTTTCGGTTTGGATTGCGAAGCCGCGGCGGCCTCGCCTCGGATCGTGGCGGTCGAGCGTGGCCTTGTTCGGCTACGCGATCGCGTTTTCGTTGGCGTACGTATCGCTCGAAACCGGAACCGGCGCGCTCATCCTCTTCGGCGCCGTCCAGGTGACGATGATCGGGGTGGGCCTTTGGCGCGGGGAACGGCCCCGAGTAGGCGAATGGTTGGGTTTGATCGTAGCGGCCGGCGGCCTCGTGTACTTGGTCCTTCCGGGTGTCACCGCACCCGATCCCCTCGGAGCGGCCCTCATGATGCTGTCCGGCGTGGCTTGGGGCGTGTACTCGCTTCGCGGAAAAGCAAGCGGCGCCCCTGTCGCGGCCACTGCCGGCAACTTTGCACGGACACTTCCCTTTGCGGCGGCGGCCCTCCTCGTGGGCGCGCCGATGCTGCATGCCACCGGCCGGGGCGTCACGCTGGCCGTGGTGTCCGGTGCGATCACCTCCGGCCTCGGCTACGTCGTCTGGTATGCAGCGCTGCGCGGGCTTTCCGCGACTCGCGCGGCCATCGTCCAATTGGCAGTGCCGCTCCTGGCCGCCATCGGAGGCATCCTGGTGCTTGCCGAAGAACCGACCGCGCGCCTGGCGGTGGCTTCCGTCTTGATCCTCGGCGGGGTCGCGGGGGCGATCCTGGCCAAGCCGGGGCCCGATTCCGCGAAGCCTTGCGAGAAGCTTCCGTTGCGGTGAGTATCGTCTCGGAGGCGCGATCGATGAGCACGACCGATACTTCCGTCTGGCCGCGGGGCGCTCCGCGCGTGGGTCAGCACGCCGAGCGAACCCGCGAGGTCTCGTCGCGTGACATCGAGCTGTTCACCGAGATCTCCGGCGACCGCAATCCGCTGCATTACGACGAAGCGCTCGCCAAGGAGACGCGCTTCGGCGAGATCGTCGTGCAGGGAGGGGTCACCAGCGCAATTCTGAACGCCGTCGTCGCAGAAGACCTGCCCGGACCGGGCACGGTCTTTCTTCACGTGGATTGGAGCTTCAAAGCGCCCGTCCGCCCCGGCGATCGGATCACCGGCAAGGTCGAGGTGCTCGAAGTCCGGCTCGACAAGCCCATCACGAAGCTGAAAACCGAGGTGGTTCGCGGCGACGGCACGATCGTGCTCGAGGGCGACGCCCTCTGCTACACGATGCCCCTCAATCTCTGACCGCGCTGCGGCCATGTTCGATCAAGCCCGGGCCTCAGCGGAACACGACACGGAGTCGTGCCGGACGGCTCGGCTTGCATCGTTGGCCGGCAAGGCCGGGTCTCGAAAAAACACGACACGGGGTTTCACGGAACGGACAAGCCCGGGTCTCGACGGAACACGACACGGGGTCGTGCCGGACGGCTCG
>CAZBWQ010000085.1:0-18123 GCA_964495565.1 uncultured Sandaracinaceae bacterium | reverse complement strand
CCCGATTCCCGGATCTCGATCCTCCAACCTCGAGTCTCGCGCCTCGAATCTCGACTCTCTCACCCAGGCCCGGCTCAGTGCCGGAAGGCGAGGAGCGCCCTCGGGGCGCCCGAGGAGGGGACCGTGTAGCGGACCTGGCGAACGAGCCGTAGCGAGGGGGGTGGCGTGATTTCGCCGCCCGCCGCGAAGACCCAGATCTCGTTTGCGAGCTGGGCTCCGATTTCGAGCCATCGATCGGGCCCGAAGGTCGCCCGTGAGAGCGCGACGTCGAAAGGGGCATCCGGCAGAGTGGGTTTGGCGGGATCGAGGCGCTGCTCCCGGACCACCAGCCGCGATGGAAGACCGAGCGATCCCGAGGCGGTTCGCAGGAATGCGGCGCGGATGCGTCGAGGCTCGACCAGGACGGCGCGGAGGCTCGGCTGAGCGATAATCAACGGGATGGTGGGGGCGCCGACTCCGGCGCCGACATCGACGAGCGTGCGGACTCCGTCGGTCCACCCGCCCTGGAGAAGGTGGGCGGCGTCCAAGAAAAGCACCTCGGCGAGCTCGACCTCGCTCCGGGCTGAGGTCAGATCGGTGCGGGCATCCCACGATTGGACGAGCTCGAAGAATGCGACCCAGCCAGGCGGCTCGGCCAGGCCTACCTCGGCGCAGAGGAGCGCCACCGCTTCGACACTGCTCATGACTCCCGCGCTCGTTGCCAGGCGGCGGTCAGTGCGGTCATGTCGTCGTACCGTCGGTCTCGGTCACGATGCATGGCGCGGGCCACCACGGCCGCGAGCTCGCCCGATACGTCCGCCACGGCGTCGAGGGGCAGGCAGTCGCCCGCATCGATCTTCATCAAGAGACGTCCCACATGGCTTTCGCGAAAAGGCGGAGTCCCGCTGAGCGCCTCGTACAAGAGGATGCCGAGCCCGTACACGTCGATGCGCCGATCGACGGCGGCCCGCCCGGTGATCATCTCGGGCGCCATGTACGCAGGCGTGCCGTGGATCTCGCCGGTGGCGGTCAGACGGTCGATGCCCAGGATCTTCGAGGCCCCGAAGTCGACCAGCCTCGGGGTCGCATCGGCGCGAGCCGGCCAGACGACGTTGGCCGGTTGCACGTCGCCGTGCAGAACACCGTGCAGGTGTGCCGCGCCCAAGGCGTCACCGAGGGAGGCGACGAGCACGTCCGCCTCCTCGATCGGAAGCGGAGCGTTTGCAATTCGCTGGGCCAGCGTGGAGCCATCGACGTATTCGGTCACCAAGAACGCGATGCCGTCGGCGTCGATCTCGATCTCGAGCAGACGGACGATCGCCGGGTGCTGCAGCGCTTTGAGGACCGCCCCTTCCCGTCGAAATCTCCGGCGCATCGAATCATCGGAGAGATGCTCGGCGCGCAGCACCTTCACGGCCACCCGAGAACCGGCCTCCCGATCGCGTGCCTCGTAGACCTCCCCCATGGCCCCACGCCCCATTTCCCGGACGAGCTCGTAGCGACCGGCCAGCGTCGCGCCGACGGAAACTGGGGGAGACGAGCTGCGGTGCACACGCTGAAGATAGCTCGCTTCGCAATCTCGCCCAACTGGCGTACGCTGCGCCCGCCGATGACCGAGCCCTACCTCGATCGCGCTCTCACGAGGCTGTACGGGAAACCCATTCGAGTCGCCGAGCTGGTGAAGCTACGAGGCGATGCGTCGACGCGCAGCTATTACCGCGCACGGACGGAAGGCGGCGGCGCCGAGCACCCCGATCGACTGATCGTCATGCAACTTCCCCCGGACGCCTTCCGAAGCGACGAGGGAGGCGAGCAGCCTGAGCTCCACAGGCTGCCCTTTCTCGAGGTCGCCGAGCTCCTCGAATCGAGGGGGCTCCCGGTGCCGGCGATCTACGCGGACGACTTGGAGCATGGGATCGTCCTGGTCGAAGATCTCGGCGATACGACCTTCGAGCAGAGGCTTCGCGAGACGCCAAAGCATCGATGGAACGATCTCTACGGACAGGCCGTCGACCTACTGGTCGAGCTGCACGAGCGCTGTGCCGATCTGCCAGAGGCCTCGGTGGTCTGCCAGCGGCGATTCGACCGAGACCTCTTGGATTGGGAGCTCGATCACTTCCGGCAATGGGGCCTCGAGGCGCCGTTTGGCGAGCTCAGCCAAGCGCAGCGTGCGCTGCTCGACGACGCGTTCGCGTCGATCGCCTCGGGCATCGAGACCATGCCCTACGGCTTCGTGCACCGAGACTACCAGTCGAAGAATCTCATGGTCGATGCGTCCGGGAAGCTGACACTCATCGACTTTCAGGACGCTCTGCTCGGCCCGCGGGCATACGATCTGGTGGCTTTGCTTTGCGATTCCTACGTGGCGATCGAGGAAGACCTCCAAGAAGCGATGATCGACCGCTATGCCGCATTGCGTCATATCGATGCGGATGCGCTTCGGTCCGAGCTCTGGCTCGTCGCGCTCCACCGCAAGCTGAAGGACGCCGGGCGCTTCGTCTTCATCGACCGAGTGCGCGGAAACCCGGATTTTCTGCCGTGGTACCCACAGAGCCTCGTCTACGTGGGCCGCGCGATCGGGCATTTGCGCGACTTCGCGCCCCTCGGGGAGGTTCTCGAGACCTTGATTCCCGGGTATCCGGACCGAATCCGTCCACCGGCGTCCGTGGCGGAATAGATGCGAGAGGCCGGGCGTTGGGTGGATGAGCTGCGGGGGGTGAAACCGGACATCCCACTCGAAGCTGAATCCAGCCTCTCCTACAATCCGACATCCTGCACCCCCGGTTTCACCCCCCGTTCCTGCCGTGTTTCGCTTTTGTTGCAGGGCCCCCTGGGAGCTGTAGACTTTGACCTCGCCTGCATGAGCACCCTCTTCAAGGTACTGATGGTCGCAGCGTGCCTGCTGTTCGACGCGGCTTCGGTCAGCGCAGCTGACTGCCCGTGCGATCGACTGTCTGCCGAGGGCTGCCAGGAGGGTCAGCCGCTGGCTCCCGAGCCCGCCGGGCCGCCGCAGTGGTGCGAGCGCATGGATGATCCGCGGTGCATGCCGGCAAGCCCGCATGGCACCTCCTTCCAAACCTTCGTTCCGCTCGCCTCGGGTTGGGCACAATCGATTCACTGGAAAGCGCCTCCGCGAGCTGGCGTCCTGATGGACGTACGGGCCGATGGCGAGGAGCGCTCCGAACACGCGCGTCGAGTCGAACGCCCGCCTCGCTAGCCCCGGCCGCCTTCGTCAGGCGGTCTTGCTGGTACTGGGTCCGTTCATTCGAACGTGAGGTTTGTTTTCGAGTCGCCGCGAGATGCGGCGGAAGGATAGGAATATGAGTAAAGGTTCATCGATTTTGTTGGCCATCGTGATGGCCATCGGCGGATTCGCCCTGGGCCACGTCGTGGGCTCCCGGTCCGCAACGGATACGGAAAGCGCCGAAGGCCCCGGAGGCGAGGAGGTCCAAGCAGCGGACGTCAAGATCGCCGATGACGTCGAGCGCTACAAGATCCCGGTCACCGACGATCAGCCCTCCAAGGGTCCGGACGACGCGCTCGTCACCATCGTGGAGTTCAGCGAGTTTCAATGTCCCTTCTGCGCACGCGTGTTGCCCACGATGAAAGAGGTTCGCGACACGTACGGGGACAAGGTGCGAATCGTATGGCGCAACAATCCGCTCGCGTTCCACAACAACGCGATGCCGGCCGCGCAGCTCGCCATGGAGGCCCACGAGCAGGGCGGTGACGAGAAATTCTGGGAGGTCCACGACATCCTCTTCCAGAACCAGAAATCCCTCGATCGTGCCCAGCTCGAGGAGTACGCGAAGCGCGTCGGCCTCGACATGGACAAGGTCAAGAAGGCCCTCGACGAGGGAGAGCACTCCAAGACCATCAGCGCCGATCAAACGCTCGCGATGCAGGTGGGCGCGCGAGGCACCCCCTACTTCTTCATCAACGGCCGCCAGCTTCGAGGCGCGATGCCCTTTGCAGCGTTCAAGAAGGTCATCGACGAGGAGATCAACACCGCCGAAGCGCTGATGAAGCAGGGTGTGAAGAAAGAACAGATCTACGCCACGCTCACCAAGGACGGGCTGACGAAGGCCGCGGCGCCGGAGCCGCAGGAGCAGGCCGCACGACCCGGGCAGCCTGATCCGAAGGCCGTCTACAAGGTGTCGCTTCAGGGCGACGAGCCGCAAAAAGGACCCGATGATGCGCTCGTGACGATCGTGGAGTTCAGCGATTTCGAGTGCCCGTTTTGCGCGCGCGTCGAGCCCACGCTCGAGCAAGTACGAGACAAGTACGGCGATGACGTCCGCGTGGTCTGGATGAACAACCCGCTTCCATTCCACCGAAACGCGAAGGCCGCGGCGACTGCGGCCCTCGAGGCGCACGCGCAGAAAGGCGACGAGGGCTTCTGGGCGATGCACGAGAAGATGTTCGCCAACCAGAAAGCGCTCACCCAGGACAACCTCGAGAAGTGGGCCAAAGAGATCGGGCTCAACATGACCAAGTTCAAGAAGGCCCTGTCCGAGGACAAGTACAGCAAGACGATCGAGCAACAACAGACTTTGGCCAACACGTTGGGCGCTCGTGGCACACCTGCGTTCTTCATCAACGGCCGCAATCTGCGAGGCGCACAACCACTCGCGGCCTTCACTGCGCTCGTCGACGAGGAGCTCGCCAAAGCAAAGGAGCTGGTCGAGAAGGGCACACCGCGATCCAAGGTGTACGAGAAGATCATCTCGGCCGGTGAGACCGCGCCCAAGACACAGCCTGCAGCCGCGGCACCGGCAGCGGACAAGGTGTACGACATTCCCGTTCCAAAGAAGGCCCCGACGAAGGGCCCGGCGAACGCCAAGGTCGTGATTCAGGAGTTCAGCGACTTTCAGTGTCCCTTCTGCTCCCGGGTCCTTCCGACGCTCGACCAGCTCATGAAGGAGTATGGGGACAAGGTCAGGATCGTGTGGCGGGACTACCCATTGCCTTTCCACAAGGACGCGCACTTGGCCGCGCAGGCCGCCCAAGAAGTGTTCGCGCAGAAAGGCGACAAGGCTTTTTGGGCCTACCACGACCTGCTTTTCCAGAATCAAAAGGCGCTCGGACGCGAGAATCTGGAGAAGTATGCGGAGCAGATCGGCGGCATCGACATGAAGCAATTCAAGGCGGCGCTCGATTCGGGTAAGCACAAAGCCGCGGTGGACGCCGACATGGCAGCGGTCAGCAAAGCCGGCGCCCGCATCGGCACGCCGTCTTTCTTCATCAACGGCAAGCTCCTGCAAGGGGCGCAGCCCTATCCGGCGTTCAAGGCAGCCGTCGAAGACGCGCTGAAGTAAGCGAACGCGACCGACTGAGGAGGGGCAGGCCCGGGACGACCGGCCTGCCCCTCGTCGTTTTGACACGGTGCAACCCACACACTACATTCCGCCTGGTTCTAAAAACTAAAGTATTTTCAAGGTGTTGACGCATGGTTCGAGCCAAAGCTGCTGCCGCCAAACGACCAAAGAAGAAGCCCGTCGTCGAAGAGCTCTATTTCCGTAGTGACAGCGCCTACCTGTGCCTTCTGGTCAATCGCCGCACCCGTTGCATCCGGGTGATCGATTTCCGGGCAGGCGCCCTTCCGGCAAAGCGCCTGTACATCCAATCGGTCGCGATTCAGGAGGACATCGAAAAGGTCATCACGCTCGTCGAGAAAGACGAGGTCTCTTCGTGGACCCGTGTCGGATTCGTGCGGGAAGGCACCATTCCCGGCTTCTACAAGAGAAGCGACGGGCACCTGTGTGGTTGTGTGATCGGCGACAAGACCGCGTCGGTCGAAGTGAGCGACGCCTCGGCCAAGCTCGCGGACCGAACGATCAATGCCGCCAAGAAGGCCGCGAAGGAGATTCCCGAAAAGATCAAGGGCGCCACGGTGCGTCCAGCCAGTGAGAAAGACGCTCTCTCTGCGAGGGATGCGGCTTGGCGAAAGAACCCGGCTCTCGGCGCCTTCGACATGTTCGGACGTGATGCTGAGCGCATCTACTACGATGCAAGCGTTCGCCGGAGCAAAGCCAACTACGTCTCGGCCGAGTTTCAAGACTGCTTCGGTCATGCGCTGGTCGAGGTCCTCCGGCTTCCCACCAGCGACAATGAAGTGCTCGCCGTGGCGGCCGGGCTTCGCGCATTGGGCGACGACCTCGAGGACCGAGGCATCGTCGCGGCCTTTGCGTTCGCCCCCAACGATCACGTCGAGATCTCGACTGCTTTCGTCGCGGCCGGTTATCGAAAGACCGGGTTGCTGGCGCAAGCCATCCCCGACGCCGAGGGCGGCCGAAAAGATGCGATCTTGTGGACCCGAAAGCTGGCCAGCCCGCTCGGCGAGGACTACGAGTGAGCCTTGACCATCACGAGCGCCGGTCGGTAGTCTCGACATTCGGCTAGAATCGGCACATGCGCTCGCGAGAAGACATCGAATCGTATCTGGCCCGGGCCGAGGTTCCCTACCAAGAGGTGGGGGACGACGGCATGTGGTTGGTTCGCGACAGCGGTTTGGGTGAGCACATCGCCATCAAAGTCGCGGGCCCCCTGTTGCTCTTTCGGGTGAAGGTGCTGGACTTGAACGAGGTCGAAAACGCGGCTGACCTCTTCGAGGAGCTTCTGAAGCTGAACGTCTCCGACCTGGTGCATGGCGCGTACGGAATTTCGGACGGCGCCATCGTGCTGACCTGCACCTTGCAGGTCGAGAACCTCGACTACAACGAGCTCCAAGCCGTGCTCGACGATTTTTCGTTGGCGCTGGCGAAGCACTACGAGAAGCTCGCGCGCTTTCGGAGCGCGAGGTAGGGAGGCGAACGATGGGATTTCTCAGCCGCCTCGCCACCCTCATCAAGAGCAACCTCAACGATCTGATCAGCAAGTCGGAGGATCCGGAGAAGATGCTGAATCAAGTGATCGTCGACATGAATCAGCAGCTGATCGAGGCCAAGAAGCAAGTCGCCGTCGCGATCGCGGACGAGAAGCGGCTCCAGAAG
The DNA here is from genome assembly GCA_964495565.1 of uncultured Sandaracinaceae bacterium. Classification (GTDB taxonomy): domain Bacteria; phylum Myxococcota_A; class Polyangia; order Polyangiales; family Houyiibacteriaceae; genus SG8-38. The sequence goes on along the minus strand of CAZBWQ010000085.1, from coordinate 11,152 downwards.
CAACTCGATGCAGAAGCCAAGAAGTCCCAAGAGTGGGAGCGAAAGGCCATGCTCGCGGTCCGATCGGGCGATGACGAGCTGGCCAAGGAAGCCCTCCTTCGCAAGCGGGAGCACGACGCCATCGTGGTCCAGTACCAAGAGCAATGGGAGCGTCAAAAGACGCTGACCGAGCAGCTCAAGACGGCGCTGAAGGCGCTGAGCAACAAGATTGGGGAGGCCCAGCGAAAGAAGAACGTCCTGATTGCGCGCAAGCGACGGGCCGAAGCGATGAAGAGCATTCAGGAGACCATGAGCGGGCTCTCCGACGCGAGCGCGTTCGAGACCTTCGACCGAATGGCCGAGCAAATCGACCAGATGGAGGCGGAGGCCGAAGCGGGTGCGGTCGTCGCCGAACGATACACGGGGGACGCGTTGAAGCATCGGTTCTCCGAGCTCGAGGCCACCGCGGGGGCCGACGAGGACCTCGAGGCGCTCAAGCGGAAAATGGGCCTGTTGCCGGCCAAGGCCCCCCCGGTGAGCGCCCGGGTGGCCACGTCCGAGGAGCCCTACGAAGAAGAAGAGCTGGCGGAGCTCGAAGAGGCCTTGGAGGAGCTGAAGCGGCGCGGGCAGTGAGCTTGACAGGAGCCCCGCCCTGCTTATCTTGCCGCCGAATTCCGAGCCATGCCGACCTACGTCTACACCTGCGACAGCTGCAGCCACGAGTTCGAGCGTGAGCAGCGCATCACCGAAAAGCCGATCAAGAAATGCCCTTCATGCGGGAGGCTCAAGGCGAGACGCATGATCGGCGGAGGCGGGTTCATCTTGAAGGGCGGCGGCTGGGAATCCGATCTGTATTCCGGCCCTTCGAACCGCGCCAAGAGCAGCTCCGAGCCCAAGTCGACCGAGCCCGCGAGCGCGTCCAGCGGTTCGAGCAAGGAAAAGGGCGCATCCGCCCCCGCCTCGAGCTCGAGCACCAAGGCCGACGCTTAGGCTGGCTCGAGATACGATGCGATGATTTTTCGGGTGCCCCACCCGGGAAACCGAACGGACACCCTCGGTGGAGAGCCGTCGGAGACCTCGCGAACCTCGCCAACCCCGAACTTGGGATGGCGCACCTGCATGCCGCGGCGGAGGCCCTCGAGGTCCGTGAGATCGCCCTCGGCGTAGTCCACGTAGCTCTCCGTCGAGGCCCGCCCCTCGGTTCGCTCTTCCGAGGGTCGACGGGAGACCGAAGGTGGGCCCGTCCCAATCCATTCGACGTCCTCGACGGGCAGCTCCATCAGAAACCGTGAAGGCATTCCGACCCGCTGCTGTCCGAAGATGCGGCGGACCCCCGCGAAGCTCAACACCAGGCGCTCTTGCGCACGGGTGAACGCGACGTATGCGAGGCGTCGCTCTTCTTCGAGCTCGTCTGGGTCCTCCCATGGATCGATGCCCTTGAACGGGAACATCTGCTCCTCGAGGCCGGTGACCATCACGATCGGAAACTCGAGTCCTTTCGCCGCGTGAACCGTCATCAAGGTGACTCGATCGCCTTCGGTCCGTTCATCCGCCGAGGTGTGCAGCGTCACGTTCTCCAAGAAGTCGGAGAGTGAAGCGCCGGCATGCTCGCGCTCGAATTCGTCCATCGACGCCACGAGCTCCTGCACGTTTTGGAAGCGGGCGTCTGCCTCGGGCGTGTCGTCGTGCCGAAGCATTTCACCGTATCCCGTGCGAAGCACGACCTCGGCGCCCAGCTCGCCGAGCGACGTTCCCGAAGCTGCGACCTCACGCAAATCGGCGAGGAGCGCGGCGAAGGACTTCAACCGTTTGCGCGCCGTGTTGCCGAGCGTCTCGAGCGTTCCCTCCTCTTCGAGCAGCTCGGACAAGCCGATTCCCTGCTGCGCCGCGAGATCCAAGAGCCGCGAGATGGTCGTTTTGCCGATTCCTCGTGCAGGCGTGTTGATGATTCGAAGCAGGCTCATGTCATCGGCCGGGTTGGTCATCGTGCGGAGGTATGCGAGCAGGTCTTTGACCTCGGCCCGATCATAGAAGCGCATGCCACCGATGATGCGATAACCGACGTTTGCGCCTCGCAAGGCCTCTTCGAGGACACGCGATTGTGCGTGGGTGCGGTAAAAGACCGCCACGTCGGACAGCGGCCTCCCTTGCGCCCTGAGCTCGCGGATTCCGCGTAAGACCAGCCGCGCCTCGTCACGCTCGTCGGCCGTGCGAACGACCAGGATCGGCTCGCCCTCCTCGTTGTCGGTCCAAAGCTCTTTGGGCTCCCGATCGAGGTTGCGGGCGATCACCGCATTGGCCGCACGCAAGATTCGCCGTGTCGAGCGGTAGTTTTGCTCGAGCTTCACCAGCCTCGCGTCTGGAAACGAAGCACGGAAATCGAGAATGTTGCGACGGTCCGCCCCTCGCCACCGATAGATGCTCTGATCGTCGTCGCCGACCACGCACAGGTTTCTGTGTGCCTCGGACAACGAGCGGACCAAGCGCAGCTGAGCGTGGTTGGTGTCCTGAAACTCGTCGACCAGCACGTGAACGAAGCGGCCGATCACCGCATCGCGGAAGGCGTCGCTCGTCTCCAGCGCCCGCACCGTGCGATAGATCAAGTCGCCGAAGTCGAGGGCATGGGCTTGATGAAGCCGCTCCTCGTAGGTGGAATACACCCTGCGAACCACCTCGGACCAGCTATCGGGTGCGTCGAGATCCGCGGGCCCCTGCATCTCCTGCTTGGCCCGATTGATGTGTCCGGCGAGCGTCTTGGGCTGGTAACGCTTTTCGTCGAGACCGAGGTCACGCAAGACACGCTTGAGCAGCGCCAGCTGATCCTGGTCGTCGTAAATCGTGAAATCCTTGGAAATTCCGACCAAATCGCCATGGCGGCGCAACAAGCGGGCGCACGTCGCGTGGAAGGTACCGACCTGGACCGCTGCGCCTTCCGGACCGAGCAAGGCGAGCAAGCGTTCCCGCATCTCGCCCGCTGCCTTGTTGGTGAAGGTCACGGCCAAGATTCGCCACGGCGCCACGCCGTGGGCGGCGATCAGCTGGGCAACCCGGAAGGTGATCACGCGGGTCTTGCCGCTCCCGGCCCCCGCAAACACGACCAGCGGGCCCCCCTCATGAACGACCGCCTGGCGCTGGGGCGAATTCAGACAGCTCAGGTCGAGCACCGCTCGAAGGTAGCTGCCCGCCCGCAGAAAACCAGGCGAAAGCCCGTCGCGAAGGCTCCACCGAGTCGAAAGCTGGCCCTCGAGCCATTTTGCGCGTAGACCACCAACGAGGGTCGCGACGGCGACTAACCCCTTGAAAACGTCGAGGATCTTGGGTGAATCAACCGCTGTCCAGAGCGTCCAAAAGTGAGGAGGTTTCTGAAGGCTCCTCCGGCGAGGCCGACGATGATCTGGTACAACGAGTGCAAGCTGGAGATTCCGCAGCTTTCCGAGCGCTGTTCGACAAGTATCATCGGAGAGCGTTCGCAGTGGCGATGGGCGTCGTCAAAAACGAGGAAGACGCCCTCGACGCCGTCCAAGAAGCCTTCGTCAAGGTTCACAAGAACATCCACAAGTTCGAGGGCAGCTCGAGCTTTTACACCTGGCTCTATCGCATCGTCATGAACGTCTCGATCGACCACGTCCGAAGAAGGAGCAGGCGCAAGAACCTGGATTTCGACGAGCGTTCCCTGCACGAGGGGAGCGAGGTGGCTGGCGACGGCGCGCTCTTGCCGCGCGTCACCGATTCGAACCCGGGAAGATCCGCGTTGCGGCGTGAGCTGGGCGAAGCCATCGGAGCGGCCCTTCAGGAGCTACCCGAGCATCACCGTGCGGTCCTCGTCCTGCGGGAAATCGAGGGAATGAGCTACGAGGAAATGGCGGAAACCCTGCAGGTACCCAAAGGGACCGTGATGAGCCGGCTGTTCCATGCCAGAAAGAAGATGCAGGCCTCGCTTGCACCGTATCTCGCCGGAGAAGAGATTTCCGAGGACTGACGATGGAGAGCCCCAAGACCGAAGAACAGCTGCAACGACTCTTCGACGGAGAATTGGCTCCCGAAGACGAGGCCGCCGTGCGACGTGAGCTCGAAGGCTCGGAGGAAGGGGTCGAGGCGCTGAGGCAGTGGGCGAGGCTGCGAGAGGCGATGCAGGCTGCCTCCACCGAGTGGGCCGGCCAGCTCGATTCGGAAGGGCTTTTCGCGAGGATTCAAAGCGAAATCGCCACGGCATCGCCCGAGCCTTCGGTTTCCGAAGAGCGCGAAACCGCTCCACCCACGCCGGTCATCCCGCTCCGCCCCGTTCCAGATCGGCGCGAGCGACGGATCTGGGCCGCGGTCGCCACGGGCTTGGCCGCTGCAGCGGCGGTATCGCTTGCGGTGATCTCGTGGCCGGAGGGCTCGGTGGGCCCGACAGGGGCCGTCCGTGGCTCCGAGGTCGTCGAGGCGGACTTCGGAAACAACACCGGTACGATCTTCGAGGTGGAAGGCGGCGCGGGGGAGTCACTCGCGGTCGTTTGGATCGATGAGGAAGAGGTGGCGATCCCATGAAGCGCGTTCGACGTCGTTTGTTGCTGGCGGTCGTGGCCTCTGTCCTCGGAACGAGCTCGTTGGCCGCGGCACAGAGCAGCTCGCTCACCCGGTCCGATCGGCCTCCCAGCAAGAACGTGCCAGCCGAGGTGCTGGTCGTGTTGGCAAAGGAAGAACAAGGGCAGATCGACCCGCAGCTGAAGAAGCTCACGGCGCTCCGACGGCCGCCGTTCAACTCGTTCCGCTCGATGAAAATTCTATCCCGGCCGAAGGTCACGCTCACGCCCGGCAAAGACGCACTGGTTTCGCTGCCGAACGGCCGCCGCATGAAGCTTACCTTGCTGCGGGTCATGCCCGACGGGCGCTACAAGGTGCGAGCCGCCATCAACCGCCCCGACAAGTCCGACTACCTTCCCCTGTTGCAGGTCGTGGCGTCGGCCGGCGACCCATTCTTCGTGGCCGGTCAAGCGTACCAGGGCGGCACGCTCGTGGTGGGAGTGATCGTCGACCCGAAGAAGAACGCAGACTAATTGCGTGCCGACGACCCAGACGTGATCGAGATCGAAGGCCCTCCCCCGCTGGAGCAGCCTGCCGAGCTCGTCATTCGTGCGCTGTCGCCCGTCGTGACGCCATCGCGGCTGCAGCGGATCGACGAGGTCGTTCGGGGTCGAACCGACGATTTGGTCGTGGTGCTCGACGGTCTCGCCGACCCTCACAATTCGAGCGCCGTGCTCCGGAGCTGCGACGCGTTTGGCATTCAGACGGTGCACGTCGTCGTGGGCGAGCACGGATTTCGCGCCTCTCGGGGGGTATCGAAGGGCACCCATCGCTGGCTCGACGTGGTCCGCCATTCGAACGCCGAGGCGTGTGCGCGGCGCCTCGAGCGAGATGGATTCGAGATCCACGTAGCCGAGATGCGCGGAGCCCGCACACCGGCGGAGCTGCGCACGGTTCCGCGGCTGGCGCTGGTTTTCGGCAACGAGCATCGTGGTGCCTCCCCGGCGATGCGGGCCGCTGCGAACGGGACGTTTTCGATCCCCATGCGCGGCTTCGTCGAAAGCCTCAACGTCTCGGTCGCCGCGGCCATCACCATCGAAACCCTGACGAGAGAGGGTCGGACCCCTCTCGAGCCGGAACGCCGTCGCGCGCTGAAGGCTCGATTCCTCATGAATTCCGTCAAGAATGCCGAGGGGGTGATCGCGCAGGCCCTCGGGAATGATTAGTCTACGCGGCGTGTCATGAATTAGGGGAAAGCCGCCCAAAGGGGGATTCTGAGGGGGCAATCGAGCAATGGCAGGGAAGAAGACCCAAAAGAAGAAAAAGCGCGGGGGCGCGAGGCGTAAAGGCAAGTCGAAGGCGCGCCCGTCGCTTTGGCCCAAGCTCCTCGGCGCAGCCCTGGTCCTCGGCGCCCTGCTCGCGGTGGGGACGTATGCCTATTTCGCCCGGGACTTGCCTTCGGTCAGCACGCTCCGCGACTACAGGCCCCCTCAAACCACCCGGGTCTACGACCGTCACGGGGACGTGATCGGGGAGATCTTCACCGAGCGCCGGACCGTGATTCCGATGTCCGAGGTCCCCCGCAACGTCGTTCTTTCGGTCCTGGCGGCCGAAGATGCCGATTTCTACGAGCACGAGGGGCTCGACTACGCCGGCATCATGCGTGCGGTGGTGCGGGACATCCTCGAAGGCCGTGCCGCACAGGGCGGTAGCACCATCACGCAGCAGGTCGTGAAGCTGATGCTCCTCACTCCGGAGCGCACCATTTCGCGCAAGCTGCGGGAGCTGATCCTCGCCCGGCGGCTCGAGAACGAGCTTTCCAAAGACGAGATCCTGCACCTCTACCTGAACAACGTGAACTTCGGCCACGGGCGCTATGGGATCCAGGAAGCGGCGCGCTATTACTTCGCCAAAGACGCCAGAGAGCTCGATCTGGCCGAATCGGCGCTGCTCGCGGGCATCCCGCAGGCTCCGGCGCGGCTCTCTCCGCGCCGCCATCCCGAGGCCGCCAAGCGCCGCCAACTCTACGTGTTGTCGCAGCTCGAAGCCAAACGCGACGTCTATTGGCCCGACTTGAGCCTCGAAGCGATCGAGGCCGCCCGCACCGAAGACGTCGAGCCCATCGAGCTGGCCGAAGGCTCGAGCGATGCGCCGGAGGTGCTCACCATCGCGCGCAGTGAGCTTCGCGCCGCCGCGGGCGACGAAGCCCTGAGCGCGGGCGGCTACGAGGTCTACACGACCATCGACCTGTCGCTGCAGAAGCAAGCGCGCGAGGCGCTCCAGCGTGGGTTGCGCGCCATCGATGCGAGGCAGGGCTATCGCGGCCCGATTCGCCGAGCGGGCAAGCGCCGCGGACCCAAGCCATCCGCGGCCGTGCGTTCGTTGCGGATGGGCCGCACCTATCTGGCCCAAGTGGTGGGCACCGACGACGCAGCCAAGCAAATCCGACTCGACGTGGCGGGCCATCCCGGCGTCCTGCGGATGCGCGACCTCGCTCGGTACAATCCATCGAATCTGCCGGCATCGAAGCTCACGAAGAAAGGGGACCTCTTGCCGGTCTCGATCGTCCACATGGGAAGCGACGAAGATCCGGCAGTCGCCCGGATGGAGCGTGGCCCGGAGGGTTCGGTCGTCGTCATCGAGCCACGCTCTCGCGACGTGCTGGTGTTGGTGGGAGGCTACGCTGCGAAAAGCGGCTTCAATCGCGCTACGCAAGCCGTTCGGCAGCCGGGCAGCACCTTCAAGACGATCGTCTACGCGAGGGCGATTCAGTCTCGGCAATTCACGCCGGCCTCCCTCGTGGTGGATGCGCCCGCCGTCTACGACGAGTGGAAGCCTCAGAACTACGAGGAGTGGAACTACCAGGGTACGGTCCGGCTTCGGCAAGCGCTCGCGCGGTCGATCAACATGGTGGCGATCCGGGTCGCGGAGGACGTCGGCATCCACGAAATCGCCGAGTTCGCGCGCCTCGACGGCATCACGACCAAGCTCGAAGAAGACATGGCCCTGGCGCTCGGAGCCAGCGGCGTGAAACCGATCGAGCTCACCAATGCGTACGCGACGTTTGCCGCCGGAGGGCGTTGGGAGCCCACACGCCTCGTGACGCGAATCAAAGCGCCAGACGGGTCCTCCGTGCCCCTCGAGCCCAGAGAGCCCGCCCGCGACGTGATGACCCCGGCCGAGGCCTACGTGATCACCAGCATGCTTCGAAGCGTCGTCCGGGAAGGCACAGGCACCCCGGCACAACGTCTCGAACGCCCCGTGGCCGGAAAGACGGGCACCAGCAACGACGCACGCGACGCGTGGTTCATCGGCTACTCCCCCTCCGTCGTCGCCGGCGTGTGGGTCGGCTTCGACGATCAGCGGTCGCTCGGCCGGAGGGAAACCGGCACGCGAACCGCGCTGCCCATCTGGATCGACGTCATGAGCGCAGCGGATCACACGCCGAAGGAAACCGACTTCGCGATGCCGAGTGGGCTGATCACGGTTCGGATCGACCCCACTTCCGGGCTGCTCGCGTACGACGGGCAGGACGATGCCGTCGAAGAAGTCTTTTTGCTCGGAACGGCGCCGGTCGAGGTCGCACGCCCGCCGGACGTCGCGGATCCGAACATGTTTCTCATCGAGCAGTTCGACGAGGAAGAGCCCACGACAGCGAAGCCCTCGCGCGAGGACCGGGTGCTCGGCGGCGTGGCCCCCCCATGAGTCGGTTGGCGACGCGAGTCGTTCTGCTTTTCGCCGTGGTCGGAACCTTGCCGGTGGTGCTGACGGCCGCGGTTTGGCTGCTGGTGTCGCACTGGGGCCAGGACCAGGCGTCGGAGCAAGCGATGCTCGCACGCGTCCGGCTGCAGGAGCTCGACGAGCAACGCAAAGTCGCCGTGGAGCGCTTCTGCCGAGACGATCTCGTGGTCGATCGATTGCTCGAAGAGCGAGCGACGAACGTGCGATCCGACCTCGACTACGACCGCTTGTTCCACGGAGCAATGGAAGCGGCCGGGCTGCAGGCGCTCTGGGTTTTGGACTCCATGAGCGGGGAGGTCCTCGCGACCGGCCATGAGCGGCAGGTCCTCGGGCGTTATGGGGCGAATCTCACCGAACAGGCCAGGCAAGCCGGAGACGATGCCTTTCTGGTGACGCTCGGCGATCTGGAGCACCAGAAGCTGCTGGTGCGGTCTTGCACCATCGAGCGCGGAGGCTCTCGGGTCACGGTCATCGGCGGCCACCGCGTCTCCCGACTTCGGAGCCTGGACCCGGATCAGCTACTGATGGTCGGCGATCCGAAACCGGGGGATCCCGTCGTCACCGAGCTGACGGACGCCCAAGGCGTGCACCAGGCCGCGCTCGTATGGAGGCCTCGCACCGACCGGCGCGGTCCGCCGCTGCTGCTGTTCTTCGGCTCGGTAGGCGTCTTGGCCCTGGGGCTCGCGCTGTTGTTTGGCGGCTACCTCAATCGCTGGCTCCGATCTTCGGTGGAGGAGCTGACCCAGGCGGCATCGCGAGTCGGCCGTGGAGACTTCGACACGACCCTGCGCGACGACCGCAGCGGCGCATTCCCTGCGACGGCCACGGCTTTCAATCAGATGACCCGGGACCTGAGAAAAGCTCGTGAGCAGCTGCGTCAGACCGAGCGCGTGGCCGCGTGGCAAGAGATCGCGAGGAGCTTGGCGCACGAGCTGAAGAACCCGCTCTCCCCCATCCGCCTTTCGATCGAGACCCTGCGAAAAGCGCACGAACGATCCCACGAACACTTCGACGCCTTGTTCGACGAATCCACCACGACGATCTTGCACGAGGTCGACCGACTTCGGAGCATCGTGGACGAGTTCAGCCGCTTCGCCAGGCTCCCGCCCCCGCGCCGCTGCCAAACCGACCTGGTGGACGTGCTCAAGCAGGCGGCGTCGCTCCATGCCGAAGGAGAGGTCCCGGTGCGCGCCGAGCTGCCGAAAGGGCCCGTCGAGGCGTGGGTCGACCCGGACCAAATCACGCAAGTGCTGCACAATCTTCTCCAGAACGCGCGAGACGCTGCAGCCGAAGCGCATCCTACCGGAGGCGGCGTCGTCGAGCTGAGCCTCGAGGAACGGGCGCTGACGGTGCTATTGCAGGTGCAGGACAACGGCAGCGGCATCCCACCGAGTGAGACCCAGTCGATCTTCGAGCCGTACTACACCCGCAAGCGGGGAGGCACGGGGCTCGGGCTCGCGATCACACATCGTATCGTGACCGAGCACGGCGGCCGCATCGAGGTCGACTCGAGCCGCGGGCGCACCGTGTTCACGGTGACGCTCCCGAAGAACGGCTGATGAAACAGGGCGCGTTGGCGCGGAGCCTCGGTTTGAGCCGAACGCCGATCGCTCGTAGATGCTGGGAAGCGCCATGACCGTGCTCTTCAGTTACGCATTTCGCCCTCTCTTCTTGTTGGCGACCATCCATGCGGTCCTGGTGGTTCCCTATTGGACTGCGGCTTGGATGGGCTCGGTCCCGATGCCCACGGGCCTCGGGACGCCGAGTTGGTGGCACGCCCACGAGATGATCCACGGGTTTGCGGGCGCTGCGGTCGGAGGCTTCGCACTGACCGCCGTGGCGACGTGGACGCAGCGCCCACCCGTTGCGGGTCTTCCCTTGATTGCGCTGAGCAGCCTCTGGTTGATCGCGCGCGTGCTCTTCGCCTTTGCTTCTCCGAATCTGCGTGCTGCGGCCATGACCGCAGACCTCGCGTACGGCGTTCTCCTCTTCGTTCTGCTCGCGCGCGAGGTCACGGTCGTGCGAAACACGCGCAACTACAAGGTGGCCGTGCTCCTCGCCCTTCTCCCACTCACCAATGCCGGATTTTTCGTGGCCGTGGCGAAGAAGCCAGCATTGGCTGCGTCGGCGTTGATGGCGGCGGTTTGGTCCTTGATTCTTCTCATCAATCTGATCGCCGGAAGAATCGTTCCGGCATTCACGCGAAACTGGCTGAAGATGCATGCGAGGCCGACCGCGGACCCGCGGCTGCCGCCCTCGTTCGACCGATGGGACTTGCTGACCACGGCCCTGATGATCGCCTTTGCCGTGCTCGATCTGATCGTCTCATCGAGGTCGCTCGGGCTCATGGCGCTCGGGATCGTCGCGAGCGCCATGCTCGGATTTCGGCTCGTCCGATGGCGTGGCTTTCGGGCGATGCAGGAGCCTCTCGTGTGGGTGCTGCACCTCGCCTTTGCATGGCTTCCCATCGGCTTCTTGCTCTTGGGGCTCGCTCACGCGGAGCTCGTTCCGCGAAGCGCAGGCATCCATGCGCTGACCGGCGGTGCGATTGCGACGATGATCGTCGCGGTGGCGAGCCGAGCCGCGCTCGGACACACCAACCGTCCGCTTCGCAGCCATCCGGTTCTCACCGCCGCCTATCTTTCGATTACGATTTCTGCAATGTGCCGCGTGGCTGCGACATTTGGGCCGGGCGCTCGCGTCCTGCTGGCGGCGGCGGCTGCCTTTTGGTGTCTCGGCTTCCTCGCCTTCGCCTATCGCTACGTCCCGATCCTGACCCGTCCCCGCCTCGAAAACACCCGCTCCCTCCCCCTCGCGTAAAAACGCTCCCAGGTCCCCCGGGGGTTTTGAAAACACGACACGGGCTGGACTGCCCACGATCCGCGGGTCCCGGCCCACGGCTCTCGAGTCTCGAACCTCCAAGCTC
>CAZBWQ010000084.1:0-18251 GCA_964495565.1 uncultured Sandaracinaceae bacterium | reverse complement strand
CGAAACTTCGGCAGCGTGCGCAGAGGCATTGGACCTCGGGTTTCAGTGCGTGACGGCGCTCGACTGCCAAGAGGTCTACGACTGGCGCGATGGCGTGCCGGCCGACGACTACCCTTGCCGTTCGGCCTCGGTCTTGGTCGACGCCAATTGCCCTGATTAAACGAAAAGGGCGCCTCCTTCGTGGAGACGCCCTCTTCATGCTCGTGAGTCGATGCCCGAGCTAGCTGCACTCGCCGCCCGAAGGCAGGCCCGAGCACGCGTCGAACTCCTGGATGCAGTTGTTGTCGCAACGGCAATCGATGCATTGCGGGGCGTTGGTGTCCGCCACGCAGGCGGTCGTGCAAAACGCCGCACCGCAGGCGACGGTGTCACCCGTGCACGCCACGCATTCGTCGGAGAGCGCGGTCCCTGTGGCCTCGGCCGTCGCGTCTTGAACGCACGACGCGACGCAGTCTGCGAGCGCGTCGATGGTTTCTTGGGGACAGCCCGCGGGGAAGCAGGTGAGCACGGCGCTCGCCTCCGCGCCGCACCCCGGAAGGAGCGGCGACGAGGCTTCCGTACCGAAGATGCAGTCGCTGCCGATGGCCGCCGCGGCTTCGTCGCCGGTGAACGTGGCGCCCGCATCGTCGACGTAGGTGAGCTCGGCATAGACCGCCGCGTTCGCCTCGTCGGTGCACGCGCCCTCGCCGACTCCGCCGGTGCCTCCGGTGCCATTGGTCCCGCCGCTGCCGTTCGAGCCGCCGTCGCCGTTGCCCGGTTCGTTGGTGATCGGCGGTCCGCTGTTGCAAGCCGCCATCGCGCCAGCCAATGCCAGAACCCAAATAAGATTGGTTAGTTTCATCGTTGGTTCCTTTCTCATGGCCATGCCCGGTCAGAAAATCATGGCAGCGCGCAGCTGCGTGGTCCAGAGGAACGCATCCTGGAAGCCGGCATTGGTGAAGGCCTTTCCAGGCTGCATCAGACCCGCTTCGAGGTCGATCCACACGATGTCCCGGGCGCCCATCTTGGCGCGGAAGGCGCCATCGAGCTCCCAGCCGTAGAAGCAATCGCTGTTGAACGAGCAGCTGCTACGCGAGTTCCCGTAGATGAGCGAATCCAACTGGTGCGCCCAGCCCACGAGAAGCTGCGCGTGGAACTCCAGACCAGGCACGATGGTCACGCGCCCGGACGGCATGAAGTAGACCGAGTTCCAGACGCTGCCGTTGGCGCCGAGCTCGACCGCGGCGCCGAGGGGCGAGAGGGCCGAGTAGGTCAACGCCCGGAGGGCCACTTGGTACATCAAGAGACCGACCTTGATGTTCTCGTTGAAGCCGCGTGTCCGCAGGATGGGGTCGCCGCGCTCCGTGAAGGAAAGAAGGTCGTCGTCACCCGAGGAAAAGCCGCCCTCGAGCTGCCACTGCCACTTGCCCTCACGCATGAGGCCGATCCGCGCGAGCGCGTTGTGAATGCGGCCCTTGCCCTCGTTGCAAGGCTCGGGTGGACATCCGCCGGTGAACGACAGGGCGCCGCTGTGGCCGAGAATCGTGTAGTACTCGCCCTCGGTGGTGATGGCGAGGCCGCGGCGATCTTTCAGCGTGTGCTTCAAGCGCCAGGTCACGTCGGGAATGGTGATGCGGCTGTTGGTCGAGCGCTGCCATCGGTAGACGACGTACACGCCCGCAAACAGCTCGTCGGTCGCGGCACGGCCGTATTCCTCGTCGAACCAAGCCAACACGCCGACGATCTCGCTCACGCGCCGGTCGAGGTTGGTCAGATAGGCGAGCGGAAACCTCGACCGATCGGGATCGATCGTGAAGAACGGCTTGTGGAACTCGGGTTGGGTCGCGGCCGGCGGCGACTGGATCGACGGATCGACGACCGGATCTTGCGAGATGCGGTCGTACACGAATGCGAAGATCAGCGGAGTCTGCCGGGTGTCGCCCTTGCTGATGCCGCGGGCCAGCGTGATGGGCCGGGTCGCAAACAAGACACGGTCGAAGGTCTCACCCCGCCGGAACTCGCCCCACTCCGCGAGGCCGTTGCCGGCGTGCGTCAAGAGGCCCGGGCCCCATTGCGACTCCATGCGGCCCGCTCGAATCTGGCCGATGGGTACCAGGAACTCGATCCAGGCACGCTCGAGCTTCAACGACTCTTTGAGGTCGGTCGCGAAGAAGTCGGTGAACGACTGGTCGACCGCGAAGAGCGGCGAGCTGAACACGCGGGCGTTGTCACCCCAGACGACGTTGTCGAAACCGTCGATCGTGAACCGCAAGCGCGCGATGGGGAGGTCGGGGTTCGGACCGTATGTCACCTCGGGGTCGATACGAAGCCGCATTTCGCCGAACGAAGCGTTCTTGATCGGGAAGTCGCCCGCAGGCGCAGGGTTGCTGCCCTTTGGCATCGGCGCGTTGCCGATCCAGTTGTACCGGGTTCGGTAGTACCCGTGGAAGATCACCTTGAGGGGGATGATGTCTTCTTCTTTCTCGGACCTGGCTACGCTCTGGCCGACTTCCCCGAGGCCTCGCCGTATCCGCTCGCGTTCGGCTGCCTCCGTGCCCATGCCAGGCTGATCGCCCCGCGTCCCGCTCGTGGCGCTTGGTGGTCGCGCCCCGGTGGTTCGGCGGGCGGCCTCCTCTTCGGGGTCGAGCGACTCTTCTTCCAATGCCCTGAGCTTGTCGAGCTCGGACATCGGCTTTTCGGACGTCTCTGCCGGAGCTTCGTCCTTGCTCTCGACCTCGGCGCCCACTCGCTTGTCGTATTGCGCAGCTACCGGCCCTGCCGACAGCAAGGCTGCAACCATGGCGACTATCGCGGTCCATCCATACTTCACGTCGCACCTCCACCTGCTCGAAACGAGCACACCGGATACGGGCCCAGGAGTCGATATTGAGCCCCGGTCGAGCGGAGAATGCACAAATGCGCGACGTTCTGTCTACCCCCTTTTTTTTTGAAAATCGTTGCAGCGCAGCGAGGTTGCGCGTCGCAGTGCGAGCTGGCGGTGATGTAGTCCACTCCACATCTGAACAGCGCAGCCGCGTCAATTCCTGAGAAATCGCGATTTGAGCCCCGAAATTGAGCGAATTCGAGACTCATTTGGGCAGACGCATCCATTGCGCCCGCGCACATTGTGCGTCGATCATCGATCGGGACGTCGACCGAAACCGATTTCGTATGTGTACAGCCTCCCCAAGTGCCGGATGAAGTTGAGCTGTTCCTTCAATGAAAGCTTGCTGCGTCCGAACCGGCGTTCGGCGAAGTGAATCGGTAGCTCGACCGGCTTTTCGAAGTTGCCCTTGACGAAAATCTCGAGAGCGATCTTGTAGCCAATCGGGCGGAGCAGGCTGGTATCGGGTAAGTCGGCGCGGCGGAACGCGAAGAACCCGCTCATCGGATCACGCAAGGGGCACAGCGGCTTGGTGAGCAGCGAAGGGACCCAGGAGTTCAGCTTGCGAAAGGGCGTCCACTGTCCGTGAATCGAGCCTCCTTCGACGTAGCGGGATCCAAGCACGAAGTCGCTTCGTCCACTCGTCAGGCGTTCGACCATCGCCGGGATCGCATCTGCCGGATGCGAGAGATCGGCGTCCATGACCACGAGAACGTCACCCGAGGAGGCTTCGATTCCCCGGATCACCGCCGTGGCTAGGCCGCGCGTCCCCTTCCGCACGACCAAGCGCACCGGATGCCTTTGTGCGAGCTCGGCACAGATCGCTTCCGTTCCGTCGCGCGAGTCGTCGTCGACGAACACGATCTCGAAGGGCTCGTCTCGATCCGCGAGGGCGCTTTCGACGGCCTCGACCAGAAGCGGAAGGTTGGGCGCTTCCTGGTACGTCGGAACGATGATCGAAATCATCCCGATCCCCTAGCATGGATCCCTTGCTGCGGACGCCGCGCCCCTTGGGGAGGCAACCACGCCCGCAGCCAAAGCAAGTTCACGAACAGCGAGATGCCGAGCCCGAGAACGCCGACCTCACCGAGCGACCGAAGCCCCGGGCTGTCCGCCGTCAACAGGGCTCCGAAGCCCACCATCGAGGTCAGCGTCGACGCGGCGACCGCCTCGTGCGTCGCATGCCGTTCGCGAGCGCTGCCCGAATCGTAGGCCCAGCGGACGTGAACCGCGCCGTCGACGGCGAGCCCGATCACCACGGGAACGGCGAGCAAATTATACAGATGAAGCTCGATTCCGAGGGCTCGGAGCGCAGCGGCGAAAAGGATGGCGCTCAGCGCGGTGGCCAGGAATACGTCGCGCGTCACGGTCCATGACCGGCTCGCCACCGCCGTCGCCACGATGAGACCGACGAAGACCAATGCGACGATCCAAGGCGAGTCGGCCATCAGAGCGGGGGTGACCTCGCCCAAGAGCGCCGCGGCCGAGGCGAACGTGACGTCCGGGTGGGCATCGCGGAGCTCGTGGAGCCAGATAGCCATGCGCTCCATGGCTTCGGCGTTGGAGCCACGAAGAGGGACGTAGATGATGCCGCTCTTTCCGACCGAGCCGTCTTTTCGAATCAAGGTTGCAGCGAGCCACGGCGGAAGATGACGAGGAGTGGGCGGCCCGTCGACCTCGACCCACGGCTCGAGCTCGTCGAGATCGGCGATCAGCGACGCGTCTTCACGCTCCGTCGCCTTTTGTCGCGCCCGCGCCAAGGTCGCGCGAAGGTCCTCCAAGATGCGCGTCTTTTCGTCCGCGTCCCGAGGGAAGATCACCTGAGCCGAGACGACGACGGGGCGAACGCCGAGGGTTCGAAGAGCGTCTTCGTTCATGAGGTCGTCCTCGAGCGCAGCGTCGACCGCCTCGGCGGACTCGCTCACGTAGACCGCGTTGATGTTCCCACGCGCTCGCATCATCGATGCATCCAAGCCGTGCGCGACGCTCGGGGGTTGAAGCTCGTTCAGGTTCGACTCGAAGCCGACCTGCATCGCGACCGGAATTGCGAGCAGTCCCGCGGCGAGCCCGACGATGGCCAGCCCACGTGCGCTCAAGTCCCTGGCCTCCGGGCGCCGAGTCGCCTTTACGCGGCCCGGCAGCACGCGCACCACGCTCGGAAAGAGGGCGAGGGTCCACAGAAGGGTGACGATGATTCCGAGCGAAGCCATCCATCCCATTTGAGAAAAGCCCTGGAAGTCGGTCATGGACAGAGCTCCAAAACCGGCGGCCGTGGTCAGCCCCGCAACCAGCAACGAGACCCAGAGCTCCCGCACGCTCGCCCGCGCGGAGGAAGCGGGGCTCAGCCCTTCGGCACGCGCAGACTGATAGTGCATCAAGAGATGGATGCCGAAGTCGATCGCCATCCCTGCGAGGATGGCCAGCGCCGAGGCGCTGATGATGTTGATCTCCGCATCGACGAGCGCGATCAGCCCGACCGCCACGGCGAGCCCACTCGACATGGGCACCATGAGCTGCACGACCGCGGTCAGATCGCGGAAGAAGATCAAGACGACCAGCAGCGCGCCCACGGCGGCGAGGATCGAGACCAGGCGAAGGTCGTCGACGATGATCGCGTGCTCGATCGGAGCGACCCGATAGCGGCCGATCACCTCGATCCGAGTCTCGGCCGGCTGGGACTGCGCCATCGGCTTCGCGATCGACTCCACGCGATCTTTGATCCTGCGAGCGAAGGATAGATTTCCCGGCGAGCCTCGGAGCATGACTTGCACGGCACAGACCGTTCCGTCCTCGTTGCAGAGCGCGCGCGCACCTTCGTCCGGTTCGCGCGTATCGCCGCGTTGCGCCGATTGACCGGTGAGCTCGTGAAGAACCTCTCCGGCGGGGGAGCGATCGACCGCCCTCCGAACTTCCCCGCTGTCGGGAAGCTCCGGTGGATCGGCTATGGTCACGCACAACGGGGACGCCTTGCACACCTCCCAATCGAGCGCTTCCTCCGCGAGCTCACTCCACTCTCGAAGCGTTTCGGCGTCGACGTAATAGAGGGCGCGTTCGGCGAGATCGTCGAGACCATAGCTGGTCATGACCCACACCGTTTCGGGCCAGCGCTCGAAGGAGTCGGCGAGCTCTCGGGTCAGCGCTCGGTTGCGTGCCGGATCGTCCGACGCAACCAACACCGTCAGCGGTTCCTCCAGGCCGAGCTTGTCGCGTGTCTCTTCGATCGAGAGGACCGATACCGAATCGGCCGGGAGAAGCGCTTCGAGTCCCGTATCGATGCGAAGACCTCTGGCGACCCACACAGCGAGTGACGCGAGAGCGAGCGCAAGAACGAGTGTCAGGACGGAACGCGTCACCGCGCCGCACTATAGCGGCTCGGGTCCACCACGCGAGTTGCCTCGACGCCAAAATCGGGTACGAGAGCGAGCCATGTCTCCGTTGATCGTGTGCCTCGATCTCGAGGGCGTTCTCATCCCCGAGGTCTGGATTGCATTTGCCGAAGCGACCGGTATCGATGCGTTGCGGCGCACCACCCGGGACGAGCCCGATTACGACGTGCTCATGCGAGGCCGCTTGGAGATTCTGAGCGACCACGGATTCAAGCTGTCGGACATCCAAGACGTGATTGGAAAGATGGAGCCGCTACCGGGCGCACGGGAGTTCCTCGACGAGCTGCGCGATCGTTCCCAGCTCGTCATCTTGAGCGACACGTTCTATCAGTTTGCGGCTCCGTTCATGAGACAGCTCGGCCAGCCTACGTTGTTCTGCCACCAACTGGTGATCGATGGCGATGATCGCGTGGTCGACTACGAGCTTCGAGTTCCGGATGGGAAACGAAAGGCGGTAGCCGCCCTTCAGGGCATCGGTTTTCGTGTCCACGCGGCTGGCGACAGCTACAACGACACGACGATGCTTTCCGAAGCCGATCGCGGCATCTTGTTCCGTTGCCCGGACAACGTGGCCGCAGAGTTTCCCCAGTTCACGCGCACCGAGAAGTACGACGAGCTGCTCCAGGCGCTCCTCGACTAACGATCTTCGCCGTAGACCTCGGCGTGGACGGCGCGCGCCGCCTCCACCATGCGCAAGCCGGGATCGGTCAGCAGGCTCGTTTCGACGCTGCGGACCTGTTCGTTTCGACAAGCCGAGAGCGCGCTCAGGCCTGGATGCCCGCACAACATGTCCTCGGTGCCGGGATTGGTGATTATCCACGGAGGATCGAGGCTTAGGAGCTGCTCGCTCGTGTACGCGGGCCAGCCCTCGTAGCCAGCCTCGGCAGCGACGTCGACGAGACCTGCCGCCGAAAGGACGTCGTGAAAGCTGGTTCCTGCCGTTCCTCCATAGAGTCGATCGCCGTGAATGCCGACGTAGAGGGCACGCTGCCGTTCCTCGTCGCGAACCCCGGTGGCAATGCCATCGAGCTCGCTCTCGAGACGACGCACGAGCTGCTCACCTCGTCCGGAGACTCCGAGAACTGCCGCGATTCGGCGAACGTTCGGTACGAGGGTTTGCCTTCCCCGCATCGCACCCAGATCGAACACGGTGAGACCTGCGTCTTCGAGTCGTTCGACGTGACGCCGATCGACGAAGTCGTTGACGAACACGATGTCGGGCCGCAGCTCGATGAGGGTCTCGATGTCGCGGGGACGCTCGACGCCGATTTTGTCGTCGTACTCGGGCGAAATCTGCGACCGCAACGTGTGCTTGCTCACGGCCAACAGCCGGCCTGGCTCGACCAGCTCGACCAGCACTTGGTCTGCGACGGTGCTGGTGCTGGCGATTCGAGCGTAGCTTCGAACCGGAATGCGCGTGCCCGTGGCGTCTTCGACCGCATTCGACCCGAGCGCTCGTTTGGTCTGCTCGCTACCGGACAGCGCGGCAGTCAGGGAGACGCTCGCGAGCAGCCCGGTCGCCAGAAGAATCGCGTTGAGAGCGAAAACCCCGCGCATGTCAGTCGGTCCGTCCCGTGTCGGGTTCGAAGCCAATTCGCGCATTCTCGACGAGCTTCACGCCGTAGACGGCGCGGATCGGATCGGGAGCGATGACGTCCTCGGTTCGGCCACGTTCGACGACACGGCCTTCCTTGAGGAGCAAGGCCTGGTCGGTCGTGCTCCGAGCGTCGGCGAGGTCGTGAAGCACGACGACGATGGTGTGGTTTCGCGCGGCGAGCGTACGGATCAAACGAAGCACGGAGAGGCCTTCACCCACGTCGAGCGCCGCCGTCGGCTCATCCATCAAGAGGATCGGCGCCTCCGAGGCGAGCGCTCGTGCAAGCAAGACTCGTTGTTGCTCACCGACGGAAAGATGGGTGAACAGGCGCTCGCGAAGCTCGTCGGCATGTGCAATCGCGAGCGCCATGTCGACCGCTTCTCGGTCTGCCTTCGACATGCCGCCGAATCCAGTCCCGTGAACGTAGCGGCCGAGCGCGACGACCTCCGCGACGGAAAGCGCTGAACGGAGAAGGCTTCTCTGCGGCACGTAGGCGATGCGTTTGGCCCGCGCTTTCGGCGTGATCGATGCGACTTCGACCCCGTCGATCTCGATCGTTCCCCGGTACGGCAAGAGCCCTGCAATGGCCTTGAGCAGGGTGCTCTTGCCGGCGCCGTTCGGACCCAAGAGAGCGAGCACCTCGCCAGGTTCCGCGTCGAGCCCGACGTCCTGCAAGACGTGCCGCCCGTCGAGGGTTACCTGGATTCCTCGGGCGTGAAGATTCATCTGCGTGGCGACCTCATGCATAGGCATGCTCGCGCCGCAACTTGAGCAACAACAACAGGAAGAGCGGTGCCCCAATCAATCCGGTCACCACGCCGAGAGGGATCTCGCTCCGCGAAGGGATCAATCGCGCCAGCACGTCGCAGGCCACGAGAAAGATCCCGCCGCCCAACGCTGCCGCAGGAATGAGTCTTTGGTGCTTGGTACCGGCGAACGGACGGAGCATGTGCGGGACGACCAGGCCCACGAAACCCACGTTGCCTCCCACCGAGACTGCGCTCGCGACGAGGACGCTCACCCAAACCGCGGACCACCATCGGACCGAGTCCACGTTCGCACCCATCGACAGGGCTTCTTCTTCGCCGCTCAGCAAGAGATCCAACGGACGTCCCCAGAACCAACATGCGACCAGCGCCGCGACGACCAGGGGTAGCGCGAAAGCGAGCTGACGCGGTCCCGTCCCGCTGACTGAACCGAGCGAGAACGAGACGATTGCCCTGCCGAGCTCCCAGGTTTCTTGGGCGATGCTGGTCAGCAAGCCGCTCGAGCTCAGGAAAAGCGCGCTCAAGACGAATCCCGTGAGGAGCAGGGCCAGAAGATCCTGCGTGACTCGAACGAAGAACAGCAGCACCGCCAGCGCTCCGAGCGCTCCCAGAAAACAGCCCACGGGGACGACCATTTCGGGCGGGACGAGTCCTTCGCCGAAGCCGGCCAGGCCAAACGAAAAGAGCGCGATCTGGCCACCGAAGCTCGCTCCCGCAGTCGTTCCGAGCACTGACGGGCTCGCGAGTGGATTCCGGAACAAGCCTTGCACCACCACGCCGCCGACGGCCAACGCAGCGCCAGCCAGGAACGCAGCCGCGAGCCGATAGCCTCGGAGCTTCAGAAAGGTGTCGCGCAGCTCGGGATCGGTCAGGTCTCCCGACCCGACCAGCACGGCCAGGATCCCCGCGAACAACAGGAGCAAAAACAGCAGCAGATAGAGCCGCATCGCGCGTCCTTACCATGCCGGTGCGAGTGGATCGATGCGGGGCTCGGCAGCATTGACCAGCCCGCGGTGATCGGTCATCGTCGGCGCAAGTAGGGAAGTCGGTGAGAGGCCGGCGCGGACCCGCCACGGTATGTGACTCAATGCGCTGTCGTGAAACCACTGGGCGACGAGCCTGGGAAGGTGGCAGAGCCTGCGGTCACGAGCCCGGAAACCTGCGAACAGTGTCGATCACCTCGGGGATGGTGAGAGTCGCGCGTCGGAATTCCTCTTCCGCTCGAACGGCCGTTCCCAACGCCAGGGGCCGCAGCGTTGGAGCACCACGGGCAGGAACGAGTCGGGAAACGTCCGCAGCAAGCAGGACGCCGATTCCTCGCGACGTGCGCTCTCGTTTCGTGTGTCATCACGACTTCGGCCGCGGCTCAGTTCGGAGAAACGGCGCAGGTGGAGCGGCCGATTCCGGCTACGAACCCGCTCGATCCGACCGCGGCGGGAAGCGAGGTTCTCATCCGCGATCGTCTGGTCGCCCAGACGACCGAACAGCTGCTGCTCGAATCCGCCGGCACGCGGGTAGTGGTCTTGGGAGGACCGGGGACTCCGTTTTGCCTGCGTCTGCGAGGCGTGAGCTGCGACCAGATCAACGTGATGCTCGGCGACGTGCCGATCAGCAGCCCCGATACCGGACCGTTCGACTTGAGCCTCGTGCCGCTCGAGGCATTGGATGGCTTCGAAGTTTATCGTGGGGGCGCGCCCGCCTGGCTCAATGACGGGGCCGTCGGCGGTGTTCTGCGGCTGCTTCCTCGCCGATACGACCGGAACGAGGTGGGGGGCCGTGCGACGGCCGGCAGCTTCGGCACTTGGCGCGCCAATCTATTCGGTGCGGCCTCGACGAAGAAGGTCGAGCTGTTCGGAACGGCAGGGGCCGCCGGCTCCCGGAACGACTATCCTTACCTCGACGACAACGGCACCCGGTTCGATCCGAGCGACGACGTCGAGCGCACGCGGCAGAATGCCGACTTTCTCGAAGGTTTCGGCTTCGCGAACATGGTGGCCCAAACGAGCGACAACAGTCGCCTCGACCTGGTGTTTCTCGGTCTCGGCCGCGAGCGCGGCGAGCCGGGACCTGGCTCGAATCCCGCGACCGAGGCGAGAACGAGGACGACGCGTCTGATCGGCACCGCGTCTTGGGAGCTGGAAGAAGAGGGCGCACACCCATACAGGCTCCAAGTCGCGGCGAATTACGACTACGCGCGCAACCGTTTCGACGACGAGCTCGGCGAAATCGGAAATGGAGGACCTCGCGAGACCGATGATCGCACGCGCGCCGTGTTGGGACGGGTGGCGGCCTCGGTTCTGGCGACCCCGTGGCTCGAGATCACGTCGATCGCCTCGGCCCGCCATCAGGCCTTCGATCCGAGCGACGAGTCGGCGGCGATCGCGTTGAGCCCTGCCGATCGCGTTTCCGTCGCGGGTACGGTCGAGACCCGGTTCTTCGGACAGGCCGGGCGCGTCTCGATGGAGCTTCGTCCGAGCGTGCGGCTCGCATGGACGCGGGCTTCGATCCGAGATCCGAGCTCAGTCACCGAAGACCCGAGTCGCGCCTCGGATTTCCTCCCGACCTACCGGGTTGCCGGTGCGATCGCCCCGCTCGAATGGCTTTCGATTCGGGGCTCGGTCAGCAGCGGATACAAGCTGCCGTCCCTCCTGCAGCTCTTCGGCAACCGTGCGACCGTGGTGTCGAACCCCCAGTTGATTCCGGAGCGATCGATGTCCTACGACGGGGCGGTCACGGCTCGGGGCCGGGCCGGCATCGTCAGCGGCTATGCATCCGCGGGCGCCTTCTACACGCATCTGGACGACGCCATCCGTCCGAGGCCGCTCCCCCAGGGGACGATCATCTTCGAGAACATCGGCTCGGCGCGGATTCGGGGAGTCGAGATCGAGGTCCGAGGCACGCTCGGTGAGCATTTCGTGCTCCAGGGCGAGACGACGTGGACGAGGGCCGACGACGAAGAGCGGGAGCGGCAGTTGCCAGGTCAACCCCAATGGGTTGCATTCGCACAACCGGAGGCTCACTCGGGTCCGCTGTCGGCGCACGTGTCGGACATCATGGGCTTCTTTCAAGTTGCGTACGTAGGCCAGAGCTTCAGCGATCCCGCGAATTTGGTCGTGCTTCCCGCGCGGACCGTGCTCGCCGTCGGCATGGGCGTCGACCTCTTCGAGACGCGTCTCGGTCTCAGCTTTCGCGTCGACGATCTACTCGACGCGCGCGGACAGGACCTCCTCGGATTTCCATTGCCGGGCCGACGTTACACCGGGCGGCTCACCTATCGTCACGCGTGGTAGCTTGACTTCCCCAACCCGGGGGGTAGCTTCGGAAGCCTTGCGTGGTCGATGGCCCCTCGCTCGAGGGTGTCGGAGATAGAGAGACGGGGAGAAAACCGTCGATCGAACAGGGAAGCCGGTGAGAGGCCGGCGCGGACCCGCCACGGTATGTGACTGAATGCGCTGCCACGATGCCACTGGGTGCTCGCCCGGGAAGGCGGCAGGGCCTGGGGTCACGAGCCCGGAGACCTACCCCGCAAGCCCACTCGAATCGCCTCGGGGATGGCGGGTAGGTTGAGGGGCCGGACGCGAACGTGCCCCGTTTCCAACCCTCCCAGCCGCGGCGGGAGGTAGAAGATGAAACGGGTATTCACATGGGTCGTCGCGACGGCGGTTTTGATCGGCGGCTCGGGCTGCGGCGACGACGGCGCGGGCACGGGCACGGGAGGGCACGGCGGCCAGGGCGGTGAAGCTGGCACCCCGGCGCTGGCGCCTCTGCCATCCGTGCCGCGCTATGCGGTCGTCAGTAGCGATTTCACGAGCTCCTCGATCGCGGTGCTCGACGAGGACTTCGCCATTCTCGACGAGAGCTGGGTGAGCTCCGGCACGACCTATCCCGGCCTCGTCGCCACGCTTTCGGGCGACGTGGTGCTGCCTACGCGTCAAGCGGGCGACGGCACGCTCGCCGTGATCGATCGATTCTTCACCGACGTCGTCACACGGTTCTTCGTTCCGAGCGGCAACCTCGACGGGCAGGTGCGGACGCACGGAGAGGTCGGCGAAGGTGGTTTCTCCTCCAACCCACAAGACCTGGTGTTCGTCGACGAAGAGAGCGCCTGGGTGCCTCGCTACGAGCCGAACCTCGATCCCGATGCGCGTCCCGAGAACCGAGGCAATGACCTGTTCGAGATCGATCCCACCGACATGATCGCGACCGGAGCTCGGATCGATCTGTCATCGCTCGACATGCGCGTCGCGGTCGAGGGAGACGCGTCGGAGGTCGAGGTCTTCGCGCGGCCGAGCCGAGGCCTCCTGATCGGCTCGCGCATCGTCGTGGGCCTCGACCGGATTAGCGCGAGCTTCGACGTGGCCGGACCGGGGATGGTCGCCCTGGTGGATCTCGAGGATGAATCGGTCGAGGGCATCGAGATCGCCGGCCTCGCGAGCTGCGGCAACGTCCATGAAGTGCCGGGCGCGCCGGCCAAGGCCGTCGTCGCCTGCGCGGGATTTTCGAACCCTTTCGGGGACGAAGCCCAGATCCGCGCGAGCGCCGGGATCGCGCTGCTCGACGTCTCGGGGCCCGAAGCACAGATCGAGCACGTCTGGCGCGCGGCGGACCATCCCGACGCCGCCGTTGCCGTCAGCGGCGTCGTTCCGATCGACGAGCGTCGAGTCCTCGGTGTGGCCAGTGGAGATTTCGAAACGAGGGTCGACGCGATGTACGAAATCGATTTGTCGACGGGCGTGCAGCGCTTGGTCTACGAATCTACCGGCTCGTTCGTCATCGGGCGGAGCGCATTCGATGCCGAACGCCAGATCCTGTTCGTGCCGGATGCTGCCGTGAGCGCCGTCGTCGAGCTGGCTCTCGATGACGGCGAGCTCGTCCCGCTCGGCTCGACCGAGATCGCTCCGAGCCTCGGACTGCCTCCGACGCAAGTCTATTTGCTGGAGTAGCCGGCTGCAGCGAGGGCATCGGTGACGCGGTCGCGCCATGGCGCCATCGGCCCCATCACGGCTTCGGTCTTGGAGAGGTCGAGCACGCTATAGGCAGGGCGTGGCGCCGGGCGGGGGAACTCTTCGCTGGTGCAGGGCTCGACCCGGCAGCGCGGATTCGTCAGCGCGGCGACGTGCTTCGCGAGGCCGAACCACGAGCATTCGCCCCCATCCGTCACGTGAAAAGTCCCGCGTTGATCGCGCTCTGCCAACCCGAGGCTGACCTCGGCGAGCTTTCGGCTGTCGGTCGGGCGGCCTCGCTGATCGTCGACTACGCGCAGCTCTTCGCGAGCTCGAGCGAGATCGCCGATGGTCAGCACGAAATTCTTACCCCAAGGAGCGTAGAGCCAACTGCTTCGGACCAGAAGATGCTCGACGCCCGACTTCTCGAGCAGCTCTTCGCCCAAAGCCTTGCTGCGCCCGTATGCATTGACGGGGCTTCGAACGTGATCGACCGGGTAGGGATCGCTGGCAAGGCCATCGAAGACGTAGTCCGTGCTGTAGTGGAGGAGCGAAGCCCCGACCTCTTTGCAGCGCTCGGCCAGCCGCCCGACGGCGCGGCCGTTGACTTCGTTTGCAAGCGCCTCGTGCTCTTCGGCGGCGTCGACCAGCGTGTACGCGGCGCAGTTTACGACCCACTGGACCCCCGGGCGAACGAACCGTGTGATGGCATCCGGATCGGTCAGATCGAAGTCGTCGATCGTCGTTGCCGTGTGATCGAGACCCCGAGCCGTCAAGAGCTCCTGCCAGCACCGACCGAGCATCCCGTCGGCTCCGATCAGCAAGAAATCAGCCATGGCGAGGCAACCGTTCGGCGGCGATCTCGGCAAGCGGGGGGTTTTGCGCGTCTTTGGCGGAGAGCTGGGGAGCCTCGATCGGCCACGCGATCCCGATGTCGGGGTCGTTCCATGCGATGCCCACTTCGCTTTGGGCAGCGTAAAAGTCGGTGCACTTGTACGAGAACAACGCGCGATCGCTGAGGACGCAGAACCCGTGGGCAAAGCCCGGAGGGATGTATAGCTGACGCTTGTTGTCCGAGGAGAGAATGTAACCTTCCCATCGGCCGAAGGTGGGCGAGCCGATGCGAACGTCGACCGCCACGTCGAACACCTCGCCTTCGAGCACGAAGCAAAGCTTGCCTTGGTCGTTGGGATGCTGGAGGTGCAGTCCTCGCAAAATGCCCCTCGAAGACGACGAGACGTTGTCTTGCACGAACTCCGTGGGCAGGCCGGCGGCGGCGTAGCGATCGCGGGAATACGATTCCATGAAGAAGCCGCGATCGTCCCCGAAGACGGCGGGCTCGATCAGCACCAGATCTGGAATCTTCCCTCGTTCGACCTTCATCAGACGTCCAGGCCGTCGGCCAGATTGCGTAGGTACTGACCGTATTCGGTCTTCGCGAGAGGTGCCGCGAGCCGCGCGAGCTCCTCGGCATCGATCCAACCTTTGCGGAACGCGATCTCCTCGGGGCACGATGCACGCAAGCCTTGGCGCTGCTGAATCGTCTGTACGAAGTTGGCCGCCTGCAACAAGGCGTCCGGCGTTCCGGTGTCGAGCCACGCGACGCCTCGGCCCATTTTTTGAAGCCGTAACTTTCCTGCGTCGAGATACCGGCGATTCAAATCGGTGATCTCGAGCTCACCCCGAGCCGAAGGCTTCAGCTCTTTGGCGAGGGGGACGACGTCCCGATCGTAGAAGTAGAGCCCCGCGACTGCATAATTCGACTTCGGATGTTGGGGCTTCTCCTCGAGCCCGATCACCATCCCCTGGTCGTCGAACTCCGCTACGCCGTATGCAGTGGGGTTGCTGACGTAGTAGCCAAAGACCGTCGCACCGTCGTTCTGCTGCGCGGCTTCCATCAGCAAGCCTTGCAAGCCGTGTCCGTAGAAGATGTTGTCACCGAGCACGAGCGCGCAAGGGTCTCCGGAAATGAACGACTCTCCGATCAGGAATGCTTGCGCCAGGCCGTCGGGGCTGGGCTGCACGGCGTACTCGAAGCGCAATCCCCAGCTTTCTCCGTCGCCAAGCAAGCCCTGAAACAACGCCTGCTCGTGAGGCGTGGTGATGATCAAGATCTCCCGAATTCCTGCGAGCATCAGAGTCGACAGCGGGTAATAGATCATGGGCTTGTCGTAGATGGGCATCAGTTGCTTGCTCACGCCTTTGGTGAGCGGATGCAACCTCGTGCCCGCGCCGCCTGCCAATATGATGCCCTTTTCAATCATGCTCGCACTTCATGCCGTTCGGCTACCGTAGTTGAGGTCGATCCACTTTCGATAGTCCCCGGAGCGCACGTCCCGTACCCAGGCTTCGTTCTCCAAGTACCAACGCACCGTCTTGCGAATCCCGGTATCGAACGTTTCCTTGGGCTCCCAGCCGCACTCTTCGCGAATCCGGGTCGCATCGATGGCGTATCTCAAGTCGTGGCCCGGTCGATCGGTCACGAAACGTTTCAGCGACGAGAGCTCCTCGACGTCGCAACCCGTCTCCTCGGCGACCACGTGGCACAAGGTGTCGACGACCTCGATGTTGCGCATCTCGTTGTTGCCGCCGATGTTGTACGTTCGCCCGACGCGACCCTGGTGGATGACCGTCCAGATCCCTTCGCAATGATCGGTTACGTAGAGCCAATCGCGCACGTTGAGGCCCTTTCCGTAGATGGGAAGCGGCTTTCGCTCGAGCGCGTTGAGGATCATGAGTGGAATCAGCTTCTCTGGGAACTGCATCGGCCCGTAGTTGTTCGAGCAGTTGGTGATTTTCACCGGGATTCCGTAGGTCCGGTGGTAGGCCCGTACGA
Organism: uncultured Sandaracinaceae bacterium; assembly: GCA_964495565.1. GTDB lineage: Bacteria > Myxococcota_A > Polyangia > Polyangiales > Houyiibacteriaceae > SG8-38. Next base: position 1,859 of record CAZBWQ010000084.1, on the reverse strand, counting down.
TGTGGTCACTGGCCGCCTTGGAGGCGGAGTAGGGGCTGGATGGGTCGTAGGCGGTCGATTCCGTGAACAATCCAGTGTCGCCCAGCGAGCCATAGACCTCGTCGGTGCTGACGTGATGGAATAGCCGATGGTCGGTGCGTCCCCATCGCTTCCGGCACGCTTCCAACAAGTTGAAGGTGCCTTCGATGTTCGTTCGGATGAACTCCCGAGGTCCGAGAATGCTGCGGTCTACGTGGCTCTCGGCGGCGAAGTGCACCACCAGCTCGGGGTCGACCTCTTCGAACAAAGCGTCGACGGCGTCCAGGTCGGTGATGTCGATCCGATGCAGGCTGTAGTTCGGAGAGGATTCGATGGCGCGCAAGCTCCCCAAGTTGGCCGCGTAGGTGAGCTTGTCGACGTTGAAAAACGAATGCTCCGGGAAGGCCGGAACCAGTTGATTCAAGAAATTGGCGCCGATGAAGCCGGCGCCACCTGTCACGACAATCTTCATCGAGTCTGAAAGCCCTCGGAAACCAGCATAACCGGAACGTCAGGCCGGCGCACATCTGCCAAGGGCCTGGCTCGCGCGCTCAGGTCCCGATGTGAAACGTCAGCGCGAAGGTTCCCGCAATGGAGGTCCCCGCCGTGCCCGCCGTGAAGCTCCCCCCGGTCACCGTCTCGGTGCCTTGGAACACCAGGCCGATGATCGAATATTCGAAATCAGCCGCGATCGACACCCAGCGGACCAGCGGGATCCGCAACCCTGCGCCGATGGTCGCGCCGCCGCCTCGGCTCCGCACGTCGCGAACCCAATCCTCGAAACCTGGAATCACCTCACCGCCCGTGGTCGTGTAATAGCTGAACGCGAGCCGAATCGAGGGATGCACGTAAGGCACCGCGCGTATCAAGAAGCCCAGGTCGAGACCGACCGAGGTCAAATCGAAGGGCTCGTAGTCGGCGCGCCGGAATCGGGCCCCAATCGTGGACGATCCCGCCCGGAAGCGGAGTGCGGCGCCGATCTCGGGTCCCGTGACCACGACGCGCGGAATCGCGGCCTGGATCTGGGCAGGAATGACGTCGAGCGTCCGGAACCGGGTCGCGTCGAACCGCGATGGGCCCGCCGTCGCCTCCAGCCAGAGCAGACCGCCGACCTTCTTTTCGTAGGCCTTGCGCTTCTCGCCGTCATCCTCGGGGACGGCCTCGCCGCTTCCTTGCACACGGACGCCCTCCGGGTCGGCAGAGAGTCGGGTCGCTGAGGTCTGTGCATCGACCTCCGCGGTCATCATGCTGACCGCTCCAAAAGCAAAAACGAAAGCAAGGCGCTTCATCGGTTCCCCCCTGAGCATCGTCGCAGCCGTCTCGACCGCGTTCCCCGGAGTCAGTGTCGGCGTTGAATCACCCCGACGTCAAACTAGCCTGGGTCGTCTTGTGAGCTGGATCACAGAGAAAGCGCGCATTGGCGTGCGTGCGAGGCCTCGCTTAGACTCGCGGCTCGACGACGAGGAGAATGAAGTGCTGCGCAAATTCGTGTTGATCACGGGCGTTCTGGACATAGCGATCGGTCTCGCGACCTGGGCAGCGGCCTTGCTCGAACCGCACGATGCGCATTTCGGCGCGCTCATGACCTGCGGAGCTTTTCTCATGTTTGCGGGCGCGGCTCTGATGTGGGCCTCGGCCGACATGAAAGCGCGGGCGCCCATCGTCTTCTGGCAGGGCTTCGTCCGGCTCACGGCGGTCGCCAGCATTCTCTACATGGTGCCCGCCGGCATTGCCGAGTCCTGGCAATATGGAATCGTCGTCTTCGATGGCGTGATCGCGCTCGTCTACATCTTCGGCATGATGCAACACACCGGCGCGTCCTTCTTCACCCTGATGCGAGG
>CAZBWQ010000083.1:0-18289 GCA_964495565.1 uncultured Sandaracinaceae bacterium | reverse complement strand
GCAACCACCCCCGATTGGACACGAGCTCCGAGGCGAGGCTTGCTTGGCCCGACCTCGGCAGCTCTTCCGGCCAACTGTGCAAGCCGAGCCGTCCGGCACGACCCCGTGTCGTGTTCCGCCGAGCTCCGGTCGTGCCGGGCCGTTCCGCGCAATGCCCGTGTGGTGTTTTCAAAACCCCCGGGGGACCTACGAGCGTGTTTTGCAGTCGGTTGCCTCGGGTCGGGGGCGCGGCTATACATCGGATTCTTTCGGGCGATTAACTCAGGGGTAGAGTGCAATCTTCACACGGTTGAAGTCGCTGGTTCAAATCCAGCATCGCCCACCATCGAGGCGGCCCTTCGGGGCCGCCTGCTAGGAGAAGCCCTTGGCTGACCTCTCCACGCTCGTCGAAGGAGTCCAACGTGGAGACATGCGCGCGCTGGCGCGGGCGTGTCGGCTGATCGACGAGCGCGACCCTCGTGCCTTCGAGCTCTTGAAGCAGGTGTTCGCACACGACGGGCAGGCCTACGTGATCGGGGTCACCGGTACGCCCGGCGCGGGCAAAAGCACCTTGGTCGACGGCTTGATTCGGCTGTATCGCGACCAGGGCAAGCGGGTCGCGGTCCTCGCCATCGATCCCACGAGCCCCTACTCGGGAGGCGCGATTCTCGGCGATCGAATTCGCATGCAGCAGCACTTCACGGACGAAGGGGTCTTCATTCGCTCGATCGCGACGCGCGGGCACCTCGGCGGCCTTTCCCGTTCCACGGGCGACGTCCTGCACGTTTTGCATGCCGCAGGCTTCGACGTGGCGATCCTCGAGACCGTCGGTGTCGGCCAGGACGAGCTCGAGGTGACTCGATTGGCCGACACGACGCTCGTCGTGATGGCGCCCGGTCTCGGTGACGACATCCAAGCGATCAAGGCAGGCATTTTGGAGGTCGCCGACGTGTTCGCGGTGAACAAGGCCGACCGCACCGGGGCCGACGCCACGGTGCAAGATCTCCAGCAAATGCTTTCCTTGCGACGGATCCCGACCGGCGTGAGCAAGATGCAAGGGCACACCGCCGTTTCGACCTTGAACAAGGGGCCCGAGGCCGGGGCCGGTGAGTGGGTTCCGCCCATCGTGAAGACGGTCGCTCACCGGCAAGAGGGGCTCGCGACGCTACTCGAAGCCTTCGACCGTCACCGCGCATTTCTGAGCACCACCGAAGCCGGGCGCCTGCGTCGAGAGGAGCGTCGAGCCGCTGAGTTCCGTGCGATCTTGGTGCAGGCCTTGATCGACGAGGTCGACGTACGCTTTGCAGACCGTGTCACCGACAAGCTGGAAGCCGTGCTCGCCGGCCGCGTCGATCCGTACACCGGAGCAGAGACGCTGGTGCGCGAAGCCATGGGAGACGGCGAGCCCGAGTAGTCCGTGGCGGCGACGCCGGGTTGCGGTACAGTGCGCCCATGACCTCGTTCGTAGAACTGACTCACGACGGCCACGTCAGCACGCTGACGATCAACCGACCCGACAAGCTCAACGCGCTCAGTCGGGAGGTGCTTCGGGATTTGAGGGCGGCGATCGAAACGGTCGCGGAGCGCGCGGATTCGCGGGCGGCCGTGCTCACGGGCTCGGGCAAAGCTTTCGTCGCAGGCGCCGACATCGCGGCGATGAAGGACATGAGCGAAGCCGAGGGCCGCGAGTTTGCCGCGCTCGGCCACGGCGTCTTCGATGCCATCGAGCAGTTGCGCATACCCGTGATTGCGGCCGTGAACGGCTTCGCGCTCGGTGGCGGTTGCGAGCTCGCGTTGGCATGCGACTTCATCTACGCGTCGGCCAAGGCCAAGTTCGGGCAGCCCGAGGTCAATCTCGGCATCATTCCAGGCTTTGGAGGCACCCAACGGCTGCCTCGCCGCGTCGGCTCGGCCCTGGCGCGGGAGCTGATCTACACCGGCGCCATGATCGGCGCGGACGAGGCCTTGCGGATCGGTCTCGCCAATGCCGTGTTCGAGCCGGAAGCGCTGCTGCCGAAGGCCCTCGAGACGGCACGCACCATCGCGACCAAGGGCCCTCTCGCGATCGCCGCGGCCAAGCGTTTGATCCGAGATGGCGTGGACGTGCCGCTTCCCGAAGCCAACCGTCTCGAGCAGGCGGCGTTTTCAGAATCGTTCGGCACCGAAGATCAGCGCGAGGGGATGGCGGCCTTCCTCGAAAAGCGAGCCGCGACGTTCAAGGGGGCGTAGCAAGCCCGCTTGGCTCTACGGACGGGCGAATGCTCGCTCGATCCCGGAACGGTGCGCTTGCACCTTGGCCGCACACACCTGGACCGCTTCGAGCGCCGTGTCGAGATTGCGCGGCCCTCCGCTGAGATGTTGGACCCTTGGCTCGAGGAACCGTCGCGCTTCCAGAGCCCGTTCCTCGCTGCAGAAGGAGGCGGCGAACCAAGGAAGGAACCCAGACTGGCCCGGCCCCAAGCGCGACGCGAGCTCGTCGAAATTGGCAGTGAGCCAATTCCAAGCCGCATCACGCGTTCGCGGATTGCGAAACTGGGGGCCGAGAACCGTGGAGATCTCGTTCACGCGGAGGCGAGGGTCCAAGGCCAGATCGAGCGCTCTTGCCGACAGCGCGGATGACTCCGCGTGGCCCAGCGCAGCCAGAATCCGGTTGCGGGTGGTGGCATCGGCGCTCTTCGAAAACACATCGAGTAGGTGATCGAAGAGCTTCTCGTCGCCCCGTTGAACCGCTGTGGCAAGCGCCAATCCCGCAAGCTGCGGATCGACCACTTCGGGCCGCGGTTTGGCCCCATAGCCCGCGTAGGTGCGCCCGAGGCTCGCGGCGCGGGCGCGGGCTTTCGGGTCGCGCACGTCCATCACCATGAATCGAATGACCGCTTCCCGCAGTAGCTTGGTGTCGCTCGAGTCGTTTCTGCCTGCGCGCCACCCGAGCTTTGCGTACGGCCGAGCGTACAGCCGTCCAGCACGCCTCCGTACTTCGTCTCGCAGGTCCGGCGGCGCCGCTTCGTACATCATGAACGAAAGCGGCTCCATCGGCGCGGTGGCGACTTGCCGGATCGGGCTCTCGACGAAGTCGCGAAACCACGAGAGCAGCTCCGTTGCGTCGACGGTTGCGCGGTCGAACTCGGCCAGCACGCTGTCGGCGACTGCCATGGTTCCCCGTGGCGAGAGCTGCTTCCATCCCTCGGCCCGCAAGTCCGCCCAGCTCGACGACGGCATCGAGAAACGGAAGTATCCCGCTCCGTGGTCGTTGGGCATCCACCAGGTGGGGCACCCGTCGAGGCTGATACGGCCGTGCGTCTCTTCGAGCAGCTCGCAACGGACGCCGTCCGAGTGCCGAATGCACATGGGGATTTCCCACGTCTGCCCCTGTGTGGCTCGCGACCCGAGCGGGAGATAGCGCTCCTGGGTGAGCTGGAGCACCCGTCCGTCCGCTTCACACTCGGAGCTCGCTTCCAGTGCCGAGACCAAGGGAACGCCGGGTTGTGCCAAGAAGGACGAGAACGGCTCGACGATCTCATGCTGAGAGACCTCGTCGAGAGCAGCCAACAGATCGTTCGATGTGGCCGTGCGCCATTGGTGACGGCGCAAATAGAGCCGAATGCCCTCTTGGAAGGTCTCCGCGCCCATCCACCGCTCGAACATGGTGAGCACGGCGCCGCCTTTCTGATAGGTAATTGCGTCGAAGGCGTTCTTGATGTCGTGATTGGTCTCGATTGGCTGGCGGATGCGGCGCGCGCTCTGCAGGCTGTCGAGGTCCATCGCGCGATGGACCGACGCGAGACTCGAAAGCTCGGAGTTGTACTCCGGATGGAGCTCGGCGACGATTTTGTCGCCCATCCAGGTCGCGAACGCTTCGTTGAGCCAGATGTCGTCCCACCAGGGCATGGTGACGAGATTGCCGAACCATTGATGCGCGAGCTCGTGAGCCATGACGTAGGCAAACGCGCGTTTTTGACCCTCGGTGGCCCTGTCCGCGTCGATCAGCAACAACCACTCCCGAAACGTGATGAGACCGACGTTTTCCATTGCGCCTGCCGCAAAGTCGGGCACGGCAACCAGATCGAGCTTTCGATACGGGTAGGGGATGCCGAAGTAGCGCTCCAGCGCGGCGACGAAGGCGCCGGTCCGCTCGAGCGCGTAACGCAGATACTTGCCTTGGCCCTGGGCCGCGATGCCACGCAGCGCGATCGGAAGAGGACGTCCTTCGGAGGGCGGAATGTCAGGGCCGCCCACGACGTCGAATGGTCCCACGGCCCACGCCACCAGGTACGTCGGCAGTGGCGGTGTCGGGACGAAGGCGATCCGTTGGAGGCCGTTCGACATGCGGACTGCGCGGTCGACGGGTGTGTTGGACGCCGCGATCTGGTCGGCCGGGACGGTGAGCGTCAGCTCGAAGGGCGTCTTGAAGCGCGGCTCGTCGAAGCAGGGGAAAGCGAGGCGCGCGCTGATGGCTTCGAATTGGGTGAACGCATAGGCGTTTCCATCCGATCGAACCCGATAGAGGCCCTGCAAGGGCGTGTCGAGCCGCCCTGCATACTCGAAGTGGAGCGTGCTTCGTCCGGCTGGAAGCGTGTCGGCGAGCTTCACGCGACCGACGCCGTCCGGGGTGAGCTGCTTCCAATCGGCCGCGATGCGGATGCCCTCGTGCTCGGCATGCACGGCGAGGACCTGCAGGTCTTGGCCGTGCATCCATATCGTCGCCGCAGGCTCCTCGAGCTCGACGGTGATGCTCGCGAGCCCCGAGAACGTATCGCGGTCGGGGATCACTTCGAGGCTCAAGCGATAGCTCGTCGGACGCACGCCTTCGGGAAGCTTGCCCGTCGGTGGCCCTGCCACCTCGTCGGCTGGCTCGATGGGCATCTGAGACCCCGCGCACGCGAGCGCGGAACCGAACGCGACGAGGAGCCACGTGGCTCGAAAAGCTCGAATGGTCATGGTTGGGGCCTCGGGCCCGGATCGTGGCCGAGCGCAAAGAGTTGGTCGTAGAGCGCCGAGCCGAGCGGCCGACGCGAAGTTCTGGGAAGCGCCTGCCCATGGGGCGACGGCAAGCTCCGAAGGCTTTGCGCGAGCTCACGCAACGAAGGGCCTTCGGCGCCCAGGCCCGGCTTCGACGACGGCAGGCGGTTTGCCGTCCAACCCGCGACCAGCGTGAAGAAGACTGCCACGCTGGTGGCGGCGACCCATGCGCGCACGTCTCCCGCACCGACGATGCCGGCCATGACGAAGGCCGACGCGCACAGCGGGAGCGCAAACGCCCAGCGGAGGGCGTGCTCCTGGCGGGGCGCGGGCGCGCCGCTCAGCTCGTATTCGGCCAAGGCACGCCAATGATCGGGCGGCGCGTGGCTGAACAAGCCGTCGCTCAACAGGATGGCTCGAAGCCACGGGAGCGCGGCCGCATGCACGAAGAACGGAGAAGGCACGGGCAAGTGCGCCACTCGCCAAGACTGACTTCCTGCTTCGATCCTTCTTGGAAGCACGCGCCAGACTCGGAGGACCATCGCGAGCCAAGGGCTGAGGACCAGCACCGACGCCACCGACAGCACCGCCATGGCGAGCCCACCCGTCACCGGGCCGAGCCCACCCAGCGCATGGACCGCAGCCCCAATCGACAGCGATAGCCCGAGGCCCACGACGGGGACGAAGGCCATCTGCACCGTGCGGCCGATCGTTTGAAGCGCCGGCATGACCGCGGCCTCTTCGCGGGTCCTTCGCCCGAGCGCGAGACTCGCCCATGCGGTGACTGCGCAGAGGCTCGCGAAGAACCACCCCCCTGCGATCGGCCATCTCGTCGCCAGGGCGGCGTCGACCCACCAGGCCCCCGCTGCAGCCGCAGCGATCACTTGGGCGGCGCCGACCCAGAGGGTGTTGCGCCGAAACCTCCCGAGGCGCCGGTCGCGGACTGGCTCAGGCCACGACGGGCTCGTCGCCGGCCGCCAAGCCGCGCACGTCGCCCACGGTACGATCGCGCAGAGGCCGAGGAGGACCAAGGACGTCATGCGAGCTCCACCATCACGGGCGCGTGGTCGGAGGGTGATTTGCGCGCGCGCTCTTCCCGATCGACGATGGCTCCGATGGTGCGCGCGGCGAGGGGGGGCGTGCAATAGATGTGATCGATGCGGAGACCGTTGTTGCGTTCGTACCCACGGCCCCGGTAATCCCACCAAGAATAGAGCCCGCCCTGCGGATGAAATGGACGTACGACGTCCTCGAGCCCGAACGACGCGAGATCCGTCAGAGCTTCGCGCGCAGCGTCGCAGGCGAGAACGGTGGGCCGCCACTGAGCCGGTCGGGCGATGTCGTCGTCGAGAGGTGCGACGTTGAAGTCGCCGCACAGAGCCACTTCGTCGACCTTCGGGTCGAAGCGCCGAGCGAGCAGCTCGCGCAATCTGTTGATCCATCGCAGCTTGTATTCGAACTTGTCGGAGCCCACTTCGCCGCCATTTGGGAAATACGCGCTGAAAATCGTGATGCCCTCGATCCGTGCGCTCATGAGCCGCGCCTGGGCGTCGTCGACCCCGTCGTCGAAGCCGCGACGGACATCGGACAGGGGATAGCGGCTGACGATGGCGACCCCGTTGTAGGTCTTCTCGCCGAACACCGCCGCCTCGTACCCGGATTCGGCGATGCGCTCATGCGGAAAATCCTCGTCGGCGACCTTCAGCTCCTGAAGGCACAACACGTCGGGCCGCACCGCGTCGAGCCAGTCGATGACGTGCTGCTGGCGCGCCCGGATCGAGTTCACGTTCCACGTGGCGACCTTCATCGCGTAATGAAGTAGCATGGAATCATGACCAACAAACGCATCGAAACCGATCGGGCGCCCGCTGCGATCGGTCCCTATTGTCAGGCAGTCGCCGTGGGCCCCTGGATCTTCTGCTCGGGGCAAATCGCGCTGGCTCCAGGCGGCGGCGGTGAGCTGGTGGGCGACGGAGACGTCGAGGAGGAGACGCGCCAGGTTCTTCGAAATCTCGAAGCGGTGCTGGAGGCGGCCGGCGCGACCTGCGGCGATGTCGTCAAAGCGACCGTCTACCTAACGGATATGAGCCAATTCTCGAAAGTGAATCAGATTTACGGGGAGTTCTTCGAGGGGTTGGTGCCGCCCGCGCGCGCCACGGTCGAGGTCGCGGCGCTGCCGAAGGGCGCCAAGGTGGAGATCGACCTCGTCGCACACGGCGGGAGCTGAAGGCACCCCGCTCGCGTCAGCTCTCGAAGGGATCGAGCAGGCAGGCGGTGTCTTCCCGATCGGGCCCTACGCTGACCACGCCGATTCGGCAGCCCACCTCTTGCTCGATGCGCGCGAGGTAGCCCCGAGCCGCTGCGGGCAGGTCGTCGCGGGTTCGGCAGGACACGAGATCCTCCTCCCAGCCCTCGAGCGTCTCGTAGACCGGTTGCACCGACTCGATCCGCTCGTACGGGGGATGCGCGAGCTGCTGCCCATCCAGCTCGTAGGCCACGCAGACCTTGAGCTCGGGCAGGCCCGTGAGGACGTCGAGCTTGGTGATCGCCAGCTCGTCGAGGCCATTCACCGAAACCGCATGCCGAAGCGCGACCAAGTCGAGCCAACCGCACCGGCGGGGGCGTCCGGTGGTCGAGCCGTACTCGGCGCCCGCGTCGCGGAGTTGCTGCCCGGTGTCGTCCTCGAGCTCCGTCGGGAAGGGGCCGCCGCCCACGCGAGTGGTGTATGCCTTTGCGATGCCGATCGCCCGTCCGATGTGCGTCGGTCCGATTCCGGCGCCCGCGCATGCGCCCCCTGCCACGGCACTCGAGCTCGTGACGAAGGGGTAGGTGCCATTGTCGATGTCGAGCATCGTGCCCTGCGCCCCTTCGAGGAGAATCCGTTGGTCGTTCCGAATCGCATCGCGGATAACCGTGCTCGCGTCCCCGATCACGCCGCGCAGCGCCTCGCCGAGCTGCGCGTATTGCTCCGCCACCTCGTCTGCGCCGACGAGCTCGCCACCCAGAGCCTCCGCAATGGGATGCCAGCTCGCGAGGTTCGGCTCGAGCTTGGTCCGCAGGCGTGCGGCATCGAGCAGGTCGCCCATTCGTATCCCCCGGCGAGCGACCTTGTCTTCGTAACAGGGTCCGATCCCGCGCTTCGTCGTTCCGATCGCGTCGTTGGATTGGGCTTCGCGCAGCTCGTCGATCAGCTTGTGATGCGGCAATACCACGTGGGCGCGTTGGCTCACCAACAGACGCTCGTCCGTGGCCACCCCGCGCGCGTGCAGTGCCTCGATCTCGCGGAGCAGCACGCTCGGATCGATCACGGTGCCTTGGCCGATGATGCAGCGGGTTTGCTCGTGGAGGATTCCAGACGGAATCAAGTGCAGGATGAGCTTCTCCCCACCGACGACCAAGGTGTGGCCTGCATTTGCGCCGCCGGCATAACGCACGACGAGGTCGGCATGCGGAGCATAGAGGTCGACGACCTTGCCCTTGCCTTCGTCGCCCCACTGGGCGCCCACCACTACGACTGCACTCATGTCTCGTTCCTACCTCGTGCCCATGCAAACAGCGCTTCGTCGGGCTCGTTTTGGAGCGCTCTCGATTGCCCGTCTCGCAAACGCGTGAGATCCGCTCGCTTCCCTCGTAGCCAGATCAGAAGATCGTAGTCCCAAGCCTGGCCATAGTCCTTGGCGGCTTTCTCCGTCTTGCACGGGACGACCGCGACCCGAGCCTCCCGGTTTCGCCAGTGCTCCGCCACGACCCGTCGGCGCGCCGGTGTCCCGCCCGCCACGATGACCCGCAAGGGAAGGCTGGCGCGCAGGGAGATGCCTGCCTCGGTCAACGCCCAGACGACGTTGTCGACCTCGAACGCGAAACCCGTCGCGGGCGCGGGGGCGTCGTAGCGACCGAGCAAGTCGTCGTAGCGTCCGCCCATTCCGAGCGGCTCTCCCGGTCCCTCGGCCAGCAACGTCATGCTCACCCCGGTGTAGTAGCTGTGACGGCGCAGGTCGCCGAGATCGATCGCGAGCCGGCTGCCGAGCCCGGAGGACTCCAGTCGTTCGACTACGCGTTCGAGCTCGTCGAGGGCGCGGCGGGCGGCCGCGTTCTGCAGACGGCGCCTCGCTTCCGCGATCACCGAGCGATCGCCATAGAGATCACAGAGCATCCGTAGGCGCTTGCGCTCGGCGGCGGTGACGCCTGCGTCCTCGAGAAGCTTCTCGAGCGTCTTGGCGTCCTTGGCCGCGAGCGTTTCGATGACTGCGGGGCGAGCGGCTTGGGGTACTTGATCGAGCACTTCGGCTCCGATCTTGACCTGAGCGAGCTCGACCAAAAACGCCTCGAGCCCCACACGCTCGCACGCGCGCGCCGCCACTTCGACGACCTCGGCATCCGCTTCGGGGCCCTTCAGCCCAACGCACTCGATTCCGCACTGCAACACCTGGTGCTGACGGCGTGCCCGGCCACGGCGGCGCCGAATGATCGTGCCCTCGTACGAAAGCCGCCACGGCGGGGGCCGATCCTGCAACCTCGTGGCGATGATGCGGGCGATCTGCGGAGTGATGTCGGGCCGGAGCAGGGCTACCTCGCCCGAGTCCGGCTCGACGAAGCGAACGAGCTCTCGCCGATCGACCGTACCGAGCCCTCGCTCGATCACCTCGGCGTATTCGACCGGCGGGGTCGTGACCCGCTGGTAGCCGTAGAGGTCGAACGTATCCATCAGACGCTGCCAAAGCAGCGTTCGAGTCATCGAAGCAGGAGGTAGCAGATCGCGCATCCCTCCCGGCGGAGTCATCGGCAAACTTGGACCCGCGATCGCGAGGCGCGACGAGCTCCCCTTTCGCGGTGAGAGGGGCATTTCAGATCCTCAGGGTGTGCACACTGCTGACGAAATCGATCTTGCGCAGCTCTTCGAGCGCCTCGCCAGGGACGACGGTGTCGACGTTCCAAAGCGCCAGTGCCTGGCCGCTCTTTTCGTCGAGACCCACCTGCATGCGCGAGACGTTGATGCCCCGGTTCCCGAGCAGAGTGCCGACCGAGCCGATGACGCCGGGGCGATCCTGGTTGCGCATGAGAAGGATCCAGCCCTCCAGGACGGCGTCGATCTCGTAGCCCTCGAGGCCGACCAGACGCGGCTCGCCTTTGCGCCCGGGGGTGCCGGTGGCGGTGTGGATGCCTTTCTCCCCGGTCACCGTCACACGCACCGTCGTGGCGTAGCGATCGCTCGGCTCCTTGACCTCGGCCAGTCGAATCCCGCGCTCCTGCGCTTCGTAGGGGGCACTGATCGGGTTCACCGGCTCTTCGAGATGATGCTCGAGGAACCCCGCGAGCGCGGCGCGGGCAATCGGGGTCACCCCGAGCTCTCCCGCCTCGCCGGTGCAGGTCACGCGCAGCTCCCGGACGTCGATCGGCTCGAGCTGCCCGATCAAGCTGCCGAGCGCGCGCGCCACCTCGACGTAGGGCTGCAGCCGTTCGGCGATCTCCTCGGGCAGCGCTGGCACGTTGACCGCGTTCTTCACGATTCCGCGCTGCAGATAACCGATGACCTGCTCGCCGATCTCGACGGCGACGCGCTCCTGGGCCTCGGAGGTCGAAGCCCCGAGATGCGGCGTGCAAAGCACGTTTTCGAGCGCGAGCAACGGGCTCTTCGAATCGAGCGGCTCTTCCACGAAGACGTCGAGCGCGGCTCCGGCGATCTTGCCTTGCTCGATCGCCCGCGCCAGAGCGTCCTCGTCGACGATCCCACCGCGGGCTGCGTTGATGATCAAGGCGTCGCGCTTCATCTTGTCGAACGCCTGGTCGTTGATCATGTGCTTGGTTTCGGGCGTGAGCGGTGCATGGATCGTGATGAAATCCGCGCGCGCGAGCAGCTCCTCGAGGTCGGCGAGCTCGATGCCGAGCTCGGCGGCTCGGTCACTGCTCATCACGGGATCGACGCCGATGACCTTCATCTTGAGGCCGTGCGCGCGGTCCGCGACGATGCGGCCGATGTTGCCGAGGCCGATGATCCCGAGAGTCTTGAAAGCGATCTCACGCCCCTGGAATTTGTTCTTTTCCCACTTGCCCTCGCGCATCGAGGCGACTGCTTGAGGGACTTTCCTCGCGAGCGAGGCGAGTAGGGCGAGGGCATGCTCCGCGGTCGTGACCGAGTTCCCGGTCGGGGTGTTCATGACGACGATGCCGCGTCGGCTCGCTGCCGGAATGTCGACGTTGTCGACGCCGATCCCGGCGCGGCCGATGACGCGCAGCTTCTCGGCCGCTTCGATCACGCGTGGAGTGACCCGCGTCGCGGATCGAATGACGAGCCCGTCGTAATCGGCGATGACTCCACAGAGCTCGTCCTCGCTCATGCCCGGCCGAAAGTCGAGGTCGACACCTGGGGCATCGCGCAGGACGTTCAGGCCGGCCTCGGCGAGCTTGTCAGACACGAGGACACGTACGTTGGACATGGCTGCTCCTGTGGAATTCGGGCGCGAAAACGCCGCGCGCAGAGCTAGCAGCAGCCCTCGGAAGGGTCAAGGAGGGGGCCGGCCCGATTCACGCCCAATGCACGGCGCCGAGGCTCAGCAACAACGCCACGGCTCGATACCCCCGCTGAGGGTCCTCGTTGTCGGGCAGTTGGCCGACGAAATCAGCCACTTCCTGGACGGAGTGGGGCGTCTTGCAGAGCCGCAAGGCCGCGCGAAGGTCGTCGGGCAGGGACGCGACCGCGACCGCGGTGTCGATTCGGTCGGCCTGCACCAGCGCGTCCTGTCCCCGTTCGAGGATCAGACGGTTTTCGAGCCCGGCTGCGATTCGACGCTGGAGCCCCCGGTCGAGAATCTCCCACGCATCGAGTCGCAATGGAAACCCGCTGCTCGGTGGATCCACCCCTTCGTAAAACGCTGCGGTTCCCGTGGTCCACGTGAACAGATCGAGGAGCTTCTCCCGAACCTGCTCGGCGATGTGTTGAAAGAGCTCGAGGGGCTCGACGAGCCCGAGCGCCACGAGGGTGTCCCCGAGCTTTCCTTCGAAGCGCGGCATCACCGCGAGCGCCATGTCGAGCTCGCTTCGGTTGATCACGCGTTTCATCACGAGATATTCGCCGAGCAGCTCTCCGGCCAGATTGCTCGTCACGAAAGCCGGCACGCCCAGCTTGGTGTAGACCTCTTTGCGCACGCCACCTTGCTCACAGAGCCAAAGACCGGTTCGTCGCGTGACCAAGGTCCGGGCGAGCGCATCGACAAACCCGCCACGTTCGAATTCCACACTGCGGTTCGCTGCGGCGGCCGACTCGATCCGCGTCGTCGTCGGGGTCATCCGTGAAGGCGGAACGTGGCGATACAAGTCCTTGATCGACGACAGAGGCTGGAAGTCGCCGCCGGCCACGCTCACGTGATCGTTCCCATCGACCTGGCCGGTCGCGACGGCCTCGACGACCTTGGCGTAGGCGAGGGGCCCCACCGTGGCGCCGTTGGGTTTTCGGATGCGGTATTCGAGCGGTGTGACGTTCGTCGTCGTCGGGTGCTCGCCTGCCAGCACCAAGGGCGTCGGTGGCATGGTGGACCGGGTCGTCACGTCGTTCGAAGGCTTGCGGCTTCGTCTTTCGCCGGCGATGGGTGCCACGATCGAGGCGAGCTCGGCGCGAAGGACGTCTTCGGGTCGGCTCTGCCAAGGCTCGAGGGCCGCCCAGAACGCGCGCGCCGTCGGAGGCCGATCCTCGGGTCGGACTGCGAGCGCGCTCAGAATCACCGATCCCAGGCCCTCGGGGAGCTGGGGCATGAACTCGACGAAGGGGTGGACCTCTGCGTCCCGGATTGCGAGCAGGACGGCCAGCTCGCTTCCCCCTGCGAACAAGGGCCGTCGCATGAACAGCTCGGCGGCGATCACCCCGGTGGAGAACAAGTCCGCTCTCGGATCGACCTCACCGCCCGACACTTGCTCTGGTGCGAGGTATCCGAGCTTCCCGTTGGCACGAGCTGCCGTGTTCGCCTGATAGGGATTGACGCCCGAGCGGGCGATTCCGAAGTCCGCAATTTTGACGTCCCCGTGCACCGAAATCAGCACGTTCGAGGGGCTGATGTCCCGATGCACGATCCCGAGCGCGGCCCCTCGGCGATCCTTCGCATTGTGGACGGCATCGAGGCCGCTCAGGATCTGACGCACGAGGTAGACCACCAGGTCGTGCTCGAGCCGCTTGCCTTCGAGCGTGAGACGGCGGTTCAGCCGCCAGAGGTCGCAGCCCGGCACGTATTCCAGCGTCAGGTAAGGCTTCCCCTCGATCTCCCCGTGGCCCAGCACGTGCACCACGTTCGGGTGGACCACGTGACTCGCGAGCTGCGCCTCCTGGGCGAACATTTCAGAGGCGTTCGACTCGTTGGCCAGGTGCGGGAGCATGCGCTTCAGGACCACGACCCGGGGCTCACCCGCAGAGCGAGGCTCGAGCGCGCGAAAGACTTCCGCCATGCCGCCGACTGCAATACGGTCGACCAACGTGTAGTTGCCGAGCGGCGTGTTCGGCGGCGGTGCGGGTGGCGGTGACGAAGGCCTGGGCACATCTGGGATTGTAACCGTCGCAACGTAAAATGGCGATATGAGCGCAACTTGTTTACGAGATTCTGGAGGAAACCATGGCAGACGAGGCCTCACGCGCGGGAGAACGGTATGCAACCGCACAAATTCTCGAGTACACCGCGACGGTTCATCATCCCCCTGACGCGGCGTTGGAGCGGGCGTACGAGGCTCCGGGGCGCCACGGGATGCCCGCGATCCAGGTGGGTCCTTCAGAAGGTCGGTTCCTCGAGCTGCTCCTTCGCCTAGGAGGTGCCCGGAATGTGGTCGAGGTCGGCACCCTTGCGGGTTACTCCGCTCTGTGGATCGCCCGCGCTCTTCCGCCCGATGGGCGGGTGTGGACCATCGAAGCCGATCCCGCGCACGCGGCGATCGCGCAGGAGCTGTTGGCGGACGCGAACCTCGGTGGCCGGGTGTCCCTCCTTCAGGGTGATGCGGCCGACCTGCTTCCCGAGCTGACCTCGGAAGGGCCGTTTTGCGCGGTCTTTCTCGATGCCGACAAGGGCCGCTACGACGTGTATGGACGCTGGGCAACCGCCAACCTTCGGCCCGGCGGGTTGCTGATCGCGGACAACGCCTATTTGTTCGGGCGGCTGCTCGACGAAAGTCCCGAGGCGGCCGCGATGCGCAGATTTCACGAGGAGATGGCCCAAAGCTATCGCTCGGTGTGCGTGCCGACGCCCGACGGGCTCGCCGTCGGAATTCGGCGGTCATCCGGCGCTTGACCGGGGCCAGCTCGGCGGCAATACAAGGCTGCCCGTTGGAGGTCTCCCCCGCTCTTGACGCGATCTGGGGGCGGCCCTAGCGCCCCGCACGGAGAGGAGAAGTCGAGCGTACCGGCCCGCGCCACCGCCGCCTGACGAGGTTGTTCGTCGAAAAGTGACGAAGCGACTTGTCCGACCCGCGAGCTTCGCCTAAATGGCGGCCGGTCGCCGAGAGGATTCGAGAGAAGACGCAGCATGCAGATTTTCCCCCGCGAGTTGAACTACTTGCCCCTCGCGCTGGCGCTCGTGGCCGGCGGCCTCGGGGTGGGCGTGTTCGTAGTGTTCTGGTTTTACCTCACTCCATCGAACCTTCAGGTGGGTTACACGCCGAAGCAGCCCGTGGAGTACAGCCATCGTCTCCACGCCGGCGAGCTCGGCATGGACTGCCGCTATTGCCACTCCCAAGTGGAGCGCTCTCACGAGGCGATGGTTCCTCCGACTCAGACTTGCATGGGTTGCCACGCGGTCGTGCGCACGGAGTCGGAGAAGCTCGCGTCGGTGCGCGACAGCTGGGAGACGGATGAAGCGATTCACTGGATTCGGGTTCATCAGGTTCCGGATCACGCGTTCTTCAACCACAGCGCGCATTTGAGCGCGGGCGTGGGTTGTGTCTCGTGTCACGGGCGAGTCGACCAGATGGAGGTCGTCGGCGTGGTCGAGCCGATCGCGATGCAGTGGTGCTTGAACTGCCACCGCAACCCCGAGGAGCACATCCGACCCAAGAGCGAGATCACCAACATGAGCTGGGAGCCCGACGAGGCATGGCTCGCCCGGCGCGCCGCGATCGCAGCCCATCTCAACCCACCCATGCAGTGTTCGGGGTGCCACCGATGACTCGTAGAAAGCCCTATCAGCTCGAAGCAGGCAAAGGCCCGTCGATGTGGCGGACCTTGGAAGACAAAGAGCGAGACGCCGAAGAGCTCGGTCGTCTCGCGGAAGAAGAGCAGCCCGGCGGTTTCGTCACCGACCTGCTGAGCCCGAAGGCGCTGGTGTCGCGCCGTTCGTTCATGCAGGGCTCGTCGATCGCGGCCCTTGCCGCAGGCTTGCAGGGGTGTGTGCGTCGGCCCGAGAACGAAATCCTGCCTTACGGCAAAGCGCCCGAGCACTTGATTCCGGGGATCCCCTCGCATTTTGCGACCGCCACTGCGCGCGGCCGAGATTCGATTGGCGTCGTGGTGACCAGCCACGACGGCAGGCCCACGAAGGTCGAGGGCAACGAAAAGCACTCGCGGAGCTTCGGCGGGACCGACGTGCGCGCGCAGGCCTACGTGTGGGACCTCTACGACCCGGATCGGTCGCAGTCGCCGGCGCGCCGCCGCGGAAACGGTCTGGTCGACGCCACCGACGAGGACCTCGACAAGGCACTGAAGGACTTGATCGCCAAGCACGAGAAGGACCAAGGGGCGGGCCTTCGCTTCCTCGCGCCGATTTCGAACAGCCCGACCTTCCGTCGCATGCGCGACAAAGCCCTCGAGCGGTTCCCGAAGGCGCGGTTCCACACCTACAGCGCCGTCGACGACGACAACGTGCGGGAGGGCGCCAAGCTCGCGTTCGGTGTGCCGATCTACCCGAGCTACGACTTTGCACGCTCGGCCGTGACGGTCTCGCTGGGGTCGGATTTCCTGGGCACTGAGCCGGGGTCCGTCGCGAACGGCTATCGCTTCGTCCACCCACGGCGCATCACTTCGCCTCAACAACCCATGAGCCGCGTCTACGTGGTCGAATCGGGTTACACGGTCACGGGCAGCATGGCCGATCATCGGCTGCGCCTCCCGTCCGGTGACATCGAGCGATTCACACGCCTTCTCGTGGCAGAGCTGGCCGGTCGGGGGGTGAGCGGTCTTCTCACGCTCGGCGACTTCCTCGGCAAGCTTCCGGGCGGATTGGATGTCGAAGGCATCGATCTAGAGTTCCTGGGCGCGGTCGCCGACGAGCTGGTGGCCAATCAGGGCCGCTCGATCGTGGTTCCCGGCGCGGGCCAGTCCCCGCGCGTGCACGCGATGGTGCACGCTATCAACTATGCGTTGGGCAACGCGAACAAGACGTTCGGCGTCGGCCCGGTGATCGACGAAAAGGACGAGCCGAGCCGTGCGAGCATCGCGGCGCTGGCCTCGGAGATCGACGCCGTTCAGTCGTTGATCATGCTCGGTGGAAACCCGGTCTACGACGCGCCCGCCGACCTCGAGATCGGAAGCCTGCTCGGCCGTGATGGCCTCACGTCGGTTCATCTGTCGAGCCATCGGAACGAGACCACGGAGCGAAGCACCTGGCACATCCCGATGGCGCACGAGCTCGAGGCGTGGGGCGACCAGCAAGCTCTCGACGGGACGACGTCGATTCAGCAGCCGTTGATCGCGCCGCTCTATGGCGGGCGCAGCGCCATCGAGCTGTTGGCCATGTTCGCAGGCGAGAAGAACCTCAACGCCCACGACTTGGTCCGCGAGACGTACGACGACACCCTCGACAAGCTCACCGTCACCTTCTTGATGGTCGGTTTCCCACCGCAGAGCACCAGCCAGGAGGGCGTCTGGCGGGGCGGCCTTCACAGCGGCTTGTTGATTCAGCCTCAGCGGGGCGACGCCAAAGTGCTCGTCAATCGAATCGTCGATGCGTTGGCCTCGGCCTCGGCCGAACGCCCCCGGGTGTCCAAGGACAACTTCGAGGTCAGCTTCCAGCCGGATCCCGCGCTTTGGGACGGGCAGCATGCCAACAACCTCTGGGCGCTCGAGCTTCCCGACCCGATTACGAAAATCGTCTGGGACAACGCGGCCTTGATCTCGCCGGCGACCGCCAAAGCCCTCGGCATCAAGAACGGCCAGATGCTGCGCCTGTCCAAAGGGGACGCCAAGGTCGAGATCCCGGCCTGGATCGTGCCCGGTCACGCGGACTACTGCATCACCCTGACCCTCGGGTGGGGCCGGACGGCGGCCGGGCGCTACGGCAATGGCAAGGGCTTCGACGTGAATCCGCTCCGCACGACTGATGGGATGGACTTCACCGACGGCGTCGAGGTCGAGCCTTTGCGCGAGACCTACAACCTCGTGCAGACGCAGACCCACCACCGCATGGAAGGCCGGCCGATCGCGATCGATGCGACCCTCGACGAGTACCGCGAGGATCCGGAGTTCGCGTCGTACCGCTCGGTGCAACCGGTCAGCACGCCGCCGCTTTGGCAGCAACAGGATTACAGCGACGGCTACAAGTGGGGCATGGTGATCGACCTCGCGAGCTGCACCGGGTGCAGCGCCTGCGTCATCGCCTGCCAGGCCGAAAACAACATTCCTTCGGTAGGTAAGATCGAAGTCGAGCGTGGCCGGGAGATGCACTGGCTCCGGATCGACCGCTACTTCGTCGGCGACGACGAGAACGACCCGGACGTGGCCGTGCAACCGCTGACCTGCCAGCAGTGCGAGGAAGCGCCGTGCGAGAACGTGTGCCCGGTCAACGCGACGGTTCACTCGCCGGAGGGCCTCAACGACATGGCCTACAACCGCTGTGTCGGGACCCGCTACTGTGCCAACAACTGCCCGTACAAGGTGCGCCGCTTCAACTACCTCGACTGGCACGGCCACCTCGACGACAAGTTCGGGTGGTACAAGGACTTCCCCGAGTCGAGGAAGCTTCAGTTCAATCCGAACGTCACGGTTCGAATGCGAGGCGTGATGGAGAAGTGCACCTATTGTGTGCAGCGCATCGAGGAAGCGAGGATCACTGCCAAGCGCGAAGATCGTCGCATCCAAGATGGCGAGGTCGTGACGGCCTGCCAACAGGCTTGCCCGACCAACGCGATCACGTTCGGCGACCTCAACGACTCGGAAAGCATGGTCGCCAAGCTGGCCGACGTGAACCGCGGGTACAAGCTTCTCTCGGAGCTCGGCACTCGCCCGCGAACCACGTTCCTGGCCCGCATCCGCAACCCAAACCCCAAGCTGAAGGGACATGGGTGAGAATCGATGAGCTACGACGCACCCATCAAGGAAATCGGTGAAACCTCCCTCCTCCCGGAGGGAACGACGGCGAATGACATCACCGAGACCATCGCAGGCGTGACC
>CAZBWQ010000082.1:0-18992 GCA_964495565.1 uncultured Sandaracinaceae bacterium | reverse complement strand
TCTCGATCCTCCAACCTCGAGTCTCGCGCCTCGAATCTCGACCCTCTCACTCAGGCCCGGGGATCGAGATTCGTGGTCCGGGGTCCGTGGCCCGCGGCCCGGGGATTGCGGGACGCCCCGTGGAGACTTGAATTTGCATGTTTTTTGACCCGGGGAGGGGCTGCGGTCGATGGTTTGGCCGATGTCGGTGTCGTTCGAGCGCAACGAGCTCCGGGGTCGGTTTCTCGATGGGCGCTACCGCATCGGAAACGCGATCGGGACGGGGGGGACCGGAATCGTCTTCGAGGCCGAGCGCCTGGCGACCCTCGAGCGGGTGGTGATCAAGATGCTGCGGCCCGCGCACGCAGGCAATCCCGACCTGATGAGCCGACTGCGCCGCGAGGTCGAGGTGGCCCGAAGAGTGTTCCATCCGGGCATCGTGCCGGTTCTCGATCACGGCACACTGTACGACGGTTCGCCGTACGTGGTGATGAAGCACATGTCCTCCGAGAGTCTCGCCTCGTATCTGAGGCGACGGGGACCACTCGGGATGGCCGAGGTGGCGGTGATCGTCGCCCGTCTCGCCTCCATCCTGCACAGTGTCCACCGGCATGGATACGTCCATCGGGACATCAAGCCCGAGCACATCCTGCTCAATCGCGGAAGCCATGGAGAGCTCGATCTGCACCTCCTCGATTTCGGCGTGTGCGCCGCCGAAACCGCCCCCCCGGACGAGCGAGCCCGAGAGCGGGGGCGGGTCTACGGAACTCCGAGCTACGCATCCCCGGAGCAGGCCAGCGGAAACCCCTTCGTCGACGCCCGCGCCGACCTATTCGGGGTGGGGGTCACCATGTTCGAAGCCCTCACTGGTCGACTTCCATTCACGGCAACGGACGTGAATGCGCTGCTCCGGCAGATCATCCGGCAAGACGCGCCGAGGGTTTGCGGCTTCGCGCACCACGTCGACGAGGCGATGGATACCTTGGTCAGCAAGCTGCTCAGCCGCACGCCAGCGGCACGTCCGGCTTCGGCGCGTACGCTCATGCGGTCGCTTTCGCCCTGGCTGGTCGAGCGCGTTCGCACCGAGCGTGCCCTCGTTTCGACGCTCGAAGTGACCGTCGACGCCACCAGCATCCGGCCGACCGCTCAACACGACGTGGCTGCTGCCTGACCTCGCTAGTCGGCCCCGTGCGCATCGACGAGGCCTTCGACGTCGGCGGGCGCGGCCATCGCGTGATAGCCCTTGTCGACGTAGAGCACCGTGCCGGTGATGCCGCTCGCGAGAGGGCTGCACAAAAAGGCGGCCGCGGCGCCCACCTCTTGGCCACGAAGCGCGTCGGGCAACGGGGCATTCATTTCGTAGTACCGGATCATCTTCTCGATGAACCCGATTGCCGACGCCGCACGGGAGGCAAACGGCCCCGCCGAGATCACGTTGACTCGGTGGCCGTAGGCACGGCCGAGCTCGAATGCGAGCATGCGTGCGTCGCTTTCGAGTGATGCTTTGGCCGAGGCCATGCCGCCGCCGTAGTCGGCGACGACGCCCTGGCTCGCCAGGTAGGAAAGCGCCAAGAACGCCCCGTGCGGACGAAGCAGGGGTTGGAAGCGTTGGGCCAGGGAAACGAACGAATACGCGCTCGCGCCGTGCGCCGCCAGGTACCCGCTGCGGCTCGTCTCCATCAGCGGCTTGGAGACCTCGGGGCCGTTGGCCAAGCTGTGCACGACGATGTCGAGGCACTGGTCGCCGAAGTCTTCGCGTAGCCGGTCGGCGGCCCCCTGAATGCTGAAATCGCCGCGATCGCGGTAGCGCTTTTGTCCCCGGACCTCCTCGGGCACGTCGGCGAACGTGTCGTACTCGGCGTCGAACGGGTAGATCCTTTCGATCTCGAGCTTCGTGCCATCGGGCTGCTGCAGCGAGGCGTCGAGCTTTCCACGCCGCAAGAGCGTTTCGAAGATGCCCAAGGCAGGAGGCCACGTCCCTACGCAAATCGAGGCGCCCGCTTGGGCGAGCGCTTTGGCGATCGCGAAGCCGAACCCACCGTCGTCGGCCACGCCTGCCACGAATGCCCGCTTCCCCGAAAGATCGATCGGCAGCATGCGCGCAACCTTATCGCCTGTGCGTCCAAACCGCTACACTGCGCGCATGACAAAGAAGGGCCGCGGCGTCCGGTACGTCCCAGTCGCCGATCACTATTTCAGCGAGCGCGTGTTGCGGCGGTACGCGGGCGTGTGGTCCCTGTGGGCACTCGGTGTCGGCGCGGTGATTTCGGGTGATTTCTTCGGATGGAACTTCGGGCTCGCGGCCGGCGGGTTCGGTGGGCTTCTGATCGCCACCCTCGTGATCACGGTCATGTACGCGGGCCTTTGCTTCAGCATCGCGGAAATGGCCGCGGCGCTTCCGCACACGGGAGGTGCGTATTCGTTCGCGAGATCGGCGATGGGTCCCTGGGGGGCCTACGTCACGGGCTTGGCGGAAAACATGGAATACGTGCTGACCCCCGCGGTCATCGTCGTCGGGATCGGAGGTTATCTGGGGGCCATTTTCGAGACCCCCGCCAGCATGGAGCCTCTTTGGTGGCTCGCCGCGTACGCGCTGTTCGTCGGCCTGAACGTGGCCGGCGTCGAGACGACCTTTCGTTTCACCGTGCTGATCACGGCGCTCGCGCTCGGCGTTCTTTTCGTCTTTTGGGTTTTCGCGTTTCCACACTTCGATCTGCAATGGGCGCTCGACATCGAGCCCGAGCCCGGTCGCAGCGCATGGTTGCCGCATGGTCCGAGAGGCGTTTTCGCCGCCCTGCCATTTGCGATCTGGTTCTTTTTGGCGATCGAGCAGCTTCCGCTCGCGGCCGAAGAGGCGCACACGCCCGCCCGCGATTTGCCCCGGGGCTTGCTTTACGGGCTGCTCACGCTGGTGGTGGCTGCCTTTCTCACCCTCTTCCTCAATGCGGGCATCGCCCCGGGCGCGCAGACGCTCGGCGCATCTGCCGAGCCGCTCTTCCTCGGCTTTCGCACGATCTTCGGTGACGGGCTCGGCGCGAAGCTGTTGGCGTTGGTCGCGGTCACCGGGCTCGTCGCGAGCTTTCACAGCATCATCTTCGCGTACGGCCGCCAGATCTTCTCGCTTTCGAGGGCGGGGTACTTTCCGCAGTGGCTATCACGGACCCATCGCCGGCGTCAGACCCCGCACGTCGCGCTGCTGGTGGGCGCCGCGCTCGGATACGCCGTGGCCTACGGGATTCACGCGCTCGGCCCGGAGCATCCCGTCGGCGCGGTGCTGCTCAACATGGCCGTGTTCGGCGCCGTGATCGCCTACACCCTCCAAATGGCCTCCTACGTGCTCTTGCGGATTCGCTTGCCCGACATCGACCGCCCCTACCGAAGCCCGCTCGGGATCCCCGGCGCCGTCGTCGCCTTGCTCATCGCGCTCCTCACGCTGGTCACGTTGTTCGTGACGGACCCGGTGTACCGCAAGGTCGTGGTCGGGGCCGCGATTTGGTATGGGCTCGGGCTGCTTTGGTTCGCGCTCGTCGCGCGACGCAAGCTCGTTCTGGCGCCCGAAGAGTCGTTTGCCATGTCTGCGGGCCGTCCGCGCGACGTTCCCTGACAAACGTGGCACGCTCCGGCCCATGCGGGTGCTTCTCGTTCGTCACGGCGAGGCCGTGGACATGCGCTCGGCCCCGAGCGACCGGGACCGTTGGCTGACCGACTCGGGCCGTCGCACGGTTCGCGCGGTGGGCGCTGCCCTGACACGGCTCGACTTGCAGCTTTCGTGCATCTACACGAGCCCGCTGGTTCGGGCCGTGCAGACCGCCGAGATCCTGGCTGGGACGCAGCCTGGGTTCGATGGACCTCTGGAGGTACACCCCGCTCTCGCGAGCGAAGAAGGCACCACCGCACAGGCTCTGGCGCCACTCGATCACGCCGAAGAGGACGACCTCGTCGCGTTGGTCACGCACATGCCGAAGATCGGGATCCTCGCGGGCCATCTTTGCGGTTTGCCATCGGCCCCCTCGTTTCGAGCGGGCTCGGCCTGCCTCATCGAGCTCGACGAAGGTGGTGGGCGCTTTCGATGGATGCTCGATCCGCAGACGCTGAAGCGCCGAGATCACGCTTGATCACGCGGTGCAGACTCGGTCGCGACCACGCCGCTTTGCTTCGTAGAGCGCCTTGTCCCCTTGGGCGAACAATTGCTCCGCATTCGACGCATGATCGGGAAAGGTCGCGACTCCGAGCGAGGTCGTCACCTTCAAAGGGCCCAGGTCCGTTTGAACCTCGACCTCTGCCAGCTCCTGGCGGACCCGCTCGGCCAGGAGGCGAGCGCCTCGCGCATCGGTCTCCTCGCAGAGCACGCAAAACTCCTCGCCTCCAAACCGAGCCACGAGGTCGGTTTCGCGTTTGACGCGGGTGAGCACCCCGCCGAGCTCCTGCAAGACTCGATCTCCGGCGGCGTGCCCGTACGTGTCGTTGACGGTCTTGAAGTGATCGAGGTCGCTCACGATGAGTGACAGCTTTCGGCCGAAACGCTGCGCCGCCATGAGCTTCTGCTCCATCTGCTCGAGGAAGGCGCGCTTGTTGAGGCATCCGGTGAGGCCATCGGTGGTCGCCATCTCCTCGAGCTGCCTCACCGCCCGCGCGTTGGCCCATGCGATGCCGAGCTGGTTGGCCAGGGCCCGCAACGTCTCTCGGATCGACGAGGAGCCGAAGGCCCCTGCTGACTTGGCAGCGACGATGAGCGTGCCGATTGGCTCTTCGCGCGCAACCAGCGGCAGGACGAGCAGTGATTCCATTCCTTTCAGCTTGGCCCTCTTGGTGAACAGAACCTGTTGGTTCGGATCGAACTCGCCTCGATAGGGCAGGTAGTGCCGATTCTTGACGACCATCGCGGTGAGCGAGTGGTTGTCCCGAAAGGACAGGCCCTGAAATTCCTTGGCGCGCTCCCCTACCGCGCGCTCGACGACGTGGCGCCGTTCTTCGCGTCGGTAGTCGGTGATCGCGGCGAAGTCGTGATGGGCGATCTCCGCCGCCGCCGCGAGCGCGACCTCCATGACGGCGTCGGGCGTGACCGCCGTGCTGAACGCTTTCGATGCCCCGTACAGGATCTCCTGCTCTCGCTTCGAGTTTTCGAGAGCCATGAAGACGCGCTCGTTCTCGAAGGCACGCAAGATGTACGAGGTGCTGTCGCGAAGGAGCTCCTCCTCCTCCGGAGTGAAGGCACGGTCGACCAACCGATCCGCACAGAGCACCGCACGCAAATGCCCGCGCTCGAGGACGGGCACGGCGATGAACGACCGTGCTTCGGTGGGCCCGCGGTAGTAGCAGATCCCGCGGTAGCCGGGCCGGATTTGCTGCAAATTGGTGGTCAGCTTCCGGCGAACCGCGGCGCCGACGGCACCCGCCCCGAGACAAAGCGGACCGTCTGCGATGTCGTCGGCGTTGGTGACGAGCTCGGCGATCTCGAGCTGATCGGGTTGATCCGTCGGCATGAGCAAGATGCAGGTATGGAGCCCCAGGGTCCGGTGTAGAAGCTGCAAGGCGTGGTAGAGCGCTTGCCTCACCTCCTCGACGCTCGCCTGAACGAGCCGGTTCTCGTCCCGGAGCCCATCAGAGGAGGGGGCGACGAGCCGAAACAGCCTCACGTCACTTCGAACCTTGAGCTTCTGCGCTTCCAGCTCGAGCTTCGCGTTTCGACGCACTCGTTCGATCTCGGCCCGCAGCACGACTTGGCCGAGCGCTCCGAAGCACACGATGAATGCGGCATTCGCAGCGAGCCGAAACCCATCGGTGACCTGCTCTGCGAGACGCGCCACGCCCAGATTGAGCAGGACGGCGAAGACGGTGGCCCCGGTTGCAGCCCAGCCCTGGGCGAAGGCGGCGACGATCGCCACCGCAACGAACAAAAGCGGGTAGATGTCGCTCTGCATGCCGCCGCGGCTCTGCACGAGGGCTTGGGCGCCGACGATGATCAGAACACCGAGCTCGAAGGCG
This sequence comes from uncultured Sandaracinaceae bacterium, assembly GCA_964495565.1. Classification (GTDB taxonomy): domain Bacteria; phylum Myxococcota_A; class Polyangia; order Polyangiales; family Houyiibacteriaceae; genus SG8-38. The sequence continues at coordinate 13,028 of CAZBWQ010000082.1, read as the reverse complement.
CTCTTCGCGTCGGTGCCCCCCGATTGCGCCTGCCAAGCTCTGTACACCAAGAGCGAGGCCCAGCAGCTCAGCCAGGCCAAGTGCCCCCACCCGAGCGGACGGCTTTCGGGAACGAAGAACCCTGCCAGCAAGAAGACGGCAAGCACGAGACCCGCGGCCAATCCCCATGCGGACCGCGCGGTGCGTCTCACGCGGAGCGCCGCCTGGACGAGGGCCGTCATACGGATCGGGTGTTACGCTCCCCGTCACGCGTTCAGCAAGAAATCCGCGCGCATGTATGTAAAACGCCTACCTCAACGCGGGGGAAACTGAAAGACGATCTCCTCCTCTCGCACCATGCCGAGCTCGTCGCGGGCGATGCGCTCGACGTAGGTGGGATCGGTGCGAAGCGCGTCGATCTCCCGCTTCAAGGCCGCGATCTCGCGCGCCAGCTCGTCGTTGGCCTCGCGCAGCTCGGCCACCTCGCCTCGCAAACGGCGGTAGCGGGGCAGGCCTTGCTCGTCCAGGACGAGGGTCGGCACGGCCATCACCGCCATGACCATGAGAGAAAACGGAAGAAGCGCAGCCGTGGGTCGCACGCCCCGAGCCTGCCCCAGCCGGTATCTAGGCGCAATTTTCTGCGAGCTCTGGCGCGCTTGACAGCGGGCGGCAAGATTTTACTTTCCGAAGGAGTGTCGGTGACTTTGGACGAGCGCCATCGGAGAATCCTGTTCGCCGTGGTGACCGAGTACATCGCCACGGGGAAACCCGTGGGCTCGCGCCGTATCGCCAAGCGGTATGCGATCAACTTGTCGCCGGCGTCCATTCGCAACGTGCTGGCAGACCTCGAAGATGCCGAGCTTCTGCATCAACCTCACACCAGCGCGGGACGAGTGCCCACCGACGCCGGCTTTCGGTGCTTCGTCGACGCGATGGCGACGGTGGGCGAAATCTCGGCTGCCCATCGAACCGCTCTGCTGCAGCGATTGCAAGACCTCGACCCCGAAGAAGATGCCGTTCGCGAAACCGGGCAGCTCTTGAGCCGGCTGACGGGGACCGCGACCATCATCGCCCGGCCGCCGGTCTCCGAAGCGGCGCTCGACCAGCTTCGCTTCATCCGACTTTCGGGCGGTCGGACCCTCGCCGTGTTGGTCACGCGCGGCGGGTCCGTCGAAAACCGCATGGTCGTGACGGATCTCGATCTCGACGACCGAACCGTCGAGCGTGTGAACAACTACCTCGAAGAGCTGGTGAGCGGCCAGACGCTCCAAGCGGTGCGCAACGTGCTGGCAGCACGCCTCGCAACCGAGGAAGGCCAGTACGAGCTCTTGCGGAAGCAAGCGCAGAAAATGGTCGAGGCGACCGCGGAGGGTCGTCGGGAGCAGGCCGAGGTCTGGATCGCAGGGCAGGGCACCCTCTTCGATCGACCCGAATTCGGCGACGCCCAGAAGATCCGCGGGTTCCTGAGCGCGTTCGAGGACAAGCAGAAGCTGTTGGAGCTGTTGGAGCAAACCTTGGCCGCCGACGGCGTCCAGGTGTTCATCGGCTCCGAGACGGCGCTCGACGACGTCCGCGACATCAGCGTCATCTCGAGCCCGTATCGGAGAAACGGCTCGAGCGTCGGATCTTTTGGAATCGTCGGTCCGACCCGCATCGACTACCGAAAATACATACCGCTGGTAGGCTTTGCCGCGAACGTGCTCAGTGACGTGCTCGACGGGCGTCTTCCCGGCATGTCGAAACGCTCCTAACCACTCACGGAAGAACCACCATGACTGAACAAGAGGGAGAAAATCCCGACGGCCACAACGACCGCCAGGACGAGGACATCGACGAGGAGGTCATCGTTCCGGAGGAGTCCGCAGCCGACACGGAGCTGAGCGAGGTCGAACGAGCCCGCGCCGAGCGCGATCGCATGCGCGAGCAGCTCCTGCGGATCGCGGCGGATTTCGACAACTTCCGGAAGCGATCCCGCAAGGAAATCGAGGAGGTTCGTCGCCGGGCCATCGAAGACACCCTCCGTGAGATCCTGCCCGTCATCGACGATCTCGAGCGCGCGTCGGGCGCCATCTCGGAAGCCAGCGAGGTGAGCGCCGTCTCGCAAGGCGTGCAAATGGTGCTGCGGAGCTTCGCGGACGTCGCGAGCCGGCTCGGGCTCCAGCGCATTCCGACTGTGGGCGAGCAGTTCGACCCGACACGGCATGACGCCATGCAGCAGCAGGAGACTACCGAGCACGCGCCGGGGACGATCGTCGCCGAGGTGGTTCCTGGCTACTACCTCGGCGAGCGCCTCTTGCGCCCCGCCATGGTCGTCGTCGCGAAGCCCCCTGCCCGCACGGGTGATCAGGGCGAAGACACGGCGTCGGAATAGCCCGGCGGAGGCCTGGATTGGCCCGAGAGGTGCGACAACCCGGTCCCTCGGGCTATAAAGGAGTTGGGCGAGATGGGGAAGATCATCGGGATCGATCTCGGGACGACCAACTCCTGCGTCGCATTCGTCGACGACGGGGAGCCATTGGTCATTCCGAACGCGGAGGGGAGCCGTACGACTCCCTCGGTCGTGTCGTTCACGAAGGACGGCGAGCGCCGCGTGGGGAGCGTCGCCAAGCGGCAGGGGGTCACGCACCCTCAAAGCACGGTCTTTGCCATCAAGCGTTTGATGGGTCTTCCCTTTTCCTCCGAGCAAGCCCAGAAACATGCACGGCTCGTTCCCTACCAGGTCGTCGAGAGCGAGCGCGGTGACGCCTGGGTGAGCGTGAACGACCACGCCTACTCCCCACCCGAAATCTCCGCGATGGTTCTCGAACGGATGAAGGAAGTCGCCGAATCCTATCTCGGGGAGACGGTGACCGAAGCGATCATCACGGTGCCCGCGTACTTCAACGATGCGCAGCGTTCGGCCACGATCGCCGCGGGCAAGATTGCAGGCCTCGAGGTTCGCCGGATCATCAACGAGCCCACCGCAGCGGCCCTTGCCTACGGGTTCGAGCAAGAGGAAGGGAAGCGCGTTGCGGTCTACGATCTCGGCGGTGGCACCTTCGACATCTCGATCTTGGAGATCGCGAGCGGCGTGTTCAGCGTGAAGTCGACCGCCGGCGACACGCATCTGGGCGGCGAAGACATCGACAACGCCTTGGTCGAAGAGCTGGCCAGCCGATTCGAAAAGCAGAGCGGCATCGACCTGCGGGGCGATCGAGTGGCCCTCCAGCGCCTGAAGGAACAAGCCGAAAAGGCAAAGCACGAGCTGTCATCCGCGTTCGAGACCGAGATCAACCTGCCCTTCATCGCATCCGATGCGTCGGGCCCGAAACATCTCGAAACGAAGCTCAAGCGCAGCGAGCTCGAGATTCTGGTCTCCGAGATCATCGATCAAACGCTCGGCCCGTGTCAGCAGGCGCTCGACGACGCCAACTTGAAGAGAGAGGACGTCGACGTGATCCTCTTGGTCGGTGGCCAGACCCGGATGCCGCTCGTGCAATCGAAGGTGTCCGAGTTCTTCGGGAAGCAGCCGCACAAGGGCGTCAACCCCGACGAGGTCGTCGCGATGGGAGCGGCCCTGCAGGGCGCGGCGCTTTCGGGCGACGTGCACGAGGTGTTGCTGCTCGACGTCACGCCCCTCAGCTTGGGTGTGGAGACGGGCGGAGGCGTCTTCCACAAGCTCATTCCGCGCAATACGACCGTCCCCACCCGAGCCAAAGAGATCTTCACCACCAGCGTCGACAACCAGTCGTTCGTTCCGATTCACGTGCTTCAAGGTGAGCGCGACATGGCCGAGGACAACAAGTCGTTGGCCAAGTTCGAGCTCGCACCGATCCTGCCGGCGCCCCGTGGAGTCCCCGAGATCGAAGTGACCTTCGACATCGACGCCGATGGCGTGGTCAACGTGAGCGCCAAAGACCTCGGCACGGGACGCGAGCAGAACATTCGCGTGGTTGCCTCGAGCGGACTCACCGAAAAGGACATCGAGCGGATCATCGCCGAAGCCGAAACCTACAAGACCACCGACCAAAAGCGCCGGGAGCTGGCCGAGCTTCGCAACACCGCCGAAGCGCTGCTTTACACCAGCGAGAGGGCGGTCGCGGAGTGCCGCGAGCTGGTGGCCGAAGAGGTCGTTGCTCAGGTCGAGTCGGACATCGCAACTTTGAAGAGCTGCGTCGAGGAGGGTGATGCCATCGCGATCCGCGATGCGCTCGAAGTCCTCGAGCTCAGCGCCTACAGGATCGCAGAGGCGATGTACGGAAGCGTAGACCTGGACCAGAGCCCCGAGGGCAAGGCCCAATCCGACTCGTGAACACCGAGGATCGAGCGCAGTCGGCCGGCGCACCATGGTTGGCGCGAATGCGCTGGGGAGCGCTTGCCATTCAGATCGTGTCGATCTCGACGGCGAGCCAAGCCCTCGACGTCCAGCTCCCGCTCGGACCGATGTCGGTCTTGGTCGCCGTCGGTTTGGTTTCGAATGCCTGGCTCGCGTATCGGAAGGACCGGGCGGGCCATCTGGGCGGCTTCTTGGTCCTCGACGTGGCCCTTCTGACGGGTCTGCTCTTCCTCTCGGGGGGCTCGACCAATCCCTTCAGCGTTTTCTACGTCGTGTACATCGCCATGTCCGCCGTGATGCTGACGCCGCGGTGGACGTGGGCGATCGCGGGCCTTTCCGTCGTCTCGTTCGCCGCCCTCTTTGCGGTGGGCGCGCCGGGACCGCACGGTGGGCACGACGCACACGCGAACGGATTTCAGACGCATCTGTACGGCATGTTCGTCGCGTTCGTGCTGGCGGTCGTGTTGATCACGTATTTCGTGAGTCAGCTTTCGCTCGAGCTTCGAAAGCGCGAACGGGCTTTGGCCGAAGCCGAAGAGCGAACGCACCGCTGGGGCAAGCTCGCGTCGATTGCCACGCTCGCGGCTGGCGCGGCGCACGAGCTGGGCACCCCTTTGGGCACGATCGCCGTGGCCGCCAAGGAGATCGAACGACGCGCTCGATCGCTGGACGTCGGCGACGCGATCGTGCAGGACGCGGAGCTCATTCGCGAAGAGCTGGATCGATGCCGGGCGGTGCTCGATCGGATGTCGGCGGCGGGTGGCCAGCACGTCGGTGAAACCCTCCGCTCGGTGCCGGTCGAAGATCTGTTCGCCGAGGTACGAAGCCGGCTGAGCCCGTCTCAAGCGTCCCGGTGGGAGACCCGAAGCGACGTGACTGCCATCGAGGTGCCCAAAGAAGCGTTCGTGCAGATGATCGAGAACGTCGCTCGCAACGGCTTCGACGCTTGCGAACGAGGACGGGTGTCCTTGGAAGTTTCCCGCCGAGTGTCGGGTACGGTGGAGCTCCGGTTCGTCGACGAGGGCTGCGGTATGAGCGAGACGGAGCGCCAGCGCGCGACCGATCCATTTTTCACGACCAAGAACGCGGAGGACCGAATGGGGCTCGGCTTGTTCCTCGCACGCACGCTCCTAGACTCGTTGGGTGGAACGCTCGTCATCGACTCCGAAACGGGTCGAGGCACGACGGTCCGCATGACCCTCCCGCAAGACTCGTGAGCGACACCGACGACAGCCCCTTGCCCCAGCCTTCGATCCTCCTCGTCGACGACGACGAGAGGCTGCGGTCGCGGATGGCTCGAGCCTTCGAAGAACGAGGGTACGAGGTTCAGCACGCCGGAGAATACGACGAGGCGGTCGCCGTCGCGTCGCGTGAGAGCACGGAGTACGCGGTCGTCGATCTGCGGATGCCGGGCAAATCCGGTCTCGAGGTCGTACGTGAGCTCCATCGCATCGACCCTTCGACCAAGATCGTGGTGCTCACGGGGTATGGCAGCATTGCCACGGCGCTCGAAGCGGTGCGGCTGGGCGCCACGCACTATTTGACCAAGCCTGCGGACGTCGATGAGTTGATCGCGGCGTTCGAGCGCTCCCGGGCTCCCGAGGAAGACCACCCGAGCGAGCCCGTGGCCGTCCCGCAAACGCCTTCGCTTGCGCGTGTGGAGTGGGAGCACATTCAGCGCGTCCTCACCGACTGCGATGGCAACATCACGAAGGCCGCGGAAAGATTGGGAATTCATCGGCGATCTCTGCAGCGCAAGCTCGCGAAATTCCCATCGCCTCGATGAGCCGCCGCGACGATTTGCCGCATCCCACGACCTGCACGACCACCCTAAGCTCGCCCGCGTGAAGGGTTTCTGGATGATCGCGGCGCTGCTGCCCGCAGCGATTGCGTCGGAAGCGTCTGCGTGTGGAACCTGCTCCGTCGGGGATCCGACGCTCACGATCGTGGGCTTCGAGCAGCCGCAGGCGAACCGATTCCGGACGTCGGCGACGGTGCGGCACCGCAACGATCGAATCGGCGAGCCTCTGGTCGACGAGCTGACGCTCGCCGAGCAGCGCTTGGAGATCGCGGCCGCGTACTCGCCCATGGATCGCTTTACCGTCTCGATGATGATGCCCGTGGTTCATCGTTTCGTGACCGCCGTCAATCTTGCCGAGGCCGACATTTGGGCGCCGGGAGACTTGGAGCTTCGTCTCCGCGGCGTCGTCTGGCGGGATCGAAAGCTGGCGCCGCGGCATCTGCTCAGCCTGATCGGCGGGCTGGAGTTTCCGACGAGCACGATCGAAACCGACGCGCAGGGCGTTCCTCTTCCGCTCGAATTCCAAGCCGGTAGCGGTTCGTGGGATCCGATCGCAGGAATCTCGTACACCATGTTTTCCGATCCCTGGTCGGTCTACGTGTCGGCCGTCGGGATCTTCCCCACCGAGGGAATCGCAAACACGCAAGTCGGGATCAGCGTGCGCCAGACCGTGATCGGTCAGTTCCAACCTTGGCGATTCTTGGCCTTTCAGGCGGGAGCCGAGCTCCGAATCGACCAGCCGGGGACCATTGCGGGCGTCCGGGACCCCGACACGGGCGGTCACATCACCTACGGAACCCTGGGGATCGTGGGATTGCCGCACGCCAAGGTGCTTTTGCACGCGACGGCGGCGGTGCCCCTCGTGCAGCGGCTGGACGGCAACCACGAAGAGGGCTTCGCGTTCACCGCGGGGTTGGTCTATGAGATCTAGGCTGCCTTGGATGCTCGGCTTGTGTTTTGCCTGCTGGCTCCCGCAGTGCATGCAGGTCACCGAAGGCATCGAAGTCGATGTCGCCTACCAACCGGAAGCCACACCCGCCGAGATTCGCACGGACCTCGGCTATGGCGTTCGCCTCAGCCAGGCCCTCATCGCAATCGGCCGTGCAGAGCTCGTTCGTTGCGAGCCCATCGCGGCGAACGTCTGGGAGCTGGTCGGACCTGGGCGCGCCCGAGCCCACGAAATGACGACCCCCACCAGCCTCGGAACGCCCTTGGTCATCGACCTGATGGAAAGCGGCGGAGCACCGCTGTTCGCCGGAACCTTGCGACCTCCACCCGGAACGTACTGTGGCATTCGAATCGTGGGAATGCCGGCGGACGAGGATGCACCGGGATTGACCGAGAACAACCTCGTGTTGATGCAGCACAGCGTGTGGATCGAGGGCCACGTGCAGCACCGCAGCGACGAAGGCGCCTGGCCGGTCGAGGTTGGTGTCTCGGGGACGCTTCCGTGCGAGCTGCGATTCGAGGAGCCCTGGGTTTTCGACCAACCCACGCTCGAAAGCGTCGCGATCACCATCGACCACACCCGGTGGTTCGATGGGGTCGATTTTGCGAGGCAAGACGCGCTTGCCGCTCAACGACGGATCACGGAAAACATAATCGCTTCGTTGAAGGCTCTTCCCTCCCAGTGGGAGCGGACGCCTTGAAGATCGGGGAGAAGACATGATGAGAAGAATCACGATTGGCTTGATGGCATTGGTGCTGGCCGGCACCGGTTGCGACAGCAGCAGCGAAGGATCCGAGCAGGTGACGATCGAGTTCGCCGCCGTGGTCGGCGAGACGGACTTCGCGTGTGGCGAGACCTACGACAATCTCGGTGCCGACGGCAGCTCGCTGGAGCTCAGTGACTTTCGGTTCTACGTGCAGGAGCTCGAGCTCAAGAACGAGGAGGGCCAGTACGTGCCGATCGCGCTCGAGGCGAACGAATGGCAAGCGAGCAACGTCGCGCTGCTCGATTTCGAGGACGGCTGCACCGACCTCGGCAACGTGCCGATGAACGCGGTCGTCACCGGGACCGTGCCCACCGGTTCGTACGACGGGCTTCGATTCAAGATGGGCGTGCCCTTCGAGCTGAACCACCAGAATCCGGCGACGGCCCCCAGCCCCTTGAACCTCACCGCGATGCAGTGGGACTGGCAGGGCGGCTACAAGTTCCTTCGCATCGACTCCGGAACGTTCAGCATGACCGACTGGCGGATGCACCTCGGGAGCACGGGGTGCGACGGAGACCCGGTTGCGGGCGGCACGACCTCGTGCAGCACGCCGAACCGCGTGGACGTGGAGCTGGCGACCTTCGACCCGGAGACCGGGGTGGTCGTCGCCGATTTCGAGGCGCTGGTCGAGGGCGCGTCTTTGCAGGAAAATCAACCGGATACGCCCGTCGGATGCATGGCTGGCCCTTCGGACGGCGATTGCGGCCCCCTCTTTTCGAACCTAGGTTTGCCGTTCGATGGCGCCGAAGCCGGGACGCAGTCCTTCTTTTCCGCACGATGAGCTGAGCCCACCCCCGTCGAGTCGATGAGACGTCTTGCCCAACTTTCGTTGCTGATCTCGGTCCTGATCTCGGTCCTGGCGGGTTGTGGAGACGACGCCGCGACTCAGGCGTGGGTTTGGAATCTGCCCGAGACCATTCCGGAGCCGCGGGTACCCGAGGACAATCCGATGAGCGTCGAGAAGGTGGAGCTCGGACGCTTCCTCTTCTACGACAAGCGGCTGTCCGGCAATCAGACGCAGAGCTGCGGGAGCTGCCACCAGCAGGCGCTCGCGTTCACCGACGGGCTCGCGCGCGCCGAGGGATCGACCGGGGAGCTCCATCCTCGCAGCTCGATGAGCATTGCCAATGCCGGCTACGCTGCCTCGTTGACCTGGGCCAACGAGACCTTGGTTCGGCTCGAGCGGCAAGCCCTCGTGCCGATGTTCGGGGAAAGCCCCGTGGAGCTCGGGATGGCCAACCGCGAGAACGAGCTCCTCGATCGGCTGCGGAGCGACGACCGTTACCCGGAGATGTTCGCCGCTGCGTTTCCCGAGCAATCCGACCCGATCAGCGTCGACGGCATCACCAAGGCGCTCGCGGCGTTTCAGCGCTCGATCACCAGCTTCAACTCGAAAGTGGACCGATGGCAGCAGGGAGATCGGACCGCGCTCGACGAGTCGGAGCAGCGAGGTATGGCGCTCTTCTTCGGGGGCACCAATGCAGCCGGAGTCGCGGACGCGTTCGAATGCTTCCACTGCCACGGTGGCTTCCTGTTTTCGCAGTCTTCGGACGACGCAGGCCAGGTCTTCGATCAGAAGTTCTTCATGAACAACGGCCTCTACAACCTCGACGAGGAAGGAAGCTATCCGCCTGGAAACGAGGGCTTGTTCGACACGACGGGGGATCCGACCGACAAGGGGCGATTCAAGCCGCCGAGCCTTCGCAACGTGGCCCTCACGGCCCCCTACATGCACGATGGATCGATCGCCACCCTCGAAGAGGTGATCGATCACTACGCGCGGGGCGGCCGGTTGATCGAAAGCGGTCCCTACGCCGGGGACGGCCGCGAAAACCCGAACAAGAGCGCCTTGCTCAACGGCTTCGAAATCACCGAGCAGGAAAAGGAAGACCTCATCGCATTCCTGCGTGCGCTCACCGACGAAGACCTTCTCACCAACCCGGCGTACAGCGATCCGTTCGAGCAGTAGCGAGCGGCCGACCGGGTCACTCCCCGAGGACCCGCGGCTCCTGCTCGAGGAGGACGCCAAAGCGCTCTTGCACGCGTGCCCGAATTTCGTCGGCGAAGCACAGTAGCTCCGCGGTCGTCCCTCCACCGTGGTGCACCAAGCACAAGGCATGCTTGCTGGAGAGACCCACCGCGCCCCGCCGGGTTCCCTTCGGGAAGCCTGATTGCTCGATCAACCAACCCGCCGCGAGCTTGGCGCGGCCGGGACCCGCAGGGAACCGCGGAACCTGCGTGGCGTCTTGTACCCACCCTCGTCGGACGGCCATCTCGGCGATCCGCTCCGCGTCGGCGAGCGATACGATCGGGTTCAAGAAGAAAGAACCGGCGCTCCTTCGGTTGGGATCGTGGGGGTCGAGCACCATCGACTTTCTCCGCCTCAGCTCGAGCACGGTGCCGCGGATCTCGGACAAGCTCGCCCGTGTGCCCACGGCCCGTTCGAGCTCCGCGTAGCGGATGGTGCCGGGCCCATGGGGCCGCAGCCGGAAACGGACCGCGCACACCACGAACCGATCGGGCTCCCGCTTGAAGCGGCTGTTCCGATAGGCGAGCTCGCAATCGGACCGGCTGAACGCGTGAAACGACAGCGTCCTCCGATCGAGCACGCGCACCTCCTCCAGAACGTCCGCCACCTCTTGTCCATAGGCGCCGACGTTTTGGATCGGGGTGGCACCAGTCGATCCGGGAATCCCGGTCAAGCATTCGAGCCCCGCCCAATCGCGAGCGACCGCGGCATCGACCACGGCCTCCCACGGCACCCCGGCGCCCGCATGAAGCTCGCCGCCGGTCCCCAATTCGATCCCTCCGATTTCCATTCGAATCACCAGTCCCGCGTAGCCGTGGTCCGGCACGAGCAGGTTCGAGCCTCCTCCCAGAATCGCCACCGCGACACCGTGGTCCTCGGCCCAGCGAAGCGCCTCGAGCAGGGTGTCCTCGTCGGTGGCGCGGACGAAATGCCTCGCCGGCCCGCCGAGACCCAAGGTGGTCCAGGGAGCGAGGGGAACGTCCCGTGCAATCTCGATCCGGGTCATGGAACCGGAGCGATGCGGTCGGCTCCCCCCATGTACGGGACGAGGGCCTCGGGGATCGTCACGCTGCCGTCGGATTGCTGATTCTGCTCCAAAATCGCCACGAGCGTTCTTCCGATGGCGAGCCCCGACCCATTGAGGGTATGCAGCAGTTGAGGCTTGGCTTTGGGCTCGGGTCGAAAGCGCGCCTTCATCCGGCGCGCCTGAAAGTCGCCGAACCAGGAACAACTCGAGATCTCGCGGTAGGCGTTTTGCGCGGGCAGCCAGACCTCCAGGTCATACGACTTCTGGGCGGCGAAGCCCATGTCGCCCGCGCACAGCTGGACGACGCGGTAGTGCAGGCCGAGCTTTTGAAGGATCGCCTCGGCGTGGTGGGTGAGCGCTTCGAGCTGACTCTCGCCCTCCTCTGGGCGGCAAAAACGAACGAGCTCGACCTTGTCGAACTGATGCACGCGGATCATGCCGCGGGTGTCCTTGCCGTAGCTCCCTGCCTCACTTCGAAAGCAAGCCGTGTAGCCGGTGTATGCAATCGGCAGATCCTCCGCCGGCACGATCTCGTCCGCATGGAGATTCGTGATCGGCACCTCGGCGGTCGGTATCAGGTACAGGTCGTGCCCCTGCGCGTCGGCTTGGGCTTCCCATTGCTCGTCCTTCGCGATGCGAAACGCGTCTTGGGCGAATTTCGGAAGCTGGCTGGTTCCCCGCATCGCACTGTCCTTGACCAGCACCGGAGGCCAAATCTCCCGATAACCGTGCTCGGTGGTGTGCACGTCCAGCATGAGCTGCATCAGCGCTCGGTTGAGGCGTGCGCCGAGCCCTTTGAGCACGACGAAGCGCGACCCGCTGATCTTGGCGGCCCGCTCGAAATCGAGAATGCCGAGCTTCGTTCCGATCTCGACGTGATCCCGAGGGCCGAAATCGAACGAGGGCTTTTCGCCCCAACTGCGAACCTCGACGTTGTCCGCTTCCGAGTGCCCATCGGGCACGTCCGACCGCGGTAGGTTGGGCAAGTTCAGCAGAATCGTCTCGAGCTCGGCCTCGAGCTCGGTCTGGCTGGCTTCGCCGGCTTTGATCTCGTCCCCGAGCGCGCGCAGCCTGTGGCGCTTCTCGGCGAACGCTTCGGATTTCTTGTCGGCGATCTGGGCCATGGCTTGGCTGGCCTCGTTTCGTTCCTGCCGAAGACCCTCGACCTTCGTGATCACGCTCCGTCGTTCCTCTGCCAGGGTTCCGAGCCGGTCGAGGAGCTCCGAGTCGCCAAAGCCGCGGCGGGACAGGGCCGCCTTCACCTCGGGCAGATTTTCGCTCACGTATCGCAGGTCCAGCATCAGGCGGGGTCTACAACACGAGCCGAGCCTGCACCAGTCGCACGAGCCGTGGCGTCGACCGAGGAAACCGCCTAAGTTGAGGTGGTGAGCGACACGGGCATGCTCGGGCGGGCCGGGGTGATCGGCGACGTGCACTGCGAGTCCGAGACCTTGACGAGCGTGCTCGATCTCCTCGGGTCCATGAACGTCGATGCGATCCTTTGCGTCGGCGACCTGATCGACGGACCCGGCGACCCTGACGAGACACTCGCGATCCTTCGAGATCGACACGTGCAGTGCGTCGCTGGCAATCACGAGCGCTGGTTCTTGGACGGGGAGCACCGGAATCTGGAGCGAGCGACCCAATCCGTGAGCGAAGAGTCGGCAGCTTTCCTTCGTTCGCTCCCAGCGGAGCGCCGCTACGAAACCCCCGCGGGCAACGCGCTCCTTTGCCACGGCGTAGGCGCGGACGACGAGGCTTGGCTTCTCCCCGACACCCGCGGCTACGCGCTTCAAGACATTCCAACGCTTCGCGAGTTGATGCTCGACGAAAGCGTACAGTTCATGTTGGGGGGTCACACGCACGAACGCATGGTGCGGGTCTTCCCTGGGCTAACCGTCGTCAATGCGGGAACGATCTACCGGGAGAACGAGCAGACCTTCGCCGTCGTCGACTTCGCCGCGATGCGCGTCGAGTTCTACTCGGCCTCGAATCCCACGATCGGCAAGCTCCTCGAAGCCACCGCCCTCCCCATGCCCGACCCCGTCGACTGACCGACCAAGAAGCCCGCGTCCAAAGAACACGGTCGGAGAATCGGTCGCGACATCCGTGCTCGCGAGCGGGACCCGTCGGCACGGGGACCCACGTCCACCCACGACTCG
>CAZBWQ010000081.1:0-19097 GCA_964495565.1 uncultured Sandaracinaceae bacterium | reverse complement strand
GGGGAAACCGAGCCCGTGGTCACCACGCAGGTGCCGGAGGCAGGCTCCGACATCGCCTGGGGCCGGGCCGAGGTCGTTCTCGAGCGCCGGCTCTCCGAGGTGCTCCCGATCGTCGTCGACTACGGCCATTACGTCGAGTTCATGCCCAACTTCACCCGCTCGAAGATTCTCGCCCAGCGCGGCGGTCGCGCGATGGTTTACATGGAAGTGAGCGTCGGCGGCGCTCTCACTCTGTGGGGCCAGCTTCAGCTCGCCGAGCGACCCGATGACGGCTCGGACCACGTCGTCGAAGCCAGCTTGCTCGAGGGCAACATGACCGCGTTTCGCGCGTCTTGGATACTGACCCCGGACGGAGACGGGTCTCGCACCCGCGTCCGATTCAGCCTCTTCGTCGACCCGGATCTGCCCCTTCCTTCCGGTCTCATCAGCAGAGAAAACGAGCGTGCCGCGGGCAAGACGCTGGGCGCGCTCCGGGAGCGCCTCGCGATTGTGGAGGCGGGGACGAGGCCATGATAGACACCGAACGACGGCGCGAATCGAGCGATCGATTGGCGAAAACTCGACCCATGAGCTCCCGCAGGTACGACGCCGAAGCCTCCAAGGCCGACATTCTCGACGCCGCCGAGCGTCTGTTCGCGGCGCGTGGTTTCGATGGCGTGTCGACCGCCGCCATCGCCAAGGAGGCCGGGGTTTCCCAGAGCCAGATCCACTATCACTTCGACACCAAGCTCAAGCTTTGGGACGCGGTGTTTGCGCGCGGCTTTTCCGACTATTTCGGGGCCCAGTCCACGCTCCTCGACGACCGCGAAATGGACGACATGGAGCGCATGGCGCAGTCGATCCGCTCCTACTTTCGCTTTTTCGTCGAAAACCCCGACTACGTCCGGCTGCTCAGTCGCGCGCAGCTCAACCAGGGCGCCGAAGGTGGCGACCAGGGGGCCGAAGAAATGGGGGCCGAGCTGATGCGCAAAGGGTCCGAGGTGATCCGCGCCGCCCAACATGCAGGTGCCATCCGGAGTGATGTCAGGCCCGATTTCGTGATCATCGGGTTTCTGTCCCTCGTCGCGCACTGGTTTCAGGGGGGCCACCAGTTGGTGGTGGACCCACAAGACCAGGAGCGACTGGCTCATGATGACGAGTACTTGGACTTCATTTTGAAAGTCTACTTGAAGGGTATTGCGCCCTGATATCGACGGCTCTTCCGTTCTCTACCTTTGCCGCTAAACAAATCGAGTAATCGAAAGAAAAGGACAAACCGAATGCACCCCTCAAACCTCCTCGCAACCGTCCTCGTCCTCGCCGGGATGGCGCTCGCAAGCCCCGCTCGCGCGCAGGACGAGCTCGACCTCACCCTGCGCCCCGAGCGCGAGCTCAGCTACGAAGACTTCAAGATCGAAGAGCTCGAGCGGACCTCGCTGCGGTCGCGGAATGCGCTGATCGGCACCTCGGCGGTCGCCGCGGTTGGCCTCGCGCTCGTCATCCCCGCTGCCAGTGGGCAGTGCGAGTCGGTCGAGGTCGATGGCAAGACCGAATACGAATGCACCCGCGCCGGCGATGCGCTCCTTGGCGTCGGCTCGCCGCTCGTCATCGGCGGGCTCACCGGGGCGGTCGTCTCCGGGATCATCCTCGGCGTCCGCAAGGGAAAGCTTCGGCGGCTCAACGACAGCTTCCGGATCCCACCCTCGCGTGCCGTCCGCTGGGACGAACGCAGCGCACGGCTCGTCTTCTGATGGGGGGATCGATGGAGCATCCAAAGAACATCTTCTCGATGTCCGAGCGAGCCTTCCTCGCGATCCTCGTGCTCGGGGCTTCCTGGATTGCAACCGCCCTGACGGGCTGCCGCGAGGCGGCGAGCCATGCGTCCGCCGAGCCTTCGCCCCTGCCGGTCGAGGTGATGCAGGTGCGAGAGCTCGATCACTACGAGGTCCAGCGTGTCTTCAGCGGCACGGTGCGAAGCCGCAGAGCGAGTCAGCTCGGATTCGAGCGTTCCGGTCTCGTCACCAAGGTTTACGTCGACGAAGGCGATGTCGTGCAAGAAGGTCAGCGGATCGCCGAGCTCGATACCGCCCAGCTTCGCGCCGCGAGGCGTCGCGTCGCGGCGAGCCTCGAGGAGGCCCAGGCCGGCGTCGGCATCTCCACCCTCACCGCCGCCCGGCTCGAAAAGCTCGCCAAAGAGCAATACATCTCCGAGCAGTCGGCCGACGAGGCACGGTTCAGCCTGCAGGCGGCGGAGGCCAAGCGCATGGAGCTTCGCGCCGCCCTCGCGCAGATCGACGTCGACCTCGAAAAGTCGAAGCTGGTGGCGCCATTCGCGGGCACCGTGTCGGCGCGCCTGGTCGACGAAGGAACGGTCGTCGCCGCTGGGTCTCCGGTCGTCCGGTTTCGCGAGAGCGACGAGCGGGAGGCGGTGATCGGGGTGCCACGCTCCGTGCCCATCGAGGTCGGCAGCACGCAAGAGCTGATCCTCGACGGTCGAGCGTTCGAGGCGCAGGTGACCGCGCTCGTCGACGACGTCGACGCCCGTACACGCACGGTCACGGCATTTCTCGATCTTCCCGACGAGCTCCAGGCCGCAGATGGCCAGGTCATCGACTTGGTCCACCGTCGACGGGTCGTCGACTCCGGCTTCTGGGTTCCGACCACCGCGCTCACCGCGGGGCTGCGGGGTATGTGGACCGTTTACTCGGTGAAGCTCGACGGCGATGCAGGCGTCGTTCGGCGCGAAGCGGTCGAAGTGCTCCACGCGGAAACCGACCGCGCATTCGTGCGCGGCACGCTCGAGCACGCGGACCCGATCATCACCACCGGTCTTCACCGGGTGGTCCCGGGCCAACGCGTGACCATTTCGACCATGCACGCCGGTGTGGAGCCTTCGCCGTGAGCATCTTCTTCCGCAATCGTCGGCTCCTCGCGACAGCCCTCCTCTTGGTCATCGTAGCCGGCCTATCGGCCCTCGCGACGATCGTCCGGCAAGAGGATCCGACCATCACCAACGGTGGTGCGGTCATCGTCTCGCCGTTTCCCGGCGCGAGTGCCGAGCGTGTCGAAGCGCTCGTCACCGAGAAAATCGAAGCCGAGCTTCGCGAGCTCGCCGAGATCGAAACCATCAGCTCGACGTCCCGCAACGGCGTGGCGGTGGTGGCCGTCGAGATCGACGAACGAATCAAGGGAAAGGACGCCGAGGAAGCGCTCTCCAAAGTGCGCGACTCGCTCAACGATGCGTACGCGCAGTATCCGCCCGGCGTTCCGCCGCCGCTCTTCGATGACGAGCGCTTCGGCTCCTACACGCTGATCGAGGCGATTACCTGGGAGATGCCCGGGCCTCCGCAGCGGGGAATCCTCGAGCGCTACGGCCAAGAGCTTCAAGACGTGCTGCGCGACGTGTACGGGACCGACACGGTGCGCGTCTACGGAGCCCCCGAGGAAGAAATCGCGGTCACCTTCGACCCGCAGGCGATGGCTGCTGCAGGGCTCAGCACGGCCGAGGTCGCCCAGGCGATCCGTACAGCCGACGCCAAGGTCTCTGCGGGCGTTCTTCGGGGCGACCGCAACGACCTGCTCATCGAGGTGACAGGCGAGCTCGATTCGCTCGAGCGCATTCGCCGCATCCCCCTGAGCCGCGGGCCAAGCGGCTCCGTGCTGAGCCTCGGTGACGTCGCCGACGTGCGCCGCCAGGTCCAATCCCCCGCCGACGATCTCGCCGTGGCTGATGGCAAGCCGGCCGTGATCGTCGCCGCCCAGCTTGCCACTGGGCAGCGTTACGACCTGTGGGCGGAGCGCGCCTATGCCGCCGTGGCGGCCTTCGAAGCGGAGCTCCCCGACGGGCTCGGCCTCGAGACCGTGTTCGATCAGACCACCTATACCGAGGCACGACTTTCCACGCTTCGCGGCAATCTCCTCACGGGCTTCGCGATTGTCGTCGCCGTCCTCTTCGTCACCTTGGGCGTTCGCTCGGCGCTGATCGTGAGCCTCACGCTGCCGCTCGTCAGCCTCGGGGCGATCTTCGTTCTCCGCTCGCTGGGCGTGCCGATCCATCAGATGTCGGTGACCGGGCTGATCGTCGCGCTCGGGCTCTTGGTCGACAACGCGATCGTCATGACCGACGCGATTCGGGCGAAGCGTCTCGAGGGCGTGCCCGCGGCCGAGGCCGTTCGTGCCTCGCTTGCGCATCTGTGGTCGCCGCTCTTGAGCTCGACGGCCACCACCATCATGGCCTTCATGCCGATTCTCCTGCTTGCCGGTCGCGCCGGGGAGTTCGTCGGCGCCATCGGGCTCAGCGTCATCGTCTCACTGGCGATTTCGTACCTGTTTGCCATGACGATCGTCCCGGCGATCGCGGGCCGCTTTCTGAAGGGCGCAGACTCGGCCGAGACCCCGAGCGCGTGGACGACCGGGCTCCGTGTGCCGCGCCTCACCGAGTGGTTCGCGCAAAGCCTCGACTGGAGCCTCGCGCACCCGAAGAAGTCGATGCTGCTCGCCTCGGTGCTTCCGCTCGTCGGCTTCTTTGCGGCGACCACGCTGCCGCAACAGTTCTTCCCACCTGCCGACCGCGATCAATTCCACATCGAGATGCGACTTCCGCGGCAGTCCTCGATCGAAGAGACCGCCCGGGCCACCGAGCGGGTCGACGCGGTGCTTCGGAAGAACGATGCGATCGTCGGCACCACCTGGTTCATCGGCAGGAGCGCTCCGCCTTTCTATTACAATCTCAAGCAGGAGGAAGATGGCAACCGGAGCTATGCCCAAGCGCAGGTCCAGGTTTCGTCGGTCGCGGCGGTCGAGGAGCTGCTGCCGAAGCTTCAACGCGAGCTCGACGAGGCGGTTCCGAGCGCGCAGATTCTCTTGCGGGAGCTGCTCCAAGGGCCGCCCGTCGACGCGCCCGTCGAGCTCCGAATCTACGGTCCGCAGCTCGAGACCCTTCGCGAGCTCGGTCTCCAGCTACGCGAGCGGATGTCGCGCGTGCCGACGATCATTCATTCGATCTCGACGCTCACCGCGACCTCGCCCAAGATTTGGCTCGCGGCCGACGAGAACCAAGCGAGCCTCGCGGGGCTCGGCCTGGTCGACGTGGCCGCCCAGCTGAGCTCCCGCCTGGAGGGTGTATCCGGGGGGTCCATCCTCGAAGGCAACGAGGAGATCCCCGTCAAAGTCCGGGTTTCCGACGAGACGCGTTCGACGCTCGACCGGATCGGCTCGACGCCGCTGCTCGGTCGTGGCGAGCCCGGTTCGATGATGCAGGCGGAAGGGTTCCCCGGGATTCCCCTCGAAACGCTCGTGGACGTCGAGCTAAGACCGACGCTCGACGGGATCCCGCACCGCAATGGTCGCCGCGTCAACGTCGTACGCGGCTATACGACGAGCGGGGTCTACCCGGAGACCGCGTTCAACGGGCTGATGAAGGTGCTCGACCAAGACCCGCTCGTCCTGCCTCCTGGATACCGGCTCGAAGTGGGCGGCGACGCCGCCGAGCGTAGCGACGCGATGGCCAATCTCTTCGCGTACGTGCCCGTCCTCGTGTTGTTGATGGTGGCGTTCGTCTCACTGAGCCTCGACAGCTTTCGGCTCGGCGGCGTGGTATTCGCCGTCGCGATTCAATCGATGGGCCTCGGCCTCTTGAGCATTGCGCTCTTCGGATACCCGCTCGGCTTCCAGGGCATGATCGGCCTGATCGGCCTCGTCGGGGTCGCCATCAACGCGGCCATCGTCATCAGCTCGTCGCTTCGCGCCGATCGGGCCGCCGTCGCCGGGTCGCCGGGTGCCATTCGAAACGTCGTCTTGGGGGAAACCAGCCGCCACATCGTCTCCACCACCATCACCACGTTTGGCGGCTTCCTTCCCCTCATCCTGTCCCCCGGCGGTTTCTGGCCGCCTTTCGCGACCGGAATCGCCGGGGGCGTCCTTCTTTCGACCCTCATCTCGTTTTACTTCGTTCCCGCTTCGTTCCTGCTCGTCACCCGGCGTCGTGCGGTGAGGCACTGGGTGGACGAGCCGCGCGAAAACCGGGAGCCAGCCCGCGTTTTGGTTCCGGAGGCTTCGAAATGATGAAGAAAACCGCCATCCTCGTCTTCTTGGCGTTTCCGGCCAGTCTCGGCGCCGCACAGACCAAGCCGCAGCCTCCCGAGACGCCCCCGTCGAGCGGACCGCCAGCCGGCGCCGTGACCGCGGAACGATTGGACCTCGACCGGGTCCTCGAAGAGCCCGGTGTCCCATGGTCGATCGCACGTGTGGCGCAGCGCGCCGTCCAGACGGTGCATCGCGTCGGCGCGGCGGAAGCACGGCTCGACCAGGCGGTGGCCACGACCCAAGAAGCCCGCGCGGCTGCGATTCCAAGGATCGACCTCATCGCGCGCTACACGCGGTTGAGCCGAATCGACAACGATCCGCTCGCGCCGATTCCGGTCGATTTCGATCGAGCTCGCGACGTGCTCGCCCAAGTGCAGGACCCGGCCGCACGAGAGCTGCTCGGTGGTCAGCTCGACGTCCTCGAGGGCATTTCGAGTGATTCGATCCAGGTACCTCGAAACAACTACAACTTTCGCGCGGTGGCGCGCTATCCCTTGCTTCAGCTTTTCGTCGAGATTCTGCCGGGGATTCGCGCCGCATCAGAGGGTGAGCTTGCGAGCCGATTCGAGGCCGACGTCGTCCGTAACGCGGTGGCGCTCGATTCGATCGACCTTTACATGAGCCATGCGCGCGCCCGCGGTGCGCTTGCGGTGGCCGAGCTCGCTTTTCGCCAGGCTGAGCAGAACCGCGATCAAGCCGAGGCTCTCTTGCGGAGCGGCGTTGGCAATCGTCCCGATCTGCTTCGCTTCGAGGCTCGGGTGGCGGCCGCCGAGCGTGCTCGAGCCGAGGCGCGCGCCGACGTCGAGGCGACCAGCAATGCCTTGCGGACCTTGCTCGACCTGCCGGGGGAGGGGCCTCTTTCTTTCGAGGAACGGCTCACGACGCTGCCCACGCCGTCTTTCACGGACGAGCGTGGCTCGCTCGTCGAGCGTGCCTGGGAGCAGAGGGACGAGATGCTTGCGGCGAGCGCGCTGGTCCGTGCCCGTGAGCACGCCGTGCGCGCGGCGCGGGGCTCGATGGCGCCGAGCGTCGGTGTCGAGGCAGGAGTCGACTATGGGCAACCGAACCCTCTTTTCGTGCCTCCCAACGAAGACTTTCGTACGAGCTGGAACGTGAGCGCGGTCATCGGCTGGTCACCCGATGGGACGTGGTCGGCCTCACGGGCGAAGCAGCGTGCCATCGCCGCAGCCCGGGAAGCGGAGCAACGGCGAGAGCAGCTTCGGGACTTGGTGCGGATCGAGGTCGTTCGGGCCCACGCCGCCTACGAAGCCTCGTTCGAATCGGTGCGCGCCGCCAAGCGCCAAATCGAGGCTGCCGAGGGGGCGTACGCGGCCAAGCGTCAGGGCTTCGAGGTGGGTGTCTTCGACGCCACCGAGGTCATCGATGCCGAGGTCGACGTCAATCGCGCCCGCCTCGCGCTCATCGATGCTGCCGCCCGGCTCCGCATTCGAGAGAGCACGCTGCGCGCGGCCATCGGAGAGCATTTGTGGGAGTGACGTTCCTCTCCCGGCCCCTAAATGACAACTGTGATACCAAGGAGATTCTGATGCCCAAACACAAACCTCTGTGGCTCCTGCTCGCGGTCGCCGCGTTCGCTCTGGCCGCTCCGGTTGCCGCCGACTCCGAGGCCACCCGCGCTGCCAGCCTCGTCGTGGACGTCTCGAACGTCCCAAACGACAAAGGCCAGGTCGGTTGCTCGCTCTACGACAAGAAGGAGGGCTTTCCCTCCAATGCGAAAAAGGCCAAGGCGACGCTGTTCGTCGTCCCCAAGGGCGGCAAAGCGACCTGTGCCTTCGAGGGTGTGAAGCCCGGCCGATACGCGGTTTCGGTCATGCACGACGAGGACAAAGACGGCGAGCTCGAGACGAGCATGGTGGGTCGGCCCAAGGAATGGTGGGGCGTGTCCAACAACGTGCCGGCGGAGCGGTTCGGCCCACCGAAGTACGAAGCCGCCACGTTCGAGCTCACCAGCGCTCCGAAGACCATCCGGATCAAGCTCCAGCTCTGAGCAAGCGCGCGACGCGCACCCATCGCCTCGTTGACCTTCCCGTGTCCAACCCTAAGCACGAGAGACGGGTCATCGAGGATGCACGTCGTCTGGTTCAAACGGGATCTGCGCGTCCACGACCACCGTCCCTTGGTCGAAGCGGCGGCCCGAGGCCAGGTGCTCTGTCTCTACGTCTACGAGCCCGATCTCTTGGAGTCGCCCGAGCTCGGGGCTCTTCACTACGCCTTCATCGACGACTCGCTCCGCGAGCTCCGGGAACGGCTCCAGGCCCTCGGCGGCGACCTCACGGTTCGTGTGGGTTCGATGCCCGACGTGCTCGAGTCGCTTCATCGGCAGCATCGGATCACCGCGCTCTACAGCCATCGCGAAACCGGCAACGAGATCACCTACCAGCGTGATCTTCGGGTGGCGGAGTGGGCGGAGGCTCGCGGTGTTCCGTGGCACGAGTGGAACCAGTTTGGCGTCATCCGTCGTTTGAAGAGCCGCGACGGATGGGCCGCTCGCTGGGCTCGTTTCATGAGCAAACCCGTCCTCGATGCGCCCGAGGCCTTGTCTTGGTTTCGCGGCATCGACCCCGAACGGCTGCGAGAGCCGAAGGATCTGGGGCTCGAGCCGCCGACCCAGCGCCATGTGCAACGCGGCGGAGAGAGCCTCGCTCGTCGAACGCTCGATTCCTTCCTCGCCGAGCGCGGTGCAGGCTACCGCTTCGAGATGTCGAGCCCCGTTCAGGCATGGGAGAGCTGCAGCCGGCTGAGCCCGTATCTGGCATGGGGAAACATCTCGCTTCGCACGGTCCACCAGCGAACGCGTGCTCGCGCCCAAGAGCTGCGGGCGCTGAAGAAGGAGAGAGCACCCATCGACCCGCGATGGCTGCAGTCGCTGAGCTCGTTTCAGTCCCGGCTGCGCTGGCACTGCCACTTCATCCAAAAGCTCGAGGACGAGCCCGGCCTCGAGTTTCATGCCCTCAACCGCGCCCTCGACGGTCTCCGGCGCGACGCATTTCGCGAGGACTATTTCGATGCTTGGAAAGCCGGTCAGACGGGCTATCCGATGGTCGATGCCTGCATGCGTGCCTTGCGCGACACGGGATGGATCAACTTCCGGATGCGGGCGATGCTGATGTCTTTCGCGAGCTATCATCTGTGGCTCGACTGGCGCCCGACGGCGCTTCACCTCGCGAGCCAGTTCCTCGACTTCGAGCCGGGGATTCATTTCAGCCAAGCGCAGATGCAGTCCGGCGTCACCGGCATCAATGCGGTGCGCATCTACTCGCCGATCAAGCAAGTCCGCGATCAAGATCCCGAGGGCGTTTTCATCAAGCGCTACGTGCCCGAGCTCGAAGGGGTTCCGCGCGAGCACATCGCCGAGCCCCACGACATGCCGAGCGACGTGCAGAAACGAAGCGGATGCGTCATCGGCAAAGACTACCCGCGGCCCATCGTCGACCACGCCGAGGCCTACGCGACCGCTCGCAAGCGGATCTACGCTGCACGACGAAACGCCGAGGCCCGCGAGGAGTCGGCGCGAGTCTACGAAAAGCACGGGAGCCGCCGCCGCCCAGGCCGTCCGCGGTCCGCCGCCTCAGGTTGACCCTGCGCGAATCTCCTCGACGGCTTCGGCCAGCGCCGTGCGAAGGGGCGTGTACTCCATCCCGAGCTCGCGCTGCGCCCGGCTTCCATCGAAGACGAGCGAGCCTGCCGCGGTCGTTCGCAGGATGTCGACCGGGAGAGCAGGGCGTCTTCCCGTGCGGGCCGCCACTTTCTCCCACAGCCGCGCCACGGGAAGAAGCCACCTCTCGGGCAGATTGATTCGGGGCACCGGAACGTCTGCAAGCTCGCCGATGATCGCGAAATAGTCCCGGGTCGTGGCGCGCTCGGTGCCGATGAGATACCGCCGGCCGATGCTCCCCGGATGGAGGAGCGCACGCACGATCGCTTCCGCCGCGTCGCGTACGTGTACGTAGGTATACTTCGTGTCGGCGCCGACGAGAGCGGGAAGGCGTCCCTCGACCGCGCGCCGCACTTCCATCGTCGCTTGCGGATCTCCGGCTCCGAGAACCGCAGCGAGGTGCACCGCCGTGAGTGGCAATCCGCGCTCGCGATGCATCCGCCACCCGATCTCGTCCGCCAAGTGCTTGCTTCGGGCGTAGTCGCTCGGATGCGGTCCCGGCGGCGTGTCCTCGTCGAAGGGGATCTGCGCAGGCACTCCGAACGCGAGTGGGGTGCTGACTTGGACGACCTTGTGCACGCCCGCATCGAGGGCAGCGCGAAACACGTTTTCGGCACCGCGCGTGTTGAGCTCGTAGTAGAGGGAACGATCCCGGCTCCAGAAGTCTCGGTAGCCCGCCAGGTTGATCACGCCCCAGGCCCCTTGCATCAGTGGACCCAGGGTCGAAGGATCGCATACGTCGCCCGAAACGAAGCGGACGCGGCTGCCGAGGACCTGGAGGGGACCGCGATCGCTCTTGGGCCGCACGAGACAGCGCAACACGACCCCGGGTTCGGTCGCGAGCCGCTCGACCACGTGCCTACCCACGAACCCCGTAGCCCCCGTGAGCGCCACCGTTCGTTCCTCGCCATCCATCGCGCCGAGGTTCTAGGACCAACCGCGATTTCGCCAAGGGCCCGAGGCCGGTTGCCGGCGTAGGGGCCCGCCCTATCTAAGGAACATGAACGAGGAGTGGCTTTGCTCGGATTGATCGGCCGCGGTGCGGAGGCAGGCCTGTTTCCCGACCGCTTGCTGCGGTCCGGCATCCGGCACTTGCTGGAAGAGCGCTTGCGCCAAAGCGTCTGGGGCGACCCGGTGCAACGCGAGCGCGAAGAAGCGGCGCTGCTCGCGAAGCTGCATGCGGGCCCCATTGCCATTTCGGTCGACGCGGCCAACGAACAACACTACGAGGTGCCCGCGGCGTTCTTCGAGCACGTCCTCGGGCCGCGCTTGAAGTACAGCTGTTGCTACTGGACGCACGCCACACCCGATCTCGCTGCAGCCGAGGAAACGATGCTCGATCTCACCGCCTCCCGGGCTCGCATCGAGGATGGCATGCGCATTCTCGATCTCGGGTGCGGATGGGGCTCGTTTTCGTTGTGGGCTGCGGAGCGATTTCCTCGCGCAAGCATCGTTGCCGTTTCGAACTCGCATCTTCAACGCGAGCTGATCACTCGGCGTGCGAAAGAGCGTGGGTTGCACAACGTGCAGGTGCAGACCGCGGACATCAACGAATTCGATCCCGACACGCATTTCGACCGCGTCGTCTCCGTCGAGATGATGGAGCACGTCCGAAATCACCCCGCGCTCTTTGCCCGCATCGCGAGCTGGCTCGCCCCTGGCGGCATGGCCTTTGCGCACATTTTCTGCCACCGCGCACGCGCCTACACCTACGAGGTTGCTGGGCCGACCGATTGGATGGCGGAGCATTTCTTCACAGGCGGCATGATGCCGTCGGAGGGGTTGTTTGGCCGCCATCAAGAGCATCTGGCGCTGAAAAAACGGTGGAGGGTCGGCGGCACGCACTACGAAAAGACCTGCAACGCGTGGCTCGAAAACCTCGACCGCAAACGCGACCTGGTGATGCCGATTCTCCGCCGCGGGTACGGCACGGACGCCACGCGGTGGTTTCACCGATGGCGCTTGTTTTTCATGGCTTGTGCGGAGCTCTTCGGTTATCGCGGCGGGTCGGAGTGGTTCGTGTCGCACTATCGCTGGGAGCGAGCTTGACTACCAGCCTCCGGTCCCAGGCTCACCCTTGAACGGGCCGACGATGTCGGAGGTAATCCAGCCTCCGTAAAATGCACCTGGCTGCGGAAGAGCCCGTTCTTCGTCGACGTAGCAGGCGAGCGCGCTCGGATAGAAGCCGAAATATCCCGCGAGGGCGCTGAATTCGGGGTAGGGGCGTTCGTAGCTCCACGCGACGTTCTCGATTTGCACGTCTCCGTACCGAACAGACCAGTAGGTCGCGCGACCTTTCCATTCGCAATGCGAGCTGCCTCGGCCGGGCACCAAGAGATCGGTGCGGACGTCACCGGGAGGCAGATAGAATGTCGGAGGGCTTGCGGTCTCGAGCACGCGCACCGCATCGCGTGTCTGCGCCACGGTCGTCTCTCCGTGCATGACGCGAATGGAACGCGCGTCTGGAACGAGCACCGGCGGCCGTGGATAGTCCCACACGGACTCCTGACCCGCCCCGGGTGCGATCGCCCATGACGGACGCTGCTCGCCGCGGTGCTGCCAGGCTGCCCGCGCTCGTTCGAGATCGGTCTTTCGTCCCGTCCGCGTCAACGCTCGCGCCAAGTTCGCATGAATGCGCTCCGGACGTCGAAGGCGAGCCCGAGGGGACCAAGTTGCTCGTGGAGCGCGGTGATGTAGAGACCGAAGGCCGCGAAGTTGCGGTGCAAGGGGTCGACTCGAGGTCCGCGCGCTTTCGACATGGCTTGCAAGGTCGATTCGAGCTTTTCCCGGTCGAAGCGCACGCTCCTTTGATTTCCATCACCGAGATGATCGAGCAGCGCCGTCGCACCCCCTTCGAGCCCGAGCTCGCGAATCCCTCGGTCGAACCGGTCCTTTTCATCCAGGAAAAAGCCGGCATACACGTTGCGAAGCCCGTTTCGGAAGCCGGCGTCCCAGCGCAAGTAGAAGGGACGCGGGCTCCACACCGCGTCGCCCGAGTCGTCGACGCCGAAGTGCGAGGGCCAGAGGTCGAGGATGGTGACCTCACTTCGGAAGAGCTGCGCGAAGTAGAGCTCGAGCGCCACTTGGCCGAGCCAACGCCGTTGCGGTCGCGTGAGCGCATCGGGGGAGAGAAGCCGCGGCGAGCGCTTGCTCTCGTCGACCAAAACCGGCACCCCGGCGTCTCGAAGCTGGGCTTGCATGCTCGTCATCACCGACAGGAAGCGGCGCCCGTTCGCCGCATTGGACAAGAGCTCGAGCCCTTGATGCGCCAGGTTGCGCGCCGACACCAGATCGACGGCGGCAGGCGCCATCTTGAGGAGCCCGGCCCACTCCGGGCTCGGGCGGGGCGAGGACGTAGGAAGATGCGAAGCATGGATCGGATGGGTCGCCATGGATGACCTCAACATTGGGCAGGGGGTTGCATCGAGGACGCGTTCGTCGGACGCGCATGGGAAGACGCGCGCGGTGCCGCGTTCTTCGCAGAGGAGGTTTCGGCGTAGTCCGCATACGACTCGACCGGCGCCTCGTTGGCGCGGTGCCGAATCGCCACGTATGCGCCTGCCGCGGCGAGAAAGGTGACGACTGCGCCGAACACCAAGAGCTCGAGATCAGTCATGCCGGCCTCCCGTCAGAAGCAGATTGCCGGCCGCGAGGATCGAAGGAACCCACAACCCGACGAAGAGGCCCCGTTCGCGGTCGCCCGAGAACCAGAGCCAGATCGACAGCGCAAACGACAGGCCCGCGGCTAAGAAAAACAAAGCCTTCGAGGCGGACAGCGAGGTGCGCATCCCCCGAGACTGGACCGGGTTGGAGGAAGACGTGTTGGATAGTGTGTTCATGCAATGCCTCCTCCCCGCTTCTAGGCCTTGTCTATGTTTAGTCAAGGGTTATATGGACAAAATATGGACAAAGGAGACAGCTGGGCCTTCATCCAAGGTGCGAGCCAGGGTCTCGGCCTGGCTCTCACGCGGCAACTGGTTTGCGGGGAGGAGTCGGTACGCGTCGTGGCCACCTGCCGCGACCCCGATCGCGCTTCGGCGTTGCGTGCGCTCGCCGAAGAGCACCCTCGTCGGCTTCAGGTTTTGGAGCTCGACGTCACCCGTGAGACGACCGTGGAGGATGCCGCAGCACGGCTCCGTGAACGAACCGAGGTGTTGCACCTGCTGATCAACGTGGCGGGCGTGCTCCACGGCCCGGGCTTCGGCCCCGAGAAGAGGCTCGCAGACGTCGAACCGGATGCGCTTCGCACGGTGTTCGAGGTGAACGCCTTTGGGCCCTTGTTGGTGGCCAAGCACTTCCACCGCTTCTTGCGACACGACGAGCGGTCGATTTTCGCGAGCCTCTCGGCCCGAATCGGAAGCATCTCCGACAACCGTTTGGGCGGCTGGTACGCCTACCGGGGCTCGAAGGCTGCCCAAAACATGTTCACCAAGACCTTGTCGATCGAGCTTGGACGCGTCGCGCCCCGCGCGATCGTGGTCGGTCTTCACCCGGGCACCGTCGATACCGGGCTGTCGAAGCCATTCCAGCGAAGCGTGCCGCCTGGCCGTCTGCTTTCGCCGGACGGGTCGGCCGCGGCCTTGCTGAAGGTCCTCGGTCGGCTGACAATCGACGACAGCGGAAAGGTCTTCGACTACCGGGGGACGGAGGTCTTGCCCTGATGAAAGCCGGCGGCAGTGCTAGATTGCACGCGATGCGTGCCCGATCGATCCAACCGCTTCGCGCGTTGCGCGCCATCCGAAGGTTGTTTGCCAACCCCGACGAGACGCATCACGTCTTCGAGATCATCGATGCGATGCAGGGGCCGGCCTTGGCCCGAATGCAAAAACGATTGCGCGCCACCGAGCGAGGGCGACGACTTTTGGTGGAGCAGCCCGACCTCGTTCCAGTCCTGAGCGACCGCGCATCGCTGCGCGCCTTGCCCGCAGAGAGCCTCGGGCGCGCTTATCTCGACTTCGTCGAAACCGAGGGCATCACCGCGGCGGGGTTGGTGGATGCCTCCGAGCGCGTACGGCGTCCCGGCGAAACCGCCGAGCTCGCCTGGCTTCGCAACTGGCTCCGGGACACACACGACATTTGGCACACGGTGCTCGGCTACCAGGGTGATCTCGTCGGGGAAGCGGCGTTGCTCGCGTTCAGCCATCGCCAGACGGGCAACTGGGGCGTGGCGCTCATCGCCGCCGTGGCCTGGTACAAGCTCGGCCGGGTGACTCCGCCAGAGCTCGGCGCGCGTCGAATCGTTTCGGAGGGTCGCAGCTCGGCCACGGGGATGCCTTGGTTCGTGGAGGTGCCGTGGCACGAGTGGCTCGGGCGCTCGCTCGCCGAGGTTCGACGCGACCTCCGGGTCAGCCACCCGGTTCGGTATCAGCCCGTGCGCTCCCACGAGGTCGACGTGACGCTGTCGGCTCGCGCTTCGTCATCGTGACGGATCAAGAGACGGATTGCGCTGCACGCCGGCGACGTCGCCGCTCGGCCGCTTCCTCGGCAAGACGCCGATCCTCGTCGGTCTCGATGCGAAGCGGCGGCACCGGCTGAGGCTTGCCGTCGTCTCCGATGAGCACGAACGTGGCCCGCGCATCGGCGCACAGGGCTCGACCCATGGTCGCGCTCTCCCGTTCCACCCGCACGCCGATTTCCATCGATGTCGTGAAGACGGCGTTGAGCCGCGCCGTGAGACGGACGACGTCGCCGACTTTGATCGGGGCTCGGAACTCCAACGCTTCGACGCGCGCGGTGACGCACACGTGGCCGCAATGACGTTTCGCGGCGATCGAGCAGCAGATGTCGATCCAGCTCATGATCACACCGCCAAATGCGGTGCCAATCGCGTTGGCGTGCTGCGGAAGCACGAGCTCGGTCATCTCGGTGAACGACTCGCGAGGGGATTTCGGCTCCATCGGCGCGAGCATAGGGTGTGCCCATCTCCGTTTAAAGGCATAATCGCGACGTGCAGTTGCTTTTCACCAGAGAAGAGTCTCGCGACGTCGATCGCGCGGCGGTCGAGGAGCTCGGAATCGTCAGCCTGGTTCTCATGGAGAATGCCGGTCGTGGTGCGACCGATGCGATTTGCGAGACGTTTCCAACGCATTTGGACCGGGTTCTGCTCGTGGGCGGTCCCGGTCAGAACGGCGGCGATGCGTGGGTGGTCGCGCGCCGGCTGAAGCTGCTCGGCCATCGGCCCACTGCGGTCCTGCTGGGTGATGCCTCGCGGCTTCGAGGTGATGCCGAGGCGAATTGGCGCTTGCTCGGCAAGCTCGGGATCGACACGGTCGAGCTGAGCCCGGACGACGCCGGCGACTTGGAGCGACGGGCCGTCGAGGCGAGCTTGATCGTCGACGGTCTTTTCGGGACTGGGCTCGACCGTCCCATCGAGGGTGGGTACGCCAAGGCGGTCGCGGTGATCGAAGAGGCGGCCGCCCCCGTGGTCGCGTTGGACATGCCGAGTGGGATCGATGCCGACACCGGCGCGGTCTTGGGAATCGCGCCGCATGCGGCCCTCACCGTGACCTTCGCCGGACACAAGCGGGGTCTCCATCAGTTCCCGGGCGTCGAGCATGCCGGCAAGCTGCGTGTCACCGACATCGGAATCCCGATCGGAGGCTCGCCGGCGGCGACTCTCTGGGACCGATCGGATTTGGCGGCTGTGATCACGCCACGCGCGGCCGATGCACACAAAGGAACGAACGGGCACTTGCTCGTCGTGGGAGGCTCACCCGGAAAGACCGGCGCTGCCGTGCTCGCTGGACATGCTGCGTTTCGCGCAGGCGCAGGTCTGGTGACGATCGGCGCTCGATCCGACGCCCGTGCGTCGCTCGAAGAAAAGGTCGTCGAGCTGATGACGACGGCGTTGCCCGAGCAGGCGGACCGGGATGCGGTACACACGCTCTGCGAGGGGAAGAGCGCGGTGGTCCTCGGACCGGGCATGGGCTTGGACGAGACCGGTGCAGCATGGGCGAGGGCGTTCACGCAGTACGCGCCGGTTCCGACGGTGATCGATGCCGATGCGCTGACTCACGTCGCCGACGAAGGGCTCGCGACCCTTCGCGAGGCGGAGGCCGCGCGTATTCTTACCCCGCATCCAGGGGAAGCCGGTCGTTTGCTCGGGAGCTCGAGCGGCGAGGTGCAAAACGACCGATACGCCGCGGCGGCCGCCATGGCGGAGCAATCTCGTCAGGTCGTCATCCTCAAGGGCGCTCGCACGATCACGGCCGGCCGCGGCGAGCTTCGCGTCTGCGCGGAAGGCACGCCTGCGTTGGGTGTGGCGGGGACCGGTGACGTGCTCAGCGGTGTGGTCGGCGCATTGGCGATGAGCATGCCTCCTCTCGATGCCGCGATCGCCGGAGCGCTCGTCCATGCCGTGGCGGGCGCAGAGGCTGCGATCGGCGATCGAGGTCTGATCGCATCCGAGGTCGCGGACAGGGTGCCGCGGGTTTTGGCCCGGCATCGCGGTCCGGCCTGAAATCGACGTCGCCAACGACAGCTTGACACGACAGTGTGTCAGCCAGTGGACAAGCTGGCGGCGAAACGCGCCGTGATCGGCGAAAATCTTGGGCTTTTTCTTTGGCATCGGGGTTGCAAAGCATCGGTTCGGAGACCAACCCATGCACCAAGACCCGTACCACCGAGAGATTCTGCCTTGCCGCCCCGAGCTTTGCCGAACCGCGATGCGCTTGGCGCGCGGAACGGCCCTCGCCGACGACCTGGTCCAAGAGACCTTGACGCGCGCGTGGCAGGCCCGGGCGAGCTTTCAGCCGGGAACGAACGCGCGTGCGTGGACGCATCGAATCCTCTTCAACACGTACATCAACCACTATCGTAAGCGAAAGCGAGAGCGCGAGGCGCTGGAAGAGCTTCGTCAGACCGACGTCGGCGGCGGCGGATCCGACTCGGAGGGGCTCGGCGACGAAGTGCTGTGCGCACTTGGCGCGTTGCAGCCCGAATTCCGGCGCGCGGTGGAGCTGGTCGACCTTCACGACTTGTCGTATCAGGACGCGGCCGAGCGCTTGGATTGCCCGGTGGGCACCGTGATGTCGCGCCTGCACCGCGGCCGAAGGCGGCTTCGGAGCGTGCTCGAGGAGTACGCGGTGGAGCAGGGCGTCCGGCGCCGTGCGGCCTGATCGAGGCGCCAGAAGAAAAATACCCGACAAAAACGATGTGAAAACCAGCACATATCTTCTAAGGTACCGGGAGCCTTGACGAAACGCGCCAAAGTTACATAGTGGCGGGCATGGCAAAGACATACGCTGACATGCTTCAAGAGGTGAAGTCCGCGATTCGCCAAGTCTCCCTCGAGGACTTGAAAGATCGGCTCGATGGCGGCGACCAGCTCATCCTCTTGGACGTGCGCGAGAAGGACGAGTGGCGGCAGGGGCACGTCCCTGGCGCCGTGCACATCCCTCGCGGCTTTCTCGAGATGCAAGCGGGGTCACGGCTTCCCGACAAGGACGCGAAGATCGTGACCATGTGCGCGGCGGGCATTCGCTCGGCGTTTGCAGCCAAGGTGCTCCAGGACCTGGGGTACACGAACGTGGAGTCGGCCAACCCCGGCTTCAATCAATGGAAGGACCAAGGCTATCCCACCACGCAGCCGTTCGCGTTCACCGACGCGCAGCTCAACCGCTACTCGCGTCACCTTCTCCTTCCGGAGGTGGGCGAGCAGGGGCAGGCGAAGCTTCTGCAGAGCCGTGTGCTCTTGCTCGGCGCCGGCGGCTTGGGGTCCCCAGCGGCGCTGTATCTCGCGGCCGCGGGCGTGGGCACGCTCGGCGTCATCGATGGCGACACGGTCGACGAATCGAATCTTCAGCGGCAGGTGTTGCATGGGCTCGACCGCGTCGGTCAGTCGAAGGTCGAAAGCGGAAAGCGAACGATCGAAAACCTGAACCCGGACGTGCAGGTGATCGCCTTCGACGAGCGCCTCACTCGGCAGAACGTCGATCGAGTCTTCGACCAGGACTGGGATGTCATCGTGGACGGCCTCGACAACTTCGCCACGCGCTATCTGGTCAACGATGCGAGCGTCTGGAAGAACATCCCGGTCGTGCATGGATCGATCTTCCGATTCGACGGACAAGTCACCACGTTTTGGCCGAGGCATGGCCCCTGCTACCGCTGCCTGTATCCGGAGCCGCCGCCCCCGCACCTCGCGCCTTCGTGCGCCGAAGCCGGGGTGCTCGGGGTGCTTCCGGGCGTGATCGGTGTCCTGCAGGCCACCGAGGCGGTCAAGATCGTGCTCGAGCGGGGCGATCCGCTCGTCGGGCGCTTGTTGCAGTACGACTCTCTTCAGATGCAGTTCCGTACCTTCAAGCTGCGGCGGAACAGGGACTGCCCGGTGTGCGGGGATCATCCCACGATCACCGAC
>CAZBWQ010000080.1:0-19098 GCA_964495565.1 uncultured Sandaracinaceae bacterium | reverse complement strand
AACGTCGTCCAAAGCCCGATGATCGACAAGCACTGTGTCGTCGAGCACTCGGGCGAAATGGGCGGCCACGTCGACCAGCGGCGTCTGACGAAAATCGACCGAGAGCGGCCGCTCGAGCCTGACGTGGTGATCAGCAGGTGTTCCGCCTCCTGGCTCGAGGCACCCAGCAAGGAATGGACGGCGGCTCGGTCCGGAGCGCCGGCAGGTGCGTCGGGTCCAGGTCGACGGCTGCCTGGAACTGCTCCAGGGCCGCCGCTCGATCGCCGAGCTCGCGGTCCAAGATGCAGCCCATGCGGTGCTTCAACGCGACCTGATCGGAGACTTCGTCGACGACCGCGGCGAGCTGCCCGAGAATGTCGAGCGCGGACGAGTGATCGCCCTTTCGTTCGTAGAGCTTGGCCAGAGCTCGAAGACTGACGAGGTCCTGCTCGTCGAGGCTCAAGGCGTTCAAGTAGCTGTCGATGGCCTGTTCCGCGTCGTCCTTGTACACGGCGTGGACCTCTCCGAGCTCTCGGAAGATGCGCACCCGTTCCTCGGCATCGGCCGTCGCGCTGGCATGACGATCGTACGTTCGCACCAGATCATCCCAGCGCTGCATCGCGCGATAGAGATCCTCGAGTCGACACAAAGCCTCGTCGTGCAAGGGGTCGATGTCGAGAATCTGCTCGAGTCGCTCTGCGGCATTGTCCGGCTTGCGGAACTCGCGCTCCCACATCTCGGACAGACGCAGCAAGAGCTCGATTCGTTCGCGCTCCGTTGCGACCACCTCGAACTCGCGCTCGAGAATGTCGACCAGATCCTGGAAGCGACCCTCCCGCTCGTAGAGGCGCTCGAGCCCTCGAAGCGCACGCAGGTTCGAGGGTGACAGCTCTGCCGCCTTCTCGTAGTTCTCGATCGCCGCGTTGGTGTCGTCGAACCGCTCCTCGTAGGCTTCGGCCACCTGAAGCAGCGCCGACACGATGCTGTCGACGTCCTCGACCGCCTCGGCCTTGCGCTCGAGGATGTTCAGCAGCTTGTGAGAGCGGCCCTCCTCCCGGTAGATGCGTTCGAGGGCCTCCAGCGCTCCGACGTGCTTGTCCTTGAGTTGCAGAGCGCGGCGGTAGTAATCCTCCGCTTCCTGTCGCATCGCAAAGCGGTCGTCGGCGAGGTCCCCCATCCGTACGTAGGTGTCGGCTTTGACGTCGTCGTCGTTGGTCAGCTCCACGAGCTTCGCCAGCGCCTGCGCGAGCTTGTCCCACTGGTGGGTCGTCTCGTACAGATCACCGAGCTGCCACCAGGCCCTCGCGTTGCTGGGATCCAGGGCTCGAATCTGCTCGTAGTACGGAATGGCGTACTCCGGATGACCGAGATCCTGCCCGTACCACTTCGCGCAACACAGACAGATCGCGATTTGCGTGTCTGGCTCCGGGCCTTCCTGCAACACATGGTTTGCCGAAGTGAGGAGCTCGTTCCACTTGTCGTGAGCCGCCGTCACGCGTTCCAGGTCGACCGCCGTGTTCTTGTTGGCGAAGTCCTCGGTCCAAGCGATGTAGAGCGTGTGATATGCCTGCTCGCCATCCTGGAGCTTTTCTTCGTACACCCGAGCGGCCGCGCGAAGCAGCTCGATGCGCTCCTCTCGGTCTTCGGAGGCTTCGATGCGGGTGACGTAGAGGTCGATCAAGTCGTCCCAGCGCCCCGCCTGCTTGTGCAGAGCCTGCAGCTCGGAAAATGCGTAGTCGTGGAGGGGATCGATTTGAAGGATGCGGCCGAATGCCCCGGCGGCTCCGTCCTTGTCTCCGACCTCGTGCTCCCACAGCCCGGTGACGGCGAGGAGCTGCTTGACCTTGTCGTGCGGATCCCCGAGCGCGATCGCCCGTTGCTCCATGACGCCGATGACCTGTTCCCACTCGCCCTCTTCACGATGAATGAGCTCCATCGCATCCAGGGCCTCGAAGTACGAAGGATCGACGTTGAGAACGTTCTGATAGGCTTCGACGGCGTCCGCAGGCTGCTTCAGCTCGTTCGCGTAGATGTGACCGAGTTGCATGTAGACGGTGATGAGATCGCCATCCTCGAGCGTCGCCGCGCCCACGTCGATGATCCGGTGCAGAGTGTCGGCACGCTCACGCGACTGACCGCCCTCTCGCTGAATCTCCGCGATGCTGAACAGCGCGTACGTGTTGGCCGGATCGATGTCGAGAACGCGCTCCCAGTTCTCGATCGCGTTTCGCTCGCGGTCCAGCTTCTCGTACCAGACGCGCGCGAGGTCCGAGTAAACCTGCATGCGGAACCGATCGTCGGTCGCGATGGCAGCTTCACGCTCGAGCACGTCGACCAAATCGCGCCAGTTGCCCTGGGAGGCGTAGATGTCACCGAGCGCGTTGAGCGCTTCGGGGTCTTCCCCGCGAAGGTCGAGGACGCGCTGCCAAAGCTCGATGGCCTTTTCGGGATCACGCAGCCGATTGGACGACAGCCGGGCCATGCGGGCGAAGATCTCCGCCTGCTGTGAGTCGCCGAGCGCGATGCTCAGCTCCTTTTCGAACGCGGAGAACAGCTCCGGCCAACGCTCCAAGCTCGCATAGATCCGCTCTAGCGCCTGAATCGATGGCGCGTGCTCCGAGTCGTGCTGGTCGAGCAGGTGGTGAAACACCTCCAATGCCTCCTCGGTGCATCCGAGATGCTGCTCGAGGACGGTGCCGAGTCGGTAGTGAAGCTCGATGAGCTCCGAGCCGTTGCTGCAGCCTTCGATGCGCTTGCGCAAGACCTGGGCGAGCGCACGGTGAGCGCCGTGCTCACTGTAGATTCGATCGAGAGCGACTAGGGCCCGCTCGTCGTGATCATCGACTCCGAGCACGAATCGGTACGTCTCTTCGGCACGCTCGAGGTCCTCGAGCTGCTCCTCGTAGACACGCGCGAGGCGCCGGCCGAGCTCGGCCTTGCTGAGCGGGTCGACTGTTTGCTCGATGCCGTTGGCGTACGTGCTGGCAAGGTCGAACCAACCGTCGACGATCGCCGAGAGCCGCTCGACCTCGCCAATCGAATGGTCGTGACTCGGATCTTCGAGCACCGCCCGCTGCATCCAAGAGAAGGCACGCGCGTGATCGGCTGCCTTGTCCTCGGCGATTTCGGCCAAGCGATGCATCATCACGACGCGTTCCACCGGATCCTTCTGATGCTCGACTTGAACCTCCTGCACGCTCAGCAAGCGGTCCCAGTTCCCCTGCATGCGGTAGAGAGGCTCGAGGACCTCCCCGATCTCGAGGGGGCGCACGCCCTGTGCGAACATGCCTTCGAGCGCCGACACCGCCGGCACGTACTCCGGCGCGGCGGCGACGATTTCGCGATACTGGGCGATGGCCGACTCGACGTTGCCGAGCCGGTTTTGGAAGATCTGCCCGGTCCGGAACTGGAGATTCAGGACCTCCTCCGGCGTCGTGGCCACGGCCGCTTCCATCCGCAAGGTCGCGGCCAGGTCATCCCAGCGCTCGGTCTGCTCGTAGAGGCGATCCAGGGCTTCGATGGCGGCGACGTCGGAAGGATCGACGTCGACGACGAACTGGTAGCGCGAAATGGCGCCGTCCACGTCGTCGAGATGCACCTCGTTGATCACGGCGGCGCGCTTCGCCAAATGAACCACGTCCGTTGGTGATTCGTCTTTCTTTTTCTGCACTTCCTCGTCGTAACGAGAAGCGACCTCATGCCAGCGCCCCGTCTGCTCGGCGAGCCGCTCGAGAGAGTCGAGGGTCAGCTCGTTTCGGCAGTCGAGGGGCAGCGCCCGAACGAACGACCGAAACGCTCCGGACTCGTCGTCGAGCTGGATCTCGTAGATCTCGGCCAGCTGATGGAGCAGCTCGACCCGATCGATCGGATCCTCCGTGAACCGAACCGTGATCTCGCGTGCCTCCGCGAGCTCCTGGTAGCGGCCCGCGGCCAAATGGACCTCTTCGAGCACTTCGGCCGCCGCCAGTGGCTCGACCGCGTCGCGCGACATCGCGCCGAGAGCCTGGAGGGTCGGCCCGTGGTCTGGCTCCTGCACGAGGATCTCCCGGTAGATCTCGATCGCACGGGTCGGATCCTCGAGGTGCAACCTCCAGAGCTCGCCGATGCGAAAGCGTAGCTCCACGCGCGGCTCGGGATCCTCCACCAGCTCCGCCTGTCGCTCGAGCACCTGCAACAGGTCACGCCACTGCGCGGTCTCCTCGTAGAGCGCATCCAGGTGGCCCAAGGCCGTCAAATCGTCAGGATCGATCTCGAGCACGCGCTGGTAGGCGTCGATGGCCTTTTCGGAATCCTCGAGCTGACCTTCGAAGACTCGGCCCATGGCGGTGAACAGCTCTTTGCGGGCGTCCCCGTCGGTGACGACCTCGGCCTTCCGCTCGTACGACTCCAACAGCGACGGCCATCTGCCGAGCTGGGTTTGGAGATCGATGAGCCTATCCAGTGATTCGACGTCGTCAGGCTCGATCTCGAGAACCTGCTGATAGACCTCGATCGCGTCGGAGGGCTTTTCGAGGATGTCCTCGTAGATCGAGGCGGCTTTGACCAACTGTTGGCGCTGGTCTTGCGGGGACGACGCCATGCGGGCCTTGCGGCCGTAGATCGCGGCGAGATCCTCGTACCGCTCCGTCTGTTGGAACAATCTCTCGAGCGCATCCGCCGAATGATGGTGTAGCTCGTCCAGCTCGAGGACGCGTTGATGGTGCTCGACGGCGCGATCGAGCTGCCCTAGGTCATTCTCGCGAATCTCCGCGGCGCGGAGCAAGAGGGAGATCGCCAACTGCGGATCGTCGACCGACGAGACGACCTCTTCGTACACGGTGGCGAGAGCGTCGGATGCGCCGACCGCGGCGGTCAGGCGCTCCAGCTCTTCTTTCGAGCTCGGGTGCCCGGGATCTTCGCGGAATGCGCGCGCGTAGCTTTCGAAAGCACCGTGCAGATCGGTGAGAGAAAACTCCTGCAACTTGGCGATCTCGTGAAACAACACGAGGCGGCGATCCGGCGAGGTCGCGTGATTGGCCTGGATCTCGTGGACCTCGACGAGCCGGGCCGAAGCCCCCGCATCCTTGTAGATCGGCTCCAGAATTTCGGCGACCGCAGCCTGGTGCTCCGAAGATTCCAGCAGCCGCTCGAGGGCGCCGAGCGCGGCGGCGTTGCCTGGCTCGTCGGCGAGCACGTCGCGGTAGATCTCGATGGCAGATTCGGTCGAGTCCATCCGCTGCTCCCGAATGTCCGCGAGTCGAAGCAACAGCTCGATGCGCTCCGGCGGGTCCTCGCTCAACGAGAGCTGTCGCTCCACGTTGTCTGCGAGGTCGCTCCACAACCCTCGCCGCGCGAGCAGGACGTCCAGCGCGCTCAGGGCGTCGCGGTTGGTAGGATCGATCTCGAGGATTTCGTTCTGAAGCGCGATCGCATGATCGGGCTCGTCCACGACGTCGCCGTGGATCCGACCCATCTCCGCGAGGACGGCGATCTTGTCGTCCGGATCGGAGCAAGCCTCGGCCCGGGCACGAAGCACACCGACGAGATCGTGCCACCGTTCGGCGCCTCGATAGAGCTCGTCCAGCGCGCCGAGAACCTCGAAATCCGCGGCATCGAGCTCGAGCACTTTTCGGTAGGCGGAGACGGCAGCCTCCAGATCACGCAGCCGTGACTCGTGGATCTGTGCAGTCTTCATCCAAAGGGCCCGGCTCAAAGCCGCGTCCTCGACGCTTGCAGCCAAGTCCCCAGTGAGCTCGGCCACGGCATCGAACCGGTCGCTGTCGTTCGCAATGGTCTCGAGCCGTTGAAGCGTCTCGACGTCCGACGGCATCTCCCGGAACGCTTCGCACAAAGACGAAAACCCTCGCTGCTCGTCACCCAGTCGATGGAAGTACGTGTCGGCGACACGGCTCAGGAGCTCCAACCTCCGTCGGGGCTCGGCGCTGAATCTGTTCTGGACGCGGAGCGCGTTGACATAGGCGCTCCACTGCTCGCCCATTTCGTAGACCGGCTCGAGCACGCGCGAGGCTTCGGCGGCCACCTCGTCGTCGTCGAGCAGCTGCTCGAGGCGATCCTTGGCCCCATCGTGCTCGGGAACGAGCGAAATCACCTCTCGGTAGAGGTCGACCGCACGGTGCTTGTCGCCCAGGCGGGAGTCGCAGACCCGGCCCAGTGTGAACTTCAAGGAAGCGAGCTCCTCGTGGGTCTCCGGTCCGCTCTCGATTTGCCGTTCGAGCAGCTGAGCGAGATCCGTCCACCTCGACTCCGATTCGTACAGACCTTCCAGCGCTTGGCAGGCGTCGGCCTGATCGACCCCGTATTCGTCGATGATGCTCTCGAAAGCCCCAGTCGCGCGCTCTGCATCTTGCAACGCATCGGCAAACAACCGTGCGCGCCGATACGCCACCGACAATCGAGCGTCGGGATCCTCTTCGAGCTCCATGCGGCGCTCGTAGATCTCCAAGAGCTCCTGGAAGCGTTCCGTC
This sequence comes from uncultured Sandaracinaceae bacterium, assembly GCA_964495565.1. GTDB lineage: Bacteria > Myxococcota_A > Polyangia > Polyangiales > Houyiibacteriaceae > SG8-38. Next base: position 12,655 of record CAZBWQ010000080.1, on the reverse strand, counting down.
TGAAGATAGAGCTCCCCAAGCGCGGCAATGGCCGCCGCGTTGTCGCTCTCGTGCCGATAGATCTCTTCGAACTGCGCGATCGCCTCGTCGACGCGGTCGAGCTGGACGAGCGTCTGACCGTAGCTCAAACGGATGGGAATCGCTTGGAATGGATCCGACACCGCCTCGATCGCGCTCTCGAAAGTCGAGACCAGACGATCCCAGCCGTTGAGCTCCTCCGCGAGCCTCTCCACGTCGGCACGTGCCTCGTCGTGGATCGGAGCGAGCGCAAACGCCTCGAGGAACCGGTCGAAAGCGACCTCCGGCTGACGCAGACGCTCCTCGAAGACCCTTCCGATCCTACCCAGGAGCTCGACCTTGGCCGCATCGTCCTCCGCATGCGCGAATCGCACCTCGAGAACCGAGACCAACTTTCGTGCGTCGTGTGCTTCTTCGTAGATCGGCGTCAGAGCCTCGGCCGCTCGCACGTTGTCCGGATCCGCAGCGAGAATCTTCTCGTACACTCGCGCCGCTCGATCGGGCTTTCCTTTTTCGTGCTCCCAAAGGCGGGCTGCACGAAAGAGGAGCAAAATCTTGTCCTCGGCCGACGTGTCCTGCGCCTCGGCTTGCCGTTCCACGATTCGGATGAGCTCGTCCCATTTCTCGTTCTCGGCGTAGAAGGCCTCGAGCTCGTCCCAAGCGCCGAGCGAAACGTAGCGACGCTTGAGCTGCTCCTGCGCGCGTCGATCCGACGGATCGAGCTCGAGAAGGTTCTTGAAGGCTCGAATCGCTCCTTCGTCGTTTCCAATCTTGTCGGCGTAGATCATGCCCAGCTTCTGAAGCTGCTGCTTGATCGAAGCGATGTCGGTGTCGGCCGCCACCAGGGTCTCGAGCACCTCCGCCAACGGTTCCCACTCGCGCGCCCGCTCGTAGAGCTGAGCGAGGTTTTCGAGAGCGCTGGCGTTGTCCGGGTCGTCTTCGAGAACCTTCTGCCAAAGCTCGATGCAAACGGCCGGCTTGCGCAGACGCTGCGTGGCGAGCTCGGCCATCTCCGCGTAGCGAGGCCCTCGCTCCGACTCTGGAAGCAGCTCGACTTCCCGCTCCATGGTGCGGATCAGCTTCTCCCAGTCGCGTCGCTTTTCGTACATCTGTTTGAGCTGCTCGATCGCGTCCGCGTCGTCAGGATCGTGCTCGAGTAATTGCTCGAAGCATTTGATCGCCTCCGCTTGGTTGCTCGAGCGTTCCAAATACAGCTGGCCGGCCTGACGAAAGAGCTCGACCTTTTCGCTGCTTTCGGGAACCAACTCCGCCTTGCTGAGGATGGACCGGATCATGTCCGACCACCGCTTCTGCTCCTCGAACTTCGCGATCGCGTCGTCGAGCTTTTCGAGCTCCGCCACCTGATCCGGCGTCAGCTCTCGAACCTCACCCCCCGATTTTTCTTCCGACATCTTGCCTCAGCCCCCCTACGGCGATTCGGTTCTCAACTCCGCTAGACGATCTCGCGCGGCTTTCACGTAGTGCTCCGGCGCGTCCGACCCTGCCATCATCACGTACTTGTCGAGATAGCGCTTGGCTTCCTCGTCGTTGCCCTTGAGCCCGTACGTCCACCCGAGCGAAAACAGCGCGTCCGACATTCCCGGCACGATCGCGAGCGCTTCTTGGAACTCGGCGATCGCTTCGTCGAGCTTGCGCTGCTGCTGGTACACGGTGCCGAGCAGGTGGTGCACGTTCGCCTCTTCTTCCGTGCCGGGCATGGCGACCTTGAGCGCTTCCGTCAGCACTTGCGCTGCATGATCCGGATAACGAAGGTCCGCGTAGAGCCTGCCGAGCGCAGAGTACGAGGGAAGAAACCGTGGGCCCGTCTTGATCGCGTCGGTGTAGTGGTAGAGCGCGTTCTGCGGATCCTCGAGCTCCTCGCTGGACCGTCCGAGCTTGTAGTGCGCTTTGAACAGAGTCGGGTCGAGCTCGAGCGCCTTGGTGAACGCCGCCTGGGCGCCCTTCCAATCCTCGACCTCCATCAACACCGTCCCGAGCTTCTCGTGGTAGCCAGCGATGTCGGGCTTGGCGACGATCGCTCGCTCGAGCGCCTCCCGGGCCGCCGAAAACGATCGCAGCTCGATCCGGACGATGGCGAGGTTGAAGTACGCTTGATGGTTGGTCGGATCGATGGCGGCAGCTTTCTCGAGGCTCTCGGCCGCCTCGTTGAAGCGCTTCATTTGCGCGAGCTCCACCCCCGCGTTCATCTCGTTCATCGATTCGACGCGGGCCCGTGAGCAGTTGCCGCCCATCAGGAGTAGTCCCACCAGTACCAAGCCGATTGTGCGAGCTCGCATCCTTGCCTCCCGTGCTTGAAAATTCACAAGCACTTCAATCCTACAGCATATGTCGCAAGGCCAACAACACCAAACTCAGCTCTTTTTCAGCTCTTTTGGCGTTTTTGGCCAGTTTCATGCCAGACCCCTGCTCCTGAACGAGGGAGCAGGGGCTGGAAAGGGCGGAATTGCGCGAAGGACCTTGCTTCCGCGACGCAAACGTCACTGGCCTGCGGCGTCGAGCAGGAACGGGTAGTTGACGACCACCACGCCGCCCCCATCGGGCGCCGGGAAGGTCCATCGACGAACCGCCTGCACGATGCAGCCCTCCACGGCCGCGTTGCGAAGGCTCGAATCGGCCACCATCGCGGACTGGACGGAGCCGGTCGGCGAGATGACGAATCGAGTGGTCACACGGCCCTGCAGATCGGGCCGGGCGTTGAGCTGCTGCTCGTAGCAGAACTTCACCTCGTTGATGTGGCGGCGAACCACCCGACGGATGACTTCCTTCGAAAGCGAGCCGCGCACCTCGGCGCCACCGCTGCGAACCTGTGGAACCCCAGCCGAGCGACCGCGGAATCCGCCGACGCCCCGGCCGTAGCCGCCTTCGCCATCGCCACGGCCGCCGCCGCGACCGATCGTGCCGAAGTTACCCATGCCGATGGTGCCTTGTCCGAGACCACCGCCACCTCGGCCGGTGCCCCGCAAGCCGAGGCCGCCAAAACCGAAGTTTTGTCCGATGTCGTTGCCGGTCATCGCGCCGAGGGCGCTGGTCGGGTCGTTGCCGAGCGCAAAATCGGCGCCATAGGGAGACGTGGGTGCGTTGAAAGAACCCTGCATCGAAGCGAGCGTGCCGATGATGCCGGCCGTCCGCGCTTCTTCCTTGGCCTGCTCGCGCGCCATCACGGGATCGGGATTGTCCTCTGGACCCTGGATTCCGTACTTGTTCTTGGTCTTCTCGGCCTTTTCATCGCCCATCTGACCTTGCTCGCCCTCGTGGGCTTTGCCGGTCCCGCCACCCGACGAGTCGGAGCCGTTCAGCCACTCCGGCTCGGGCTCCTCGAGCTCCTCGGGCTCCATCAAGAACTGGATCAGCCGGGAATCGGTGGCGAGCAGATCCGACGAAAGCCCTCGCGGCCGCGGTGGCTGGAAGTAGAACATCGTGAGCACGAGGCTCGCAAAGAGCGCCGCCCCGGCGACGTAGATCATGGGGCGGACGTCGAGCTTGGCGTGGCCAGCGACCTTCTTGCCTGCCTTGACGTCTTTGATGAGGAACGTGAAGTCGCGGTGCTTGATCCGCACGGAGCCGCCCTCGGGTACCGGAAACTCGAGCGCACCCGCCACACGTGAGCTCGGGCGAAGCTCGCCCTGCCCCCGCAGCAGATCGAACGAGCGAGTCTGGTGACCGATCGTCACCTCGCCCTTGGCGCCTTCGGGAATGATCGCGGTGACTCCGGCTCCTTCCGCCACGCACAACGGCATGCGGTCGAGGCCGATCGCATCGTGACCGAGAATGAAGTCGACGTCTTCGCCGTCCGGCTCGCCGACGTAGTAATCTCGCGGTGGGGTCAGGTAGTCGACGTTGAGCACGTTGTGGTCGCCCCAGAGAACCGACACCTCGATCGCGCGCTCGTTGGTCTCGATCTCGTGCGAAGGCACGGCAGGACCGGTGGCCACGAGCCCGTATTGCGGGCCTTGCTCTTCGGCTGCCACTCCGAAAGGCGTACGCGACTTGCGCTTGGCGCCTACCTCGAACGGGTTGAACTTGGGACCGGATTCGTCGTCTTTGCCCATGCTCGGCGCCTTGGCCTTCGCACGCGGCTCGGACTCCTCGTCCAAGATGCTGCTCATCGCGCGCTCGTCCACGACGGGAGTCGCACGCTCGGCGCCAGCGGCCATCGCCACGGGCGGCGTCGAGGCGTAGGCTACGGTGCCCGTGATGATGTCGACGTGCACGCGCTTGTTGCCGACCTGCACCTCGTCTCCGGTTTGCAACTTTCGCTTGTTGACCTTCTCGCCATTGACGAGCGTGCCCGCGGCCGAACCGAGATCGATGATGAACACCTCCCCCGGTGCCGTGACCTCGATGACCGCATGCATGCGGCTGACCTTGTCGTCCTCCAGCCGAATGTCGCTCGACTGCAGACGACCGATCTTGATGATCTCTTGGCTCAGCGTTTCGGTGCTGAGCAGTTGGTCGCCATCGTAAATGGAGAACGCGACCGACGTATTGTGGCTGGACTCACTCACCCCGATCCCCCATTCACAAATCTTCCACAGATTTCAACATCTCGGGAATAAAATGCTCCCGAATCTGAATCAGCGACGAGCGGCGACCTCGCCGCCGCACGATCAATTGCTCACCATCGGGCCGCACCAAGTCGCCCGTGACGAGGTCGTCTTCGAAGTCGTACGTCGTCTCGGGCGGAGGCACGTCCTGCGCGTGGGCCGACGAGCCCCATGCGGCGGGAACCGCCAGTAACGAAGCAATCACCATGGCTTGCGAGACGAATTTAGAAACCCTATGCCTCATGTTTCCTCCTCAACCCGCGACCTGCATGGCCTCGATGGAGATGTCGATGTTCTGCAGGCGACCCGGCCTGCACTTGGGTGCGCCACGCTTTCGGCTCCCACCATCCGCACACCGATTGTTCACGTCCTGCACCGCCGAGCGAAATTCCGGATCGTTGCCGGCGCGCTTCAGGAACTCGCTGAAGTAGTCTTTGGCTTCTCGAAGGTCGGCAACCGACCCCGACCTGTAGTCCTGGTAGAGAATGCCGAGGTTGAAGTAAGCCTCCGGTCGACGACCGTCGATTTCCTTCGCCCGTTCGTACTGCTGCTGGGCCTCGTCGAACTGACCCAGACCGCGCAGCGCCGTCCCGAGCCCGATGATCGCGTCGTAGTCTTCCGGTCGGAGCTCGACGGCACGTGCAAAGGCTCTGCGGCCGTCCTCGTACCCGCGGAACGAAATCGTCACCTCCCCGAAGTTCATCTGGGCTTCGAAGAGATCGGGATCGAGGGTGATCGCTTTCTCGAAGTAGCGAAGCGCCATGATGACGTCGCCCTTGTAGGCTTTGATGAGACCCCAGGTGTTGTAGATGGGCGCATACTCGGGATCGAGCATTTGTGCCTGCCGGCAGACGACCTCCGCGAGATCGAGCTCTGCTGGCTTGCCCTGGCGGCCACGATCGTAGTGAAGCAGGGCCATTTGATTGAACGCCGCGAGGTAGTCGGATTCGATCGCGAGAGCTCGGCGCAAGTTCTTGAGCGCCTCCTCGTGATTGCCCTCGGCTCGCTGCACGATCGCGAGATTCGTGTAGCCGGAGGTGCACTGCGGATCGTCCTTGATCGACTGCTCGAAGGTATTCTTCGCCTCTCGAATTCGACCGTTTTCGAGGTCTCGGAGCCCCATCGCGACCCGCGCCTTGCAGAACTTGTCGTCCACGTCGAGCGCATCCTCGAAATGGGCGTAGGCGCCGTCGTCACCGCAGCGGGACAGCGCTAGCCCCGCCATGTAGTGCGCCTCGGCGAATCCGCCGCCTTGGGCCTCGGCCGCGCGCTCGAACGCTTTTTCCGAGCTGCTGCACTTGGCTGCCGTCCAACCGGTCTTTTCGTTGGCCTCGAACTCCGCGAGAGCATCCTCCCACTTGCCGTGCGCTCGCCTGCTCACGGCGCTTCCGTCGGCAGTCGTGATCGCCTCACCCCCCGCGGTGCGCGCCACGTCGGCCGACGGAACGCTCGACTGGCTCCCGCTGCCTCCGCCGCCGCAGCCCACGATGAGCGCCGCGGTCATCAGTGCTAGGTGATCGTGTCGCATCACAGGTCCTCCCTCCGGGCCACCGCGTCCTTCGTGCTCAACCTTTGCTGGTCGATCGCACCCAAATCGACGACCCCTGGATCCCCCACCGTGGCCTTCACGTAGTTGGGCTCTCCGCGGAGCTCCGCGGCCACCGGGTACTTCGTCGGATTGAGCGCATTGAGCTCTTGCTCGCACGCGCGTGACCATTCGTTGAACCAGCGGACCTGCGTCGCCGTCTTGAGACAGAACTCGAACTTGTCGATGGCCTGGCGTTGCAGAGGCTCGGACACGTCATCGAGCGCGCCGACGTAGATGTCGAAAAGCTCCGGATCTTTCTCGATCTCGCGCGGAATCGGCGCGTCCCGGAACTCGTCAACGAAGCTACGGTACATCTCGCCCGTTCGAGCCGCCGCTGCGATCTGCCAAGGCGCCGACTTCATGTCCACGCCTCCTGCCGACGCGGTGATGCGGGCCACCTTCGCGTAGTCCGACTCGGCAGCTCGAAGCGCGGCCTGTTTGCGCGTCACCCACTTCTTGAACTCCGTGTTCGACCACTTCTTGACCTTGGCCAGGCTGCGGCCGCCCCGATACTGGGGGAAGGCCACTTTCTGGAAGTCAGCGAACTCGTATTCGGCCAGATGGAATTGCGCCTCGGCCGCGCTGTCGAGAGCCAACCGCAAGTACGAGACCTTGGTGTCTTTCGAGATGCCCTTGAGCCCGGCGATTTGCCTCGGGGCACCGGTGGTCCACTCGCGAACCGCTGCTTCGAAGTGCTTCCTCGCTTCGCCCTGCTTGTTGAGGTTCCAAAAGGCCCTGCCGATGGCGGTGTGGGCCTGAATGACCTGGTGCGGCATACCCACCTTGCCGAACTTGGCCAGGTAGTCGCGGTAGTGCGAGACGACCTCGAACCATCGCTCCTGCCGCTCGTAGATGGAGCCGATGGAGAACATGACTTGCGAGGTCTGCCGCGGGAGCTTCCGCCGGTAGTTGCGAGCGAAGAGCTCGGCGTCCTCCATCGCGGCTTTGTCGTCCCCCAAACCGATTCGGAAGAAGGTCGCTTGCTCGAGACCTTCGATCGCATTGGGGCAGATCCCGCTCTCTTTGTCTTCCGCCGAGCACTTCGTTCCGTCTTCCCCGGGGAATTTGCGGGCAAACTGCTCGTAGTACTTCGCCGCCTGCTCGTAATAGGCGAGTGCCTGGAAGTTCTGTCCGATCAGGTAGATGGCCTTCTTCGAGAGCGGGCTTTCGGGGTACCGGTCGATGAGCACCGTCCGAACCTGAATGGCGCGACCTAGAAGATGCGCTGCCTCGAAGTTGATCGCAGCGTTGTACAGCATCTCGTCCATGTCGCCGCACTCCTCGTGGCGCCGGAAGATACGAACGTAGGTCGCTGCCGCCTTCTTGAACTCCTTGGTCTTCTGGTACGTCTCGGCTTCCTTGCGGCGCACCTGACACTGCAAGGTGCCGAGTGTTCCGCACAGGTCTGGGTGCTCGTCGGCGAGCTGCTCGGTCCCGCAGAACGACGCGGCCATCGGATCGATCGAAGCACTGAGCTCCTGGACACACGCGACACGCGGCTCGGGGATTTGCGTTCCGAGCACGTTCAGGCAGTCGAGGTAGAGATTCGCCGCATACTCCGAGAGCTCGCTGTCTTTGTGATTGAACGCGATGTCGCGGAAGAGCACCGCCGCCTCCTCGAAGCGATTGGCCTCGTAGTAGATGCGGGCGCGCCGATACTTGATCGTGGCGAGATCGTCGGCCTGGTCGACGTAGCAAACGTATCGATTGAAGGCCTCGAGCATGCCCTCCTGAAGCGGTGTCAGCGGCTTGGGCGAAAACTCGTTGGTCGTCGCGACCTTGGTCCGCTGCGCTTTTTGGTCCGTCTTACTGACGAAGTTGGTCTCCGTCTCCCGGGGCACGTACTGCTGCTGATACAGATTGTTGTAGCAAAGCACGGCGGCGTACGCGGCATCGCTCGTGAACTCGCCCTGCGGGTTCAGCTCGACCACCTGATCGAAGGCGGGACCACACTGTCCCCACTCCTCCATCTTCCAAAGCAGCTCGGCGTAGAAGTACGAAATCTTGTACTCGGTCGGCCAGTCACGCTTGTCGACGTTCGGGAACTCCATCTGTTCCATGTCCGGAAACTCCTTGAGGAGGGTCCGGTAGAGCACGGATGCCTGCGACATGGTCCTCTTGTCGCGAGTGCCGGGAGCATCGTCGGTGCCAACCGCTTCCCGGTGCCAAGAAGTCGCGAGCCACAACATGGTCGTGGCGGTCTCGACTTTGCATTGTTCCACCCTGTCTGCGGGGCGACTGCCATTCTGGTAGGCGCGGTAGATGTCGACCAACCTCTTGAGCTCGACGATCTGCTCGTCCTTCGGTCGCGACGAAATCACGGCATTGGTGACTTTGGTTTGCCAGTCGCAGAGCGAATCGCTCCGAGGCGAGTCCGACATCAGCTTGTGATAGACGGTGATCGCCTCGGGCCATTGCCCGGTGTCGTAGTAGAGCTCGGCGAGATTCTCGAGCATCTCGTGCGCTTCGTCGTCGCTGCGGGCGTACCGACGGAAAAAGTCGAGCGCCTTGCCCGCAGAGCCGTAGCGCGAATAGGGCAAGACCAGCTCCTTGCGGGCTTGACGCGCGAGGTTCTGTGCGTCGTTGGCGTACTTGTTGCTCCGCGCGAACTCCAAGATGTCCACGAAGCCCTGAAGCGACTGACGGTAGCGCTCACGGTTGTACTCGACCCACGCGAGCTTGTAGAGGGCGTAGCCGTAGACCGAGTTTCGCTTGGGTGGGAACTCCAACACTTTTCCGTAGAACTTCGCCGCGGCTTCCATGTCGCCGTCGTTGAAGTAGTACTCTGCGAACGACAGATAGGCGTTCGGGACGTATCGGCTTTGCGGATAATCCTTGATGAGACGCCGATAGACCGAGCGCGCCTTGTCGAACTGATTGAGCTCTTGCAACGCGAAGGCGAGCGAGAACAGCACCTCGTCCATGCGCTTGAAGCTCGGATGGTCGCGAACCAGGATGGCATACGTGCGTATGCTCTCTTCTCGAATCTGATCGAGCTCTGCCTGGGCTGCCTTTTGGCCGTCACGGGCCTGCTTGCATGCTTCCTTGTCGTCGTCGCGCGTGCAGGCTTCGTAAATCGGCTCATCGAACGAGCGCACCTTCGCGTTCTTCGCGATCTGCATCTCGAACTGCGTCTCGGCGAGCCGGAGCAACACCTCTGGCCGTCGAGGGTCGTCCGGGGCGGTGTTTTTCACCAGCCGCTCGAGGATGGCGATTTCCTTTTCGAGCAAGCTCTCGGCGCGGGCACGGGTCTGCTCTCGGCCGAGCCGCGTGCTCATGTCGATCTGCAGCGATGGGCCGGTAGGCCCCTGGCTACGGCTCTTTTTCGGCTCGGTCGCCTTCATCCGCGAGACGGGCGCATTTCCGGCTTCTTTGGCGACCTCTTTGGTGGCTCCCGCAGGACAGGCGCCGATCGCTCGCTCCGTGCTCTCCGGAATGCACATCGGGGCGGTGCTCATCGGCGCTTGCTCCGCCGCAGCGTTGGCCCCCCATGTTGCCGCGGCCGCTCCGAGGAGCAGACCTGCGACGTACTTCGATTTCGTTAGCGCGTGCATAGGTTGGTCACCTGCTGTCGATAGAATCCAAGCTCGTCTCGCCACCACTCCCCATCGAATGGCCAGAGCTGATGTTCTTCGTCCACCTTCACGTCGCCGCCCTTCGACTGCTTGGCCAGCGACATTTGCTGCTGAAGCTCCTGGTCGATCTGACCGCGCCGGAAGGTCGCGATCTCGAGCTCGACCGTATCGACTTGGTTGCTCAGGTCCTGGAGCTCGCGGATCAAGCGGTTGTAGCGTCCGCGTGCCAGATCACCGGCCTGGTCCACCGCGAACGACTTGGCCAGCGCGACGTCCTCGAGGATCTTCACGCCGACGGCCGAGCTCTTGAAGGCGTCGCTGCTCTTCGCGAGAAGCTTCTCCTCCTGGCCGAGCAACTCCACGTATTCCAAGTGCTGAAGCACCGTTCGGTCGCTCAACGCAGTCGAGACGATCGGACGCACTCGCGGCGACAGGTCCGCTTCGTCGTTTCGAACCTGCGTGAGAAGCTCGAAGAACGCCGCGTTGTCCTGGTGCTGGCGCAGGACGGCATCGAGCTCCTGCTTGACCGGATCATACCGATCGTGGAACTGGGCCACCGTGGCCTCGGCGTTGTCGACCTGGCAGTTCACGAAGAACGTCACGGCCTTCAGGACCAAGGCTTCGGGGTAAAAGGCGTTTTCGAAGTATGGCGAGTACAGTGTGTGCACGTTGCCGAGCGCTCGCGAGTATTCGTCGGCGAGAAAGAACGCCCACGAAGACTCGAACAGCGAATCCAACCAGTACTCGCTCGACTGTTCGACGCGAGTCCAAGACTCGACCGACTGCCCGAGAAGCGTCCCGTCGATCTGGCTGCCGGTACCTTGGTTGGCGGCGGTGTAATACACCCGAGCCAGCGAAATCCACGCGAGGTTTCGCATCCGATCTTCATCGACTCCCTCGACGTCGCCTGCGTCGATCGCGTCGAGGATCGCTCGGAACGACGCGATGGCCGGACGGGCCTGGCGCATCCGCACGAAAGAGATGCCTTCGAAAAACTTCGCGTAGACGTACTGCTTGGCCTTGGGGTTGACCTCTTGGAACACGTCGATCGCTTGACGGAACGACGCCTGCGAATAGAGGTGCCTGCCCATCAAGTACAGAAGCTGGTTGTAGAGCGCGGGATCCTTTTCCTTGAACTCTTCGAGCGCACCGATGCCGTACCGGCCGACCTTCTCGATGATCCCCGAGGCCTCCGGAAGCTTCGACGCCAACATGCCGAGCCACTCCAGCGTGTCACCGAAGTACAGATGGCGCGGCCCTTGCGCGCTGATGTCGTCGAACACCGTCAGCGCCGATTGGTGAAAGCCCAGATGATAGAGCGACTGTCCCAACAGGAACTGCGCGCGATTGCGATTGCCGCGACCGTCTTTCGACTTGCCCGCCGCCACGCGCTCGAAGCCCATCGCGGCGTCCGCGTACTTCTTGGCTTCGAATGCGCTGAGCGCCTCGGCCAATTGAGGCGACGGTTTGCCGAGCTTGGTCGGCGCATCGGCTTGCCCGGTCTCCTCGAGCCCGAAGCTCATGTCCTGCGCGCCCGCCGGCGCGCCCAGGCACAGGCTTCCAATCCACGCGGCCGCCGCCCACAAGCGGATCCACTTCATACAGCGCTCCTTGTCGCGGAACCTTGGTTTTCCAAGCTCCCCCCTGACCCCCAAAATTCGAACGAAACCAGCCCCTTCCGGCCCGCTCGCGTACCATCATAGAAAGCGGCCGAAGGGGTCGTCAAGGTATAGCGCCATTGAGCTTTTGACGGGCTGACTGCAATTGGGCTTGGAAACGGCAACATCGCGCTCACAAATTCCGGTGGGACATGGGGGGTTCCCCCAGCCCCTTTCCTTTCGGACCCCAAACGGCAGGAGAAGTTTGGGTCCGATGTGAAAATGTCGTTATGCTGTCAGCAAGCGGGAGGCTCTGAGGGGGGCACGATGGGGAGAAAATTGCTTGAATTGTTGGGGTTCGTAGCGATTTCGCTGCTGTGGCTGGCAGGCACGGGATGCTCGAGCAGCGCGGTGGGCGATCCATGCGTGCCGGAGCAGGTGCCCGAAGGTGGATTCTTGGACTCGGAGACCTATCTCGAGACCAGCTCGGCCCAGTGCGCAACGCGGGGTTGCCTCGTCCGAAACCTGAGCGGTGACCCGAACAACCGCCAAGAAGCCGACTGCCCGCGTGGCGAAGCAACCTGCGTCACGGCCGAAGAGGTCGAGCAAAGCGTCTACTGCTCGTGCCGATGTGCAGCGCCCGCCGACAGCGACCTCCCGACATGCAGTTGCCCGAGCGGCTTCACCTGCGAAGAGGTCCTCGAAACCGGGGGCGACGGGCTGCGCGGAAGTTATTGCGTCCGAGACCCCCTCGCCGAGCCCGAGCCGAGCTGAGCTCGCGCGTCGCGGCGAAGCCCTGGTTGCGAGGCGGCTCGAAGATCAGGGCTTCACGATCTGCGGACGCAACGTCCGCGTCGGCCGCCTCGAGCTGGACGTCATTGCGAGACGGGGCTCCCTCCTCGTCGTCTGTGAGGTGCGCGCGCGGTGGCGTGCGCGGCCCGTCTTTCCGTCGGAGACCATCGGGCCCGACAAGCTCGCGCGCATTCGGCGCGCCACCGCCATCTGGCTTCGGGAACGAAGCTTGAAGCGGGTACGCGCCCGCATCGACGCCGCAGGGGTGGTCTTCGACACACCCGACGGCAATCCCCACATCGAGTACTACGAAAACGTCTCGTTCCCAATGCGCTGAAGTGTCGAGGATCGGGATTTGGGGGTCGAGGTCGGGGCGAGAGGATCGCGGATCGAGACCCGGGGACCGCGGATCGGGAATCGAGACTCGTGGCCCGCGACATGGGACGCTCCTAGGTCCCCCGGGAGTTTTGAAAACACCACACGGGCATTGCGCGGAACGGCCCGGCTTGCAGATGTGGC
>CAZBWQ010000079.1:0-19299 GCA_964495565.1 uncultured Sandaracinaceae bacterium | reverse complement strand
GTCCTGGAACAAGTGGTTTGCCCACGGGAACGGGTAGGGGTTGAACGGGTAGGTGCTGCCCCAAACCGAGGTACAGCCGGTCGCGTTGATCATGCCCATGTTGGTGCGGCCGCGGCCGGTGGTGCCCTCCGTGTACTTCCACTTGAGCGCCTCGAGATCCGCCATGAGCTTGGTCATGCGGCGAAGCCAGTCTTGATCGATCGGCTGTCCGCCGCTCATGCGCTCGATGCGCTCGGCGATGGCGGCGAGCGTCACGTCGCGGTCGCCGATGTCGTCGACGATTTGGCCCATCGTGCGTGTATCGCTGACGTTGATCTCACTGGCGAGCCGTAGCTGGATGTGCTTCTTGAGCCGCTCGATCAGCTCGGTGACGCGCTCGACGTGCCTCGCAACGCGTGGTTGCATCAAAGCCTCGACCGTGGCGACGAAGAGATGCATGGAGGTCTTTTCCGAGCAACCTAGGCACGCGCCATCGCCGCTCGTGAAAGGCAGGTAGTTGGACTTGTCGAGAAGGATCGATTCCAGGGCGCCGATGCCTTCTTCGAAGTCGTCGACGCGAATGTACTTCTTGGGGGTGGATGGCAGGTCGAGCCACAGGTCCCAGTTGTCGCGGAGCTTCTGAACGGACTCGTCGGTTTGCTTGATCGGCCTGAGCGCGTCGTCGCTGCAAACCTCCACGCACTCCATGCAACCCTTGCAGGTGTACGGATTGACCGTGATCGACAGCAGGCCTCCGCTTCCCGGCTGGTCTTGCTCGGGCAGCGTATAGTGGGGGCGTGTCAACGCGAATTGAAAGCCGTTGAGCTCCTCCTTGAAGTATCCGAGCTCCGTGCGAAGCGCTTCCCGGTCGGCTCCTTGCAAATCGCTCTGATCCACGGTGCGCGCCATGGCCTTGTCCAACAGAGCGGTCACCGATTCGGTGTCTTTTGACTGCTTGAAGAGCGCGTGGAGGTTGCGCTCCATCACCTTGGCTGCTTTGGGGAGGTGCTTGATCTCCGAGCCACGGCCGTTTTTCCTCACCCGTTCGACCACGGTGTCGAGGACTTGGCCGACTTCGTTGACCAGACCGGGAATGGCGGTGTCTGGGCACACGGTGTAGCAGTCGCCGCATGCGGTGCAGTTCTCGGGAATCCACTGTGGGTGCTCGAAGCGAATTCCAGTCATGTCGCGAAACAGGGCGGACGACGGCGGCATGACGCCCAAACCGATGAAGGGGTCGGCCAAGTTCTCGTTGCCCATCCCGCGTGCGTAGAAGCTTCCCGTTTGCTCCCAGAACCGGTGGATGTCGGTCATCGGTGCACAGCTCTGGGGAAGCGGCTTGACCATGACCGGAAGCTGCAGGCCGATGCGCTTGCCCTCCTTCTTCGGCTCGGTGATGGGTCCAGGCACGACCTCGCGTACTTCGTCGAACCCTCGCTTGACCACGCGCATGTTGTCGTCGACGACGCGTTTTCCCTTGGATCCGAATTTCTCGGTGAGTTGGTCGTGAATCGCCTCGAGTAGCTGCTCGTCGGTCAGACCGGCTTGCTTCATCACGGGAGAGACGGCGAAGAACGCTCCCTGAAACGCGATCCCCTGCATCCGAAGCTGCAGCTCTGGGTCGGTCGCTTCGTCTCGCGCAATCTTGAAGCCGTCGAGATAATAGACCTTGATCTTCTTGTCGCGAATGATGCGCTGGTAGATGGGCGGGATGGCGTCCCACATCTCTGCAGGCGTCTTGTCGCCCTGGATGATGAAGACGCCGCCTTCTTTGAGCCCCGCCAGTGCGTTCGTATGCCCGAAGACGTTGGGGTCGGGTGAGAGGACCACGTCGACGTAGAAGTACTCGCAGTTGACCTTGATCGGCTCGGGAGCCGCCGACAGGTAATAAGTCGTCGGCTGACCCTTCTTTTCGGAGCCGTACTTGGGGTTCGCCTTGATGTGATACCCCAGCAGATCGAAGAGGGTCATCGCCAGATTCTTGCCGGTCGTGATCGCACCCCAGCCGCCGACCGAGTGGAAGCGAACGGTGATGCTCTCTTTTGGCATCAGGTTGGGGTTCTCCGAGCCGCGAACGACGAGGTCTTTGACGTGCGGGTAGGCTTCCTCGATCGTTTGTTGGTAGATCTCTTGCTTCGGAGTCAGGGCTTCGTCTCGAATGAAGTCGATCGAGAGGTAGAAGAGCTTCTTCTTCTTGCCACCGTCCAGCATGTTCTCGACGGCACCCACGATGCCTTCGGGCTGGAGGTCCCGGCTTCCCATCCCGTAGGAGCCGGAATAGAGGGGCGGTGCGTCATTCAGCGACCCGTAGGCCGTGAGCTCGGGATAGACGGGCTTCTTCGGATCGCGCCCGTTCTCGAGACACTTGCTGACGGTGGCGCGGATCTCCCGCATCAACGGCAAGTCCGACGCGAGCGGTTGGTCGAGTCGTTCGAGCACGGTCACGCCACGTTTGCCGCGGATGATCCTTCCGACGAGATCGCTCGGAAACGGTCGGAACATGAGCATGTCGACCACGCCGACCTTCACGCCTCGCGTCTCGCGCAGGTAGTCGGCAACCGCCTCCGCCGAGGGAATCATGCTGCCTTGTCCGACGATCAGGTAATCGGCGTCGTCCGCCCGGTAGGACATCACCCGTGCGTACCGTCGTCCCGTCAGCGCGTAGTATTCCTCGAACGCGCGTTCGGTCAGCGCCTGCACGTGATCGAAGAAGAAAGGCCGCTGCGCCGCGACGCTCTGCATGTACGAGTCTTGGTTCTGGACGAGCCCCGCCATGACCGGATTGTCGACGTCCCAGAGCAAGGGAATGCGCCGGCGCGTTTCCCCGTAGATGATCCGTTGGGCGGGGGTGGGCGTTTCGATGATGTCCTCGGGCCGTCCCAAGTACTCCGCCACGAGCTCGCGTTCGGGGACCATCAGAGATTCGATCAGGTGTGTGGTCAAAAAGCCGTCCTGCGCGATGATGCCGGGCGTCAGGGACAGCTCTGCGATGCGGTGGCTGATGATGTTGAGGTCCGCCGCAGCCTGTGCGTTTTTGGCGAACATCTGAAAGAAGCCGGTGTCGTCGACGCAGTGGTAGTCGTCGTGTCCCGCGTGCACGTTGAGCGTTGCTTTGGTCATCGCTCGCGCGCCGATGTTGAGGACGTACGTCAGACGCTTGCCTGCGGCCGCGTAGAGCGACTCGTGCATGTACGCGATGCCCTGGCCCGAGGAAAAGTTGGCCGCGCGCATGCCGGTCATCGACAATCCGGCGGTCACGGCCGCGGCCGCATGCTCACCTTCGGGTTCGATGAAGATCAAAGGGCGGCCGGCGATGTTGAGGTGTCCGGCCGCCGCGGCTTCCGCCCAAAGCTCCCCCATCTGCGTCGACGGCGTGATCGGATAGGCGCCCGCGCCATCGCTCGCCTCGCGTTCGCACATGATGACGGCCGTGTTGCCGTCGAGGGCGGCTCTCGCACCGGGATATTTGAAGGTCTGCGAGCCCTTCCCGTGGCTCTTGGTCTTTCTGCCGAACAGTGGAGGAGACATGGAAATCACCAGTTTGGCTTGCGCCGGTTCGCTAAGTCGGGGCGTCGCGAAGCGCGCCCTTTCGAATGATCTTCTTGGCTGCCGGACCCTTCACGGGCCCGACTTTTTCGTCGATCCAGACGATAGCCCCTGTGGGACAGCGTTCAATCGGAACCCGGGTCTTGTGTGGCCGGCTGTAGTCGACGACCGGCAGGTTGTGACGCATCGTGATCAGCCCGGCGGGCGCGTCCATCTCGCAGCGCCCGCAAGCGGTGCACGCGACCTCGCAGTCCTCCAGAATTCCGTCTCCGGCCTCGAGCGAGCTGCAAGCGACCCATAGACGGTGGCTCTGCTTGTGCAACGAGAAGAGGTCCTTGGGGCACGCTTCCACGCAGTCTCCGCACGCCGTGCAAAGGTCCTCGTCTACGACGGGCAGGTCGTTCGCATTCATGTGGATCGCGTCGAAGTCGCAGGCGTCGTAGCAGTCGCCGAGCCCGATGCACCCCCAGAAGCATCCTTTGCCTCCACCGGCCACACGTGCGGCTGCGCGGCAGGTTTGCTCGCCGTGATACCGGGCGTGGTTCCGAGCCACGTTCGAGCCTCCCGCGCAGGCGAGCCGCGCCACGATCTTTTCTTGGGCGCCGACGTCCACGCCCAAGAACCTCGCGATTTGCGAACGCTCTTCGTCGGAGCTCACCGTGCACTTTCCCGGAAGGGCGTCGCCCTTGATCAAGGCCTCGGCGAAAGGCCGACAACCCGGAAATCCGCACGCTCCGCAGTTGGCGTGTGGCAACATCTCCTCGACGGTGTCGATCCGTGGGTCTTCGTAGACGTACAGCTTCCGATTTGCCACGACCAACGCGGTGGCCAGAAGGAATGTCAAACCGCTGAGCGCGATTATCGCCGTCAGGACAAGCATGATTTCGTCGGACGCCGCGTGACCAGCACCGCCCCTTGGGAGGCGCAGCATAGCGCCTCGCGAATGTCATGAGAAGCCGCGGCCACCGAGTCAACCGGCCGGCAACGCGGGCGAAACCGCGAGCCCGTCAACCACCCGTGGGGTCGACACCGGCGAGACGGGCGACGAGCTTGCGCACGGTGGAGACCACGGCGGCCTTCTCGCGGTCGGCGGCGGTCTTTTCGAGCTGCTGCCGCAAGCGTTCGAGGTGCGCTTCTTGCTGGGCTCCGAGCTCCTTGGTCAGCAGTGCGCGGGTCGATTCGACATGAGGATTGTCGAAACCCGCGATTTCTTGGAGCGCGCGCCAAAGATGGAGCCGTTCGGCGCACTGCGACACGAGCCGAGGAGACACCACTTTGCGAACGATCCAGTCACCATCTCGCTGGAGTGAGACGAAGGCCGCTTTTCCGAGCTGCTGGCGTCGCGAAAGGGCGAGGTAGTCGACCAACGGCACCAGATTCGCCGCGTCGGGGAACGCGTCCGAAAGCTCATCCGCCAATTCGGGCTCGGAATCGGCGTAGTGCGCCAGGGTGTACGGCTCGGCTAGCTCGATCTTTTCGCCGTCCGGATTCTGGCCCGAGAGCGAGTCGGTCATCCAGGCTTTCTCCGGTGCTGGATTCGCGGAGAGGTCGAAGCAAAGCACGAAACGGGAGTCGCGATCGGGGTCGAAGACGCACAGGGGCAGCGCGCGCGCGCGGATGGCGTTCTCCGCCCGAACGGCGAACGCGTCCTCCGCCTCGTCGTCGCGCCGACAGAGAACCGACACCACGGCGGGACGGGGCGAGGTCAGTGCCTCGGACAGTTGTTTCTGAAAATCACTTGCGCTCGAAACCGTCTGCGTGAAGTAAGCGCCACGGACGGCGAGAGGCAGGGTTTCCAGGGTCAGCTTGGAGGGGACACCGGTGCCCATACCGACTTCGGCCTCGCGCAGGCTCGTGCGGAGGGCGAGGACCTTGATCGGCATTCCGCTTTGGATCAGCGCCAAAATGTCGAGCAACGGGAAGCCACCATCCCGCCCGGGCCGCGCGACGACGACGAACGGAGGCGCCAATCGCAGCTCGCCTGGGCCGAGCTGCCGCCAGTCGAATGCCCCGAAGACGGCGTCGTGCGTTTGCGCGTCGTACTTGGACCGCAGCTCGAGCTGAGCCATTCGTAACGCCGCGAAGAGCCCCGCCAGCCGGGCGAAGTGCGCATCGGCGCGCGCACGAATGTGCTGCACGTCTCCGTCGCCGTCGAACGAGGCCATTTCGAGGGGGGCCTGTGCCCAGTCGGCTTTCATCTCTTCGAGGTTCGGAATGAGCGCTTGCACCCGAGCCAGGCGCTGTGGGTCCATCGCCCGCGCGGCGGTTCGTTGTGCGAGCACGCGCGAAAGAGAGCCGAGGTCCAGGTTGGTGGCAGCCAACGGACCCAGGGAGCGCTCGAGCGCATCCGGCTCGTGCCCATGGCGGTGGTAGTCGTCGAGGCGGAGCAAATTCTGCAGCTCGCCAATCGTTTCGGAGATCGCTTCGTCGAGCGCGGCACAGTGATGGCGCCAGACGGCTTCGACGGATGGAAGAATCTGCTCTTGCATGGTGGCCAACGAAGTCAGCTGACCGTGTAGCGGTCCATGGCGGCATCCAAGCGATGCACGAAGTTTTCGTGGTCGGGGCGAGCCGTGCGTTGCCAGCGGATCTCCTCGTATGCCGGGACGTCGGGATTTTGATAGACCAGCCCCATCGGAGCGGGGTCCACCGTCACCGCCACCCGCTGCGCCTCGTTGATGTTGCGTTGGTCGTGCGCCTGGACGGGGCCCCGGCTGAGGAGGGAAGGGTGGATCGGAATCCCGTCCTCGTTGTCGAGAAACACGACGGGGAAGTGCAATCCGCCTTCGCCGAAGGCCTTCGGCATGAAGACCGGGCAGCGTTGCAAGATGCGCACGAAAGACAGGCCGTGATGGTTCCAGGCCTTTTCGATCGTTTCGTCGAGGTGAGCCGGCAGCCACGTGGCGGTTTGCGCCACGAACGACACGTTGGTCATGCCCATCACGGCGCTCAACGGATTGAGCGGGTGAAGGTACGTGCCGCGCGGCGTGGTGTTGGTCTTGTATCCGTCCGGGGTGGTGGGCGAAACCTGCATCTTGGTGAGGGCGTAGACCTCGTTGTCGAGCACGAGCACCACCGCGTTGATGTTGTACCGGATGGCGTGCAGCCAGTGGTTGCCTCCGATGCTGAAGCAGTCGCCGTCACCCATGATCACGATGACCGGAAGCTCGGGACGGGAGAGACGCACCCCCGTGGCGATGGGCAACGCTCGTCCGTGGATGCCGTGAAATCCATACGTCTTCAGGTAGTGTGGCAGCCGGCTGGAGCAGCCGATCCCGGAGACCGAGACCACGTTTTCCGGCTCGACGTTGTTCTTGCGCAACACGCGCTGAAGCCCCGCCAGCACTCCATGATCGCCGCATCCTCGGCACCAGCGGGGACGTTCTGCTTCGTAGTCCTCGAGCGAGTGCGTCTCGAGCTCGCAAACTTCGAGGAGGCTTTCCTCCGTGAGTGTGCTCTTCATCCGTGTGCTCCTTTCGGTGCATCGAACGCGGGTGCGGCGCTTTGGAGCTGCGGCCGCGCGCCGAGAATGCGCCTGACCTCGTCGTAGATTTCGACCGGCATGTACGGACGGCCGGGAACTTTCGCGAAACAATCGATGTCGAGCAGCGTGGCGGCCCGCAGCATCCAGGCCAACTGTCCGTATCGCCGGTTCTCCGCGGTGATCAGCGGGTCGTCCCAATCGTCGCTGTAGTTGAGCTCCACCGTAATCACGCGGTCGAAGCGCGAAAAGATGTCGTTCAGGCCCGGCGGAAGCGGGCTCAAAAACTGCACGTTGATCGAGGACACCGCATAGCCTTCTTCTCGCGCCATGTCGACGGCTTCTTCGATCGCACCCCGCGTGCTGCCCCAGCCGACCAGCAGAAGATCGCCCTCGGGCGCGCCGTGAACGCGCGGGGGTTGGAGGGTCTGTTGCAGGGCCGCCAGCTTTCGGCTTCGCATCGCGTGGCCGCGCTGATTGCGCTCGGCGTCGTAGCAGGCTTTGCCGTCTCGATCGTGATTGAGCGAGGTCGTCACGCCCATGCCGCCGGGTTGCCCCGGGATCAGCCGTCGAGAGAGGCCGGTCGTCGGATCCCAATCGTACGGAAGCGTGCCCGGTGGAACGGGGCTGAGGTCGAGTGGTGGCCGAGGCGGTGTCTTCGCGATGTCGGGCCGATCGAAGAGCTGCTGGCCGGTGGCGAGGTTGGCGTCGGACAGCACGATCACCAGCATCCGGAACTCTTCGGCGATCTTCCGGGCGATCGACAGGACGTAATAACATTCCTCGATGGTGCTCGGCGCGATCACGACTTTGGGTGCGTCGCCGGGGGCACCGTAAAGCGCATGCAGCAAGTCCGCTTGCTCGATCTTGGTAGGCAGCCCGGTGCTCGGCCCACCGCGCTGGACATCCACGATGACGAGCGGGGTCTCGGTCATCACGGCCAGCCCCTGAAATTCGGTCTTCAGCGCCATCCCTGGTCCCGAGGTGATCGTGAGCGCGGTTTTGCCGGCATAAGACGCGCCCAAGGCGACCCCGATCGCGGCGATTTCGTCCTCTGCCTGATGGACGAACCCACCGAAGTCTTCGAAGATCTCGGACAACGCATGGGAGGCGGAAGTCGCCGGCGTGATCGGGTACATCGAGCAGAGCTCGAAGCCTGCCGCGACGGCCCCCAGCGCGAGTGCGGTGTTCCCGTTCATCGCAACTTTTGCCACGTCGGTCGGCGACGCCGGAATCTCGTATGACTCCTCGAGGTTCGAAACCCCGTATTGATGACCGGCGACGGCGAGCCTGACGGCGAGATCGACCACTTCACGGCTCTTGCCTTTGAAGATGTCGCGGATGACCTCCTCGAGGCCACCGGGATCTTTGTTGTAGAGCGCGCACAGGAGCCCCACCGCAAACATGTTTTTGCCGCGTTGCGCATCCTCGGCGTGTTTGAGCGTCTCCTTTTCGAGCGGGAGCTCGACGATGGTGGAGCCACGGGCGCGGAACTCGTCGAGGACGTCCCGGTAGGAGTGTTGGTACTGCTCGTGGCTCGCCCATTGATCGTCGATGAGCACCAGCACGTCGTCGGCGAGGCTGCCCGCTTCGAGGCGGGACAACAAAGCCATCTCGTTGAAGGCGAGAACCACGTTGGCCTTGTTGCCCGCGTTGGTCACCTTGGGACGCTCGGCGAGGCGAATCCGATTGCCGCTCGCGCTGCCCGTGGTGTGGGGTGGGGGGCGAATCTCCGACGGGATGATCTCGACGGTCCACAAGCCGTTGCCCGCCTTGGCGCAGATCTGCGCAAACGCCACCGCCGCTTTTTGAGCGCCTTCGCCAGCGTCGCTGACGATTTCCACGGTGTGCTCTGGAACACGGATGCGTCGCGGTGCACTCATCGCTCTTCTCTCGGTGCTCCCATGTACCACGCACCTGCCCGACGCCCAAGCCCAACTGCCACGATCGGGCCGGTTCCGCGCCGGGAAACCGCGCTGGTTGGTGAAGCCGATTCCAATTTGTGGCTCAGATTACGGCGCGACCTCGCACCCGAACGAGGAAAACGGCTCGACGCCTTCGATGATCTCGACGTAATTCCCCTCTTCGACTCGGTTCTGCAAGGTGTCCGGCTCGGTCACCGCGCGCCAGAACCAGTCGCGCATCGCCTCGCCATCGACCTCGCCTTCCCAGAGCTCGGAGCGAATCGAGACCACGTGGACGCTCTCGGGTACGCTGGTGTAGTAGTAGTTGATGCCGGCGAGGTCTTTCGTGTCGCAGTAGGTCTGGCGCAGGGTGTTGATGTAGAAGGCTTCGTCGCTGAAGAACGAATCGCGCTGCTGCGTCTGGTCGCGCTGGTTGCTGAGAATCAGGAATTGCTGCTCCGGAACCTGCTCGAGCCGCGGCGAAATGGCCTCGTACAGCACCGGGCCGAGGGCACAATCCCCGACGAAGCAATACGGGGGCAGGTTGGGCAACGCGCCCCACGCCGGAATCTTGAGCACGCCGAGGCCGCGCACGCCGAGAACCTCCCCATTGTCCAGGGCTCCGCCCGCGTCCGGGAAGGCCGCGGTCCTCGGCCACTGCAAATCGTCGATCAACCAGTGGTAGTTGTAGAGGGTGCCGTAGCCTCCAGCCGACCAGCCGCCGAAGAGCGCGATGACCTCGTCGGGACGAAAGCCGTCACCACCCTCGGCGTCCATGAGCTTCCAGATCACGTCGCGTACCATCCGAATGGCGGCGCGGATGTTGACGGCTCCGTAGCGGGGCAATTGGAGCGCGCCGAAATCCTCGGTGACGCCGCCGCCTGCGAACACGTCTTGATTGCAGTAGGGCAAGAACACCTTGGTCCAGTCCGCAAACGGGCTTTCCGCCGGATCGTTCGAAGCGATCCCTCCCGCGGTGGGCGGGTCGTTGTCGAGGGCGTTGAAGAGCTGGGGGTTGCTTTCGAACCGAGCGGTGCAGTCGTCTTCGAACGCACACACGCCGCCGCCCTCGAGCCCGATGACCAACCGATCGAGGCGCGCGCCTTCGGGGGCGAGACGCACCTGAAATGCGTAGGGCGTGCCGTCGCCGCAAAGGGTTCCCCACTTGTCGCCATCGACGACGACCTGCACGTACTCGCCCCGCGGCGCTTCGAAGTCCACGTTCGAGGGCCCACAGGAAAGCGGAAGCGCGCCCGTGTCGGGGTGCGCGGTGGCCGTGATGCAGTCGACCTGGTGGGCCGCACGGGCGACGTAGAGCTCCGGGGTCACCGCGACGATCTCGGCGAGATCCGGACACGCCGCCGCCACGTCGGCGACCGCGCTTTGCTCCGCGGCCTGCCGTGCGGTTTGGAGTTGCTCGAGATCGCAGCCCTCATCCGCCAGGCACGCATTGATCGATCCGAGCGTGCTGGCGACGAAGGCCGAGGCGGTGTCATGTGCGCTGATTAGACAGCTTTGCGTCTGCGCGTCGACCGTGGGCCACACGGCTCCTTGCGGTCCTCCGTACGTTCGCCATGCAAGCGACGACGCTTCGGAAAGGCAGGCGTTGGAGAGTCGGCCTACCAAAGCCTCCGAAGACAACGCGCCGAAATCACCGTCGGCGCAATCGGCGCGCACCGATTCCTCGAGCGTCGCGATCGCGGCTGCGACGTTCGTGTCGTTGGCCTCGCAGGGCGCATCCGTGCTCTGGTAGCAGGACTGAATGACAGCGCTCACGTCACCGACGCATACACGCAGGGCCTCGGGGGCAGTGCTTGCGCAGGCGGTCGCGGGCGAGCCGCCGGTGCCGCCCGTTCCATCGCTGGAAGAGCCGCTGTCGCAGCCCGCGCCGAAGACGGCAAAGCTGAGGACGACGGCGAAATGGGAAAGACAGGCTCGTTCTTGCATGGCGGCGGACCCTATCACTTCTCTTCCGCGCTGTCTCGATGGGATGAGCGAACCTCCCGGGGAGGACCGGCCTCGAAGGATGACAGACCTCGATGCGATCGATAGTCTACCGCCGACACCGAGGAGGTGGCTCGATGCATCGGCTCATTTTGGCTCCATTCCTTTTCGCGTTGGTTCCGTTGGCTGGATGCGACTCTGGTTCTTCGGAGCCGGTCCGCAGCTGCACCGCCGCGATTGGCACGGGCGAGGCTCTAGGATTCGGCGTCGGGATTCCGAGGAGGACCGAAGGCATCGTCTTCGATGCCGAGGGCAACCTCTTCGTGTCGGCCCTCGGCGGCGTCGACGCCGACGACCAGCTCCTGTTGGTCGCGCCCGACGGCTCCTTCACCGTGGTCGCCGAAGCGCCATCGATCCTCGGCCTCGAAAGCGATCCGCGCGGGATCCTCGCAGCCGGCATCGAGACGGGTGAGCTCTTGCTTTTCGATCCCTCCGATGGCTCGAGCGAGGTGATCGCTTCCGGTCTGGGCGCTCCGAACTTCGTGGTCACGACGCCCTGGGGGACCATCTTGGTGTCCGACGACAGCGTCGGCGAAGACACCATCGATGAGGTGACCTGGGAGGGAGAGGTGTCGACCTGGGTCGAGGGCGTTCCCACCCCGAACGGGATGGTCTTCTCCTTGGACCAGCGCACCCTTTACGTGGCGAGCACCTTCGAAGAGCCCGGCCTCTGGAGGGTGCCGGTGAACGAGGACGGGACCGCGGGCCCTCCCGAGAAGTGGGTTTCGTTCGAGCTCACCACGCCGGACGGCGTGGCCATCGACAACGAAGGCAACGTCTACGTCGCCTTGAACACGACCGCCCAGATCGCGCGGGTCGACCCGCAAGGGAACGCAGCCATCGTCGCCGAAGGGGTAGACTGGGTGGCTAGCTTGGCTTTTGGGCAGGGCGAGTTTGCCCCCTGCTCGATTTACGCGACCAGCCTGTTCGACACGCAGCTCGAGACCCAGCTCTGGCGCGTGGGGGTGGGGACACTCGGGATCGAGAAGTAGCTCTCCCGTTTGTCCATACGTAATTCTTTACCAAAATTTCGTGATTTCAAACACTTAGCGCGCAAAGGATGCGCCTTGACGCACCGCGGCGCATTTTTGTCACCCCGTTGGCGCATTCGGGCCCCGCTCGGTTTGAGAGGCCTTGCTCCATGTCTATGAAATCATGAGAGAAAGCGATTCTTGCCGGTTTTCGCGGCTCTTGGCAGGACCTTTGCACATCGCTGCCTTGCGAGGTTCCCATGAGCAGAAGGTTGCAAGCGGTGTGGGTGGCCATGATGACGGTTGGGACGGCGCAAACCGCGCTGGCCGAGACAACCCTCGAGGTGGGTGATTCGATCGTCCTCAGCGACCAGGTCCCCGACGGCGACGCGGCCGCGAAGGTCAAGCTGGTCCGGCTCGGCAACGGCACGCTGATCGTCGCATATGGCGACGCGGCCACGAGCGAGCTCGTTTACGACGTCAAGGCCGACGTCGAACGACCCGCGCGCGACATCTTCGCCCGAAGCTGCAATCACAACCAGAGTGACTGCGCCGACCCAGCGAGCTGGAGCACGCCGGTCAACGTGTCTCGGACGGCGACCCAGAGCTCGGCAAGCACCGCTTGGCGGGGACCGGCCGCGGGCGTCCTTCCTTTCTACGGCGACTCGGAGAAGCCCAGCCTCTTCAGTCATGGTCCGACTGCGCTCATCACCTGGGTCGACAAGGCATGCGATCCGGCGGTTCAGGGCTCGATCGTCTATGTCGAGCGCGAACAGCGTGAGATCCCCTACAGCTGTGTGTATGTGGTGCGCTCGCTCGACGGCGGGAAGACGTGGTCGGATCCGCAGCGGCTCACCAGCGGCCTCCGCGACGCCAAGCAGGACGTGAGCCGCGGCAACGACGCGGCGTGGGCCGTCGTCTGGCAAGAGGATCCAGGCGGGTTGCAGCTCGGCGAGGCGGAGGGACCCGGGGATGGCGGATCGGGGGCCAAGGTCACGAAGGGAACCGACATTTGGTACTCGGCTTTGCCGCGCGCTGATTTCGATCTCGGCCTCGAGTTTCCCGAGCCGGTCCGCTTGACCAACAACTTCACCAAGATGTCGACCGGGACGAAGGCCGATCCCGAGCAGGAAAGCGGCACGGAAGGCGCGTCCCGGCCCAACCTAGCTCTGGTCGGCCCGAACGTCTTGCTCGGCTACGAAGAGACGAAGGGGCTCGAGGGGCTCGATACGGGGAAATACATTCGCTTCAGCGCGTTTCGCTTCGACAAGCCCCCGAGTAGCTGTGCCCTCGACACCGGTTCGGGTGGGCACGGCGAGGGCGGCGCCGGCGGGATGAGCGGGGCTGGCGGCTCGGATGGTGGGGGAGGCGTAGGCGGCGCCGGGGGCGCGGCCGGAGTCGGTGGCGCTGGCGGTGCGGACGGCGTCGCGCTCGTGGCGTTGGCCGCCGAGATCGGCGACGGCACGTGCCGGTTGAGCCCCAACGGAGATCCGTACCCCGATCCAACCGACCCGGCGCGCGTCGGGTGCATCCTTTCCTCGCCTAGTGAAAACGGTCGTCGAGTCCGCTTCTTCGGACAGGGATCTCCCGGACCGTCCGGCGTCAAGCTCTTCATCTTCTGGCGGCAGGGAGAGCTGGACCAAGGCGGGCCCGCCGACATCGTCGGCCGCGCGGCCACGGGCTTCACCCCGAAAGACTTCGTGCAGGCCGTCAGCGTGCCCACCGCCACGGCGCCCGGCGACGAGCTCGATGGTTGTTATGTCCGAGGCGAGGAAGAGCCCGTACCGTTTGGCGCCTTCGCCAACAGCGCCCCCATCAATCTGAGCGCCGAAACCGAGCTGGGTGGGGATCTCGGTGCGGCGACGAGCGACAACGAGCTCGAAAACGCTCGCGCGCATCGCGGTCTGATTTCGGGTGACTTGATCGTCCTCGGCTACAACTACACCCCCGACGATGCAGTCGCCCGCTACACGGACCTGGAAAACTACGAGTTTTGGCTCCGCCGGTCGCTCGACGGAGGGGCAACCTGGAGCGCGCCCGTCGATCTGACGTCGGACAGCACGCGCGAGCTCGCGGCCATGCTCGGGCTCAAAGACACCGGGATCAACGTCAAGGAGCCCCGGATCATGAAGACCCCGGGAAACGGCCCGGGCTGTCCGAGCGGCGATCCCGGCGATCCCACGACGACGCGGACGAGTGATTGCTCGAACCCGAGCACGTTCGTCATCGCATGGAGCGCCGAGACCAACGTCTACGAGCAGCTCGGAGGGGCCCGCGATCTCGACATCTTCATCACGCGGACGACCGACGCAGGAGAGACCTACGAGCCGTACCAGGTTCTGGCTGGCACGGAGTCCCCGAACTTCGACGAGATCGACGAGATGGAGTCACAAATTCGGCCCACGCCGGATGGTCGGACGGTCTTTGCGGTTTGGAACGAGGTGAGCGAAGAGACTGGCGCCAACAGCCGATTCGCCATTGCCGTCGAGACGGAAATTCCAGTCGAGCCCGAGCCCGATGGGGGTGTGCCGGACGGGGGCACTCCGCCCGAGCCCGATGGTGGAACCGATACGACGTGGACCACGAGCGGCTGCAGCGCTTCCGCCGTCGAGCCCGACGCCAGTGCGCCCATGTGGCTGGCGCTCCTAGGCGCTTTGCTCTGGCTGCATCGCGGCCGGCGAGGCGCGCGCAGGTTTCGTCGGAGGTCCTCGGGACCGACGACGTCTTGGAATGGCCGTGGAAACGGCGAGGAAAGGAGTGGGAGCCATGTGGACGTTCAAACCAGGTAGGCTGACGAACCTGTTTGCCGCTCTCGTCTTCGTCGCAGCGGTCGCGAGCAATCGCGCGGCCGCACTGGATTTCGTAGTGGACAGCACGATGGATGCGATCGACGAAACTCCTGGCGATGGAGCATGCGCGACGGCAGAGGGTGCTTGCACGCTACGCGCGGCCGTCATGGAAGCAAACGCATCGGAGGGAGTCGACCGGATCGACTTGACTGGGATCAGCGATCCCAACGATCCGATTCGCTTGACGCTCGATGGTCTCGACGAAACCTTCATGTTGGTGCCCGAGGGACCGGCGCCGTGCGTGGCACAGATTGAAGCCAACGCGGCGATCGGTGACCTCGACATCACCGAAGACGTCGAGATCGTCGGCGCAGGGCCGGCCCTCACGATCATCGAGTGGGACGAGCAGTCGATCACGGACCCAACCGTGGGCGACCGCATCTTCCACATCCAAGCCGAAGAGAGCACGACCGTCGAGTTGGTGACGATCTCCGACTTGATGGTGCGTGCTGGTAGTGTCGGCATCCTCAACGACACCGACCCGAACAACGAATACAACTGCGAAGTCACCGAGACGCCGGAGGGCGCCGAGGCGTGGCAGTTCCGTCGTTTCGGTGGCGGGATTGCGATCGGGCCGGGTGCAGCCGTCGTGCTCTTCCAGGAGGCGATCCACGGCGGTGGCCCTTCTTCTCCGTTGCCGGGAGGCCCGCCGAATGGTGGTGGCCCGCCGGAGGGCGGTGAGGAAGAAGAGGGCGGCGTGACGGCCGTCGAATTCAGCCGGATTGCGGTCATCGGCAATCAGTCCGGGTCGGACGCAGGCGGCATCATGGTGACGGCCGAAATGACGCTGCTCGACTCGGTGTTGAGCGGCAACACCAGCGGCGGGAACGGGGGTGCGGCGTACCTCGATTCCCCGTCGGTCATCCGTGGCTGCACGCTTGGCGCTTCGGGATCCTCGATTCCGTACGAGTCGGGTGAGCTCGATGCGTCCCTCGTCTCCGCTCCAAACGAGGCGGAAAACGGCGGCGCCCTCTTCGATACCGGCTTCCACGTGACCGAGATCGACGCAAGCGCGATCAACGGGAACGAAGCGATCGGTGGAGGCGGCATTGCCGGACGCGCCAACGTGGTGATCAACGTCACCAATACCACGGTGAGCGGAAACGTCGGCAAGGACGTCGGTGGCGGCATCACGACCAATGGCACCGTCAACCTTCGGAACGTGACCGTGGCCGACAACATGGCGACGACCGATGCGCCTGGTGGAGGCGCCGGGCTGAACTCGTTCGGCTCGGGAACATACACGTTGATCAACACGGTGCTCGCCAACAACGTCGTTCAGGGCGGTGAGACGGGACGCGATGCGAACTGCGGATGCTCTGGCGGTGCCGCGGAGTGCGCGCCCCAACGAATCATCTCGAACGGATACAACATCGAAGATGCCGATACGTGTCTGCTCGACACGGGGCTGAACGACATGGTCGATACCGACCCACTGTTGCTGCCCCTGGCGAACAACGGCGGCTTGACCGAAACGCATGCCTTGCCTTCCGAAGCGGCAGGTGACGCGGAAACCAGCCCCGCGATCGATGCGGGGGATGACGTGCGTTGTCCCAACAACGATCAGCGAGGCAGCATTCGACCCGACGATGGAGACTTGGATGGGACGTACGTCTGCGACGTAGGCGCCTTCGAGCTCTTCATCGAGCGTAGCGATCTACACATCAACAACGTCGTGGCGCCCGACCAAGTCGACAAAGGCGAGGCGTTCCAGGTGGTGGTGGAGATTCACAACGACAGCCCCGACGTGGTGGCGGAGGACGTCACCCTCGAGTCGACTCTGGATGAAGGCCTCGCGGCCACCGGGGCGGAGCCGACCGTCGGTTCCTGCGAAGTCACGGAAGGCGTCGTGAGCTGCGACCTTGGCGCGCTCGAAACCGGGGCTGTCGAGACAGTGACCATCGACGTGGCTGCGGACGTGGCCGGTGTGTTCGACATCGAAAGCGTCATTTCGACATCGACCATGGATCCGGAGCCTGGCAACAACGAGGCGACCGTCACCGTGGCGGTGATCGGGAATGCCGACATCGCGCTCGTCGGCGACGCCGATGTGACCCGCGTCGCTCTCGGTGATCCGCTCGAGCTCACGTACACGGTCACGAACAACGGAGAAGACGACGCCACCGAGGTGCGTTTCGGCATGACCCTGCCGGCCGGTCTCGGTTTCTCGTCTGCCACCTCGGATGCGGGGTCCTGCGCCGAGTCTGCGGGCGAGGTCGCTTGCATGTTGGGTGATCTTCTCGTGGACGAGAGCGTCACCGTGTCGGTCGTGTTGACGGCGAACGTGGAAGGCGAAGCGGCCATTGCCGCTGCCGCCGGCGCGGCCGAGAACGACCCGGATACTACGAACAACAGCAGCGAGCTGCTCGTCGATGTCACAACGGGTGGCGACGACGGCTGCGGTTGTGGTGTGAAGAGCCCGCAATCGACGGCGGGCAATGCACTGGTCGTCGCGTTGGTGGCGCTGCTTCTTCTTCGCCGTCGACGTGAAAATGCCATCGTAGCGATCCGACGCTGACCGCAAACACGCTGCGGTGCGGCAAGCTCTCTGTCGTGCCGCAGCGTTCGTGCATTCGTCAAATGCAAAACGCGACGCCGTCGATGCGAATCGATGGCGCGAATTAAATTCGCAGATCGCAACTCGCAATCGACGCAAACGCATATTCTGCGTTGCACGCGGCTGTGATAACTTGGCGGCGTGACAAGCGTCGCCACGCGGAGAGCTACAAACTCAATGCATCAGCGGATGCGCGCGGCCATGGCACGGAAGCTGCTTGCTGACCCGACTCGCCGATGCAGCGAATGTCCAATGGCGCAAGATCTGCGGCGGCGACTCAACGGAGTGAGTCACCATGCCCCACACAAGTACCCTCGACGCGGAATCGTTACGCCTGGTCCTCGATTCGCTGAGCGATTTCTCTAAATCGAACCTGTCCGACGAAAAGCTTCTCGAGCTCGACGAAAAAGACATCTTCCCCGAAGACCTCGTGCGCGCCATTGGAAGCGAGGAGCTTGGCGTGCAGCTCGTCTTCATCCCCGAGGAGTTCGGAGGGATGGGCGGTGGGGCCTTCGACGTCTACCGCGTGTGCGAGGCGATGGCACGCATCGACGTGGGTCTCGCAACCGGTGTGCTCGCGACCTTTCTCGGAAGCGACCCGATCGTCTTTGGTGGCACGCCCGAACAAAAGGCTCACTGGCTGGGCCGGATCGCCGAGGAGGGCCTCCTCATGGCCTACGGCGCCACCGAGCCGGCTGCCGGCAGCGACCTCGCAGCGCTGAAGACGGTCGCGGTGCCAGTCGAGCAGGACGGTCAGGTCGTCGGTTATCGAATCACCGGCAACAAACAGTGGATCTCGAACGGTGGTCATGCCGACGTCTATACGGTTCTCGCGAAGGCGCCGGGCGGGCCGACGTGGTTCGTCGTCGAGAAGGGTGCAGAAGGCTTCAGCTCCGGAAAGCCCGAGGACAAGCACGGCATCCGCTTGAGCAACACCACCGCCTTGATCTTGGAAAACGTGTACGTCGAGCCCGACCGGGTGGTGGGGCTCGAGGAAGGGCAGGGGCTTCGTCAGGCGCAGCTCGTGTTCGGGTTCACGCGGTTGATGGTCGCTGCATTCGGGCTCGGCGCCGGTTGGGCAGCGCTCGACCGTGCGATCCAATACTCGACGGAGCGAATCCAGGGCGGAGCGCCTTTGTCCGAAAAGCAGGGCTTCACGCACAAGCTGATCGTGCCGCACGCGGTGCGTCTCGAGGCGGCTCGCGCCTACATCGAGCAAACCGCCGAGGAAATCGACAAAGGTGGCGACGAGCTGCTCAACACCGAGGGCGCGATCGCGAAGTACCTGGCGACCGAGGCGGGCAACGCGGCTGCCGATGCGGCGATTCAGGCGCACGGCGGCTATGGCTACACCAAGGAATACATGGTCGAAAAGATCAAGCGCGACGTACGCATCACGACCATTTACGAAGGCACGTCCGAGATCATGGAGATGACCATCGGGCGTGACCGGTGGCAACACCACCTCAAGACGCGCGGGCAGCACTATCACGACCTCGGACGCCGGCTCGAGGGAGTGCACGAGGAGCATCCGCGCGTTGGCGCCGACATTGCTGCGCTTTCGGCCCACGCGCTCGCCGAGGTCATGGAGCGCGCACGGGCCGAGCGCCTCACCCGCAACCAGCACGTGTTGTTTCGTGTCGGTGAGCTGGCATCTTACGTGGAAGGCGCCGCGGCGTTCGCGCGGCGCGCGGTCCGGAGCGAAATCGACGAGCTCGACCCGAAGACCCCGAGGCGATTCGATGCGGCGACCGTCGCGGCCATGTCCCGGGTCTTCGCCCGCGAGGCAGCACAACGCGTGGCGGTGGACGGAATGCGCTGGGTCGTCGGAGCGCAGCAGGCCGGGAATGCGAACGTGGAGTCGCTCGAGAGCAGCGCGCAGCTTTCGAAGGTCTACGCGGCGCAAGCGGGATTGATCGACGACATGAACACGGTCGCGGACGCTTTGTACGAGCGCGCATGAATCGATAACGGAGCCTCTCCATGCAAGACAAGGTACACCCAGCAA
>CAZBWQ010000078.1:0-19454 GCA_964495565.1 uncultured Sandaracinaceae bacterium | reverse complement strand
CCTGAGTGAGAGGGTCGAGATTCGAGGCGCGAGACTCGAGGTTGGAGGATCGAGACCCGGGAATCGGGGCCCAAGGCCCGGAACGCGCAAGGCCGGGTCTCGAAAAAACACGACACGGGGTTTCACGGAACGCGACGGCTTGCAGATGTGGCCCGAGAGGGCTGAATCGCTCGGCTCCGCGAATCACGATCTCCGGGCCACGGGCCCCGGGCCGCGGGCCACGGACCACGGACCACGGACCACGAATCTCGATCCCCGGGCCTGGGTGAGAGGGTCGAGATTCGAGGCGCGAGACTCGAGGTTGGAGGATCGAGACCCGGGAATCGGCGCCCGAGACCCGAGGCCCGGGGATCGTCAGTCCGCGGTGCGGAATGCGTTGATCGTTTCGCGTTCGTCGTAGTCGTAGGTGAAGCCCGTCGTGCGGCGGAATGCGTCGCCATCGACGACGATCGGGTAGCGAAGATGGTCGAGCGCGCCGGCTGGCAAATGAGGCAGCCCGAGTCGGCCCAGTCCGAGCTTGAAGAGACCCGCGGGCATCGGCAAAGGACGTCTGCCCGCGGCCCGGACGATCGTGGAGAGCGGCACCGGGGTCGGGCCCGACACGTTGTAAATCCCGTGCAGCTGGTGCGTGAGGGCCATGACGACCGCTTTGGCGGCATCCTCCTCGTGGATGAACTGGAAGAGTGGGTCGAAGCCCATGATCAACGGCACGGTCGGTCCCCGGAGGAACGTCGCCAGCGTTCCGTGCTGGCTCGGCCCGAGCGTATAGACGACTCGCAAAACGCAGGTCGTGATCTCGGGGTAACGCCAAAGCGCCGAAGCGGCGTACAAGTCGGCCGCCACGAGGTCGGCAAGCTCGGGAAACGTATGCGCCGACATCGGGGGCTCGTCCTCGGTGTGATAGAGGGGGGAGTCCGCCGCGGCGCCGTAATACGTGTGACGGCCCACGAAGACGGCCTGCTTCACGCCGTAGCCGTGGCAGTGGCGAATGAACGCGCGCGTGCCGTACAAATTGACCCGCATTCGGTCCGGGCTTCGATGCACCAAGTGAGTCACCGTCGCCATGTGAATGGCGGCGTCCGGCCGGTGCGTTCGAAAGACGTCCTCGGCCGGGCGCTTCCGGATGTCGACCTGAAAGAGCTCGACGCCTTCGGGGGCATCCGGCCACGCCCTTCGATCGATGCCGATCACCTCGTAGCCCGCTTCGAGGAGCCTGCGCGCGGTGATCCGCCCGAGCTTCCCAGCGATTCCCGTCACCAACACCTTCATCACAGCACGAGCTCTTCTTCGGAGATTTGCTTCTCGCGCAACGCGCGGCCTTGCCGGATCAAATCCCGTATTCGATCTTTCACCTGGTCGACCATGGCACTGACGGTCTCGTCGCGCTCGTGACCGGTGCCTTCGAACGACATCGGGCGTCCATAGAGAAGCTGAAATCGGGTGGGCTTCGGGACCAGGAAGATCCACTTGGTCACCGGAACGTAGGGCACGCCGAGCAGCCGACCCAACCGCTTCAAGTTGGCGATCGTCGGAAGCGCGTCACCGCCCCCCACGAACCCGAACGGGACGATGGGGCTGTTGGTCTCGAGCGCAAGACGCATGAAACCGGTTCCAAAATCCACCAGGGAGTCTGCGTCCTTGGCGAGCTTTGCCGTCCCGCGGGCGCCTTCAGGGAACGCGAGGATCAGTCGGCCCGAGTCGAGCAAACGCTTCGCTTGATCGGGATTTCCAGTGAACTGTCCGGTGCGGCTCATGAACTGCGACGCACCGGGGAACTGGTGAATGAACTTGTCCAGCATGGCATGGGGAAGGCGTGGTGGCTCGGCGTCGAGCAGCAAGGATCCCATGACCATCGCGCCATCGATCGCGACGCCCCCCGAGTGGTTGCCTACCAGAATGGCGCCTCCGGTGGAGGGAACGTGCTCGAGCCCATACACGTCGACCTTGAAGTAGTAGCGGTAGATCCAGGCGAAGGCGGACACGAACCGCGCCAGGTCGTTCTTGTCGATGCCATAGGGGTCGACACCGAATTTGTTGAACTCCAGATCCAACGCTTCGATTCGCGCGGCGATTTCCGGATCGACGGGAAGTAAGTTGTCGAGCAAGGCAGCCTCGATTCCGCTTGCCGGATCTCTATGTCGCGCAGCGAAGGAACGCAAATCTCATTTCGAATCGGTTTTTCGAATCCCGAGCGCACGCATCTTCTTGTAGAGATGGCTGCGCTCCAGCCCGAGATCGGCCGCCGTTTGCGTCACGTGCCCCCCTCGATGCTCGAGGGCCTTCGTGATCAACTCGCGCTCCACACGCTCCAGCATGTCGCGGAGCGGGGTTTCAGGCTGGAAATGCCCTCCGCCGACCTCGGAGCGCTCGAGGGGGAGCAAGGTACGGGCCTGGTCTGCAGTGATCGTGGCCTCGGGAGTCAGGATGACCAGGCGTTCCACGAGGTTGCGTAGCTCTCGGACGTTTCCCGGGTAGGGATACGCTTGCACGAGCGCCATCGCTTCCGGCGAAAGCCGTTTTTGCGAACGGTCGTGCGCCTCGCAGGCGAGGGAAAGGAAGTGCTCGGCCAGCAAGGCGATGTCGCCGGGTCGCTCGCGAAGCGGAGGGACTCGCAACGGAACCACGTTGAGTCGATCGAAGAGATCGGCACGGAAGCGGCCTGCTTCGATCTCCTTCGGCAACGACTTGTTCGTGGCGGCCACGACGCGAACGTCTACCTTCACCAGCCGACCGCCTCCGACCCGCTCCACCTCTCCGTCTTGAAGCACGCGCAAGAGCTTGGCCTGCATCTGGGCAGGCATGTCGCCCACCTCGTCCAGAAAGAGCGTGCCGCCATGAGCACGCTCGAACTTTCCCTGCCTCCGCTTCGTCGCACCCGTGAAGGCTCCGGCCTCGTGGCCGAACAGCTCGCTTTCGATCAAGCCCTCGGGAACGGCGGCGCAGTTGAGCTTCTGAAAAGGCCCGCTCGACCGGCCCGAGAGCGCGTGGATGGCGGCCGCCACCAGCTCCTTTCCAGTTCCACGCTCGCCCAGGATCAGGACCGCTGCGTTGGAACGGGCGGCGAGCTCGATCTGCTCGCGGAGCCTCTGCATGGGCGCGCTACGTCCGAGCAGCGACTCGCTCGGGCCGAACCGTCGCCGCAATTCGCGGTTCTCCTGCTGCAGGGCCCGGACCTCGAGGCTGCGCCGGAGCGACAAAGCGAGCCGGTCGCTACCGATCGGCTTTTCGATGAAATCGTCGGCGCCGCGACGCGTGGCCTCGACCGCGACTTCGATGGTCGCATGGCCGCTCATCATGATGACCGGAGTCGTGAGCCCGCGCTTGCGCAACTCGTCGAGCATGGCGAGCCCGTCCATTTTCGGCAGTTGGACGTCGAGTAAGATCGCATCGAACGACTGCTCTTGGAGCTTCTCGAGCGCGAGCTCTGCGCTGCTGGCGACTTCCACGTCGTAACCTTCCAGCCCGAGCGCGCGCGAAACCGAGCTCAGTATGTTCTGTTCGTCGTCGACGACGAGGACCGTCGCAGCGGCCATGCCTGCACGCTAGCACAACCGGGTCGCGGTTCAGGTTCCTGCCTTCCCTCGAACCTTGCGGACTGGGATCGAACGCACGTAGGTCTCTGCGACACGCTGGTTCACCGCAAGCCAAGGAGTGAGCTTTTCTGCGCATTCGGGCCGGGCGTACAGATAGCCTTGTGCGATGTCGCATCCCTGCTGTCGCAGGTAGGCGAGCTGACTCTCGGTCTCGACGCCCTCTGCAATGGTTTCGAGCCCGAGGCTCTTTCCGAGCCCGATGATCATGTCGGAGATCGGAGCTCCGCGGTCGTTCGATTCGACTCCACGAACGAAGCGTTTGTCGATCTTGAGGGCATTCAGCGGGAAGTCGTGCAGGTAAGTCAGCGAAGAGTAGCCGGTCCCGAAGTCGTCGATGGCGATGCGAACGCCGATCTTTCGAATCTCGCGGAGGAGCGCCCCGGCTTCCGCCGGATCGGACATGAGCGAGCTCTCGGTGAGCTCGAGCTCCAATAGCTCGGGAGGCAGCTTCGTCTCGGCGAGCGCGCCCCGCACCTTGTCGAGGAGCATCGGGTCCTCGAGCTGACGGGCCGAAACGTTGACTCCGATCCGCAACGGCTCGAGATCCATCGCGTGCCAACGGCGGACCTGCTCGCATGCGGTTTGGAGCACCCACTCTCCCACCTCGTCGATGAGGCCGAACTCCTCGAGCCCGCCGATGAAGTGTTGGGGGGTGCAAAGCCCGCGCGTCGGGCTCACCCACCGAA
The DNA here is from genome assembly GCA_964495565.1 of uncultured Sandaracinaceae bacterium. GTDB lineage: Bacteria > Myxococcota_A > Polyangia > Polyangiales > Houyiibacteriaceae > SG8-38. The sequence goes on along the minus strand of CAZBWQ010000078.1, from coordinate 15,175 downwards.
GCAGCGCTTCGACTCCGATCACCGCTCCGGTTCGAAGGCAGAGCTGAGGCTGGTAGTAGAGTCGGAATTCCTCCCTTTCGACGGCGCGCCGCAATGCCCACTCGAGCGCGTGTCTCGACTGCGCCTCTTGTTGCATCGCATCGGCGAAGAACTGGTAACGGCCGCGGCCGAGGGACTTGGCCTGGTACATGGCGAGATCGGCAGCGCGCAGGAGTGCGGACAGATCCGTGCCGTTCTCGGGGTACATCGCGATTCCGACGCTGACCGAGGTCTTGACCCGGTGGTCCTCGATTTCCGTCAGAGAGCCGATGCTCTCCATGATCCGCTGGAGGACGGTCACGATCTCCCTCGCCTCGCCCACGCCCTCCAGGACCACCGCGAACTCGTCCCCCCCGAGCCTCGCGACGGTATCCTGCTCTCGCACGCTCGCCCGAATTCGCTTGCCTGCCTCGATCAGCAGCTTGTCGCCGAGCTCGTGGCCCAGCATGTCGTTGATCTCCTTGAACCGGTCCATGTCGAGCACCAGTGCGGCCACCCCCGTGCCCGCCCGTGCCGCGCGCGCCAACGCGTGGTTGACCCGCTCGCGCAGGAGGGTCCGATTGGGTAGCGAAGTGAGCTGGTCGTAATGGGCCAGGCGGACCAGCTCGAGCTCGGTCCGCTTTCGCTCGACCGCGTACCGGATCACGCGATGAAGGTTGGTGGCGTCGATGTGTCCCTTGACGAGGTAGTCCTGCGCGCCCGCCTTGACCGAGCGCAAGGAGACCGCCTCGTCCTCCCACGAGCTCACGATGACCAGAGGGACGTCGGGATAACAGGTCTGGAGGCTCGCGACGGTTTGGGTGCCTCGTGAATCCGGAAGGTTCAGGTCGGCCAGGATGACGTCCGGGGCCAGGTCTTCGGCCGAGAGAACGGCATCGTCGAGGGTCCGAACGTGGGTGATTCGATAGTAGGCACCCGTGACGCGGCGCAAGAGCCGTCGAAGGAGTTGTGCGTCGATGAGATTGTCCTCGACCAGGAGGACCTCACGGACCTCGTGCTCCTCGCGACTATCGAGCATCCCCCACCATCACCAAAATGCCGTTCACAGCACCTTATTACAGTGCTATGGTTTATCGGGGGAGTCAAGGCCGATCCCGGTGGGGGGCGATTCGTGCTGGCAAACGAAAGACGAAGATCGATGGCGCTGCCCAAGAGCCGGGTGCGGGTCTTGATCGTGTCGGCGAATCCCGAGCGCATCATGATGGTTCGGGAGAGCCTCCATGCGTGGCCCCAGGCCGCAGTGTGCCGCGTGGCCGTCAACCGTCAGGACGCCATCCATCAATTCGAGAGCCATGCGCCCCACCTGGTTTGTTGGGACACCGCGTTCGGTACGGATCTTCCGCCCTTGGGCGAGGGAGTCAGGGCGCTGTGGCTCGGAGAGGACGCATGCACCGTCCCGCAAGAGCCCGCCTGGGGCACGCCTTTGCTTTCCGAGGAGTACGTGTCCGGGCTGCAGCAGTCCATCGATCGCGAGTACGAGCTTCGCCGGCTCCTCGTGCAGCTTCGGGATGCCCACGGGACCGAAACGCAGAGTCGTCTCCTGTTGAATCGGGCGACGGACGGCATCGTGGTCGTCGACCGTTCCCACCGCGTCGCCTACGTCAATCCCGCGGCGTGCGCGATGCTCGGCGTCGAATGCGATGCGCTGCTCGGCGAGCCTTTCGAGCCGGTGATTCCCGAGGAAGGTTGCCCCACGACCTTCGTCGCCCAGAGCTCCGACGGGTCCGTGACGCAGCTCACGGCCACTGCGATCCTGTCGATTTGGGACGGCCACGAGTCGACGATCATCCAGCTGCAGCCCGCGGTGCGACCCAGCGTCCCTCCGAGCATGCCCCCGAGCAGCTTGCCAATCGTTTCGGGGCCTCGGGTGTCGGAAGACCGACTCCGCACGGTGGGACGGCTCGCCGCAGGGCTGGCTCACGAGGTCAACAATCCTTTGACGTTCGTCCTAGCCAATCTGGAAAGCCTTCGGGAGTCCCATCACGCGGTCCGACGATTTCTTCGTCGGCTCAGGGTCACGCTCGCGACGGAGGATGCGATCACGGTTTCCTCGTTCGAGCAGCTCGAGGCCGAGGCCAGTCTTCAGGAGCTCCTCGACGACGCGGCCGACATGCTCACCGACTGCCACAAGGGGATGCACCGCATTCAGGAGATCGCACGCAGCCTAGGGACGTTTTCCCGCGCCGACGACGACCACGCCGAACGGGTCGACGTGACGCGCATCGTCGACGACGCCTGCGCCATGGTCTTCAATCAGATCCGCTATCGTGCTCGTCTGGTCAAGCGCTTCGAGCCGGTCCCGATGATCGCTGCGCATCCCGGGCGCATTGCACAAGCCCTCGTCAATCTGCTCACGAATGCTGCCGAGGCGATCGAGGGCGGCGCGTACGACCAACATCGCATCATCGTCTCGACCCGGGTGGAGGACGGCTACTTGCGAATCGCCGTCCGGGACACCGGCAGCGGGATCCGCGAGGAAGATCGCAACCGCATCTTCACGCCTGGCTTCACCACCAAGGCGCCGCAAGGCGGAATGGGCCTCGGGTTGTCCGTGTCCAAGCGCGTTGCCGAGGAGCATGGTGGCCGGCTCGAGGTGAGCCACCCTGAGCGCGGTACGTGTGTCGAGCTCGTTTTCCCGGTCGAGACGGGCCTCCGGGTCGTGGAGCCGACTCGGGAGAGCCGGCCGGTCTCCGAGGCACCGGCGAGACGATGGAGGCTGTTGATCATCGACGACGACGCGATGGTCTTGTCGGCCTTGCGGAGGCGCCTGCGCCGCCGCTTCGACGTCGTCACGGTGCTCGGAGGCGCCGAAGCCTTGGTTCGATTGGGCGAGGACCCGCGCTTCGACGCCCTGGTGTGTGACCTGATGATGCCCGAGATCGACGGCAAGTCTTTCTACGACCAGGTCTGCGAAGCACATTCGGCGCTCGCCGATCGCATCGTCTTCATGAGCGGCGGCGCGTTCACCCCGCGACTCCGAAAGTTCGCGGGTGAGGTCGCGAACCCCGTGCTTCAAAAACCAGTGACGCGCGAGGACCTCGAGGCCGCGTTGGCGGGCCTCGATCAGCCCCGCGGTTGATTCTCAATCGTTGCGGAGGCCGAGCTCCTTCATCTTGTTCTGAAGGCTTTTGCGGGAGATCTTCAACAGCCGCGCGGTATGCGTCACGTTCCCGCCGGTCTGATCGAGCGCCCGGCCGATGAACTCCCGCTCCAGCCGCAGCGTGGCCTCACGGACTGCTTCTTTGAGGCCGGTTTGGCCGGGTGTCGCCTCGAGGTCCGAGGTCGATTCGGAGCCCTCGAGCTCGCGCACCTCCGGAGGCAGGTACGAGGGCCCCACCTGCCCGTCGTCTGCGAAGATCATGCATCGTTCGACCACGTTCTCGAGCTCGCGAATGTTGCCGGGCCAACCGTAGCGCAGCAGATGCCGCATGGCGGGCTCGTCGAAACCCGTGACGGCTCGGCCGAGCTTCGCATTGAACTTTCGCACGAAGTGCTCGACCAGCAGCGGAATGTCGCTCGGCCGATCCCGCAGCGGGGGAAGATGCACGTGCACGACGTTCAGCCGGTAGTACAAATCCTCGCGAAACGCGCCGTCTGCAATCTGCGCTTTGAGGTCCCGGTTGGTGGCGGCGACGAGGCGGATGTCGACGGCGATCGTCTTGATGCCCCCGACTCGCTCGAACTGTTGCTCTTGGAGCGCACGCAACAGCTTCACCTGCATGCTCACCGGAATCTCGGCGATCTCGTCGAGAAAGAGCGTTCCGCCGTGGGCGAGCTCGAAGCGCCCAGGCTTGCTGGTGACCGCACCGGTGAAGGCCCCTTTTTCGTAACCGAATAGCTCGCTTTCGAGCAGATCCGGCGGGATGGCTGCACAGTTCACGCTGACGAAAGGCTGGGTGGCTCGCGCGCTGTGCTGATGAAGCGCCCGCGCGATGAGCTCCTTGCCGGTTCCGCTCTCGCCGGTGATCAGAACCGTGCTCGGCGTGTCGGCCACCTTTTCGATCACGTCGTAGACGGCCCGCATGGGCGGTGACTGACCGATGATTCGATAGCGGCCCCGCTCGTTGGGATCGCTGCTCACGTGCCGCTTGGAGAGCTCGCTGGTGCGGGCGGCCTTGCTCACCACGGCCCGGAATTCGGCCCGATCGAACGGTTTGGTCACGTAGTCGAAGGCACCGAGCTTGAGCGCCTGGACGGCGGTGTCCACCGTGCCGTGCGCCGTGATCAGGATGACCGGAACTCCGGGATACCGTTCGCTCACGGCCTTGAGCACGCCCATGCCGTCGAGCTTGGGCATGCGAAGGTCGGTGATCACCACGTCGATGTGATGCTCCGCCATCGCGTCGAGCACGGCCTGGCCGTCGCGCACGCAATGGACCTCGTAGCCGTCGTGCTGGAGCTGGGCCTTGAGAACACGGCGCAGGTTGTCCTCGTCGTCGGCGACGAGGACCTGTTTGCTTTCACCCACGCGCCGGAGTGTAGTCGACCCCGGTCGGCTGTACAGACGTCGGCGTTCAGCTGGCGGCGGCGAGCCGCTGCTCGGCCGCGCGGATCACCGTGGCTCGTTTCTTTCGAGCGCGCTCGTAGTCGAGCACCGCGGCCGCCTGCGGACCCGAGAGCCTCTGGATTTTCGAGGCCACGTCTTTGGCGGTCAGCTCGTCGTAGTCTCGAATCGGCGCCGAGGAGGCAGCCTTTTGGGGCTTCTTGGCCTTGGCGCGGCTCTTGGTCGCCTGCTTCTTCCGCGACTTGGTCGCCGCTGGCTTTGCGGCCTTGGACGACTGCTCGAGTCGTTGGTCGACCTTCTCATGCGCCAGCTCCAAGAGGTCGCGGGCCGATTCGAGAACCGTCGCTTCCACCGTCTCTGGCTTGAGCGCGTCACGCGTCGTGGAAGCTTGTTGCTCCAAGCGACCGAGCTGCGCTTTCCACGCCTCGATGTAGCCATCCCTCGTTTTCAGGGCGAGGTCGCGCCAATCGATCGCCTCTTGGTAAACCACCTGTTGCAGTCGCTGGCTCGCACTCTTGACGCTGCTCGCCAGCTTCGTGCCCGCGGAGGTCATGTCCTGCGCGAAGGTACGGCCCGCCTCTTGGGACTCCACGATGAAGGTTTCACCCGCTTGTCGGGTTTGATCGAGCCAAAGCGCGCCCTGCCGCTGGAGGCGCGTCCGGCTGCGGCGAAGTTGGTTGTGGCCAGTCATCGAGATACCCTCCTGGGATGACGCGGCGCGTTATCCCACTGCCAACATAGCCAGCGAGAGGGCCGCGTCAAGACCTGCATGCTCCATGAAAATTTCCGCCAATTGGATTAGACTCCAACCGGTGGCGGGTGACTCGCTCAGAGCCCTGGTGGTCGACGATTCGAGCTCGATGCGTGGGCTCCTGCGCGAGCTCTTGCGTGAGCGTAATTACCAAGTGACTTCCACCGGATCGGCCGAAGAAGCCTTGGCCGCGCACCGCCGGGAGCCCTTCGACCTCATGCTCGTCGATTGGTTGCTTCCGGGTGTCTCCGGTCTCGAGCTCTGCCGCCAGGTGCGCTCCATGCCCGGTGGAGAGGACGTCTTCTTTCTGCTCATCACCGGTCGAAATCGCCATGACGACCTCGCCCAGGCCATCGGCGCGGGCGTGTCCGACTACCTCGCCAAGCCGATCGATCCCGAGGGCTTGCGGACACGTCTGCTAATCGCGGAGCGTGCCATCGCGCAGGCAGCCAAACGACGGACCGAGCGCAAAGACATGGAGTCGCGTCTCGCCTTTGCCGACCGAATGGCCTCGGTGGGGACGCTCGCGGCTGGAGTCGCGCACGAGCTCAACAATCCGTTGATGTACGTGCTGTCGAATCTTCGACTGATCCGGGAAGAGCTCGCGTCCGGCAGCTCGAAGACCGACGGAGATCGAGTGATCGAGCAGCTCGACGAGGCGATTCAAGGCACGCTCCGGATGCAGAACATCGTCCGCGATCTGAAGACGTTTTCCCGACCGGACGACGAGTCCTCGCGTCACGCCGACCTGCACGAAGTGCTCGAGTCGGCGATCAGCATGTGCTGGAACGAGCTCCGCCACCGGGCCGTTCTGGAGCGCGACTTCCGGGACACGCCACCCGTGGCAGCCGCGGAGTCGCGGCTCGTGCAGGTCTTCGTCAATCTGCTCATCAACGCCGCGCAGGCCATGCCCGATCGGCCGGCCGCGGCGAATCGGATCGTGGTGCGGACCCACACCGATCCGAGCGGGGCCGCCGTGGTCGAGGTCGTCGACAACGGGATCGGCATCGAGGCGGCGCAAAGGGATCGAATCTTCGAAGCGTTCTTCACGACCAAGGGCTCCTCCGAAGGGACCGGATTGGGGCTGTCGATTTGCCGCAACATCGTGGAAGACGTCGGGGGAACCATCGAGGTCGAAAGCGAGCCTGGAGCGGACACGCGCTTCGTGGTCCGATTGCCCGCCTCCGATCGAGAGCAACGGACCAAGCCCTCGCTTTCCTCCGTGCCGCCTGCCACGCAGACGCGCGCGCGCGTCGTCGTCGTCGACGATGAGCCCCTGGTGGGCCGGTCGATTCGGCGAGCCTTGCGAGGTCACGAAGTCCAGATCTTCTGTAGCGGACAGGAAGCGATCGAGCGGCTTTGCTCGGACGAGCCTTTCGACCTGGTCTTCTGTGACCTCATGATGCCCGAGCTCAGCGGAATGGAGGTGTTCGGAGAGGTCTCGTCGCGGCGTCCCGATTTGGCGTCACGGTTCGTGTTCATGACCGGCGGCGCATTCACGGCGCGGGCGCGGGAGTTCCTGAAGCAGAACTCGGTGGTTTGTCTCGAAAAACCCTTCGAGCTGCATCAGATACGCGAGCTGGTCAGGACCCGGGCGGAGCCTTCCGGCTGATCGGCTGCGACGACCCGGTTGCGCCCTCGCGACTTTGCTTCGTAGAGCGCGGCGTCGGCGCGCGCGAGGAGCTCGGCCCCGGTTTCGCCCTCGTGCAGGCTCGCGACCCCGATGCTGATCGTCAAGGCGCCGCCCGGTTGCCCTTCGCCCCCGGGAAAACGGGTCTGCTCCACCATCGACTGCAGCTTTGAAGCGACTTGGAACGCCTGCTCGGGGTCGGTGCGAGGCAAGAGGACCACGAACTCCTCTCCGCCGATCCGGGCAATGGTGTCGATGCGGCGAAGGTTTCGCGTCATCAGGCCAGCCAGCTTGCGCAAGGAAGCGTCTCCGGTGGGATGTCCGTGACGGTCGTTGAGGGCTTTGAAGTGGTCGATGTCGATGGCGAGCAAGCTGACGGTCTGGGCGAATCGGCTGGCTCGATGCAGCTCGTCTTCGAGTCGCAGGCGCAACAGACGTCGGTTTCCGAGCCCGGTGAGATCGTCGTGTTGCGAGCCTCGTCGCAGCTCGTCGAAGAGCTGCGTGTGGCGGATGGCGAGAGCGAGCTGGTCCGCGATGGCTTCGAGGAGGCCGGTCTCGAGGTCCGAGAATCCCCGAGTTTGCTCGCGCGTGGCCGCCATCACGCCGGTGACCCGCCCTTGGTGAACGATCGGCAACATCGCGATCGATCCGCGTCGCGCAATCGGACCCCAAAGCGCTTCGTCTCCGAGTGACTCCAGATCGTCGATCCGCATCGGCTCGGCGGTCTGCGCCACTTGTCCGAGCAGATCCTCGTCGAAGAGCACCACGCGTTCGAGCACTTCGCCAGGCCGCTCGAATCCGTACGCGGCCCGCAAGGTCATTCGATGCGTTTCGGCATCGACGAGGAACAACAGACACTCCCTCAGGTAAAGCGCCTTGCCCACGCGGCCGGCGATGTCGTGCAGAACCCCGTCCAGGTCGCGCTCCGACGCACTGGCGCGGACGATGTCGAAGAGCAGCGCACGCTCGCGCAGCCGCTGCTCGAGCTCTGCGGACTTGAGGCTGAGCGCTTTCTTCAAGACCAGCTCTTCGCGCGTGTGCCGCAGCTCTTGGCTTTGCTCGATGATCCGGACCTCGAGCGAGGTGAGGTTGACCAACAAGTCGTTGACTGCGCGTCCGATGTCGCCGATCTCGTCGTCCCCGAGGTCAGGCAAGCGCTCGAGGCTGCTTCGTTTGGCGTGGGCTTCGAGCGTCTCGATCACGCACGCGATTCGACGCGCGACGACCCGCTCCACGTACCAAGCCGCGACCACGCCAGCGAGGGCGACCGCGACGGCGGTCCAGCCGGCGAAGGCCCGAGGGGACGGGGGCGTGCCTCCCCAATGGAGCAGGAGCCAGGTCGCGGCCGACAACACCAAGCACAGGGAGGCGGCTCGCACGCCAGCCTGCATGGCGAGTCGTCGGAACACGACGGGCATTTCTTCACGCTACGCAAGGCAGCCGTTCAGTCAAGTGAGCCACCTCGCGATTGAACGTGAATCCTGGACCGACCTGGTGGCGATGGGTGGACTCGAACCACCGACCTAGCGCGTATGAAACGCCCGCTCTAACCACCTGAGCTACATCGCCGAAAGGGCCGCGATTATAAGCGCGGTCCGGTCGCGTGCAATGTGGACGCATGGAGGGGGCCACGCGCGTGCTTGGCACCGCCCTGGGATTGGTTTATGGCCGCTTTCGTGCACAGAGCCCATCGACTCGTTTCGTGTCTTTCGTTTGCGATCGCGAGCGCCCCGATCGTCGTCGGAGCCCAGTCTGCTTGGGGCGAGCCCATCGCGCCGCCCCCGAGCGCCGAACCCCAGCCCGAGGCCGAGCCCAGCCGGCCGAACCCCGACTGGGCCGATGCGCCCCCCACCGAGTCCGAGGCGCGCTCCTCGCGCAATCCCGATTGGGTCGACGAGGTCGAGGCGCCCCCGATTGGCGCTTCGAGGCGCAAGGCTTCCGAGTTCTACGACGTTCGATATGCCAACCGAAGCCTGACCATGCCCCGCGGCATGATGCGTGGCACCTTCGACACGGTGGTGGGCCGCGATACCGTGGTGGGCCGCCAAAGCGGGGACACGGTGTCCACCATGAATTTCGGCGTGGCGATCACGCTGGCCGACGACTTCGAGATCGGCTTTTCCCGTTACCGGATGGGATCGTTCCCCGGCCTCGCCCTCTTGCCGAACGCGGGCTTTGGAAGCCAAGGCCTCGTCGCGTTCCGGATGTCTCCGGATGCCGAGTTCGGGGACATCCCGTTTTACGCAAGGTTCGAAGCCCTCGATCGGGAGGTCGTCAAGCTCGCCTTCGACGCGGTCTTTCGCATTCCTTCCCAAACCACGTTCGGATTCTTGGGAGGCGTTCCGCTCCGCTTCGTGATCGACGAGCGGTTCGCGATCGACACCGGCGCGAGCTTCACCATCGACGACAATCAGCGGGGTCCGTCGGTTTGGAGCATGCAAATCCCCTTTCAATTCGTCGCCAACGCGACCGATCGACTCTTCGTGGAAGTCGCGAGCGGCATGAGCTTCTTCGATTTGAGCCATACGATCCGGACGGCGACATCGGGGCTGATTCGCGGCCCCTTCTACTTCATTCCGGTCGGCTTGCGCGTGGGTTACACCGCGGAGGCCCGCGCCACGATGATGGACGTCTTCGCGAGCTTTCGCTTTCCCACCCTGTATGGTTTCACCTCGCGGGACTCGTCGTTGACGACCGAAACCTGGCAAGTCACCATCGGATTCAACGTGTATTCTCCCATTCTGTTCAAGGGAAGCGCGCTCTGATGATCTACGAGCTTGGCGATCGACGGGTCCGAATCGAGGGTCGGGTCTTCGTCGCGGACTCCGCCGACGTGATCGGATCGGTCGTGCTGAAGGACCGTTGCAGCGTCTGGTTCCGTGCGGTGATCCGGGGAGATACGGACGAGATCATCATCGGCGAGGAAACCAACGTTCAGGACGGCGCCGTCCTGCACACCGATCCCGGCATCCCCTTGATCCTCGGCCGAGGCGTCACGGTCGGCCATCAGGCCATGGTGCATGGTTGTCAGGTCGGCGATTACAGCTTGATCGGCATCAACGCCGTCGTCCTCAACCACGCCAAGATCGGCAAATTCTGCACGATTGGAGCCAATGCGCTCATCACCGAGGGAAAGGAGATCCCCGACTACTCGGTCGTTCTCGGCTCTCCGGGGAAGATCGTTCGACAGATCGATCCCGCGAACACCGAAGGGTTGCGTCAGAGCGCCGCTGGGTACGTGAGCCGCGCCGAGCGCTATTTGGAAGCGCTCCGATCCGATACCCGCTTTTGCTGAGCGTCGATCCGCTCGAGCAGCGCGCGCTCGCCGAGCTCGTCGCACAGGGCTTCGAGCGCGGCACGGTCAGGGCCGGTCCAGCGCAGATCGTCGAGTGATTCCTCGATCGGCGCATCCTCGCGCAACGTGGCGAGCGTGCGATACAAGAACGCCTCCTGGCGCCGCGCTCGCAGCTGCTCCGCCAGCGCGGCCGCACCCCGCACCTTGAGACCCCACGCGCCCGAGTCGTCGGGAATGTCTTCGAGGTGTGGAAACTTCGCGAGCACGCTCGCTGCGCTCTTGGCGCCCCAGCGCGGGATCCCGGGAATGCCGTCTGCGCTGTCTCCGACCAACGCCAGGTAGTCGGGGATCGATTGCGGGGCCACACCGAGCTTGGCGCGGACGCCTGCTTCGTCGAGGACGGTGTTCCGACGCCGATCGAGCAAGACGACCCTCTGACCGCGGACGCATTGGCAAAGATCCTTGTCTGGCGAGCAGATGACCACTTGCTCGACACCCGGCGCTCGACCGAGCTTGGCCGCGGCCGTCGCAAGCGCGTCGTCGGCCTCGAGCTCGACCATGGGCCAGGTCACGATCCCGAGCGCCTGGCTTGCACGCTCGGCCAATGGGAACTGATCGAGCAGGTCCGGCTCGAGACCCTCCCCGGTCTTGTACCCATCGAAGAGCTCGTTGCGGAAGGACTCGACCGTGTGGTCGAAGGCGCAGGCGATGTGGCTGACCTCCTCGTCTCGCAAGAGCGCGGCCAGGGAGCGGAGCAACCCGCGCGTGGCCCCGACCTCTCGACCCCCGGGGGAGGTCGCCTCCGGGGCTCCGAACCAGGCTCGGAAGAGCTCGTAGGTCCCGTCTACCAGATGCACTTTCATACCCCGCTTTTAGCGCGAGGCGTCCGACCGCGCGGCGCAGCGCCCAGAACGGCTCGATTTCCGGGGACTTGGAAAGCGATCTTGAGAGCCGGACAGGGGGATTCGTCGGGACCTGCCGGAGGGACGCTCGCCCTACAAGCAACTACATGCAGGCGCTAAATGTTGCGTCTTTTTTGGGGCGCGTGCGCTACATATTGTATCATCGTTCATGTTGCCATACATCAAGTGTCATCTAGGGCAGGTATCCCGCTCCGTGTTTGTGACGCACTGCGAAATCGTCGGAAACGCGCGGATCGCGGTTTCCGAACGCTGCGGAATTCATGGTCAAATTAAGAAAGTGGATCCCCGCGATCATTTCTGCTTGACGGAGGCTGGCCCCCGAGGCTACTCCGCAAGCTCGCCCCAAGCGGTTGTGGTGGCAAGGAGGCTGCCAGCGCAATCTGTTGTGGGAAGGTTGTGGATAACGGGGGTTCCGCCTGGGGATGGGCGGTGGAATTTGCCCGGGTGGTGACGTGTGTCTGGATGGAGGTGTGCAGTGGCGCTAGAAACAAGGGGAATGACGAGCAATTTGGAGATGGAAGGCACGCGTCGTGCGGAGGTCACGCAGCAGTCAGGCGGGCTCACCATGGAGCGCCGGTTGACGAAACCGGGCGAGGACCCGCTCGAGACCGCGCAATACGTCCTTCGAGACAGCCAAATCACCAACTCCGATGGCTCGATCGTCTTCGAGCTCAAAGGGGCCCAGGTTCCCGAAGGGTGGAGCCAGTTGGCGACCGACATCGCCGTCTCGAAATATTTTCGAAAGGCAGGCATCGAGGGCGCGAAGAACAAGGGAGAACGAAGCGTTCGCCAGTTGGTCTATCGCGTGGCTCACTCGCTCCGCGAGGCGGGCGACAAGTTCGGCGGGTACTTCGCCGACGAGGCCGCTGCCGACACCTTCGAGGCGGAGCTCTCCCACCTGCTGATCCACCAGAAGGCCGCCTTCAACTCTCCGGTTTGGTTCAACTGCGGTTTGTACCAGCGCTATGGCATCGAGGGCTCGGGGGGCAACTACGCGTGGGATCCGGAGCAGGACGCCATCTTCCAGACCGATACGGCATACGAGCACCCGCAGTGCTCCGCATGCTTCATCCAAGCGGTCAACGACGACCTCATGGCGATCTACGACCTCATCAAGAACGAGGCGAGGTTGTTCAAGTACGGCTCGGGCACCGGCACCAACTTCTCCAAGATCCGCGGCAAGCAGGAAAAGCTCTCGGGCGGCGGCACCTCCAGCGGCCTGATGAGCTTCCTCGAGGTGCTCGATCGTGCGGCCGGCGCGACCAAATCGGGCGGGACGACGCGGCGCGCGGCCAAGATGGTGTGCCTGGACCTCGATCATCCCGAGATCGAAGACTTCATCGAGTGGAAGGTTCGCGAGGAAAAGAAGGCGCGGGCGCTAATCGCCGCTGGATACGAATCCGATTTCAACGGCGAGGCCTATCACACGGTATCGGGCCAGAACTCGAACAACTCCATTCGTGTCACCGATGACTTCATGAAAGCAGTCGAGGCGGATGGCGAGTGGCGGACCACGCTGCGGACGACGGGCGAGGTTTGCGACACCTACCGTGCCCGTGATCTATGGCGAAAGGTCGCCGAGGCGGCTTGGGCCTGCGCCGACCCGGGCGTGCAATACGACACGACGATCAACGACTGGCATACGTGCCCCAACACCGACCGCATCAATGCGTCGAACCCTTGCTCCGAGTACATGTTCCTCGACAACTCGGCATGCAATCTCGCGTCGATCAATCTGTCGAAGTTCCTCGATGACCAGGGACGATTCGACGTCGAGGGCTATCGGCAGGCGATTCGAGTCCTGATCACCGCGATGGACATCATCGTCGATTACGCGAGCTATCCGACGCGCGGGATCGCGAAAAACAGCCACAACTACCGCCCGCTCGGTCTCGGCTACGCCAATCTGGGCACGCTTTTGATGCAGCTGGGCATCCCGTACGACAGCGACGAAGGCCGCACGATTTGCGCGGCGCTCACGTCGATCCTGTGTGGCCATGCGTACGCGACCTCCGCGGAGATCGCGGCGAGCAAAGGGCCGTTTACGGGATTTCAGCGCAACCGGCAGCCGATGCTCCGCGTGATGGGCAAACATCGGCAGGCAGCCTACCGGATCAACGAGCCCGGCGGCCCTGGCATGACCGAAGATCGGCCGACCGCCTGCCCACCCGAGCTCATCCAAGCCGCGCAGGAGGATTGGGATCTCGCATGCAAGCTGGGCGAGCTGTACGGGTACCGAAATTCCCAAGCGACCGTGCTCGCGCCGACCGGCACCATCGGGCTCCTGATGGACTGCGACACCACGGGCATCGAGCCGGACTTCGCCCTGGTGAAGTTCAAGAAGTTGGCCGGCGGCGGTTACTTCAAGATCGTCAACCAAAGCGTACCCAAGGCGCTCCAGCGGCTCGGCTACACCGATGCTCAAATCGCCGACATCGTCTCGTACGTGACCGGCACCAACACGTTCACCGGCGCCCCGCACTGCGGACGCAAGGCGTTGCTGGAGAACGGGTTGACCGAGCGGGAGATCGAGAAGGCGGAGGCCGCGCTACGTGGCGTCTTCGACGTGGGCTTTGCGCTTGCTCCCTGGGTGATCGGCACCGAAGCCTACGAACGGTTGGGGATTGCACCCGAGGTCTACAACAAGCCCGGTTTCAATCTCCTGCGCTTCTGGGGCCACACCGACGCCGAGATCGGCGAGATCAACGACGTCGTCATCGGCCGGATGACCGTGGAAGGAGCGCCGCACCTCAGGGCCGAGCACCTGCCGGTGTTCGATTGCGCCAATCGATGCGGCAAGATCGGCAAGCGATTCCTCAAGCCGATGGCTCACATTCACATGATGGCTGCCGCGCAACCATTCCTGTCGGGCGCCATCTCGAAGACGGTGAACCTTCCGAGGGAGTCCACGGTCGAGGAAGTCGAGGAGATCTACAAAGAGGGTTGGAAGCTCGGCCTCAAGGCGATCGCCCTCTACCGCGACGGCTCGAAATCCTCTCAGCCGCTCAACACGAAGGATGACTCCAAGAGCGACGACGAGGAACAAGCTCCCGCGAAAGCCAAGGGGGAGCCGAAGGCCTCGGCCCCGACCAAAGCCGCATTGGTCAAAGAAGGGCTGACTCCACCGACGACTCGTCGACACCGGCTCCCGAAGAAGCGAAAGGGCTTCACGCAGGAAGCGCGGATTGGCGGCCACAAGGTGTTTTTGCGCACCGGTGAGTACGAGGACGGCTCGCTCGGCGAGATCTTCGTCGACATGCACAAGGAGGGCGCCGCGTTCCGCTCTCTGATGAACTGCTTCGCGATCAGCGTGTCGATGGGGCTTCAGCACGGGGTGCCGCTCGACGCGTACGTCCGACAGTTCACGTTTACCAGGTTCGAGCCCCAGGGCATCGTCGAGGGTCATCCGAACATCAAGTTTGCGACCTCGATCATCGACTACGTGTTCCGTGTGTTGGGCGTCGAATACCTCCGGCAGTACGACTTCGCCCAGGTGCCACCCAAGGAGGAGCAGGAAGAGCTTCAGAATCCAACGGACGTAGCCGCGGCGCACCGCTTGGAGGGCGCACATCCGAGCGGGGAAGAAGCTCCCGCCATCGAACCGGCCGAGCAGGTGACCTTCGGCTTCGACGACGGCGCGCATCAACCGAGCGCGCTCGACCAGCAGCTCGGTGAAATGATGGGCGACGCACCGATGTGCGACAAGTGCGGCCACATCACGGTCCGCAACGGCGCTTGCTACAAGTGCCTGAACTGCGGCAACTCGATGGGCTGCTCCTAACCCCACCGAGCCCTCGGACCCCGGACCCCGGACCCCGATCCCCTCGGCAGGGTGAGAGGCGCGAGATTCGAGGTTGGAGGATCGAGGGCCGAGAGCCGCGGCCCGGGGGCCGCGATCCTCGGTCCCCGGGTCTCGGCGGAACACGACACGGGGTCGTGCCGGACGGCTCGGCTTGCATCGTTGGCCGGAAGCACTGACGAGGTCGGGCCAAGCAAGCCTCGCCTCGGAGCTCGTGTCCAATCGGGGGTGGTT
>CAZBWQ010000077.1:0-19472 GCA_964495565.1 uncultured Sandaracinaceae bacterium | reverse complement strand
GACCGATTCGGCCGCCAGCGTGATCGTCTGCGCCCACGGCGCGTGCCCCGAGCTCGTGACTCCGGAACGGGTGGCCTGGGCCGGTCCCATCGACACGATTTGCTGCCACTCCGATTTCGACGGACTGTGCTCGGCCGCCAAGTGGATTCGCGGTGGCATCGAGCCCTACGAGGGAGCCGATGGCGATGCCCACGCCATCGATACCCGGCTCGGCGAGCCGAGCGAACGCGCCCGCGTGCTCGATCGCGCGCTCCGGGCGCGTCCACGCGACGAAGCCTTACGAGGGCTGATGGTGCGGTATCTCGCGGACGGAGCCCGTGACCCCGGCATGTACCGCGAGTTCCAAGCTGCATCGGCGGCGTTGGCGGCCATGGAGCGCGAGGCCAAGCGGCTTTCGACGCGCTACGAGATTCGAGGCGGCCTCGCGATTTGCGACGCGACCAAGCGCGGCGGCCCTTACGACAAGACCGAGCTCCTGCTCCTCGGGCAGCGGCTGGCCCCGATCTCGCTGGTGCACGACGAGACCACGGTCACCGTGGCGGCACGCTTCGACAGCGGCATCGATTTGGTGAGCGCTCTCGGGTTGACCGGCGGGATGCCCACGCGGGTCAGCGTGGCCGCCAAGCACCTCCACGAAGTCATTGAGGTTTTGACCGAGTTCGAGCCTGGCCGCTAGACGGGTTACAATGAGGGCATGGAGCTGACGCTCTCGGACATCGAGCGGTTGCCCAAGACGGATCTGCACGTGCATCTGGACGGCTCCCTGCGTCTGTCGACCATGCTCGAGCTGGCCGAGCAGCAAGGCATCGAGCTTCCCGCCAAGGATGCCGACGGCCTGGCCAAGGCGTTGCACTGTGGCGAGCACGCCGGTTCCCTGGTCGAGTATCTGAAGGCCTTCGACACGACGCTCAAAGTGCTCCAGACCGAAGAGGCGCTGCACCGGGCCGCCTACGAGCTCTGCGAAGACGCCGCTGCGGAAAACGTGCGCTACATGGAGGTTCGCTATTCCCCGATGCTCCACACCCGCGGGGGGCTGCGCCTCACCGCGGTGGTCGAGGCCGTGCTCGCCGGTCTGTGGGACGCCCAAAAAGACCACGGCATCGTGGCAAACGTGATCCTGTGCGGAATTCGCAACATCTCCCCCGATTCCTCGGTCGAGATGGCGCAGTTGGCGGTCGCCTACAAGAACCGTGGCGTCGTGGCGTTCGACCTGGCCGGCGCCGAGTACGACTACCCGGCCAAGCACCACCTTCGAGCGTTCAAGCTCGTTCGGGACAACAACATCGCCGTGACCATCCACGCGGGGGAGGCCTACGGTCCGGCCTCGATTCACCAAGCGATTCACGTGTGCGGCGCACACCGCATCGGCCACGGTTGTCGGCTGCGCGAAGACGGTGACCTGCTTCACTACGTGAATGACCATCGGATCGCGCTCGAGTGCTGCCCCTCCTCGAACGTGCAGACCGGCGCGGTGAAGGACCTACGAAGCCATCCGCTCAAGCTCTATTTCGACCTCGGGTTGCGCGTGACCGTCAACACCGACAACCGGTTGATCACCGACACCACGGTGTCGCGGGAGCTTTGGCTTTGCCACACCCACATGGGGCTCAGCCGCGAGGACATTCACCGCATCATCATCAACGGCTTCAAGGCCGCATTTCTGCCGTTTCACCGGAAGCAGACGATGGTGCGGGCCGTGTCTCGGGAGCTTGCCATCGAAGCACCGGTTTCCGAGCGGCCTGCGTCTCGTCCAGCCGACGCAAGCGCGTGATTCGGGGCGCCGTCTTGACGAGCTCGGGATTGCTCGTCGCCTCGTCGCTGATCGTGCGCATCGCCCGGACGAACTCGTCCAGCGTTTGCAGGCTCTCCGTCTCGGTCGGCTCGATCAGCATGGCGCCCTTGACCACCAGCGGGAAATAGACCGTGGGCGGGTGAAACCCGTAGTCCATCAGGCGCTTGGCCACGTCCATCGTGGTGACGCCGGTGTCGCGAAGGTGCCGATCGCTGATCACCACCTCGTGCATGCAGGTCGTCGGGTAGGCCACGTGCCAGAGCTCGCCGAGGCATACCCGAAGGTAGTTGGCGTTCAGCACCGCGAGCTCCGTGGCCTGTCGCAGACCCTCCGCGCCCATCTCGCGCAGGTACGCGTAGGCACGGACCATCATTCCGAAGTTGCCCTGGAAGGAGCGCAACCTGCCGACGGTTTGGGGCCGGCTTTGGAAATCGAGGACGTATCGACCCTCGCGCGACTCCACCACCGGGACCGGCGCGTACGGGTCGAGCAACGCTTTGTAGCCCACCGGTCCGCAGCCCGGACCACCACCCCCATGGGGGGTGGTGAACGTCTTGTGCAGGTTGAACTGCATCACGTCGATGCCGAGGTCGCCCGGTCGTGCCTTCCCCATCAGGGCATTGAGATTGGCGCCGTCGCCGTACACCAAGCCGCCCTTGCTGTGCACGAGCTCGGCGATCGAGGGAATGTGCGTCTCGAAGAGGCCGACCGTGTTGGGGTTGGTGATCATGATGGCCGCCACGTCGTCGTCGACGAAAGGCGCGATGGCCTCGGTGCTGACGATGCCTTCGTCCCCGACTGGGAAGGGGACCGCCTGCAGGCCGTTGAGGGCGCACGATGCCGGGTTGGTTCCGTGGGCCGTGTCCGGCACGAGCACTTTCTTGGGGTCGCGGCCTCGTGCCTGGTGATACGCCCGGATCATCATCAGACCGGTGAGCTCGCCTTGTGCGCCCGCCGCGGGATGCAGCGAGACGCGGTCCATTCCGCATACCTCGGCCAGCCCACGCTCGAGCCGCCACATGAGCTCGAGCGCGCCCTGCACCAGCTCGTCGGGCATGTAGGGGTGCAGATTCGCGAATCCGGGCAGGCGTGCCGCCCATTCGTTGACCTTGGGATTGTACTTCATCGTGCACGACCCGAGCGGGTACATGCCGATGTCGATCGCGAAGTTCTGCTGGCTCAATCGAACGTAGTGGCGAAAGACCTCGGGCTCCGAAACCTCGGGCAACCTCGGTGCGGTGTCTCGGGCCATCTCGCCGAACACCTCTCGGGAATCGACCTCCGGGAAGTCCGCGGGGCTGAGGGATGCGGCGTGACGATCCGGCGAGCCTTGCTCGAAGATCAACGGCGTTTCGAACGAGAGTCCCGGCGTGGCGGATCCTGGCATACTTACCCGGCACTCACGCTACCGGATTGCGGCGTTGCCGCAAGCCCTCATGCGATGTCGAGAAGCGCCTTGCTCAGGCTGTCCATGACGCTCGGATCTCGTTCGAGGCCCCTGTAATGCGGCAGCTCGCTGCAAGGGGCGTGAATGTGACTGCGAACCTGCCGGACCGCTCTCGCTTGGACGGTTTCGCGTAGAACCCTCCGCCTCCCGGCGATCGCCAGCCCTCGAATCGGGTCGTCCTCCGCGATTTCGTCGGGGAGGGACTCGAGCACCGGGCGCTCCTTCTCGGCGAAGAGAACCGGCAACATGCGGTTGATCACCAGTTGCAGGACTGGAATTCGCAGCTCGTCGGTCAGCGAATTCGCGAGGTCGATCGTCTCGCTGGCCGGCATGTACTCGGGTAACGTGACCAGGACGGCTCCCGCACGCTCGGGATCCCGGAACATGTCCACGGCGCGGGCCGCGTCGCGCCGCAAGATGCCAGGGGGAGCGACGCTTTCGATGACGAAGGGAACCCGGAGCATGTCCAGGGCATGCCCCGTGGCGGGCGCGTCGAGGATCACCAGCTCGTAGTCGGGGTCGCCTTTGGGCGGACAAGCGTGATAAAAGGCCTTGCCCAGCATCGACCATGCCTCCAAGCCCGGAGTGCCCTTCAAAAAGGCGCGCACCAGTCGGTTCTTGAAGACGGCGTTGTACACGGCTCGGACCTTCAAGATCATCATCCCGTACTCTTCGAGCGCCGCATCGGGCGTCATGTTCACCGCATCGAGATTTTCCGCAATGTTGACGATGTCCGGGCCGATCGGCTCGGTATCCAACAGGTCGCTCACCCGCTCCTTGCAGTTCACCATCGCAAGAAGCACCTTCTTGCCGCGACGGCTTGCCTCGAGAGCGAGCCCCGTGGCCACCGTCGTCTTTCCCACGCCGCCTTTGCCAACGACGAAAAGGAAGCGGCGGTCGAGCAAATCCATCAGCGCCGTCTTTAGCGGCGAGGCGCGCACCCGGCAAACCGGCGAGGTTTGGCGGCCGAATTCGTGGATGTCGAGGCTGACGGCCCCCTCCACGCATGCTAGCGTGCGCCCGCGAGCGCGATCATGAGCGGTGCCAGCAAGTCCCTCAGCAAGACCGTCTGGACCCTAGTGTTGTTGGCGACCCTAGCGGTATTCGGTGCGACGCTGTACACGATCTTCGTCGTTGCCCCCGTCGAAAAGCAGATGGGCATCGTGCAGAAGATCTTCTATTTCCACGTCCCGAGCGCATACGCGATGTACCTCGGCTTCGCCGCCTCGGCGGTCGGAAGCGCGGTGTACTTGATCAAGCGCGACTCGCGATGGGATGCCCTCGGCGTGGCCGGCGCAGAGGTCGGAACTCTGTTTTGCGTGATCGTGTTGCTCACGGGGCCGCTCTGGGCGCGCAAGGCATGGGGAGTTTGGTGGACCTGGGACCCCAGGCTCACCACGACCTTGCTCGCCGGCATGATCTTCGCGGCGTATCTCGCGCTTCGCTCGATGGGGGACGCCGGGGAGGTGGAAAAGCGCTTCGCCGCGGGGTTGGCGTTGTTCGGGCTGGTCGATTTGCCCCTCATTCACTACAGCGTGCAGCGGTGGCGCGGTGTTCACCCCACCGTCATCACGGGCAAGGGCGGGGGCCTCGAATCGGAGATGTACTGGGCGCTCGGCCTGAGCTTCGTCGCATTCACCGGCTTGGCCGTTCTCTTGATTTGGGCACGAGTTGCGGCGGAACGACAACGGGATGAAGCGGCCCGCATTCGGTTCGAGCTGCTCCATCGATGAGGAAGAACGACATGCACGCTCTCACTGCAGCGCTCCTAGTGGCCTCGACGCTTCTCATCACGCCGGTGGTCTCGGCGCAAGAGGCGCCGTCGGAGCCGGAAGCAACGTCCGCGCAGGCCGAAGAGACCGCGGCGGAGGAACGGGCCACGCAATTCGTGGGTGTGACCGGTCCCGAGGCCGAGTCCATCCCGGGCGGTGGTCTGCTGTTGGCTGCCTACGCCGTGGTTTGGATCCTGATTTTCCTCTACCTGTGGCGGATGCGGAATCTGCAGCGCCAGACGGCCGAAGAGCTCGAACGCCTGAGCACGGAGCTCCGACGCTCCGAGGGCCGTTGATGCCATCCATGGCGCACATCATCTACATCCCGGGCATTTTGCTGATCGGCTTCGCGCTCGGGTTTCGAATGGGAGCTCGCGCCGTTCGTGCCGAGCTCGAGCGCCGGGAGCAAGAGCGGCGCCGATGATCGAGAGGTAGCAGTATGTTGAATTTCGAGCTGACCCCAGAACAAAAGACCCTCGTCGACGAGACACGCCGTTTCACGCGCGAGAAGATCATCCCCGTCGCGGCCGAAGCGGACAAGACCCACCAGTTCCCGATGGACGTCTTCAAGGAGGCATGGGAGCTCGGTTTCGTCGGGCCCACCATTCCAGAGGCTTACGGTGGCGCCGGTATGACCGAGCTGGACAACGTGCTGCTCACCGAAGAGCTCGCGTTCGGGTGCACGGGCATCCAGACCAGCATGACGGCCAACACGCTCGCGGCGACGCCCATCATGATCGCCGGCAACGAAGAGCAGAAGAAGAAGTACCTGGGTCTGCTCACGGCCGAGCCCGTGTTCGCTTCGTACGCCATCACCGAATCCGCCGCGGGCAGCGACGCGGCGGGGATTCAGACTCGTTGCCGCAAGGACGGGAACGACTGGATCATCAACGGCGAGAAGATCTACATCACCAACGGCGCCTGGGCCCGATGGTACGTCGTCTTCGCCACCGTGGACCCGACCCTTCGGCACCGAGGAATCATGGCGTTCGTCGTCGATCGCGACGCGCCCGGTGTCAGTGTGGGCAAGACCGAGGACAAGCTCGGGCAGCGGGCCAGCAATACGGCGGTCATCAACTTCGAGGACGTCCGGGTTTCCGCGGCAAACGTTCTCGCCGAGGAAGGCCACGGGTTCAAGCTGGCGATGCAGACCTTCGACCGAACCCGTCCGGACATCGGTGCGGGCGCATGTGGGATCATGCGGCGGGCCCTCGAGGAATCGATCGCGTATGCGTTGGAGCGCAAGACGTTCGGCGTGCCGATTGCCGAGCATCAAATGGTGCAAGCGATGATTGCCGAAATGGGCATCAAGTACGAGGCGACCAGGCTGCTCGTTTGGAAGGCTGCGTGGCAAATCGACCAAGGCGGTCGTAACTCGCTCGTCGCTTCGTACAGCAAGGCGTTCGGCGCGGATAGCGCCATGCAGGTGGCCACCGATGCCGTTCAGGTGTTCGGCGGAAACGGCTATATCACCGAATATCCGGTGGAGAAGCTGATGCGCGACGCGAAGATCCTGCAGATCTACGAGGGAACCTCTCAGATCCAACGGATGGTCATTGCGAAGAATCTGTTCGCCGGCGTTCGCTAGCATCGTCCTCGCGACGGTGCTCACCGTCTTCTTCGGCTCCATCGCGGTGGCCGAGTCCGGCTCGTTGCCTCCGTTCGTCGGCACCGACGTGCCACAAGACGAAATCTTGGAGGTGATCGCCTCGGCCCAGTCGCGCAGCTTCAAGCCCGTCGGTCACACCTCGGTGGTGTTGCGGATGCGAACGGTGGCGCGCGTCACGGCCGCGGTGAAGCTGCGCAGCCGAGGGCTCGAACGAGGGTACCAGTACGAGATCGCAGCGTACCGGATCGGGCGGTTGCTCCACTTGGACAACGTCCCTCCTGCCATATTTCGACGCGTGAGCTGGCGAGAGATCAAGCGCCGCTTCTACGAGGATCTGCTCGACCGGCGCTGGACCGTGCGTCGTGAGGTGATCTGGGACCCAGACGATTTCGCACCTGCTGCGGCGATCTACTGGATCAAGGGGCTTCGCTCGATCGGGCTGGAAGAGACCGACGGCTGGCGCGACTGGCTGCAGGGCGGTCCCATCCCCGACGACAAAGAGGAGTTGGCGCGCGACCTCTCGACCATGGCGGTCTTCGATTTCTTGATTGGAAACTGGGATCGGTTCAGCGGGGGAAATCTCCCGACCAATCGAAGCCGGGAGCGCGCGTTCCTCCGCGACAACGATCGGGCGTTCTCCGAGCCACTTCTACGAGGCCGGTACGAGCGGATCTTGCGTGGGTTGCTGCTCACCGAACGATTCTCGAAGAGCATGGTTGATCGCCTGGCCGCTCTCGACGAGGACGCCATTCGTCAGGAGCTCGCACGCGACCCGAGCCACGAAGCCGCTCCGCTGTTGAGCGAGCCGCAAATCGCCGCCGTTCTCGACCGTCGGGCTACCATACTCACGCACGTCGCAGCCTTGATCGAGCAACGAGGTGCCGACCGCGTGCTCGTCTTTCCCTGACCCGAGCCCCGTGGTAGGGAACTCAGGTGTCGAAGCCGGATGTGATCAATGCGGAAGAGCTCGGTCACGCCATGGGTCTGATCGTGCACGATCTCCGCAATCCGGCGGCCACCATCACCGCGAACGTCGACTTCCTGCAAGAGGTGGGGCTCAGCGACCTCGAATCCGAGGAAGCGCTGCAAGACCTCAAGCTGGCAATCGGCGAGCTCCGGCGTGGGCTCGACATCCTCGCCTGGATCAGCCGTTGGCTCACGGGGCAGGTTCCGCTCGAAGCGGCAAGCGGGGACGTCGGCGTCTTTCTCGAGAGGCTTCAACGCGGTCCCACGGCCGTCCCGGTCACCGTCGACGTAGCCCGGGAGGGTGAGCTATACGCCCACGGCGCCCAAGTCGCCGTCGAGGTGGTGGAGCTTCTCTTGTTGAACACGCGGGCGCACGTCGCCGATCCGCATTCGGCGATTCGTGTCGAGCAACGGGGCGACTGGGTCGTCATCGAGGTTCGAGACGCAGGCGAAGCGATCGCCCCCGAGCTCCGTGACGAGGCCTTCACCCTGGAAGGGCAGCGCGCCCTCAAGGCGCGGAGCGACGGCCGCTACGGGCGGTTCGTCGGCTTGTTTGCGGCGTCGGTCCTGCTCGACGGCGTCGGAGGCTCGATCGAGGCAGATGGAGAGCCGGGGGCCGCGATTTTCAGGATTCTGCTCCGGAAGGCCCGTCCGACCCGCCGCCCCCCTTCGCCGTAGAAGCCGCTCTCCAAGCCTCCAGGCGCTCGCGTATTCGCGCTTCGTAGCCGCGGTCCGCCGGATGGTAATACCGGCGCCCAGCCAGGCGCTCGGGCAGATACGTTTCTCCCGCGCTGAAGCCGCTCTCGTCGTGGGGGTACCGATAGCCTTCGCCGTAGCCCCACGATTTCATCGCCTGGGTCGGGGCGTTGCGGAGCTTCAGAGGGACGGGGAGGGCGCCGTGCTCACGGACGTCGTCCTGGGCGGCCTGCCATGCCCGATAGCTGGCGTTGCTCTTGGGGGCCGTCGCCAAGTAGGCGCAGCACTGCGCGATCGGAAAGATGCCTTCGGGCATGCCCAGACGGCGAAAGGCCCCATCGGCGCTCACCGCCACCTCGAGCGCACGTGGGTCCGCGTTTCCGATGTCTTCGCTCGCGAAGATCAGCATGCGCCGCAGCACGAAGGACGGGTCTTCCCCTGCTTCGAGCATTCGCATCAGCCAGTAGATCGCCGCATCCGGATCGCTACCACGCATCGACTTGATGAACGCACTGATGACGTTGTAGTGCTCCTCGCCCGACTTGTCGTAAAGCAGCGTCTGCGTGGCGAGCGCTTCTCGGATGATCGCCACGGTCACCTGCTCGACGCCGGCCGACTGGGCAAAATCGCTCGCGAGCTCGAGAGCGGACAAGGCGCGTCGAGCATCGCCTCGTGCATGTTCCGCGATCGCGTCGATCGCGTCGTCATCGATGGTGTGTGGCACGTGTCCGATGCCACGGGGCTCATCGACGATCGCGCGTTCGATCAGAAGACGCAGCTCGCCCGTTTCGAGCGGTCTGAGGTCGAACACCCGCGTTCGCGAGAGCAGCGCCGAGTTGACCGCAAAGGAAGGGTTTTCGGTCGTCGCGCCAATCAAGGTGACCGTTCCGTTTTCCACGTGCGGCAGCAGAGCGTCTTGCTGCGCCTTGTTGAAGCGGTGGATCTCGTCCACGAACAAGATCGTCTTCTTGCCGTAGTAGCTCTTTTGTTCCTTGGCCGTGGCGATGATCTTGCGCAGCTCGGGAACTCCCCCGAGGACGGCGCTGAAAGGCACGAAGATCGAGTTCGTTTCGTTTGCGATGACGTGCGCGAGGGTGGTCTTTCCCGTGCCGGGAGGCCCCCACAGGATCATCGACGGAATGCGGTCCGAGCGGATCGCGCGAGCCAGAATGTGTCCGTCACCGAGTAGGTGAGCCTGTCCGACCACGTCTTCGAGACGCGTCGGTCGCATGCGATCGGCGAGCGGGGAGCCGGCCTCGGCTTGTCGCTCGAAAAGGTCCACGCCGCTCGTTATAGCTCAGCGGAGGATGCGAAGCCGCTTGGGGCCTTCTCCCGGGGGCGCGGACTCTCCGCCGGTGCGATCGAAGTGTTCCTTTGCCACCCGTTCGCTCAACGCGTCGGCGATGGCGGCGAACGCCTGCCCGGCTGCCGACGCGGGCGCAGCCTGGACCACGGGCGTGCCTTGGTCGCCCCATTCCCGGACCTGCGTGTCGATCGGGACCTGGCCGAACAACGGCGCCTCCGCGTACTCGGCGATCTTGTCGCCACCGCCTCTGCCGAAGAGCTCGTGCTTCACCCCGGCGGTGTCGATGAAATAGCTCATGTTCTCGACCACGCCGAGGATCGGGACGTTGAGCTTGCGGCACATCGACACGGACTTGTACACGTCTTGGAGCGCCACCTCTTGCGGAGTCGTGACGATGATCGCGCCGGTCAAGCGGAGCTTTTGGGCGAGCGTCAGGGCCACGTCGCCGGTGCCCGGAGGGGAATCGATGATGAGGTAGTCGAGGCCGCCCCAATCCACGTCGGTCACGAACTGCTGGAGCGCTCCATGGAGCATCGGCCCGCGCCAGACGACCGCCTGTTTGGGGTCTTCCAGCAGGAATCCGATGCTCATGAGCTTGATGCCGAAACGCTGCAGCGGCTGAATCCGCTTGCCGTCCTTCGAGGTCGGTTGCCCCGTGATGCCGAGCATGGTCGGCAAGGACGGCCCGTAAATGTCGGCATCGAGCAAGCCCACCCTGGTTCCCAGACGCCGAAGGGCGAGGGCGAGATTGGTGGCGACCGTGCTTTTTCCGACGCCGCCCTTGCCGCTCATCACGAGGATCACGTTTCGCACGTCGGGGATGGGATCGGTGCTCGTCGCTTCCCGGGTGGGCACGCTGACCTCGAAGCCGAGCTCGATGAACTCGACGCCCAGCGGCTCGAGGGCGGCGTGGATGCGGTCGCGGAGGCTTCGCTTCACCTCTTCGGACGGAGAGCTCACGCGAATCGAGGCCCAAACTTTCGCCCCTTCGACGCGCGCATCGAGCAGCGTTCCCAGCTCGCCGAGGGGTTTCCGAAAGATCGGATCTTCGACCTTTCCAATCGCGTCGGTGACTGCATCGAGGGTAGGCGCCCCCATCGAAACCTCCTGTCCGTTCAACCGGAAACGTCTAAGGCGGCCCTCTGGGCCCGTCAAGGCGGACAAACTCGGCGGACGACCTCGCGCCGGCTATCCTGGGGCGATGGCATTCTGGGACCGTAGGTGGGCTCTTCCCCTCGCGATATTCGTGCTCTGTGCGGGGATCTATGCCGCCACCGCGGCTGGACGATTGACGCGGCCCTCCCCAAACGACCACTACCTGCATCTCGCCCATGCGTGGCTCCACGGCCGGCTCGACCTGGGCTCCCGCGCTCCCGGCACCAACGATTGGGCTTGCTTCGACACGGTGGAACGCCGTGCTTGTCCCCCCGGTCGCTACTCCTTTTCGGGACCCGGCTCGGATCGCTACCGGTGGTACGTCTCGTTTCCTCCCCTTCCCGCCGTGCTCTTGGTGCCGCTGGTCACGGTGTTCGGGTTGGACACGCTCGACGTGCTCTTCTGGGTCTTGGTCGCCAGCCTCGGCCCGGCGCTTCTCTTCGTCGTCTTGCGTTTCCTTCGGGAGACGGGTCGAAGCGGACGCTCCCAACGCGACGATCTGCTCCTGACGGCCCTCTTCGCAGTCGGATCCGTCTACTACTTCGTCGCGGTCCAGGGCACGGTTTGGTTTGCGGCGCACGTGACCGCGGTCCTCTTCGTGTGCCTCTTTCTCCTGGGCTCCTTCGGGGCGAGAAGGCCTTTGCTCGCGGGTCTTGCGTTGGGCCTCGCCGTTGCATCCCGTCCGGCCACGCTTTTCCTGGCGCCTTTCTTCGTGCTCGAAGCCCTGACCGCCAAAGAGGACGCGACCGCGATCCATCCCTTGGCGCGGCGCCTCCGCGCGCTGACGCACTTCTTCGTTCCTCTCGCGCTCGTCGGTCTCACGCTGATGTGGCACAACGAAGCGCGCTTCGGGGACCCGTTCGAATTCGGGCACCGGTTTCTTCAGGTCCGATGGCGATCCCGGATCGAAACCTGGGGCTTGTTCAGCACCCACTACCTGCCGAGAAACCTCACGGTGTTCTTTCTCTCGGTGCCCTGGCTCGTCGATTCGAGCCCGTTTTTGCGGATCAGCCGGCACGGTCTGGCTCTGTGGCTCACGACGCCCAATCTGCTTTGGAGCCTCTGGCCGAAGAAGCTCGACGTCACGATGGCGGCGCTGTGGGCTGCGGTGATTCCCACGGCCTTGTGCACGCTTCTCTACCAGAACACGGGATGGGTGCAGTTCGGCTACCGATTCTCACTCGACTACCTGCCGTTGCTTTTCGTGCTCGTCGCGTTGAGCCAGCGGCGCTTCGGACGGCTCTTCATGGTGTGTGCGGTCTTTTCGGTGATCGTGAACACGTTTGGCGCCGTGACCTTCGACCGCTACCACGCGTTCTACGACGACGACCCCACGCAAGAGGTGATCTTTCAGCCCGATTGATCGCCCGCTGCGATCAACCGCTCGGCGAGAGGGCTGGCGGGGCCGAGCGGTCGGATCACGCGCTCGAGACCAGCCCTGCCGGCTTCCTGCTGCAACGCCTCCAACTCGGCTAGCGCCGCCTGCTCATCGCCCCGGCTTGCCAGAATGTGAGCCCGCACCAGTCGATGCGACGCCTTCAGCGACGGATTGTCGCTCACGTCTCGAGAGCCGAGGTGCGCGAGAGCCCGCTCCGCCTCGCCACGGAGCGCCATCAACAGGGCTTCCATCGCGACGAGCCAGACTTCGAGCGAGTCCTCGGTGGGTCGTGGGATGCGATCGATGGCGCGTTGCGCTGCGTCGAGCTCGTCGAATTGCAGCTCGCACGTGGCGAGCGCCTGATTCCGCAGCACCGACTGCATCTCGGTGAGCGTTTCCCCTTCGAGCTCGCGAAGCAGGGACCGCGCTTCCGCCCACATGCCTGCCTGTGTCAGTGGGCCGACGGCCATCAGCGCAAGCGCCGTGTATCGGTCTGCGTTCTTCTGCCGCGCGCGATCGAGCAAGCGGCGCAGTCGCTGCATCGCGGTTTGCCGAACGTCTTCCTCGCCCAGCCTCTGACAGAGCACCAAGAGCCCCCGCACCTCACGCATCCGCCGAGCGGAGCTCAGCAAGAGCACGAGACCGATCAGCCCTGCGAGCAGACCCGCGCCCCACTCGACCTGCATGGGGGGCAGCGCCGCCGCCCGGAGCGCGAAGAAAGCGACGACGCCCAAGACGAATACGGTCAAGAACGAGCCGACGAACGAGCGCACCACGGACGCGACCGACAGGAAACCGGCCGGAACTCCCCAAATCAGAGCGCGCACGAAGGGAGCCAAGAAGCCCACGATCGCAGCGGCGATGACCGTCCCAGTCATCGCTCAGGGAGAGCTCTCGTCACGGTACGCGTAGTAGTGCTTCAAGACGCGGCGCACGTAGCGCTGTGTCTCTTCGTAAGGTGGAATGCCTTTGTACTTCTCCACGGCGCCTTCGCCCGCGTTGTAAGCCGCGACCGTGAGCACCAAATCGCCGCTGAAGCGATTCGCCAAGATGCGCAGATACCGAGCGCCTCCCAAGATGTTCTGGCGGGCGTCGAACGGGTCGGACACACCCATCGACTGCGCAGTCATCGGCATCAGTTGCATCAAGCCCATCGCGCCTGCTCGGCTGACCACCGTCGAATTGAAGTCACTCTCGACGCGCATGACGGCTCGAATGAACGATTCGGGAAGCTGGTAGAGCCTGGCGGCTTCGTCGATGAGTGCGTCGTATCGACTGTATCTGGCGGGATCGCGCGGGGCTCGGTTGCTCGAGCCTCGGGATCCGGAGCTCTTCTTTCCGGAAGCTTTGCTCTTTGCCTTGCTGCTGCCCCGAACCACGAGCTCGCAACGCCGCCCCGGCTCGCGAATGTTGGTGTAGTGAAGCGTGCCGTCGGAGCGCTTGCATCGATAGATGTCCGCATGCGCGGAGCTCACCACGCCGATGAGCAGCGTCGCCACGCCGAATCCTGCCACCACGTATCGCAGCATCGCCCCGTAGTGTATCGCCGAGCCTTTCCTCACGCCAAAATGCTCCCTTCGCTTGCAATCGAGGCGCACCGTCGCATCATGGGGCGTCCTCATGGCGATTCCGCGTTTTTTCGAAGGTCCCGAGAAAAAGCTGGAGCTGGTCGTGACGCCGGGCTTCCCTTCTCTCCGGTCCCTCGGCCATCGGGTATGGGAACGCGTCGTCGACGCCGCCGGGGCTCGCGTTCTTTCGGTCATGCGCAACGATCAATGCGATGGCTATTTGTTGAGCGAGTCGAGCCTGTTCGTCTTCGACGACTGGTTCGTCATGATCACTTGTGGCCAGACCAAGCTCGTCGATGCCGTCGAGGAGGTTCTGCGATCGATTCCGCCCGAGTCGGTGGCCTTCATGGTCTACGAGCGCAAGAACGAGCACTATCCCGAGCACCAGCCGACGACTTTCTACGACGATGCCCGGCGCTTGCAATCGATGTTGCCGGGGCGTGCCATTCGGTTCGGCGATGAGCATGGCCACTACATTCAGATGTTCCACACGACACGCCCGTTCCGTCCCGAAAAGACCGATCCGACTCTCGAGATCCTCATGCATGCGATCGACCCGGAGGTGGCGGGAAGGTTCGTGGCCCATCCAGAGCGGACGCAGACCAAAATCGCGAGCGCCCTGGGGATCGATTCGATTCTTCCTGGTTTCGTCACATCCGAACATGTCTTCAAGCCGATGGGTTATTCCCTCAACGCGTTGAAGAGCGACGAGTACTACACCATTCACGTGACCCCCGAGGACTCGGGCAGCTACGTCAGCTTCGAGACCAATCACGATTTTCGCGGCAAGCTCGGCGGGCTCGTGGGTGCGCTGGTCGAGGTCTTTCAGCCCCGGGCGTTCGACGTCCTCATTTTTCTTCCGGATGGCGAAGCCCGGCTGTCCGTGGGCGGTTACCTCTTGGGTGACCACGTCGTCGACACCCTCGGCGGGTACGAGGTCAGTTATTTTCAATACTTCGTTCCACCCACGGGGCCCCGAAGCCCCGAGGAATTGGCTCTCTGACCCCGAACGAAAACCGTACAGGCCCGCCGTTTCGCCTGGTAGACTCCGCGCCTCATGCGAGTGGAGAGCGACTATCTGGTGCTCGGGACCGGAGTAGCCGGATTGACCTTCGCGCTCGAAGCGGCGCGCCATGGCTCGGTCATCATGGTCACCAAGCGCAGCCGCACCGACTCGGCCACGAACTGGGCGCAGGGGGGGATTGCAGCGGTTCTCGATCCCACGGACTCCTTCGAAGCGCACGTTCGAGACACGTTGCAGACCGGCGGCGGCTTGTCGCACCCCGAGGTCGTCGAAATGGTCGTGCGCGACGGACCGGCGCGAATTCGGGATCTGATGGAGCTGGGCGCTCGCTTCAGCAGAACGAACGGAAGCGAGAGCTTGGATCTCACCCGCGAGGGAGGTCACAGCGCTCGCCGGGTCGTTCATGCAGGCGACATCACGGGAGAAGAAGTCCAGCGTGTTCTCGTGGAAGCAGCGGCAAGGGCGCCGAACATCCAGATCATCGAAGACCACATGGCGATCGATCTCGTCGAGGCTTCGAAGTTCGGTGGGCCGCCCAAGGTCGTGGGCGCGTACGTTCTCGACGAGCTGACGGGTGAAGTGAAGACCTTCTTGGCCCGTGCCACGGTTCTCGCCACGGGAGGCGCGGGCAAAGCGTATCTCTACACCTCCAACCCCGACGTGGCGACGGGCGACGGCATCGGCATGGCTTATCGCGCAGGCGCCGAGCTCGCGAACATGGAGTTTTTTCAATTCCATCCGACCTGCTTGTTTCACCCGGAAGCGAAGAGCTTCTTGATCAGCGAGGCCCTGCGGGGAGAAGGCGGGGTTTTGCGCTTGCGCAGCGGCGACGCTTTCATGCCGTGGCATCACGAAATGCGGGATCTCGCTCCTCGCGACGTCGTCGCCAGGGCCATCGACTACGAGATGAAGCGCCTCGGCGACGACTGCGTGTACCTCGACATGACCCACAAACCCACGGCTTTCATCGAGGAGCGCTTTCCCAACATCCACGCGCGATGTCTCGAGTTCGGCATCGACATGACCAAAGAGCCGATTCCGGTCGTGCCCGCGGCTCACTACATGTGCGGCGGAATCGTGGTCGACACCGAAGGCCGCTCCACGCTGGCCGGATTGTGGGCCGTCGGAGAGGTGACCTGCACCGGGCTTCACGGCGCCAATCGTCTCGCCTCGAACTCGCTGCTCGAGGGCTTGGTCTACGGCCACCGGACCGCGCTCGCCGCCGTCCGTACCGTGACCGAAACGAACGAGACGACACCCTTGAAGGTGCCCGACTGGGACGTGGGTCAGGCCGTTCCGAGCGATGAAGCCGTCGTCGTTTCTCAGAACTGGGACGAAATACGCAGGTTCATGTGGAACTTCGTGGGGATCGTCCGAACCGACCGCCGTCTTCGCCGGGCGGCCCGCCGAATCGAGATGTTGCAGGACGAGATCCGCGAGTACTACTGGGCCCACCTGGTGAACCGCGACATGCTGGAGCTTCGCAACATCGCAGACGTGGCGGAGCTGATCATCCGTTGCGCCAGCACGCGTAAAGAAAGCCGTGGCCTACATTACAATCTCGACTATCCCCATGCGGGCCAAGAGTGGGAAGGCGACACCCGGATTTCGCGCGGAGCGCCCCCGCACGTCGTTCGCATTTGAGCATTCGCAGTTTCCGGCTGCTAGCTTGTAAAGGCGTGGGCTGCACGCGTTCTCGACGTGGGGGGAGAGATGCGTTTCCTTGTCTTGATGTTGATTTCACTGGTCGCCTTGGCCGAGGGGGTGTCCCTTGCGGATTCGCCCGACGCAAACAGTCGCGACGCGCGAATCGTGCAGGCCAGGAAAGCCTTTGCCGAGGGAACGGAGGCCTACCAGCAAGGCGAGTTCGAAACCGCGCTCGCCAGGTTCCGTCGAGCCTACGAGCTGACCGAGAGCCCCGATCTTCTCTACAACATCGCCACTGTCTCCGATCGCATGCGGCGTGACGAGGAGGCACTCCGAGCCTACGAAGGCTACCTCGAGGCGCGGCCGAGGTCCGCCGATGGCGAGCACATCCGGAGCCGCATCGAGGTGCTGCGCGCGGCGATCGAAGCGCGGGAGCGTGCGGAGCTGGAGGCGGAGATCGAGGCCAGGAAGGCAGCGATGGAAGCAGCCGCGAAGATCAAGGCCGAGCGGCCGCTGACCCAGCACGTCGGCCCCGGTCCCGGACCTTGGATCACGATGGGAGCAGGAGGCGCCGTGTTGGTGTCCGGCGCGGTGTTGTTCGGGCTCGGACAGCGTGACCAAAACAAAGTCGAGACCGCTCCACCGGGGTCTAGCTACTCGACCTTCGAAGCGATGGCCGATCGTGGGTCACGCCGCACCAAGACCGGCATCGCGCTCATGGGCCTAGGTGGCGCTGCCGTGATTGGCGGAATGATTTGGCAGCTCACGGGTGGTCACGAAGAAGCCATGCCCGAGATCAGCATCGGCCCGACGGGCGTTTCGGTGCGGGGGACTTTCTGATGCGAACACGATCGATCTTCTTGCTCGTCCTGGGTGTCTTGGCCGGTTGCGACGTCAGCATTCCGAATGGGCTCTTTGCTTGCGGTCAACCTTCCGACTGCCCCGGCGGCTACTTTTGCTGGAGTAGCGACAGCCGCTGCTACGACTCGAAGGAACCCGCCTGCGAGCCGAAGACCTGCGAGGAAGTGATCTCGGAGTTCGGTGACCTCGGAATTTCCATCGAGTGCGGCTCTCTGCCGGACGGCTGCGACGGATCCATCGAGTGCGGACAATGCCCCCCGGGCACCGAGTGCGGCGCCAACGGGCAGAATTTCGTCTGTGGTTGCCAGGAAAACACGTGCTCCACGTACCAAGGAGGCGCGGAGTGCGGCTCGATTCCCAGTCGTTGTGACGGCTCGACCGAAGCGATCGACTGCGGCGCTTGTTTCGGCGACTACGTCTGCGTCGACAATCGTTGTGTTTGCCCGCCAGGCGCCGATTGCGACCCGGGGTGTCCGGATGGTGAGCCGCTCTATCCATGCGCGAAGAACGAATGCTCTCCGCCGGGTGGCCTCCCCGATGGGTGCGGCGGGGTAGCCCACTGTCCGCCTTGCACCAACGGCGAGGAGTGCGTCTTTTCCGATGCGCTCCGGTACGAGTGCATCGGAGATTGCACCTGCGAGGCGCAGGGCGTCGAGTGTGGCAACGCGACGATCTGCGGCGCGCTGACGCCATGCGGCACCTGCCAGAACAACGGATTTGCGCCCGGGTATTGGTGTCAGGGCGGTCGATGCGTTTGTGAGGACCCGCTCGAGGACAACGACTCGCCGGAGACCGCGGCCTTGGTTTGCGGAAGTGGCGCGAGCTCGAGCTGCCTTCAGGACGCATGGTCCGTCGACCTCGATGCCACGCTGCACAGCTCCGACGACATCGACTATTACGTGTTTCGGGTGCTTCACGCGTCCACGCCGATCATCGCGCAGGTCACGGACCAAGGGAGCTTCCCCGTGATGCAGATGGCCTACCTCTGCCCCGACGGGCGCGATGGGATGACCGACTGTTCGAGCTCCACGGACTCCGTCGGCGACGTGAAGTTCTGTGTGACGGACGGCGACACGATCGGCATCTTGCGCCGCTGCGACGACGCGAGCTCCCAGGTTGGCACCCTCTTGGTCGGCGTCGGCTCGAAGGAATTCCGAGGCGACTGCGATCCCTACGGGCTGAAGGTATTCGCGACCTACCAAATCCAAGTTCCCGTCGAATTCTGAGCCGGCCGGCCATGCTTTCGTCCCCGGAAAGGGGTAGGGGCTCCCGACCGGCGCTGTTTGACTCGCGGGACGGTCGCGGATAAGAGGCAACGCCGAAATGAGCCAGTACCTCTTCACCTCCGAGTCGGTGACCGAAGGTCATCCCGACAAGATCTGCGACAAAATCAGCGACTCGCTGCTCGATGCCTACTTGGAGCAGGATCCGCTCTCCCGCGTGGCTGTCGAGACCATGGTCAAAACCGGGTTTGTGGTGTGTGGCGGCGAGGTGACGTCGAAGGCCGTCGTGGAGATTCCGAAGATCGCCCGCCACGCGATCGCCGAAATCGGATACACGGATTCGTCGATGGGCTTCGATTCGGAGACCTGCGGCATTTTGGCAGCCGTCGAGCAACAGTCGCCGGACATCGCGCGGGGCGTCAATTCGAGCGCGACGAAAGAACAAGGGGCTGGCGACCAGGGGTTGATGTTCGGCTTTGCGGTCAACGAGACACGCCAGCTGATGCCGATGCCCATCGACTTGTCCCACAAGCTCGCCCACCGGCTGACACACGTTCGCAAGAAGGGAATCGTGGAAGGGCTGCGGCCAGACGGCAAGACCCAGGTCACGGTCGAGTACGAGGATGACAAGCCCCGCCGGTTCGACGCCATCGTAGTCTCGACGCAACACGAGGATAGCTGGAAACAGAAGGGCCTCCGTGAAGCGATCATCGAAGAGGTCATCAAGCCCACCTTGCCGGCGAAGATGCTCGACAAGAAGACCAAGATTCACATCAATCCGACGGGCCGATTCGTGGTGGGAGGGCCGTTTGGTGACGCGGGACTCACGGGACGGAAGATCATCGTCGACACCTACGGGGGGATGGGCCGCCACGGGGGAGGCGCGTTCAGTGGCAAGGACCCGTCCAAGGTGGACCGAAGCGCAGCCTATTTCGCACGTTACGTCGCCAAGAACATCGTCGCCTCGAAGGTCGCATCGCGTTGCGAGGTCCAAGCGGCGTACGCGATCGGTGTCGCCAAGCAGATGA
>CAZBWQ010000076.1:0-20057 GCA_964495565.1 uncultured Sandaracinaceae bacterium | reverse complement strand
CTCGATCCCGATCGCGGTCTCGATCCCGGTCGCGGTCCCGATCACGGTCCCGATCACGGTCTCGATCGCGGCTGCGCTCCCGTCCGCCCGCCTGGGCGCGGTCGCGGTCCCGTCCGCCACGGTCGCGGTCCCGTCCGCCACGTCCGCCGCGGTCGCGGTCCCGTCCGCCACGTCCGCCGCGATCGCGATCCCGTCCGCCACGTCCGCCACCCTCGCGGCGCTCCTTCTTTTCGGGCTCCACGTAGCCCTCGGGCTTTTCGAGCAGGGCCTTGCGCGAGAGACGGATGCGGCCATCTCGGTCGATGTCGGAGATCATGACCTCGACCTCGTCGCCGAGATCCATCAGGTCGGTCACCTTGTCGACGAAGCCCCAGTCCATGTCCGTGATGTGGAGCAACCCGTCTTTGCCGGGCGCAATCTCGATGAAGGCGCCGTAGTTCTCCACGCGCCGCACGATGCCCTTGTACTTGTTGCCGATCTCCGGCTCGACGGTGAGGCTCTCGATGATTTCGATCGCTTTTCGAAGTGCTTCGGCATCCGACGAAGCGATGCTCACCGTGCCGTCGTCCTCGATGTCGATCTTGGCGCCGGTTTGGTCGGTGATCGCTTTGATCATCTTGCCACCGGGTCCGATGATCACCCGGATCTGGTCGGGTTTGACCTTGAGCGTCTCGATCCGCGGCGCGTACTTGGAGAGCTCCGGCCGTGGGGCCGGCAAGATCTCGTTCATCTTGCCGAGAATGTGCAGCCGTCCTTCCCGCGCCTGGTCCAGTGCTTCGGTCATGATCTCGTTGCTCAGGCCGGAGATCTTGATGTCCATTTGGATGGCGGTGATTCCAGCACCCGTGCCACAGACCTTGAAGTCCATGTCGCCGAGATGATCCTCGTCGCCCAGGATGTCCGTGAGCACGGCGTACTTGTCGCCCTCCATGATCAGTCCCATCGCGACGCCTGCGACCGGCGCTTTGATCGGAATGCCGGCGTCCATCATGGCGAGGCTGCCACCACAGACCGTGGCCATCGAGGACGAGCCGTTCGACTCGGTGATCTCCGACACGATTCGCATCGTGTACGGAAACGTCTCGTGAGAGGGGAGCACCTTCGTCAGCGCGCGCTCTGCGAGGTTGCCGTGGCCCACTTCGCGTCGGCCCGGGCCACGTAGAAACTTCGTCTCTCCGACCGAGTAGGGCGGGAAATTGTAGTGGAGAATGAAGGGTTTGTAGTACTCGTCGATCAGGCCGTCGATCTTCTGCTCGTCTTGGCGTGTGCCCAAGGTTGCCGTCACGATGCCTTGTGTTTCACCCCGCGTGAAGAGGGACGAACCGTGCACCCGAGGGAGCAGAGCCACCTCGATGCTGATGGGCCGCACCGTCGCGTAGTCACGCCCGTCCACGCGGCGCCGCTCGTCCAACACCTGCGCACGCATCGTGTTGTAGCGAAGATCCTCGTAGGCTCCCTTGATGTCCCCTTCGGCGTCGGGGAACTCCTCGGCGAGCTCCGAGACGACCTCCTTCTTGATCTCGCTGAAGCGGTCGTAGCGAGGGTGCTTGTCGGGAATGTTGCAGGCTTCGATGACTTTCTGAAGCGCGACCTCTTTGACTCGCTCGTCGATCTTCGGGTTGCGCTTCGGAGCCTCGAATGCCCATTTTTCTTTGCCGACCGCCTCTCGAATTCGATCGATCAGCTCGAGCACACCCTGCACGGCGCGATGGCCGAACTGGATCGCCTCGATCATGTCGGCCTCGGACATCTCGTCGGCTTCACCCTCCACCATGACGATTGCATCCTTGGAGGCGGCGATGACGAGATCGCAGTCGCTCTTCTCTTGCTCCTCGTAGGTGGGGTTCGCGATGAGCTCCCCGTCGATTCTTCCGACGCGAACGCCCGCAATTGGGCCAGACCAGGGGATTGGGCTGATGTGAATCGCAGCCGAAGCCCCGATCATCGCGAGCACGTCGGACGGATTGATGGCATCCGCGCTCATGACGGTCGCTATCACCTGGGTCTCCGCCATGTACCCCTCTGGGAACAGCGGTCGACACGGGCGATCGATCAGGCGCGAGGTGAGCACCTCGTGATCGCGCAGCTTGCCCTCACGTTTGAAGAAGCCACCCGGAATCTTGCCTGCCGCGTACGTCTTTTCGACGTAGTCGACGGTCAGCGGGAAAAACGCCTGGCCAGGCTTGGCTTCCTTGTTTCCACATACGGTGACCAGGACGACGGTTTCGCCACAGCTCACCAAAACCGAGCCGGCCGCCTGCTTGGCGATACGGCCCGTCTCGATGGTGATCGTCTTGTCACCAACCTGAACGGATTCTCTGATTATCATCGCTCTCTCTTGCCTTTCGCGCACGTGACATGCGCTCGTGGGCGGCGCTCACGCCGAGAGCGGTCTCGGTCCCCGATTCCATGATTCGAGCATGCTCGAACCATCGAAGCGAAGAGCGAACCCCGTGCTCGACGCAACGCGACCCACATCCATGATGGGGACAACGCCCCGCGGCCCAGCTTACTTCCGAATGCCGAGCTCTGAAATGATCTTGCGGTATCGCTCGACGTCCTGCGAGCGGACGTAGTCCAAGAGCCTTCGTCGCCGGCTCACCAGCTTGAGAAGGCCCCTACGGGAATGATGGTCTTTTTTGTGTGTCTTGAAGTGCTCGGTCAGGTAGTTGATACGCTCGCTCAAGATCGCGATCTGGACCTCGGGGGATCCGGTATCGTACTCGTGGGTGCGGTATTGACCGATCAGCTCGGACTTCCTATCGGCGGTCAGTGCCATGCGTTACTCGCGCTAAATTGTCTCGAAAAACAGGTGTTTCGTTCTCTGAAGGGGCCGGACTATGCGCCGAGGTCAGGGGGCCGTCAAGCGGCGCCTGCCGGCGAGCCTGGCTTCTGGGGAATTATCGCAGTTGATACCTATGGCCTGTGCCTTCCGCGGGTCTTAACTTGTGTGCCAGATGAGCCAAGCGTCCAAAATCGTCGTCTGCCCCAGCTGCCAGTCTCCCAACCGAATTCCCGTGGCCCGGCTTTCAGACCGCCCTCGATGCGGGAAATGCAAAGAGGCGCTTTTCGGCGGGCACCCGATCGTCTTGACCGATCGGACCTTCGACCGCCATCTGAACCGAAGCGACCTCCCGCTCGTGGTCGATTTCTGGGCGCCGTGGTGTGGGCCCTGTCGCATGATGGCACCGTTTTTCGAGCAGGCCGCGGCCGAGCTCGAGCCCCACGTGCGATTCGCCAAGGTCAACACGGACGAGAATCCACGGCTGGCCCAGCAGTATGGCATCAGCAGCATTCCCACCACGGCCGTTTTCCGAGGGGGCCGGGAGGTGGCGCGCCAAGCCGGAGCGATGAATTTGCCGCAGCTCCTGCAATGGCTGCGTCCGCACGTAACTTGAGCCGGTTGGACACGCTCTGGTACCCCGCCTTGGCAGGCACGGGTCCGGGTACCCGCAGGAGGTAGATTGATGGAGATGAAACGGTTTGTGTGGGCGATCGTCCTCGGCGCGATGTTGGCGATGACCGGTTGTGGCGACGACGGCGACAATGGCGGTACGGGCGGCAGCGGGGGCGACGACAGCGGCTCCGGGGGCACCGGGGGCGACGACAGCGGCACGGGCGGCTCGAACGGGGGTACCTCCAACAGCTCGTGCGAGGCGATCTGCAGCAGTACGTGCGTGTTCGAGGGAGTCGATCCCACCGATGTCGATTACGACACCTGCGTGTCTCAGTGCACCGCGGGCGTTCCGCAGTTCGACGACGACTGCGGCCCTCAGCTCGATGCGTATCTCGACTGCCTCGAAGCGAACGACTGCAACGAGGAGACGCAGAACTGCAACAGCGAGGCGATTGCCTGGGGCACCTGCATCAGCGGCATCAGCTTCCCGTAGCGTAATTCGAAGGCGTCAAAGGCCGACCCGAGAGGCGATTCGATCGATTGCTCTTCTCGGGTCGCGCTCGCCCGTCGTACCGAGCAGCACGACGACGCGATTGATTCCGAGCTGCTCGAATTCCGCGAGCGCATCCGGTCGGGCGCCCATGCGCCAGCTGGTCGTGATGTCGAGCGAATCGAAGGGGCGCCCCGCGGCGTCGGCGAGCTGACGCAACTCGCCGAGCTTGTCTTTCAAGAGCCGGTGCGAGTCGCTCGGTGCGTACCAGCCTTGTGCGACCTCGACGACCCGCCGAAGCGTCTTCGTGGTCATGCCGCCCATCAGGATCGGAGGGTGTGGCTCTTGCGCGGGCGTCGGGTGACTCTGAAAGCCGTGCCACGACAGAAACTCGCTTTCGTGCTCGACGACTTCGCCCGTCCATACCTTCTTCACCGCCTCGAGGTAGTCGTCGAAACGGGCGCCGCGACGCTCGAAGGGCGTTCCCATCGCCCGATACTCCTCGGCGAGCCAGCCGATGCCTAGTCCGAGCGTCAAACGGCCGCCGCTGAGTCGGTCCAGCGAAGCGGTCTGCTTCGCGAAAAGCAGCGGATTGGTCTGCGGAAAGATGTTCACGCCGGTGCCCAGACGAATCGTCTTGGTTGCCGCAGCGACGTGTGCCAACGCGATCAGCGGATCGATGAACCAGGCGTCGGGTCCGATGGGCATCTTGCCCGACCGGTCGTAAGGATATCGCGAATCGTAGTCGAGGGGCACGATCACGTGCTCGAAAGTCCACACCGACTCGATTCCGGCCGCTTCGGCGTGCTGCGCCACTTCGATCATTTGCTCGGCGGTTTGCGGGCCACCGACGTTGACGGGCACGATTCCGATCTTCATTCGCCACCTCCGAGGGACCGATGCGCGCTGGCTATGGCGGGGTCAAGACGACGAGCTTGCCAGCCGGGAAGCTCTCGTCGTCGGGATGCACGAACGCGAGCTTGTTCTCCTCCGTGACGATGAACAACGCGACCGCATCCATGCCGAGCTCACGGGTGGCCTCGTCGACCGAATCATCGGCGGCAAGACTCACGCTTCGGATGACACCTCCCGATTTGGTCAACGAGTGAAGTTGGTCGAGGGTCTTGCCACCAGCCACGTGATGCGCTTGAAGCTCGTGGGCGTATTCGGGCTCGGCCCGTCCGAGCTCACTGCTCGGATGGACCTGATGGACGTGGTCGGGGCCTACGATCTTGCGGAAGTGCGCGGCCGCGAGGGTATTCACGTCGTCGTTCGGCGTGAGCGCCACGAAGTGACCGATGTCGCCCAAGTCCATGCGACTGAGCACGCGCCTCGAGAGGATCTCTCCCTTTTCCGTTTCCAGACCGACGGCGCGGGCTTGATCCACCTTGATCGGATCGGAGTCGACCATGATGACTCGAAACCCTCGGTCCTGGATCGCGGTCCCGAGAATTCGCCCCACCGAGTTGGCTCCGAGAATCACGACGCCTTGAGGCGCCTCCCGCGCGAGCCCCAGCCATCGAACCAGAGGCGTGGCCGACAACCCCGAGGTCAAGACCGTGAGCGCAATGACCACGAAGGTCACCGGCATCAAGATCACCGCGTCGTCGTATCCCCCGTTGACCAGCTCGAGCCCAAAGACCGACGAGACGGCGGCCGCGACGACACCTCGCGGGGCCATCGCGCTCAGGAACAATCGCTCCCGACCGGTGAGCCCTGCGCCTACCGTCGAGATCCAGACGCTCGCCGGGCGAGCAACCAAGATGACGACCCCGACGAATCCCAAGGCCGTCCATGGCAATCCGAGGATGTCGTCGACGTGCATCCGTGCCGTCAACAAGATGAACAACATCGAAATGAGCAGAACGCGGGCGTGTTCGGTGAACTCGATGCTGCCCTCGATGTCGACGCGCTTCTGCGAAGCGAGGGCGATACCCATGACCGTCACGGCGAGGAGCCCCGACTCTTCCTGGGCTTGGTTGGCAGTCGCGTAAACCACGAGCATGAAAGGAAGGAGGACCGCGTTGTGGAGAAAACCGGGAAGCTGGTTTCGCTCCCGAAATTTCACGTAGAGCCATGCAGCGCCGAACCCGAGCGCGCAGCTCAACAAGATCGCCTTGGCGATTCCCGCGCTGATGACCGAGAACGCGCGGTCGATTTCTTCGGCGCGAATGCCCTGGAAGACGAGCACCGCCAGGATCGCGCCGATCGGATCGTTGATGATGCCTTCGAGCTTGAGAACCGATGCCACGCTTCCCCGTGGGCGAGCATGGCGAAGCAGCGGCCCGATGACGGTAGGCCCCGTCACCACCAAGATGCCGCCGAGAAGCAAGGCGATCTCGATCCGCAGATCGAGCAAAAAGTGACCGGCCGCCGAGAGAACGCCCCAGGTGATCGGGATTCCGATGAAGATCAGACGCCGGACCGGTGTCGCGACGTGCCGCATCTCCTCCCAGCTCGCCGTCAGCCCGCCCTCGAACAACACGACGGCCGCTGCCAGGGATACGAAAGGAAAGGTGAGGGACCCCAGCACTTGCTCGGGCTGGAACACGCCCGTGATCGGCCCCGCAGTGAAACCGACTGCCAAAAGCATCAAGATGGATGGAACCTTCAAGCGCCATGCCAACCATTGGGCGAACGCGCCGAGGCCCATGAGCATGACGATTCCGTTGATGATTTCTTTGTGCACGTTGGAGTAGGCGTCGAAGCGGCTGCGTTGCTTTCGGGGGAGCTGCGGCCTAGATGTAGGAGGTGAGCCTCCCGAAAGACCTTGACCTGAATGTGTTGCGGCGCCAACTGGAGGACCGGTTCCGCACGAGGGCGCCCGTCGGTTACGTTCGCGGCAAGAGCGCCCTCCGAGCCGCGATCGTCGATCTGCTCGAATGCTCCCAACTCGAGGCCGAGCAACTGGTCGACACGCTCGAGAGCCACGGTCTCATCACGTACGAGGGAGACCGCAGTGAAGAAGTGGACGACCTGAAGCACCGCTGGCGCTTCGGTCACGACTAGCCGATTTCGATCCAAATCGAACGTGCGAAGGCGCAGACCGAGCCGGACGGATCGTAGATTGCCGTGCCACAGTAGCTTTTCCGCCGTTCGCGTCCGAGCGCCCAGCCCATCACGACGTACGGTTCGCCAGCGACGATCGAACGGTCGATCCGATAGGTCATTTTGCCCAGCACGATCGGCTTGGTGATTTCGTACTGTGCGATCAGGCTCCATGCGCCCGGACAATCCAGCGCCGCGCAAACGACCTCGGGCGCGACGTGGCCCCTCGCATCGCCGAAATCCGCGGATGGGACCCACGAGCTGGCTACCACGCCTTCTTCGACCGGCCCAGTGAAGAGGCACATCCCGTCATCATAGCCGCGCCTGGTTCCGCACACGAAGCAGTGGGGAAAGGGGTGGACACGGTAGCCTGGAAATCGAACGCGGGCGGTTGCTGCATGGGAAAAGCTCACGCCTCGTGGAACGTCCAGGTCGAGCTCTGCGGCGTGGGCTTCCGCGATCCCGAATCCGTCGTGCCACAACACCGAGTGATGTGACGAATCCGAGGTAATTTCCAGCGGCTCATCGAGTGGGATCGGGCGCCTCAGGGTGACTTCGGCTCGAGACCCCAATTGTTTGCCGAGCAAGCCGGCCGTGTAGCCCCCATTGCCCGAACCGGGCGGACCGCAAAACCGGCTCGGGACTCGAACCTCGAGAGTGCGGATCGGACGTTCAAACGTATCGAAATTCGTCGAAATTTGCATGGCTTCCTCCTTCGAAATCCAAGGTATCGGGGGAGGCAGCGAAGGTCCTTTCCGGGACCTTACGCAATTCTTATCTGTGGCGGCGGGCTTCCAATACGGACCACGGTCGGCCCTGTGCTTCGAGCTGCTGTCCCGTGTCCAAGAATCGCAAATCCGACCCCGGCACCAAATCTGCGACCACGTGAGAGGACCATACCGAGCCTCGCGGTGCCTTCGCGGCGAGCGCTTCGGCGACGGCGAACGCAGGCCCTGTTGCCATGGGACCATGACCGACGAGCTCGCCAATATGGACGCCGCAAGAAACGGCCGTGCGATTGGCCACCGCGGTACCACAGTGGAGCGCTCGAATCGGCCCGTCGAAATAGGCGCTCCATCCAGTTCCTCGAAGGTGGCCCCGAAACCGGCGAACCTCCTCGGTCCAAGCCGTTACGTCTGCATTCCCATGCACGTGGGCGACCAACGCCGTGCTCAAGAAACGATCGTCCGTCGGGGACGACGTCGTTTCAGCCAAGATCCAGCGAACGGAGTCGCGGATCTCTTCTCGGTTGCGAAAGAAGAATACGTGATCATCGCCCGGTGATTCGACATAGCGAGCACCTCGAAGGTGCGTAGCGAGAAACGGGCCATTGCCGGGATGGATCATCTTGTCGTCCGCCGCCTGCATCACTACGGTCGGCACCCGGATCGAAGGCAACAGCTCACGAAGGTCGAGACGGAGATTCATCTCGAGCAGGTCGAGAGCCCCGCCTGGGCTGCTTCCTTCTTGCTCGGCGAACGCGACCCACCGAACGAAGGATGGATCGCGGAGCTGACTCGGTGCGATGGCCCGAAGCGAGGCCCCTTTTCCCCATGCCTCCCGGATGTAACCCTTCAGCTTGTCCATCTCCTCGGCCGCATAACCCCACGGGTAGTCCGCCGACTGGGTCATGCGAGCAAACGCCCCGCAAAGGACGAGTCCGCGCACCCGTTCCGGGTACGTCGCCGCGCACAACATCGCGAGCGCCCCTCCCTCCGAAATCCCGATGAGGATTGCTTGCTCGGATCCACAGGCATCGAGAACGGCGCGTAAGTCGTCCATTCGCTGCTCGTGGCTCGGAAGCTCCTTGACTCGATCGGAAAGCCCAGTGCCTCGTTTGTCGAAGATGATCACGCGTCCAATTTGGGAAATTGCCTCCAGTGCGGAGCGGGGCCCTGGATGCTGAAACATGGCACGCATCGGCATGATCCAGCCATTGACGATCACGATGTCCGGCCGGCCCGCCCCGATCGTCGAGTATGCGATGTGAACGTCCCCACTCTTCGCGTAACGCGGGACCAACGTCGGCTCCGAGGAAAGCTCTGGATCGGTCCGCACGCTTCCCATGAATCGGTAACCCTGTTTGGGGTACGTCTGAATCAGCTCGGCCCCTTTCGCTCCGAGGGCGCTGCGAGCCAGGCTGACCGCACGCTGCAGAGAGCTTTCGGTCACGACGGCGTGGGGCCATAGCTCGTCCAACAGCTCGGATTTGGGAACCACACGGTCCCGGTGCTCCACCAAATAGGCCAGGAGCTCGAACACCTGTGGCTGCAATGGCTGGACCACCCCATCGACGCGAAGCTCCCGTCGGGCCGAATCGAGCTCGTATACGTCGAAGACGAGCGTCATGCCCGGGTCATTCTACCCGAGCTCGTGCCTCGAATCGCGCGACCAGTTGGTCCTCTGCATACAGCAGAAGCGCGGAGTCTCGAATCTCGTACCGATTCACCGACTCGAGGGCACGAAAGAGCTCCTGCTCCCGGTCCATGCCTTCGGGACAGGCCATTCGCGTGGCTCCCAGCGGCCCGAGCTCGAGGGTGTCGCCGGAGCTCTGGTACGAGCCGAAGAACCGGTTGCAACCTCCGAAACCGTAGGCGCTCGCTTTCTTCGCATGGAGCTCCAGGTGTGGCGCTGCCTGGTTGGGGCCGGGCTCCACCGGGGAGCCTCGAAGCTCCACGAGCACCCAGTGCGTCTCTTCCAAGGGGACCGAGCTCTTCTCGCAGGTCATTCCGGGCCAGGCTCCCACGAAGCGCTCGACGATCAAGGTTGGCTGCACCCCGGGCTGATCGATCTTGGGGCGGGGCTCCACGCGACCCTCGACGTCGACCCGAAGGGGCTCACCCGGACCGGGCTTGTGCCGAAGGTAAGCTCGCTCCAAGGCGGCGTTGTCTTCCTCGGTGGCCACCGGCCATCGAGCTCCGGTCGCGCAATCGACGAACGACGCGGCGTCCGCCATGTAGGAATACATGCCCGTCAGGCTCATGGTGCCCGTCGACTGCGGCTCCGGCTCACTTGCTTCCGCGGGCGTCGTGCTGCTCCTGCCGTTCTTGCACCCGGTGATCACCAGCGTGATCGCTACGACGCTCACCGAGACCCAGGGGGAAAGGATCATCCCGTTCATGAGGCTCGTTTACCACCCCCGACGGTCGGCGCGAGCGCTTTGTCGTAGTCAACCCGAAAATGGAATGCGTTCACGAAGCTTCTTGGCTCGCTCCCGCGCGAGAGGAATCTTGGGGGTTTCGGGATGGTCGAGCCGGAGCTGATAGGTGCCAGCGCCGCTCGGCTCGATTCCGCGGATCCGGTCGAAACGGACGATGAATCCGCGGTGGGATCGAAAAAAGGCTTCCGGGTCCAGCTCTTGCTCCAACGTCGCCAGAGTCTTGT
Source organism: uncultured Sandaracinaceae bacterium (assembly GCA_964495565.1). Lineage (GTDB taxonomy): Bacteria > Myxococcota_A > Polyangia > Polyangiales > Houyiibacteriaceae > SG8-38. The sequence continues at coordinate 9,738 of CAZBWQ010000076.1, read as the reverse complement.
CGATGGCGAACCGGTCGTCTGCCGTCACCGCCCACACCAACTCGTCTTTGACCTCGAAGAAGACGACGTCGTCCAGCTCCACCACGACGTACGCGTCCTTGCGGCGCACTGCGATCCGATCGAGGCGCCCAGGGCCGCCCGATGCTCTGGCCGACGAGCTCTCGCGAACACGCTCGACCGCTTGGCGGAGACGTTCGAGACGCACCGGCTTGAGAAGGTAGTCGACCACCCGCGCCTCGAATGCCCGTAGGGCGCCTTCGTCGTGCGCCGAGACGATGATGACGCTCATGTCGGGGTGGCTCGCGAGCAAGGTTTCGGCCAAAGCCACCCCGTCGGGGCCCGGCATTCGAAGATCGACGAAAGCGACGTCTGGCTCGGCCTGCTCGCACAAGGATCGCGCCTCCTGCGCGTTCCGTGCTTCCCCGACCACTTCGACGTCCTCGCACTGGCTGAGTAGAAACTGCAGCTCGTCTCGGGCCAGCGGCTCGTCGTCGACCACGATTGCGCGCAGATTCAAAGATTCTCTCCCATGCTCATGGTCTCCTTGGGAAGCTCCACGGTGACCAGCGTACCCCGTGAACGCGAAGAAAGCTGCAAACGTGCTCGGCCTTCGTACTGCTGATCGAGTCGTTTCCTCAACGTCTGCAACGCCATCCCCAGTCCTTTGGTCGGCGTTCCTTCGCGCAGACCGTCCGACTCGTCTTCCACCTCGATCTGCACTCGATCTTCGAGATCGTGAGCCCGTATGCTGATCTTTCCGACTCCGTGCTTCGGTGTGATGCCGTGCTTCACGGCATTTTCGACGATCGGTTGCAGGAGCAGAGCCGGGACGCGGGCATCGCGGGCTCCATGGTCGATCTCGGTGTGGACCTCGAGGCGCCCTTCACCCAGCCGAGCTCGTTCGATGGCGAGATACGCGCAGGCGTGCTCGACCTCGTTCGCGACCGATGCATCGTACGGGTGATGCAACAGGTAGCGGTAGAGGTCGGCGAGGTCCGAGACCAACGAGCGTGCTTGCTCCGGGTCACGTCGAATGGTCGCACGGACGGTGTTGAGGGCGTTGAATAGAAAATGGGGCTCGAGGCGGCTGCGGAGCGCGGCCAGGGACATCGCGTTCGCGGCCGCCTTGGCCTCGACCAAAGCGACGGCTTGCTCCTGACGCGAAATGACGACCAGGGCGACGTTGACGAACAAGGCGACACCGATGGCGGCACCCGCGAGCTGCGCGATGAGGGAGGGAAGGGCCGCGACCCAGCTGGTTCCCGACGCCGCAATGCCGACGCTCGTGACCGAGAGCCCGGCGAGCTGGACCACCGCGGCGGCGCCGAGCACGCGCCAACCCACGAACATCTGCTGGCGCCGCACCGACATGCGGCCGGCCAACCATCCATCGAGCACGGAAGCCAAGATCGCCCAGGGGAACGACTCGGGAACCACCCGCCACACGTAGAAGCCGCCGCCCAAAAAGCCCGCCGCTGCTCCGGCGCGGGGGCCGCTGAGGATGCCCGCGATGATGATTCCGATCGCCCGGAAGTTGAGATGGTGGCCGAGCCAGTTGAAGCCCATCGTCGAGCCCCACAAGGAGAGCAGGACGCCGAAGATCATCGCCACGCCGATGTCGCGCGGCCGGCCGACGCCCAGCAGACGGTTCCGTAGTGGCGGAACGAGCACGCCCAGTAGGCCCGCCGTTGCGATGAGGCTGAGCTTCTCGAAGAGCTCCGTGATCAGGAGCCGTACGTCCACGGCCGGAGCCTAGCAGCTGTTGGCGTGCCCGGCGTGGTGTCCGTGCATGGCCTGCGCTATCGTCTCCGACATGGTCCGCCTGTTCCTGTTGCTGGCGCTTTGTCTGTCGATTCTCGGTTGCGGCCGGGACATCACCGACAAACAGCTCGGCGAGCCCTGCACGCGGACCTCGCAATGTGAGCTCGGTCTGGCCTGCCTCGCAGGCGTTTGTCAGTTGGAGCCGGATGCAGGTGTCGATGCGGGGACCTGAGGCCCGGCGGGCCTCAAGGCGATTGCGGCTCGGCCAACAAGTTGCCCGCCTGATCGATGTACTCGAAACCCTGCTTGAGCACGAAAACCGAGCCGTTGTCGGCTCGAATGGTCACGTCCACGGACCCTGGCGTCGTGCGTCGCGGTGTGACGGCTTCCAGAGCCTCGTCGCTTTGAAACGATACCTGGGGGGATCGCAGCTCGCCGAAATAGACCGCATATCCGATGTCGAGACGCAAGTGACGTCCGACGACGCGAACCGTCTTGCCACCCTGCAGGCCCCCGAAGTCCGGATCGACCTCGGTGAAACCCATTTCGGCGCGTGGTTTTTCGCAGGCAGTCAACACGAAGACTGCTCCGATGATCACGCCTAGCGCTCCCCCTCGCTTGCTCATCTCACCTCCTCGAAATTAGCACGTTCCCGAGGCCAGGGCATGCTTGACATGCGGCTCGCCTCCTTCGCACACTGCCGCTACCCGAAGGCTGCTGTGACCAAGCAAAACCTCCTCGTCGTCGATGCCGATCCCCGAAGCCTGCGCGTGCTCGAGGTCAGCCTCCGCAATGCCGGATACAACGTCGCTGCGTGTCCGAGCGTGGGGAAGGCGTTCGAGATTTTGAGCACCAACAAGCCGGATTTGATCCTCTCCGACACCGACTTCGAGGACATGAACGGGTTCGAGTTCGTGGAAAAGCTCCGTCAGAACGACGATTGGTCCGACATTCCATTCATGTTCCTGTCGAGCGACGGCTCGATCGAGAGCAAGATCCGCGGCCTCGAGCTGGGCGTCGAAGACTACTTGACCAAGCCCATCTACATTCGCGAAGTCGTGGCGCGGGTCGGGATCGAGCTGGCGCGCCAGGCGCGAGCGGGATTGGCGCGCAAGTCACAGGGCTCCCGCACGCGATTCAGCGGCTCCCTGTCCGAGATGAGCGTGGTGGATTTGCTGCAGACGATCGACGTGAGTCGCAAGTCCGGGATCCTGACCTTGGTGTCTTCCGACGGACAGAGAGGCCGCATTTCCTTCGAGTCGGGGGCGGTCATCGACGCGAGCGTCGACGAGCTCCGAGGAGAGGACGCGATCTATCGTCAGCTCTTGTGGCACGATGGCACCTTCGATCTGGAGTTTCGCCGCGTGAGCCTGACTCACCGCACCGTCCATCGTGCGACGCAAGCGCTGCTGATGGAGGGAATGCGCCGGCTCGACGAATGGAGCCGACTGCTCGAGCTGCTTCCTTCACTCGATGCGGCTCTGGAGGTCGACGCGGAGATTCTTCGAGAGCGGTTGAGCGAGCTTCCGGACGAGCAAAACGAGATGCTTCGGCTCATCGACGGCGAGCGAACCATCGGGGAGGTGCTGCGGGCCCACGGTGGCGATCATCTGGACGCGCTTCGCAAGGTGGTCGACCTCTACTTCGAGGGCATGGTGCAGGAGGCGGGGCAGAGCCGGGGAAGCATTCCAATCGTATCCGAGGTGTCGGTCCAGTCCTCGGCTCCGGTTCGCCGCGCCGGGGCCCGCACGATTCCCGGTCCTGCCGGCGCGCCGCTCGAGCGAATACCGCCCTTGGCAGCACCCCCGTCACCACGCCTCGAAGGCAGCGCGACCGCTGTGACGGCCACGGACATGGACTTGGTCGTTCCGATGGCCGACGAGCTCGAGCCGGAGCCCGAGTCGGTGCCTCCGGATCGCCGATCGACCCCAGTCTCGCTGCCGTCGCCACGGATCCACGCCGATGCCCACGACGAGGAGATCCTCAGGCCCTCGGATCCACCCGTGTCGCGTCAGGATCGCGATCCCGGCTTCGTGGAAGACGAGCCCGGATGGAAGCCCGCGCCACCCCCTGCGAAAATGGCCGAGCTTCGACACAAGACCCCCAAGGGCTTCCAAGCGGTCCGTCCGGAGACCCCGGGCCGCGCCGGCCACACGATCTTGAGCTGGGCAGGACGCGCCGCCGACATCGATCGCATCGATGACATCTCCTCGCGCGAGACGGCGGAGCTGGGACGTTGGGATCGGACCCTCGACGAGCTTCGAGCGGATCCCGAGGTCGAGGAAGCCATCGAGGCCATCGACTCGGATCCGCCTCCTGCGCCGTTCGTGCGTTCCGAGCCGCCTGGCGCGCCGCCGCACGAAGAGGTCACCGAGGGCGTGTCGGTCGAAGAGGAGCCGTCTCCCGACGCGGTGTCCGACTACCACGAGCCACCGGAGGTCGATCCGCCTCCGCTGACGTATGCTCAGGTATTCGAGGAAGAAGCCCGTCCGGAGGACGCCCCGAAACGGCCCGACACGTCCCGGGGCACACCGAAGAACGATGCAGCGCCTCCTCCCACGAAGCTGCGCTGGGTGCTCTTGGCGCTCACCGTCGCGTGTGGCATCGGGGCGGTCGCGTACTGGCTCTCGATGCCACCCAGTGAGCCCGACACGGCGGTCGAAGCCGCGTCCGGACCGCAAACGGCGCGGGCCGTCGCGATCCAGCCGAGGCCAAGCGTCGAGCCCACGCCTTCTTCGACGGAGCCCGGGCAGGCTGTCGAGTCATCCGAGCCGACCGAGCCGACCGAAGCGCTCGGAGAGCAGCCGGCGGAGCCTCGATCTGCAGCGGAGCCGGCGGTCCCTTCGATCTATGCCCCGACGGGCGCTCCGGATACCTTCGAAGCGCAGCTCGAATTGGCCCGCCGGCTCAAGCGGGGATCGAGAGCGACGGCAGCGTATCGGCGCGCCATCGAGCTCAACCCCGAGTCGAGCGACGCGCTCTCCGAGCTGGCGCGCTTGATGCTGGAAAGGCAGCACGCGCGTGAGGCCGCCGAGCTGGCGGGGCGCGCGACCAAGCTCGATCCGACCAACGCGCTGGGATGGGTCACGCTCGGTGCGGCGCGTCAGCTTCGCGGGGATCGGCAAGGTGCGACGGAGGCCTACCAACGATGCGTGGCGCGTGGCCGCGGCAAGTACGTGAGCGAATGCAGGGCCATGTTGCGATAGCGGAGCGCGCCCACCAGCGACGGTTTTCGGGAAAGCGCGCGGGCCTGCTAAGCTCACCAGCATGAGGCGAGCGAAAGGGCTCGCGGAGGGCTCGGGTGAGCGATCCATTCATTCACGACACCGCGGTGGTGGACGAGGGGGCCAAGGTGGGCTCCGGTGCTCGGATTTGGCACTTCACGCACGTGTGCGCAGGTGCGACGATTGGCGCCGGGTCGACTCTCGGCCAGAACGTCTACATCGGACCTCGCGTCGAGATCGGCCGGAGAGTGAAGATTCAAAACAACGTGTCCGTGTACGAGGGGGTCGCCATCCACGACGACGTGTTCCTCGGACCGAGCTGTGTTTTCACCAACGTGATCACGCCGCGCGCCCATGTCGAGCGCAAGGACGAGTTTGCACCGACGGTGGTTCACCGCGGCGTCACCGTCGGCGCGAACGCCACGATTCTATGCGGCGTGACCCTGGGCTCGTACGCGCTGGTCGGGGCGGGCTCCGTGGTCACCAAAGACGTCGCGTCTCACGCCGTCGTCATGGGCAATCCAGCGCGTCGTACCGGGTGGGCGTGTCGTTGCGGGGAAGTGCTGCCCGCCGACGGCGCGTGCGTTCGTTGCGGCGACCGATACGAGCTGACAGAGGGCCACTGTCGACGGGTGGGTGGGTAGCGTGCCCCGAGATTCGATACCCATGTTGGACGTGGCTGCCGAGAACGCCCCAATCCTCGATCGACTCGTCCAAAAAGCATCCGACGTCATCCGATCCGGACGCTACATCCTGGGCCCGGAGGTCGAGGCATTCGAGCGCGAGATGGGCGAATCCCTCGGGATCGAGCACGCGATCGGCGTTTCGAGCGGCACCGACGCGCTGCTCCTGGCGCTGATGGCGCTCGGCATCGGACCGGGCGACGAGGTCATCACCACCCCCTACAGCTTTTTCGCGACCGCCGGATGCATCGCACGAGTCGGCGCAACGCCCGTGTTCGTCGACATCGAACCCGACACCTTCAACATCGACGTCGGGCAAATCGCGGACGCGGTGACCGTGCGTACACGCGCGATCGTGCCGGTTCATTTGTTCGGTCAGCCGTGTGACATGGAGTCTCTGCTGGGGGTCGCGAAGAGGCACGGCCTCGACGTCATCGAAGACGCGGCGCAAGCCGTCGGCGCGGTCTCGCCGATCGGCCCCGTCGGCGCTCTCGGGAAGTATGGCTGCTTCTCCTTCTTCCCCTCGAAGAACCTCGGCGCTTTCGGCGATGCCGGTCTGGTGACTACCCGGGAGGCGTCGCTCGCCGAAAAGGCCCGCATCGTTCGAGCGCACGGGAGCAAACCGAAATACCACCATCGACTGGTCGGCGGGAACTTCCGGATCGACGCGCTGCAGGCGGCCCTCTTGCGCGTCAAGCTGCCTCTTCTCGAGAGCTCGACCAGGGCTCGCCGCGAAAACGCCGAACGCTACGACGAGGCTTTCTCGAGCTCGGGTTTGGACCGCGATCTCCTCTCGACTCCCGCGCGACGAGTCCACGGCCACGTCTACAACCAGTACGTCATCCGCACCTCGCGTCGTGATGATCTCGCGGCGCATCTCGACGCCAACGGGATCGAAACCGCCGTGTACTATCCGACTCCCCTGCATTTGCAGGAATGCTTTCGGCACCTCGGCTATGGCGAGGGTTCCATGCCGGTTTCCGAGCAGGCGAGCCGGGAATGTTTGGCGCTCCCCATCTTCGCGGGCCTCGGAAAAGCTCGACAGGAACGCATCATCGACGCGATAATTGCCTTCCTTCGCGGAACTCGCTAGCGAGGAACCGGTTGCAGCCTTACAGTGCAACCCATCGATGAACGGCCGATACCAAGCACCTTTTGCCGAGACGGGCTCGCACGCCATCGACGCGGACATCGCCGAACGGCTCCTGCGGATCGCTCTCGAAAAAGGCGGCGACTACGCCGACCTGTTTTTCGAGTACCTCGTCAGTGGCAGCTATTTGTACGACGAGCAGATCCTCAAGTCGGCGCAGCGTTCCGTGTCGATGGGTCTCGGTGTTCGAGTGATGAAAGGCGATGCGACCGGGTACGCGTATTGCGAAGAGCTCTCGTTCGACGCGATGAAGCGCGCTGCGGAGACGGCGGCGCAAATCGCCGCTGGAGGTGACCCCGTCGCCCCGGTCCGGGTGCAGATGCGCGATACTCCCAGTCGCTATGCGGTGTCGAAGGAGTCGCTGGACGTCGACGGGCTCGCGAAGAAGGCGATTTTGGAGCGTGCCGATCGCGCGGCGCGCGCATCCGATCCCCGCGTCGTTCGGGTCGATGGCTCGTTTGCGGAGAGCGTGAGAGAGATTCTCGTCGCGAACAGCCTGGGCCAGATGGCGCGTGACCGGCAGCCCCTCATCCGTTTCGGAATTCGCGTCATCGCCGAAGACGGCGAGAAGCGCCAATCCGGGTCCTCGGGTGGAGGGGGTCGGTGTGGCCTCGAGTATTTCGAGGACAAGAGCCCGGAGTGGCATGCCGAGCAAGCCGTGCAGCAGGCGTTGGTGATGCTCGATGCCAGAGAGGCTCCCGCGGGTGAAATGGACGTGGTGCTCGCGCCCGGGGACAGCGGAATTTTGCTCCATGAGGCGGTGGGCCATGGGCTCGAAGCGGACTTCAACCGGAAGAAGACGAGCAACTACTCGGACCGTGTCGGGCAGAACGTCGCGAGCGAGCTCTGCACCGTCGTCGACGACGCAGCGCTGCCGAGCTCACGCGGTTCGATCAACGTCGACGACGAGGGTCAGCTGCCGACGCGGTCGGTCCTCATCGAGAACGGCGTGCTGAGGGGGTACATGCAGGATCGTCACAGCGCGCAATTCTTCGGAACCACACCCGACGGCCATGGGCGGAGGCAAAGCTTTCGCTCGCATCCCATGCCGAGGATGACCAACACGATGCTGCTCGCAGGACGCGACGCGCCCGATGACATCATCCGAAGCGTCCGCCGTGGCGTCTACGCCAAGAAGTTCGGCGGGGGGCAGGTCGACATTTCGAACGGAGACTTCGTGTTTTCTCTGACCGAAGGCTACCTGATCGAAGATGGGCGAATCACCGCGCCCCTCAAAGGCGTCAATCTCATCGGAAATGGACCGGACGCGATGCGCAACGTGGTCATGCTCGGACACGACTTCGAGACTTCCGACGGGATCTGGACTTGCGGCAAGGAAGGTCAGTCCGTACCGGTCGGTGTCGGTTGCCCGACGATCAAGATCGCTTCCATGACCGTCGGGGGCACGCAGGTATCCGCTCGATGACGGGGATCGACGACGAAACGAAACCCTTGATGGAGCTGGGTCGCGACGTGGTCCAGCGGGCGCTCGCGGCTGGCGCGGACGTCGCAGAGGCGGGCGTGCACAAAGGCTCTCATTTGTCCGTCCGCGTCCGCATGAACGAGCCGGAGCTCGTAGAGGAAGCCGGATCGAGGGCGCTCGGGCTTCGCGTCATGGTTGGGAAGCGGGTGGCGTCGACCTACACGAGTGATTTGAGCCCCTCGGGGCAGCAGACTCTCATCGAGGATGCGCTCGAGCTCGCGCGACTCAGTGAGCCCGACGAATTCGCCGGACCGCCCGACCCATCGGCACTCTCCACCGAGTCGCAGTGGACCGACTTGGATACCTTCGACGCGGCCGTCGGCGGCATCTCGGCCGACGAAGCGCTCGATCGGGCACTGCAGGGAGAGCGCGCGGCGTTTGCGTTCGATTCGCGGATTACCAACAGTGAGGGGGCCTCGTTCTCGCGCGCACGTGGCGCGAGCGTGCTGGTCACGAGCGGCGGTTTCGCGGGAAGCTACGGTGGCACCTATGCATCGCTTTTCGTCAATCCAGTCGCCGACGATGCCGATGGGAAGAAGCGCAGCGGCTACCACTGGTCCGCTGCGCGTCACTACGCCGATCTGGAGCCGAGTGACGCGGTAGGCGCAGAGGCTGCGCGCCGCACGATTGCGCAGCTCGGCGCGAAGAAGCTTCCGACCCAAGAGCTCCCAGTCATCTTCGACAAGGACGCGGCTCGCTCGATTTTGGGGCTCGTCGCGGGGTGCGTGATGGGCGGCGCCATTTGGCGTCGAAGCTCCTATTTGGTCGGAAGAGTCGATACTCGCATTGCGAGCGACTTGGTCACGATCATCGACGATCCCTTGATCGCTCGCGCTCCCGGCTCGCGTCCGTTCGATGGAGAAGGTCTGCTCTCGCGCCGGAACACGGTAGTCGAACGCGGCATGTTGCGGAGTTATTTGTTGGACGGCTACAGCGCCCGCAAGCTCGGTCTGCAAAGCACGGCCAGTGCATCACGATCCCCCTCGGGCGGGGTGTCGGCCTCGACGAGCAACTTCATCTTGGCGCCAGGGGACGTGTCGCGCGACGAGCTCATCGCGAGCACGAGTCACGGGTTTTACGTCACCAGCATGATGGGCTTTGGCTTCAACGCGGTGACCGGCGACTTCAGCCGTGGGGCGTCGGGGTTTTGCATTCGCAATGGAGAGCTCGCCGAGCCGGTGTCCGAGGTCACCATCTCGCTGAATCTCGACCAGCTCTTGCAGCGGATCGACGTCGTGGCGGACGATCTCGACCATCGCACCGCCACCGCCTCCCCCACCTTCCGCGTCTCCTCCATGACCCTCGCCGGAAGCTGAATCACGGACCATACAAGCCCGGGTCTCGGGCCGCGAGTCTCGGACCACGAACCCCGGCTCGCGATCCTCGATCCCCGGGCCTGGGTCAGAGGATCGAGCTTGGAGGTTCGAGACTCGAGAG
>CAZBWQ010000075.1:0-20393 GCA_964495565.1 uncultured Sandaracinaceae bacterium | reverse complement strand
CGTGGCGGACGGGACCGCGACCGCGGCGGACGTGGCGGACGGGACCGCGACCGCGGCGGACGTGGCGGACGGGACCGCGACCGCGCCCAGGCGGGCGGACGGGAGCGCAGCCGGGATCGGGACCGTGATCGGGACCGCGACCGGGATCGAGACCGCGATCGGGATCGAGACCGCGATCGGGATCGAGACCGCGATCGGGATCGGGATCGCGATCGAACCCGTGCCTCCGAGCAAAACGACTGATGATGCAGCTGCGCGTCTATGGGATGCGCCCCGGGGCCACCGTGCCCCACTACAGGACGGGCGGGGCCGCGGGATTGGATCTCGCGGCCTGCCTCGATGCCCCCCTCGTTCTCGAACCCGGGGGATGGGCTCGGGTCCCGACCGGCCTCCAAATCGCGCTACCGGCCGGTCACGAAGGACAAGTGAGACCGCGTTCCGGGTTGGCTGCACGGCACGGCGTGACCGTGCTCAACGCACCAGGCACGATCGACGAGGACTATCGCGGAGAGGTTCAGGTGCTCCTGGTCAACCACGGAAGCCGCCCATTCACGATTTCGCACGGAGACCGGATCGCCCAACTGGTGGTCGCACCCGTCACACAGGTCGAGATCTGCCCCGTAAACGACGAAGCCGCGCTCGGAGACACCGAACGCGGCCGCGGCGGATTCGGCAGCACGGGTGTTTAGAGCGCGCGATCCATGAGCTGCGCGATGGTGGTCTTCGGTGCGGCGCCGATGTGCTGCGCGACGAGCTCACCATCCTTGAACACCATGAGCGTCGGGACGCCTCGAATGCCGTACTTCGAGGCAGTGCCTGGGCTTTCGTCGATGTCGAGGTGCGTCACCTTCACCTTGCCCACGTACTCGTCTGCCAACTGATCGATGAGCGGCGCGATCTGCTTGCATGGACCACACCAGACTGCCGAGAAGTCGACGAGGACGGGCACGTCGGCCTGCAACACCTCCGTGTCGAAGTTCAAGTCGTTTACCGCGTGTACGTTGGGACCGGCCATCTGTGCTCCTGTTGGGGTTGCTGGTCGACACTAACTAAGGACGGCACGTCCGGTTGTCAACGTGACCGGCCGTGGGCTACCCCCCGAAACGGCCTCGTGGTAGGCTTTTTCGTGCTCTTCGCCAGATTCGAGAAGGTCTCGACGAAACGATGAAAGCCGGCCTCTTCATTGCCACCGCGGCCCTCTACGCGATCGCGTGCATCTTGTATCTCTTCGTCCTCATCCGGGGCTCGAGCAAGGCGCAGCGGCTTCCCGGAACGGTTTTCGTCACCGCGCTCGGGGCGCACCTCGCGTTTCTCATGTTGGAGGCCCCCTCCCCGGGGGAGCTCCCGCTCTCGGACATCTCGCAGATCTTGAGTGTGTCCTCGTTCGGTTTGGGCATCGCCTTTCTCTTGGCGTCCTATCGTTTCGACGTCACCGTCCTGGGGGCTTTCGTCGCACCCCTATCGCTGATGCTATTCCTCGCGTCGGGGCTCGGAAGTAGCTATGCACCCGTGTCTCCCGGAGTTCAGTCCGCGATGCTGACGTTGCATATCGCCGCGAACATCTTGGGTTTGATCGCGTTCGGTCTCGCGTTTGCGGCGGGCATCGCATACGTGCTTCAAGAGCGCCTGCTGCGGCGCCGACAGCTGAGCGGGGTATTTCAGCGGCTGCCTTCGCTGGACGTCTTGGACACCATCGGTTTGCGCGCGGTCTTGATCGGGTTCCCGCTACTCACCTTCGGCATGATCACCGGCACGTTCTGGTTGCTTCGATCCGACGGCGGGCAGTTCTACGTGAGTCAGGCCCTGGGCTTGGTGGCCTGGGGCATTTTCGCAGGCGTGATCGTCCTGCGCGTGGCCGCCGGATGGCAAGGCCGCAAGGCCGCGCTGGGCACGATGATGGGCTTCGTGTTCACGCTTCTGGTGTTGGTGGGATACGCGGTTCGAGCGGCAGCAGGTGGGCACGCATGATGCGCGACTTCGTCGTCGTAGGGCTTTCCCATCGGACGGCTCCCGTGGAGATCCGGGAGCGCCTCGCGGTCTCGCCCGACCGGCTCGAGCAAGAGCTGCGCGAGATCACCACCCACGCCGGATTGGACGAAGCCCTCCTCATCTCGACCTGCAACCGGGTGGAGCTCTATGCGACCAGCTCGGATCCTCTCGAGGCCGCCCGGCAGACCAAGCAGGTTCTCGAACGCCGACTCGCCAACTCGGCCGCCGACGGCGTGCTTTATCAAGAGCGGGGCATCGACGTCATTCGACACGTCTTTCGCGTCGCCTCGAGCCTGGATTCATTGGTGGTCGGCGAGCCGCAGATCCTAGGGCAAGTCAAGGAAGCCTTCGACGCTGCGAGAAACGCGGGAACGGTCGGCACGCTCCTCGGCCGATGCTTCACACAAGCGTTCGCCACCGCCAAGCGTGTGCGCCACGAAACGGGGATCGCAGAGGGTACCGTGAGCGTCAGCTCGATCGCCTGCGAGCTCGCCAAGAAGATTTTCGGCAACCTCGAAGGACGCCGCACGTTGCTGCTCGGCGCCGGAGAGATGGGTGAGTCGGCCGCGAGAAGCCTGCGCCAAACCGGAACGCAGCTTCACGTCATCAATCGCAGCGAGGAGCGGGCCCGCGCGCTTGCGAAAGCGTGCGGCGGACGGGCCGTGCCGTACGAGCGGCTGGTCATGGAGCTTGCAGAAGCCGACGTCGTCATCGCCTCCACGGCGAGCCCCAAGTTCATCCTGACGCCGGAGCTGATGAAGGGCGTGGTCCGGACGCGGCGCCACCGCCCGTTGTTCATCATCGACATCGCGGTGCCTCGAGACGTCGATCCTCGCGTCGGCAACATGGACAACGTCTTCGTCTACGACGTGGACGATCTGCAGCAAGTCGCCGAGGAAAACCTCGCCGTGCGAGCTCGCGAAGCCGCGCATGCCGAGCGTATCATCGAAGAAGAAGTCGAATCGTTCTTGAGTTGGAGACGATCCCTGGAGCTCGCCCCCACGATCGTGGCGCTCCGGAAGAGGTTCGGTCAGGTCGCGGACGAAGAGCTCAGACGCGCGCTGCTGCGACTCCGAGGGCTCACGGATGCCGATCGCGCCGTCCTCGAAGCCATGTCGCGGTCGTTGGTCAACAAGCTGTTGCACCAACCGATGATGCAGCTCAAGGCGGGTGCGGGGGAGCCCGACGGCGCGTTGCTGATCGACGCGGTTCGCCGTCTGTTCGACCTCGTCGAAGAAGCCTCCGAATCCGAAGCGACCTCGATCGAGCGTGAGCTCGAAACCAATCTAGCGCACCTCACGCCCGCGACGACGGGCACCACGGGTGAACCGAAGTGAAGTTACGAATCGCCACACGCGGCAGCAATCTCGCTCTGGTACAAACACGATGGGTTGCGGAGCAGCTCCGCCATCATTTTCCGGACCTCGCGCTCGAGGAAGTCCCCGTCCGCACCCAGGGCGATCGCATTCAAGATCGGCCGCTGTCGCACGTCGGAGGAAAGGGTCTGTTCGTGAGCGAGGTCGAAGCGGTGGTCGTGCGGGGCGATGCCGACTTCGCGGTCCACTCACTCAAGGACGTACCTGGCGACGTGCCGCTGGCCGAGGGCATGGGCATCCTGTGCGTGCCGGTGCGCGAGGACCCGCGAGACGTGCTGGTCACGGTCGACGGCGTGGGGCTGGAGTCGCTCGGACGCGGCGCGAAGGTCGGAACCACGTCGCGGCGCCGGGTGGTCCAACTTCAAAGGCAGCGGCCGGATCTGCAATTCGTGCCCTTGCGGGGCAACATCGAGACTCGGATTCGCAAGCTGCATGAAGGCCAATGCGACGCGATCGTGCTGGCTGCGGCGGGCTTGGCGCGTACCGGCTTGCTCGCGAAGACGCCCCACGTCGTCTTGCCACCGGAGCTCTGCCTCCCTGCCGTTGGGCAGGGTGCGCTCGCCATCGAAGGGCGCCTCGCCGACGACCCGCTCCGGGCGAAACTGGCGACGATCGAGGACACCGCGTCACGAATCCAGGTAACCGCGGAACGGGCCATGTTGCAGAAGCTCGAAGGCAACTGCCACTCGTCGATCGCGGGACATGCGAGCGCCACGGATGGAAGGCTCAAGCTCGAAGCGATGGTGGCCTCCTACGACGGCGACCAAATGCTGTCGGCCACCGCAGACACCTACCTCGACCTCGGCTCCGCAGATGCCGCCGAGCTCGCTCATGCCCTCGGCGAGGAGGTCGCCGACCATTTGTTGTCGCAGGGGGCGCGGACGCTCATACGGCAGGCCGAGCTGGCCGCCGTGCAGAGTCAGTTGACCAGCAACTGAGAGTCGCGAGGCGGGGCGTAGCCGAGAATGCGGTAAACGCCACCCATGGAGCTTCGGATCGACACGCTGCCATCGGTTCGACCGAGGCTCGCCAAGTAGACCGTCTCCCCATCCATGAACAAGGGCCGGACGCCGATGCGCTGTCCGACCAGCGCTCGCGGCACGCGCCCGTCGAAGGTCGTCGAGGCCATGAGCGGGGCGATCGCGCCGAGGGCTTCGCAGACCGAGCGCTCCCCAGCACCCGCCACCAGCAAGCCGTTGTCGGTGGCCACGACCATCGCATCGAGCTCGCCCGACGAGCGCGCGTGCTCCAGCTGCAGACAGAGGGCTTGGTAGGGATCGTGGCTTCGGCGTCGTCGGCGTTCGCGCATGAGGGCTCCTGATGTAGGTGTTTGTAGACTATTATCCCACGGTCGAGGCAGCAAAGATTTCGCAGATCGACTGGATTCCCCTGGCAAATCGACACCTTCGACAGGGCTGCTAGAGTCGCGCTGCAATGAGTCTCGCGGAGGTGCTCGGCAGTCACCGCGTGGTCGTGACGGTTGGCAGCGGCGGTGTCGGCAAGACCACCACCGCGGCCGCGTTGGCCGTGCATGCGGCGATGGAGGGCCAGAAAACACTGTGCCTCACGATCGACCCGGCGCGCCGGCTCGCGAACAGCTTGGGCCTCGACGAGATGACCACGAGCGAGCAGGAGGTGCCGTCATCGCTCTTCCGGAGGAACGGCCTCGAGTGCAAGGGCTCGCTGTCCGCCATGATGCTCGACACCAAGCGCACGTTCGATGGGCTCGTACAAAAGTACGCTTCGAGCGAGGAGGCGCGCGACCGCATCCTCAACAACCAAATCTACCGCTACGTGGCCAGCTCTCTCGCCGGAACGCAAGAGTACATGGCGATGGAGAAGCTGCACGAGGTTCGGGAGGACCCCAAATGGGATTTGGTGGTGCTCGACACGCCGCCGACCGCCAGCGCCTTGGACTTTCTGACTGCGCCCGAGCGCTTGATCGATGCCATCGACTCGCCGGCCATGCGCTGGTTCCTCCAAGTGTTCGAAGGCGCCGGGAAAGAGGCCTTCGGGCTGGTCGGCCGAGGCGCCACCGTCTTGCTGAGGGGTATCGGCAAGATCACCGGCCTCGAGTTTCTCGAGCAGGTCGCCGAGTTCGTCAGCGGCATCAACGACCTGTTCGGCGGATTCAAGGAGCGTGCCGAGCAAGTCTCGGATGCCCTGCGAAGCCCGGAGGTGGCCTTCGTGTTGGTCACCAGCCCGAACCCCCTCGCCATTGGCGAAGCGCGTTTTTTCAGCGATAAGCTGGAGGCGGCTGGCATGAAGCGCGAGGCGATCATCGTCAATCAAGTGCACCTGCCGATCGCAGAGCCCCGCATCTCTGCCGATCAGCAGGTCACGGCGCTCGAAGCGGTGCTGCCGAGCTTCGTCGATGCTGCCCACCTCCAACCTCGGCTCGCCGAGGCCCTCCACGTCGAACAGGAGTCGGCGCTTGCAGACCGAGCCCAGGTCGAGCGGCTGGCCGACGAAATCGGGCAACAAACGCGGATCGTCGAAGTGCCTGCCTTCGACGAAGACGTACACGACCTCGCCGCGCTGGCGAAAGTGGCGTCCTTCCTGACTCGAAGGGCGTGAGCTGGAGCGCGATGCCGATCCCCGACTCACCTTCTTGGACCGCCATCATCCTCGCGGCCGGCGAGGGCAAGCGCATGAAGAGCGGGCGGCCCAAAGTGCTTCACGAGATCGCCGGTCGGACACTGGTTTCGTGGGTCGTGAGGGCGGCGCTCGATGCAGGCGCTTCCCGCTGTGTCGTGGTGGTGGGCCACGGGCGCGGGCAGGTGGAGTCGGAGCTGCGCGAGCATTTCGGCCGCGATGTCGACGTGGTGCTGCAGGCCGAGCAGCGCGGGACGGGGCACGCCGTGCGATGTGCGGTGACCACAGAACCGACGCTCGCCGGACGATTGGTAATTCTCTATGGCGATTGCCCCTTGATTCCGTCGACTTTGCTTCGGGATCTGGTGGAGCGCGCCCGGGCCGCCGGGGCCGAATTGGCCCTCGTCACCGCCGAGGCCGCCGATCCGTCCGGGTACGGCCGAATCGTCCGTGATGACGCAGGCACCATCGTAGAGATCGTCGAAGATCGGGACTGCTCGGCCGCGCAACGCGCGATTCGCGAGGTCAACCCCGGGCTTTACGCCGTGGAGGCAGACTTCTTGCGCAACGCGCTCGCCCAGCTCGCGCCCGACAACGCGCAAGGGGAGATCTACCTTACCGACGTCGTGGCACTGGCGGCCGAGCGGGGGCCAGTGGTAGACCTTCGAGGAGACATGAGCCAGTTGAACGGCGTGAACGACCAACGGGATCTCGCGGTCGCCTCGGCGGCGCGCCGGCGTACCATGGCCGAAGAGCTCGCGCGCAGCGGTGTCGTGATCGCGGACCTCGACAGCGTGTACGTCGATGCCCAGTGCCAGGTGGAGCCAGGAGCCAGCCTCGGAGCCAACGTGCATCTACGCGGTCGTTGCGTCGTGCGAAGCGGGGCGCGGATCGACGTCGGTTGCGTGCTGACGAACGTGACGGTGGAAAAAGACGCGGTCGTGCTCCCCTACTCCGTGGCGCGGGACTCGGTCATCGGCGAAGGGGCGCAGGTCGGTCCGTTCAGCCACTTGCGACCGCAGAGCGAGCTCGGTCCACGCAGCAAGGTCGGGAATTTCTCCGAGACCAAGAAGACCAGGATTGGCGAGGGATCGAAGGTCAATCACCTGTCGTACGTGGGCGACGGGATCATCGGCCGGAACGTGAACATCGGTGCCGGCACCATCTTTTGCAACTACGACGGAGAGAAGAAACACACGACGGTGCTCGAAGACGAAGTCTTCATCGGAAGCGACACGCAGTTGATTGCGCCGGTGACCGTCAAGAAGGGCGCGTACGTCGCGAGCGGCACGACCGTCACCCGCGACGTTCCAGAGGATTCGCTCGCGGTGTCGAGGGCCAAGCAGGAGAACAAGGAGGGCTACGCCGCTCGCCTGCGCGCCCGCCTGCGCCGCAAGAAGAACACCGAGTAGGCGTCTCTCCTCAGAAGCTGACTCGGAAGCTTCCCCCGGCGGGGCTCATGCTGAAGTCGAGCTCGGGTCCTTCACGACCGCGATCGTAATACTTGCTCGAGCACGCGATGCCTCGATAAGACTCGTATGCCAGCACGGCCTCACGTGGAGCGGTGGCCGTCTGGAGTCCCATCATGACGGGGGGCGCGATGTACAAACCCGCGGTGAGCCCCCTGCTGAGGCCGGTCCACTGGGTTGCTTTCACCGTACCGCCGACGACGCCGTAGATCAGGGAGCCGACGATCGGGGCAGCCCCGGTCGTGAACGCCTGGACATTCGAGGCCTTCTGGAGGGTCTTGGTCGCGTATCGGAGCTTCTCGCGTCTTGCTTCTTCGGTGCTTTCATCCATGCGTCGGATGCGCTTGGCGCCCCACACGTCGGGGGCGGGGATGAACATGTGCGTGGTTGCGACGAAATACGCGCCCGCCGCCATGTAGGCCCAACCGAACTTGTTCCACTGCTCGTCGTCGTTGGCGGCGTCGATCGCCAAGTAGGTCGTCGCACCACCGATGGCGAGCCACAGCCCCATCCAGGTGTAACGCCAGCGGGTCGCGTGCTTCTTGCCCTTGTCGAGCTCTTCCTCGATGTGGCGGATGCGATAGCGCACGTGCTCGTCGCTGAGCTCTTCGATGCAGCTGAAGGCATCTTGGGCCTGAGCGGGCCGCGGAGACAGCAAGGCGGTGAGTGTGAGCGCACACGCGAGGACCCACGTGACGCATGAAAGCAGAGATTTCGCGTTTCGATGATGTACAGCCACAACAACCCCAGTTCACCAGGTGGCCGGGATAGTACGCAAAACCGTCCTCGACTGCGATAGTGATTCGCATAATCAGCCACCTTTTTTCAGGCCTCGAATTGCCCGCCTTTTGTAGGGATCCAGCCTCACTAGACGAATGGGGGGTCCGCTGGGCGGCGGCCGCATGCCCCAGCGCGGCCTCGACGGCCCCAATTGGAGCGTTATGCTGGGGGCGTGGATAGCGTGCTTTACAAGGTGCTCATCACCGTCGTGGCCCTTTCGGTGTTGATCATCATCCATGAGGGGGGCCATTACCTCGCCGCTCGCGCATTCGGGATGCGAGTTTTGCGGTTCAGCATCGGGTTCGGGCCGACGTTGTTTCGCTACCAGCCCAAGGGGAGCCCGACGGTGTTCCAAGTCGCGATCATCCCCTTCTTGGCCTACGTGCAGATCGCCGGGATGAACCCGAACGAGGAGGTCGATGCCGACGATCCGGAGCTATTTCCGAACAAGAGCTTGACCGCGCGCGTGACCACGATCGCCGCAGGGCCCATCGCCAACTACCTGACCGCGTCCGCCATCGTGTTCGCGCTCGGCATGAGCAATGCCCTTCCACCGATGCAGCCGGCAGAGCCGATGCAGGTCGGCCACGTCGTCCCGGACTCGCCCGCCGCTCGAGCGGGTCTACAGGAGGGCGACGTCATTTTGATGGCGAACGGAGAGCGCATCGAAGACGTGTCGGAGCTCATCGACGCCACCGCACCACGCGCGGGTCAGCCGACCGAATACCTGATCGAGCGAGAGGGCCAAGTGTTGCCTCCAGTGACGATTACCCCGGACGACCGCGGCGGCCGAGGCCAGATCGGCGTCGGTGCGAAGATGGTCCGTCTTTACGAGAACTTGGGGGCCTGGGATTCCGCCAAGCTCTCGATCGCCCTGCCCTTCCAAATGACCGTCGCGCAGCTCACCGGACTCGCGGACATGGTCAAGCGTCGCAGCACCGAGGGCATCGGAGGGCCGGTGATGATGGGCAAGATGGTCGCCGAGGCTGCGGAAGCCGGATTGCCGGCATTTTTGTGGATCTTGATGTTCATCTCGGTGGCTCTCGGAATGTTCAACCTGCTTCCGTTTCCCGCGCTCGACGGAGGTCGCCTGATCTTTCTCGGATACGAGGCAGTCACGCGCCGCCGCGCCAACGAACGTTTCGAGATGGCGGTTCACGCCGTCGGGATCGTCTTTCTCCTCGGTGTGATGATCCTGGTCACCTACCGAGACATCTTCGGCTGAGCGCTTGCCGCGCACGCGGTAGAAGGTAGCTTCCTTCCATGGCTCCGGACGTGATCGTGGTGGGTGGTGGCTTGATGGGCTGCTGCGTCGCGCGCCGTCTGGCTCTCGATGGCCTGCGTGTGCTCGTCCTCGAGCGCAGCGTTCCTGGAGCCGAGGCGTCCTCGGCCGCCGCGGGAATCTTGGGGCCGACGATCGAATCGTTCGACGATGCGCTCGCACTCCAGCTCGGCCGGCAGAGCCGTGAGCTCCATGCCGAGCTCGCCGAAGAGCTCGACGAGCTGTTCGGCATCGACGTGGGGTTTCGTCGTTGCGGCGTGCTCAAGCTGGCTTTCGATGACCAGCAGCTCACCGAGCTGGACACGCAGGCCTCCCAACTGGAGGTTCAGGGGATTCGGTGCCATCGATGGACACCGGCAGAGCTTCTGCGCGAAGAGCCCAGCGCGAGTCCCGATGCCACCGGGGCGCTGAGCATCCCCGAAGACGGACAGGTGGAGCCCAAAAAGCTCCTTGCTGCCGTGGCCCTCGCCGCGGAGCACGAGGGCGCGACCTTTCGGACGGGATCGACCGTGAGGTCGATCGAGGTTTCGGCGGGGCGCGCCCGGGGCGTTTCTCTCGACGACGAGACGATCGAGGCCGATCGCGTCGTCGTGGCGGCCGGGAGCTGGACGACGCTGATTCCGGGGCTGCCACTCGGCTCGAAGACGATTTTTCCAGTGCGGGGGCAGATGGTGACCACACACACCCGCCCGCCCCTTTTTCGCCGTGTGGTGTTCGGCGCGGGCGGTTACGTCGTGACCCGTCCCGACGGGCGGGTCCTTTGCGGCTCGACGATGGAACGCGTGGGCTTCGAACGCGGGATCACGTTCGGGGGGTTGGCCGACGTGATCCGAAAGGCCACTCGGATCGCGCCCTCGCTCGGCACCGCCGTGATCGACGGTCACTGGTCCAACTTCCGCCCCGGCACTCCCGACGGGCTGCCGCTCGTCGGGGAGACGCACGTCGAAGGCCTGCTTTTGGCCAGCGGCCACTACCGGAACGGGATTCTGCTCGCGCCGCTCACGGCCGAGCTCGTCGCGCAGTCGGTCGCCGGCGAGCCGCTGTCGAGGGAAGCCGAGGCGCTTTCCCCTCGCCGGTTCGAGAAGGCATGACCGCTGTCTCCGAGCAGATGCTCGTCGCCAATGGGCTTCGGCATCACGTCATCCGATGGGGTGCTCGACCAATCGACGTCGTGCTGTGTCATGGGTTTCTCGACATCGCTTGGAGCTTCGATGCCTTGGCCCGCCTCCTCGTCCAAGCAGGGCATGGCGTCGTCTCGTTCGATTGGCGTGGTCATGGGCAAAGTGAATGGATCGGCCCCGGCGGCTACTACCATTTCCCCGACTACGTGCTCGATCTCGACGAGCTGATGCCACGGCTGGCGGACGGGCCCGTTCACCTGCTCGGTCATTCCATGGGCGGCACGGCCTGTGCCATGTACGCGGCGGCAAGGCCTTCTCGCGTTCGCAGCTTGACGCTGGTCGAGGGCATTGGCCCACCGGAGATGGGGCCCCGCGATCCCGTCGCACGGCTCCGCGCTTGGCTGGACGGCGTCGCCGAGGTGCGAACGCAGCCGCGGCGACCGATGGCAAACGAAGGGGCGGCGCTGTCGAGGATGCGCATCCAGAATCCCGAGCTCGACGACGAGCTCGGTCGATTTCTGGTGGCGCACAGCACCGCGAAGGTCGACGAGGGGCTTCAGTGGACGTTCGACCCCCTCCACAAGACTTGGTCGCCGCGCCCGTTTCGCGCGGACACGTTTCGAGAAATCCTACGTGGCATCGAGACCCCCACCTTGGTCGTCGCCGGAGAGCAGGGCTTCCGGCTCGAAGACGAAGCGGAGCGGATCGCGGAGATCCCGAGCCATCGGTTCGCGGAGATCCCGAACGTCGGGCACATGATCCACTGGTTCGAGCCTGGTCTTTTGGCCGAAGAGCTCCTTCGGTTCTTCGCCACGCATGGCGCTTGACCGGCTTTGGGGCTCGTGAAAACCTGCCGCTCCATGCGATGGATGTTGTTGCTTTGTCTGGTCTCGATGGGAGCGTTCGGCGTCACGGCCCTCGCGGAGGAAGCGGAGGAAGCCGCCTCGGATGCGGAGGAAAGCCGGCGTTCCAGAGTCTTCGCGAAGGTCGGAGACGAGACGATCACCGTGGGCGAGCTCGAAGACATGCTCAACGCGAGGTCGCCGTACGGTCGCATCCGGTTTGCGGATCCGGAGCTACTCAAAGAATTTGCCGATGACCAGCTGCGGAACGAGCTGTTTTACCAGGGGGCTCGAAAGCTCGGGTATGCCGACGATCCGGACGTTTCGCAATTCGTGAATCAAACGATGCTTCAGCTCTTCGTTCGCAAGGAGTTCGAAGAATCTTTCACGCCGGCGGACGTTTCCGAAGAGCAGGTCACGCAGTACTACGAGGAACACCCCGACGAATTCCACAGGCCCGAAATGCGCCGTGCGCGGCACATCTTGGTCGGTACCAAGAAAGAGGCCGAAGAGATTCTCGCGACGCTGAAAGACGACCAAACCGCGTTCCGCGCCCTCGCCAAGGAACGGAGCCTCGACACCGAAACCAAGCTTCGTGGCGGGGACCTCCTCTACTTCACCAAGGACGGCTCGATCGTGGGCAAGGAGGACGCCGAGCGGATCAACCCCACGTTGGTGCAGGCCGCCTTCGCCCTCGAGCAAACCGGGGATCGCAGCAAACCGCTCGACCTCGGCGATGGCAAGTGGAGCGTGCTCGAGCTGACCGGGCTACGTCCCGAGCGCGTGCAGCCGCTCGACCAAGCCGAGGAAGCCATTCGCCGAAAGCTCTGGCGCCAGGACCGGGAGGCCGCCCTCGATAAGCTCATGAGCGACCTTCGGGCCGAGCTGAAGCCGGAGGTCCATCCGGAACGGCTGGATGCCATCGTGCTGGAGCCAGCCAAACCAAACGCCGATTCGGCCGCACCCTAGCCGACGCCGCCTGGGACTTGCCATTTTGGGCGGGTGCGGCTACTAAATGAACGTTCATTCATTTACGGAGCGAGGCACGATGTCGTCACCATTCCAACCCTTCCAGGAAGAGCACCAGATCTTTCGCCAGCAGGTCCGTAGCTTCGTCGAGAACGAGCTCGCGCCGAAGGTGGACCAATGGGAAGAGGAAAAGATCTTCCCGAACGAGGTCTTCGCACGGGCCGGCGAGCTCGGCATTTTGGGCGCGCACTACCCCGAAGACGTCGGGGGCGGCGGCGGTGACTTCTGGATGAGTGTCGTGAAATCCGAGGAGCTGGCTCGGTGCGGATCGGCGGGCGTGACGATGGGCTTGCTCGTCCAAGCGGACATGGCGACCCCGGTTCTGAACGACCTCGGGTCCCGCGAGATCAAAGACGAGTTTCTGACGCCAGCGATTCGGGGTGAGAAGATCGCGGCGTTGGGCGTCAGCGAGCCGGGGGCCGGCTCCGACGTGGCGGGTCTGCGAACCACCGCGCGCGCCGTGGGCGACGAGTACGTGATCAACGGATCGAAGACCTACATCACGAACGGCACACGAGCCGACTTCGTGACGCTCATGGTGAAGACCGACGCCGAGGCGGGACACAGCGGGATCTCGATCATCGTTTGCCCCACGGACGTGAAAGGCTTCAGCGTTTCGAAGAAGCTCGAGAAGGCCGGCAACTGGGCCAGCGATACGGCCGAGCTCTTCTTCGAAGACGTGCGGGTCCCCAAGCGGTTCCTCGTCGGTCAGGAAGGCATGGGCTTCGTCTACCTGATGCAGAACTTTCAGTCGGAGCGTTTGGTCGGATGCGTGAGCGGCCTGGCGGGGGCCAAGCTCGCCTTGGATCGATCCGTGCAGTGGGGTCGCGAACGCGTCGCCTTCGGCAAACCCCTGATCAAGCGCGAGTACTGGCAGCAGAAGCTGGTGGATCTCTACACCAAATACGAGGCCGCCAAAGCCCTCTCTTACAATGCATGCGCTGCCTACAACGAGGAGAAATACGTGAAGGGCGGCATGCTCTCGATGGAAACGACGCGCTTGGTGTCGATGGCCAAAGCCTACGTCGGAGACGTGACGGCTGAAATCATGGATCAATGCGTGCAGTTCCACGGCGGGATGGGCTATCTGGAAGATCTCTGGGTCGCGAGGGCATGGCGGGACGCGCGCCTGTTCCGCATCGGCGGAGGCGCGACCGAGGTCATGCGTTACGCGGTCGCCAAGATCATGGGATTCTGAGAGTCTTCCCGGAGTGTCGCGGCCGTCGTGGTCGAGGCCGCTAAGGCTCGCGAATGGCGTCTTGGGCTCTTTCCCAGGGATCCGAGGTGCCGATCACGTCCACGATCATCACGGCTTCAGCGGCGGAGACGTTGTCTCGCAATGGGTTGCTGATGTCCAACCAGCCGGCGATCCGCCTCGCCACCGCCAGGCGGGTCGCCCATTCGGCGCGCGCCCGCGCCAGGCTCCCGAAGCGGGTCCATCGCATCGACCACAGCTCGTCGGCAAGCCAGTCCCCGAAGACCCGGTTTGGGGGCACGGGCTCGACGATGCGGCCCGCGGCTCGCTCGAAGGAATCCGCCCAGGGCCTCCCTCGTTCGGTCCGCGGCCTCCGGTCGACCAAGAAACCCAAGGCGTCTCCAAAGTACCGCGATGCCGTCGCCGCCCTGGACGAGCCGCCGACCGCCTGCAGCTCGTCGGCCACGTCCGACCATTCGAGGCCTTCGAGCGGTGGAAACGGCTCTGCCCGCAGCACCTTCATGAGTTGCCGAGCGTCGATGAGCTCTTCGAGGAGCGGCCGCTCTCTTCGCGTGTATTCGTCGAACGAGATCGACTCGGCCGCCGACCAAGGCACCTCGTCCAGCACGACGTGCTCGAACTTGAGCTCTCCCTCGGCATCCACGAGCGACGCGCGGGCGTTCTCGGCCGTGACCGGTGGCAGGGGTCCGAGCGTGCGGCACGTGCACCGATGCTGGGTCGAAATTCTGCCGCCCGACGGAGTGGCCGTCAGTGCATAAGGAAACTGAATGCAGGGGCTCGGCTTCATCTCCGAGCCGAGCCGGGTGTGAATCAAGCACCCTTCTTCCGTCCAAAAGACACAGCGTCCCGTATCACTGCGCATCATGAGAACCGCATCGTCGTCACTCGGGTGGCGGTCGATCGCGTCTTCGGAAATCAGGGCCAGCGTTTCGCAGTCGTCCTCACTGAGCGCCCCGACCGCATGAATGTCGCTGCAACAAAGCCCGTCGCCGACGCAATCGAACCGCGCGCCCGGGCGCACGAGCAGGGGCTCACGCCGCGCGTAGACGGTCATGGACTCCTCAAGCAAGGCTTCGGAGCGAGGTAGAGCAGCTCCACGTCGGACGTCACCAGCTGGTCGGCCCCTGGGTTCACCCGCTCTTCTCCCGTGTCGGGATCGCGAATCCCGATGACCATGCATCCCGTCTCCGAGCGAATTCGTTCGGAGATGTCGCCGAACCGGAGCGGTGGCTGCACGTCTTCGGGAAGCTTGCCCACGTACAGGTTCTGATTGCCTCCGAACACGAGGCGGCTCGTGGCGTCTGCAACGCCCGGGTAGACGATGGTGTGGGCCAGCAGGGAGTAACCCACCAGCCGCGTCTCGACCACTTCGTCGCTGCCCGCGGTCCGAGCGTGTTGCACGTTCTCCGAATCGAGCACTTCGGTGATGATGCGCACCGGCTTCTTTCGCTTCGCGGCAACCGAGCTCTTGGTGAGTGCCGAGCGAATCGTGAAGACGGTGAGGATCGTCGTCGCGTCGGCCTGTTGCGGTTTGACTCGCCGCGAGCCGGTCACGATCACCGTCGACGCATACGCGATACGTGCCTTGTCGAGCTCGCTTTCCTTGGTCGGGTCACCTTGCACCCACATGAACTGCGGCGACAGATCGGGCGGTCTCTCGAACGGGCCGAACAACACCACGCGTTGCTCCTCGAGGTCGATCTCGGAGCGGAGCACGTCGAGGAGCATGCCACTACCCATCTCGTAGCCGCATACGACGATGTGATTGACGTAGCCGGTCATTCGAAACTGCTCCTCCCGGATGCTCAACACAGCGTGTAACAGGCTGTGACCGATGATGCCCGCGAAAAGCGCGAGCGTGAACAAGCCCCCGACCATCATCGCGCCCCCGATGAATCTACCGAGGGTCGTGACGGGCGTGATGTCCCCGAAGCCAACCGTCGTGATCGTGACCAAAGCCCACCAGAGACCGTCGCCCACGTCGTTGATTACCGGATTCGACCCTCGCTCGACCAGATACAGGCTGATTCCTCCGAGAATCGTTTCGATGCCGAGGACGGAAAACGCGAACGTGAACAGCAGGCGATCGTTCTCGAACGAGTGCATCAATCCCTGAAACGGGTTGGCGTATCGAAACAGACCCGGAGAGCGCAGCAGACGAAGCAGACGCAGGACGCGCAGACCCCGCAGCGCGGGGACCAGTGCCAAAACCGTCACGATGTCGATCAAGATCATCGGCGTCAGCGCGAACCGAAGTCGGCCCACGATCTCGGCACGAAGCCGACCGAGTGGCGGCCGGTCGAACACTTCGAGCTCCGGCGGACGGTACGAAAGGATCCGAGCGCTCACCTCGAACGCGAAGACCCAGAGCACGACTCGGTCGATTCTCTCCAGCGCCTCCGCGGCCCGCGAGCCTTCCGTGACGAAAGGCTCCGCGATCAAGACGCCGATCGACAGGAGAATCAGGGTCCAAACGATCGAGTCGACGACCTTGTAGATTCTCGTGCGCGGCTCGTGAAACGCGTCATGCAAGAGGTCGCCGACGGACATGTGCGGCGAGCATCAGACGATGCACGCGCCATGTCAACCGCGGCGACCGCCCGCCACGCGGGAGCTCGACCGCTCACTCTGCGGCGACGGGCGTCTGCTCGACTTCCTCGAGCTCGATTGCGTCCGCCAAAATCTCGGCGATGTCGCGCTGGCCGATCTCTTCGTCCTTGTCTTGCTTCTTCAGGCCGTCGGTAAGCATGGTCATGCAGAAGGGGCAAGCACTGGCCAGGGTGGTGGCGCCCGTGTCGAGAAGCTGGAGAGTTCGCTTGTTGTTGACTCGCTCCTCGCCCTGCTCCTCCATCCACATCTGCGCGCCGCCCGCACCGCAGCACAGGCCCTTGTTCCGGTTCCAATACGGAACCTCGACGAGCTCGAGACCCTCGATCGACTCCAAGATCTGCCGCGGAGAATCGTAAACCTGATTGTAACGGCCGAGATAACAGCTGTCGTGGTACACGACCTTGTCTTTCACCGGCTTGGACGGGACGAGCTTGCCGGCCACCAGCAGGCCATTGAGAAAGTCGGTGTGGTGCACGACGTCGTAGCTCCCACCGAAGTCACTGTATTCGTTGGCGAGCGTGTTGAAGCAGTGAGGGCATGCCGTGATGATCGTCTTCTTCGAGGCTTCGTAGCCGTTGAGGGTCTCGACGTTCTGCTCGGCGAGCATCTGGAATAGGTACTCGTTCCCAGCACGCCGGGCCGGATCTCCGGTGCAGGTTTCTTCGGTGCCTAGAATGGCGAAGTCGACCTTCGCCTTCTTCAAGAGCTTCGAGACGGCCCGGGCGACCTTCTTGGCGCGATCGTCGTAGCTCGCCGCGCAGCCGACCCAGTAGAGCACCGGAGCATCCGGCTTGTCGCTGAGAAGCGGGATGTCCAGACCGGCGGCCCAGTCACCGCGATCCATGGCCGAGATGTTCCACGGATTCCCGTTCGTCTCGATTCCGTTGAATGCGCCCTGGAGCTCACCCGGAAACTCGTTCTTCATCATCACTTCTTCACGGCGCATTCCGATGATCTTGTCGACGTAAGAAATCATGACGGGGCACTGCTCCTCGCAGGCCCGGCAGGAGGTGCAGCCCCAGATCACGTCTGGATGCAGAATGTTGGGCACCAGGTCGACGACCGTCTCGCTGACGAAGTACCCGCCTTCGGGCGCCGCGGGGAACGTGTGCAGAGGCTCGGGCTCGGACTTGGGCGCGGCCGATGGGCTGTCGCTCGGTTCCTCCACGAGCGTTTCTTTTCCGAACATCTGCTTTTCGGTCGCGTAGAGGTGATCGCGGATCGCCAAGGTGAGGTGCTTCGGCGAAAGCATCTTCCCCGTGATGTACGCAGGGCAGTTGTCGCTGCACCGTCCACACTCCGTGCACGTGTACAAATCGAGAATGTGGCTGTACGTGAGGTCGCCGAGGCGGTTGAGTCCGAGGGACTCCTCGCGCTCGACTTTGCCTTCGAGGTCTTCGACCTTCGGGAGCGCGTTGGGTCTCCGGTCGTACGCGAAGACGTTTGGCATCACCGTCAACACGTGAAAATGCTTCGTGTACGGAAGGATGTTCAAGAAGATCAACACGAAGGATGCGTGCCACCAGAAACCGACGTGCTGAAAAGCCGTCACGGCTCGCGTGCTCTCCACACCACTGAGCATCTGCGCGAAGATGCCTCCGAAGGGCTCCCACCAACCGGCGTGAATCGGATCGCCGTATGCGCGCGAATCGAGAACCAGCGTCGAGCCGACGTAGAGATAGTCGGCGAGCATCATGGTGATGATGATGAACAAGATCAGAATCGGCTCGGTGAGTACGTAGCGATTCGGGTCGTGGCCGAGAGTCATTCGCGGCTTGTCTTTCACCTCTTTGGGGTCGCCGCTGTCTTTGCCTCTCTTCACCCATCGCAAGTAGAGAAACGCCACCGAACCGACGATGGCTGCAGCCGCCGCGAGCTCCTTGGCGAAGGAGTAGAGCTTGCCGAGCCAGTGCTCCGTGCTGAGCAAGCCCCAGAAGTCGAAGCTCGGGTCGAAGCCCCGCCCCCACAGCATGATGCTGTTGAGCAAGAGCACGACGAAGGCGGCGAAAATGCCGATGTGCGCGAAGCCGGCCAGCGTGTAGTTCGGCATTCTCTTCTGCCCGAATGCGTACACCAGCACGGTCTTGATCCGGTCGGCCACCTGCTCGCCCGTCCAGGCGAAACGCGGGTCGGGCACGCCCACTCCAACCTGGCGCAACCGACGATATGCAGACCACGAAAACAATCCGAGCGTGCTCACCAACAGCAACGTCATCCAAATCGGACCCATCGTCTTCTCCCTAACTTCGAGCGCGGAATCGGTGCATATACAGGCTCGCGCTTCGCAAAGGTGTAGGGGTGCGGGGCAGTGAAGTCAAATCCAGCGTCTTGGGCGGTCGGGCCTCGCAAAAGGCGTTCCGGTATGCTGTCGACGTGGTCCGTTTCGGGGCATTGATCGTCCTTGGTCTCGGCGCCTGCGCGCCCGCCGTGCCGCGAAGCGTCCCGAGGGTGGTCGACGGACACGTCGAGCAGGGTCCGGTGATCTCTCCCTATGCCTACGAGTGGTTCCTTCGGGGCGAGCTCGCCTCCGCGATCGGCGAGCACGACGATGCGGCCATCGCATTCGAGAACGCCGTC
Organism: uncultured Sandaracinaceae bacterium; assembly: GCA_964495565.1. Taxonomy (GTDB): domain Bacteria; phylum Myxococcota_A; class Polyangia; order Polyangiales; family Houyiibacteriaceae; genus SG8-38. The sequence continues at coordinate 1,507 of CAZBWQ010000075.1, read as the reverse complement.
GCCGCACCCACGGTCGACGTGGTGGTCATGTCTCGACTCGCAGAAGAGTACGAGCTCAGCGGTGCATCGCGACGCGCCGATCGTGCGCTCGCGCTGGCGCGACGTGCGTTTCCAGGCTCTGCCAGGGTCGAGCTCGCCCAGGGGCGAATTCTGCAGAGCCGCGGAGACGAGGAAGGTGCGATCGACTCGTTCGTGCTCGCCCGACGCGCCGCGCCCGGCGCGCCGGAGCCGGTGATCGCGTTGTCCAAAGCCCTGCACGCGACCGGTCATCGCCATCGTGCGTACGCAACCTTGCTCGATTACGTCGCCACGACACCGCGCGAGCACGCACGCGCAGCGCTCGATCTGCTGATCGCGATGAGCACGGCCGCCGGAGATTCGCAGACCTTGCGCGAGGCTCTCGCTCTCGACACGCGAGTCTCGCCCGAAGAGCGGGCCCACGAGGCGGGCGCCCTGGCCTTGCACGAAGGGCAGCCGGCGTTGGCGGCGCGGATCTTGGCGGGTTTCGCCAACACCCCGACCAACGCGGAGCTCTGGATCCGGGCTCTGGTCGAGCGCGGCGATCGACAAAGCGCGCGCGACTTCGTCCGGTCGAACGAAGGCAAGGTCTTGGGTGGAACCCTCGATCGTGCGCGCGTCCTGGCAGACATGGGTCATGCCGAGTCGGTCCTGAGCCTGCTCCGCGCGGCCGGCGCTTCGGCCGAGTCGCGATACTTGAGAGGCCGCGCACTGTGGATGCGGGGAGACTCGGTGCGGGCAGCCGAAGCGCTCGCGGACGTTCCGCTCGGAGCAGCGGACTTCGAGCTCGCGCGTCTGTTCTTCGCCGACTGCACCATGAATCGAGACAGGCCGGGAGCAGCGCTCGAAACGCTGCACGAGGTCCCACACGACTCTCACGCGGTTCGGGAGAAGCAAGCCGAAGCGTATCTCGAAGCAGGAGCGCTCAGACATGCCCTTCGCCTGTTCGATCCGAAGGAAAATCTCGATCGAGCCTCGTTGGCGCGGCTCTACGAACGCGCGGGGCGATTCACGGAAGCAGCGGCGTACTACGCGACCGTCGCCGTTCCTCCGGAAGCTGACCCGCGCCTGCGGGCTCGCGCGACGTCCGAGCGTCTCGCCTCGCGCGGGCAGATCCGGAGTGCGGTGGCCATTCTCGAGCAGTGGACGGCCTTGGCACCCGAGGATCTTCATGCACGAGCGCGTCTCCTGGAGCTTCTGGTGGCCGACGGGCGCCGAGAGGCCGCAATCCGCGAACGAGATCGACTTCTCGAGGTCGTGGATGATGCCGCGTTACGTGCCTACGTGAAGGGGCTGTTGGCGCGCTGACGTCAGTACTCTCCAAACAAATCTTGGATTCGTACGTCGAGCGCCGTCGCGATCTTGTAGAGCGAGCTGATCGAAGCGCTCGATTCGGCGCGCTCGATTTGCGAGAGCAGCGAAACGCTCAAACCCGTTCGGCGCGCCATCTGCTTGAGAGTGAGACCGCGATCTTTGCGCAGCCCTCGAA
>CAZBWQ010000074.1:0-20471 GCA_964495565.1 uncultured Sandaracinaceae bacterium | reverse complement strand
ACGACGGCGGCGGCGATGGTGTCGGACCAGACGTTGACCGTGGTGCGGCACATGTCGAGGATTCGGTCCACTGCGAGGATCAGGGCGACCGCGCTCGTCGGAAGGCCGACGGCCTCGAGTACGACGACCATCATCACCATGCCAGCGTGCGGAATTCCCGCGGCGCCGACGCTCGCGAGAAGCGCGGTCAACGCGACGATGCCCTGCTGCGCCAACGAAAGATCGACTCCATACACCTGGGCGATGAAGAGAACGGCGACCGCCTCGTACAAGGCCGTTCCATCCATGTTGATGGTCGCTCCCAACGGAAGCACGAACGACGCGACTTCGGGCTTCACGCCGGCCTCTTCCACGCTTTGCAACGTGAGCGGCAGGGTGCCATTGCTCGAAGCCGTGCTGAACGCCGTCACCAGGGCGGTGAGTAGCGCACGTGCATACACGACCGGAGAACGGCCGGATGCGAGACGCAGGATGATTGGAAGCGTCACCGTGGCGTGAACCAAAAGCGCCAGGAACACCGTCAGCACGTACCAACCCAAGACCGAAAATGCGGCGAGGCCTTTGCCCGCCGCTGCGTAGAGCGTGAAGCCAAAGACACCGATCGGGGCGAACTTCACGACGAAGAGGGTCATCTGCATCATCACGTCGAACAGCCCCGAAAAGAACCGACGAACGATGCTCGCGTCCTGCGATCCATCGTGGTGCTCGGCGATGCTGACGAAGATGCCGATCAACAGCGAGAAGAAGATGACCGGCAACATGTCGCCCTCGCTCGCAGAGGCGAGTGGATTCTTCGGGACCAAACCCTTCAGTTGGGCCCAAAGCACGGCACCTACGCCCCCCGGCGCTTCGGTGATCAGGTGGGTCACACCCTCGGCGTCGCCCTCCAGCAGGGCGAGGTCCGCACCCGCGCCAGGTTGGATGAGATTCACCATGGCGATGCCGGTCACGATCGCGATCGTGCTGGTGACCAAGTAGAAGGAAATGGCACGCCCACCGATCGTCCCCAGGGTTCGCAGATCCCCCATTCCGGTCACGCCGGTGATGAGTGAGGAGACGATGAGGGGCACGACGAGCATCTGCAGGAGGCGCAAGAAGAGGTCTCCGGCCTCCTTGCCCACCAACGCAACGTCGGAAACGAGCCCACGGTCGACCAAATCTCGGCTACCCGCCCAGTTCAACGCCAGCCCCAGCACGGCGCCGAGAACCATGGCAATCAGGATCCAATGGTGGAGTTGCAGACGCTTCACGGGCGCGCATTATGCGGACGGCAAGGTTCGATGTAAAACCAACTCATGACCGACCGGAACCCCGACGAGGGCCCGCTTCTGGAGCTCCGCCAAGCGCTGGACGATCTCGACCACGAGATGCTGGATTTACTCGTCCGCCGAATGGAAATCGTGGCTGAGATCGCGGGTCGCAAGCGTCAGAACCGCGTCCGGATTCGGGACTTGGATCGCGAGCGTCGCATTCTCGACGATCGGTGCGCACGAGCTGAAGAGCTCGGCCTGCCGGCGGGGAGCATCGAGTCGGTTTGGCGGCAGCTGATGCTCATGAGCCGGGAACGACAAGCCGCGCTACGAGCCGAGGTCCCCCCGGACGTCGAGCCCAAGAAGATCGCCATCATCGGTGGTGAGGGGGGCATGGGTCGCTCTCTCCATACGCTCTTTTCCGATCTGGGCCACGACGTCTCGAGCGCCGATCTCGAGACGGCGCTGCGCCCCGCCGATGCCGCGGCCATGGCGGACGTCGTCGTCATCAGCGTGCCCATTCGAGAGACGCGCGCCGTGATCGAGCAGCTCGGTCCGCTGGTTCGGGCCGACGCGTTGTTGATGGACGTCACGTCGCTCAAGACCGATCCGATGAGAGCGATGCTGGCTTCCTCCGAGGCGAGCGTGCTCGGTACCCATCCCATGTTTGGTCCGGGCGTGAACACCTATCAGGGGCAGCGGGTCGTGATCTGTCCGGGGCGAGGCGAGACCTGGATCGAATGGGCCCGCCAGATGTTTTCGGCGCGCGGCCTGGTGATCACGGAGGCGACGCCCGAAGAGCACGATTCGATGATGGCCATCGTGCAGGTCCTTCATCACTTCAAGACCCAAGTCTTGGGGCTCGCGCTCAGTCGTGCCGGCACGCCACTCGAAGAGACTCTCCGGTTCACGTCGCCCGCCTATCTGTTGGAGGCCTACGTCACCGGGCGACACTTCGCGCAGTCTCCCGAGCTTTACGGTCCCATCGAGATGCTCAATCCGGAGTCGTCCCACGTGGTGGAGGTCTTCCGCGAGGCGGCTGCCGACCTCGCTGCCATTCTCGCATCAGGCGACCAGGAAGGTTTCGACAGGGTGTTCACCGAGGTCCGTGCCTTCTTCGGCGATTTCTCTCGGGAAGCTCTCGAACAAAGTGGGTTTCTCATCGACCGTCTGGTCGAGCTCAGCGCAGGCCGCGTCGCCTCGTAGCGAGCTGATTGACGCGTTGCACGGCATCTGCGATGCCGTCGTCATGGTCAAGATCGCGATACACGGGGCAGCAGGCCGGATGGGCCAGAGCATCGCCTCGGTCTTGAACGATGACCTCGAAGGCGAGCTGGTCGCAGCGATGGACCGCGAAGAGAGCGAGCTGATCGGTCAGGACATGGGGCTGCTCACGGGCCGAGAGCCGTCGGGCGTCCGAATCACCTCCGACGTGGAGGAGTTCTTGAGCAACGTCGAGGTCGTCATCGACTTCAGCGTCCCCCAAGGAACCTCCAAGCTTCTTTCCGTCTGCGCTGGGCAGCGAATACCGATGGTCATCGGCACCACGGGGCTCGACCCGGCGACGAGGGCGGCACTCGAGCGGGCTGCGGAGATGGTTCCAATCGTGTTCGCGCCCAACTACAGCCAAGGCGTCAATGCCCTCTACTTTCTGGCCGCCCGAGCCACCGAGCTTCTCGGCTCCGCCTTCGATGCGGAAATCGTCGAGATCCATCATCGGCACAAAGTCGATGCACCCAGTGGCACGGCCGTGCACCTGGCGGAAGTCGTCGCCCAGGCCAAGCAGCTCGATCCCGACCGCTCGGTCACCCCAGGCCGCCGGGGGCAGGTCGGTGCCAGGCCGCTCGAGGAGATCGGGGTCATGGCGCTCCGAGGTGGCGACGTCGTCGGTGAGCATACGCTCTATCTGGTCGGCGAAGGCGAGCGCATCGAGCTCACCCACCGGGCGACGGATCGCTCGATCTTCGCTCGTGGGGCGGTGCGTGCGGCGCATTGGGTCGTGAGCCGTCCGGCAGGGCTCTACGACATGGCAGACGTGATGGGCATCCCCCGATAAGCCGGCCTCCCCGAAATCTGATACGGTACACACGCGACATGAACTGTCCTCAGTGCGGAGCTCGAGTCCCGGCCGACGACGCGTTTTGCGGCAAGTGCGGTTATGCCATGCGGGATCATGCGCCAGAGCGGCTCGATCAATCGCGCATCCGCGTTCACGAAGAGCCCGAAGAGCCGAGGGAGCCGCCCGAGCGAATCCCGTCGCAGCCCCGCATTCGGAAGCAAACGGTCTTGGGAATGCCGTCGATTCCACGTTCGTCGGAGCAACCAGAAGCCGCAGACGAATCGGACCGTTCGACGCCGACGTCGATCGAATCGGCGCGCGGACGTGCGAAGGCATCCCAAAAAACCATGCTTGGAATACCGCGTCCGGAGTTTCCGCAACCGCCCGCGGCCCCCGCCCCGTCGGACCGAGAGGTCGCACGGGATGAAACGGCGTCTGACGCGCGTCCGAGTCATCGGGCCCGGGTTCGGGTCCGCTACGACAGCGGGGACGAGCCGCTGCCCGTCGTTCAGCGGCGCAAGAGAGCCCTGACGGTGCTCGGCGTGCTCGTGCTGTTCTCGGCCGCTTGGATCGCGTACCGCCTGTTCACGCTGCATGGGTAACGACCGAGCAGACCAACCAGTGACGTGCGGCTCGTGCGGAAGGAGCAGTCCGGCTGATGCTCAATTCTGTGGTTCGTGCGGGCTCGAGCTCGGGCCTCCCGGGCCCAAGCTCGGTGACGTCATCGCCGATCGCTACCGCCTGGTCGCCGCGATCGGAAGCGGGGCCATGGGCTCCGTCTACCGTGCGGAGCACGTGCAGATCGGCAAGCCGGTCGCGATCAAGGTGCTTCACCGCGAGGTCGAGCAGCACGCGGAAAGCGTGGCCCGGTTCCGCCGAGAAGCGGAAGCCGCATCGCGTCTCAGCCATCCCAACACGGTGAACGTGTTCGATTTCGGGCGCACCGACTCTGGGTCGCTCTACTTGGCGATGGAATACGTCGATGGCGAGCCTCTCTCGAAGCGGATCGCGAACGACGGGCCCATGCCGTTTGGTCGCGTAGCCTCCTTGATCGCCCAGGTCGCCGACTCGCTGGCGGAAGCCCACGCCGCCGGAATCGTGCATCGGGATCTCAAGCCCGAAAACATCGTCATCACGAGCAGCCGTGACGAAGAGGCGGCCAAAGTCCTCGACTTCGGGCTTGCCAAGGTCTTCGAAGGCACCGTCGAGGCGAAAGTCACGAGCAGCGGCACGATCGTCGGAACGCCCCACTACATGTCCCCCGAGCAAATCCAAGGGGGCGAAATCGACGGTCGAAGCGACCTGTACGCGATCGGGGCGATCATGTACGAGTGCGTGGTGGGGAAGCCGCCGTTCGACGCTCCCAATCCGGTCGGCGTGCTCTCCAAGCATCTGTCGGAGCAGCCCTTGCCTCCCTCGGCATGCTCGCCACTGTCCGTCCCCGAAGAAGCGGATCGGATCATCATGCGGTGCCTGGAGAAAGATCCCGCCCTGCGCTATCCGTCGGCCGAGGAGCTCAGACGTGACTTGCTCGAATACCTCGCTGCCGTCGGGAGTCGAGACGAGCCCTTGGCAGGCACCGGGCGTGAGCTCCCATCTCCCGCCGTCTCGAAAGCCACCGTACGTCGCCCGAGACGCAGGCTGGTGGTCGCCGTGGCGCTCGTCTCGCTCGTCGTCGTTGCGCTCGTCAGCTGGAAGATCGCGGCCCGCGGCCCATGGGAGCGGGAGCCCAACCATCTCGAGCAGGATGCCAATCGCCTGCCCGAAAACGCCTGGATGCGCGCGCACCTCGGACGGCGTCTCGACGAGCAGGCGCGGCGCGTGGTCCTCGAGGGCGGGGAGCGACGTCGATCTCTTTTCGATCGAGCAAACCGGTCCTGGCGTCCGGGCAGCCGAGATCGAGGTGACCTCGATCCCGAACATCGACGTGATCGTCGAGCTCGCGCGACCAGGCCTTCCGGAGGCGATCATCACGGCGGATTCTCGTGGATTGGGATTGGGTGAACGCCTTCCGAACGTTCCTCTGGCACCTGGCGAGCACTTGATCCGCGTCCGAGAGCGTCCGCAACCGGGCGAGCTGCCGACGGAGAACGTTTCCGACGCGTACGCCATACGATGGATGTCGTTGCCCGACGACGACGGCTTCGAGAGTGAGCCCAACGACTCTCTCGAGCAGGCGGAATCGCTCGAGCTGGGGACCGAACGGCGCGCTTGGATCGGATGGACGGGTGACGTCGACACGTTTTGCTTGGCTGAGGCCGCGGGAGAGGTGATCGCGCAAGTCAGCGCGCTGGCCGAGGTGGACTTGATCTTGCGGGTCGTGGACCGAAGCTCGGGGCGAAGTGCAAATCACGACGACAAAGGCGTCGGACGAGGCGAGACGAGCCATGCCTGGCGGGAGGTTCCAGCCGGTCAGCTCTGTGTCGAGGTCTCGGCAGACGCTCGCGAGCCAGATGGGCGCCCCGCCCAGCCCGATCAAACGTATGGCGTTCGCTTCATCGCAGCACCCACACGCTGATGCTTCTCTCCAATCTCGATTACGACCTTCCCGAAGAGCTGATCGCGCAGGAACCCCTCGCGGATCGCGATGCCTCGCGCCTCCTGCTCGTCGATGTCGCCGAGGCACGACTCGCAGACCATCGTTTTCGCGATTTGCCCGCGCTCTTGCCTCCCAGCCTCTTCGTATTCAACGACACCCGGGTATTCCCTGCGCGACTCGTCGGCGTCAAGAGCACGGGAGGCGCCGTCGAGCTTCTTCTTCTACGGAAGGTCGGCGATGTTGGTGACCGATGGCTTGCGATGGGCCGGTCGTCGAAAGGCTTGCGAAGGGGCATGGAGCTGTCGCTCTGCGGCGGCCGAATCCACGCGCGAGTCGCTCGATTGGTCGACGGCGGGCAGGTGGAGGTCGATCTCGAAGCCGAAGGCGAGGTCGACGCCGTGATCGAGGAGCATGGCGAGGTGCCTCTCCCGCCCTACATCCGGCGCGAAGCGCACGAGTCGGACCGAGCGCGGTACCAGACCGTCTATGCGCGCACGCCTGGTGCGGTGGCCGCGCCCACGGCTGGCCTCCACTTCTCGGAGCAGAGCTTGGGTGAGCTTCGAGAGGCAGGGCACGACGTGGCGTACGTGACACTGCACGTCGGGCCTGGCACGTTCCAGCCGGTCCGGGGCGAAAGCCTGGACGAGCACGAAATGCACGAAGAGTCCTACGAGATTTCGTCATCGACCGCCGAGACGATCCGCGGGGCGCGGTCGGCTGGCAGGCCGATTGTCGCGGTGGGAACGACCGTGGTGCGTACGCTCGAGTCGGCGGTCGACGAAGATGGCGACCTCGTTCCCGGACGCGGATCGACCGACCTCTTCATCCGGCCGTCTTTTCGATTTCGCGTCGTCGATCATCTCGTGACCAACTTCCATCTTCCGCGATCGACTCTGCTGGCGTTGGTCATGGCCTTCGCAGGTGTCGATCTCACCAAAATGGCTTACCAGCACGCGATTGCGAATCGTTATCGCTTCTACAGCTACGGGGATGCGATGCTGATCCGAAGGGGCTCCCGATGAGCCTTCCCAGCGAGGGCTTTTCCTTTCAGGTCGAAGCCACCGACGGCAACGCCCGGTGCGGGAAGCTTCATACGCCACGCGCCGAGATCGAAACGCCGACCTTCATGCCCGTCGGAACTCAGGCGACGGTAAAGGGGCTGACGCCGGACGAGGTAGCCTCCACCGGAGCCCGCATCATTCTGGCGAACACGTATCACCTTTGGCTGCGGCCCGGCGCCGAGTCCATCGCGAGCCAGGGAGGCGTGGTCGAATTCATGCAATGGCCTCACGCGCTGCTGACCGACAGTGGTGGATACCAGGTCTTTTCGCTGGCGAAACATCGAACCATCGACGACGACGGCATCACCTTTCGATCCCACTTGGATGGCAGCCTCCGTCGCTTGACCCCCGAGGAGGCCATGCGGGTCCAGGCACTCTTGGGCTCGGACATCGCGATGGTGCTCGACGAATGTCCCCCCGGGGGGGCGCCTCGCGAAGCGATGCGAAAAGCCATGGATCGAACGACGCGCTGGGCGGTTCGTTGCCTGCGCGCCGAACCGGCGCCCGGACAAGCTCGCTTCGGGATCGTCCAAGGCGGTACCGAGCTCGACCTCCGGCTCGAGCACCTCGAAACGATCGCCGATCTCTCGTTCGATGGAATCGCGCTCGGGGGGTTTTCCGTCGGCGAGCCCCCGGAACAGATGCACGAGCTGCTCGACCGCATCGCTCCGGTGATGCCCGTCGATCGGCCTCGCTACCTCATGGGAGTCGGCACGCCGATGGATCTTCTGCGAGCGGTCTCGAGCGGGATCGATCTTTTCGATTGTGTGCTGCCCACGAGAAATGCGCGCAACGGGCAGGCGCTGACGTGGAGTGGACGGGTGAACCTGCGGCAGGCGAGGCATCGTGAAGACCAGGGACCGTTGGACGGACGTTGCGACTGCGCGGTCTGCCGTACGTTCAGTCGCGCGTACTTGAGGCATCTGTTCAAGGCCGAAGAGATGTTGGGCCCACGCCTCGTCTCGCTGCACAACCTCCACTTCTACGGGGCTCTGATGCGCAAAGCGCGTGAAATGATTCGCATCGGTCAGCTCCAGCCATGGGTCGAGCAGACGCTCCGCGAGATGCGGGATCTCGACGAAATCGGTGCTTGAAAGCCGGACGAATCGGTCGGCTCGGAATCGATTGACGACGTTCTGGGTGCAGGGTATGGCCGAACCTCCAGCGGCCGACCGAGCGGCCAGAAGGTAGGGGAATGTCAAAGATCAAACGCGCATTGATATCGGTCTCGGACAAGACGGGCGTCGTCGAGTTCGCCAAAGGCCTCGCAGACGCTGGCGTCGAGATCCTTTCCACTGGAGGAACGGCCCGAGCGCTTCGAGAGGGTGGGCTGACGGTCGTGGACGTTTCGGAGTACACCCAGTCTCCCGAGATCATGGACGGCCGGGTCAAGACCTTGCATCCGCGTGTCCATGGCGGGATCTTGATGAGAGACGACGCCGCAGACGCCAAGGCGCTCGACGAGATCGGCGGACGGCCGATCGATTTGGTTTGCGTCAATCTCTATCCATTCGAGCAGACGGTGGCTCGCGGCGCATCTCACGCCGAAACGATCGAGAACATCGACATCGGCGGGCCTTCGATGGTTCGTAGCGCGGCGAAGAATCAAGCCCGCGTCACCGTCGTGACGGAGCCGAGTGACTACGACGAGGTGTTGGAGGCCGTGCGAAGCGGCGACGGGCCGAACGCGGCGTTGCGGGCGCGCTTGGCAGCCAAGGCGTTTGCGCACACGGCGGCCTACGACGGCGCCATCGCGGCTTATCTGACCTCTCAACAGAGCGACTCCAAGTTTCCGGGCGCGTTGACGTTGACCTTCACGAAGGCGTACGACGTGCGTTACGGGGAGAACCCTCATCAGCAAGGGGCGTTTTACGTCGAGCGCAATGCGCCCGCGGGGAGCCTCGCCCTTGCCGAATCGCTCGGTGCAGGTGGCAAAGAGCTTTCCTTCAACAATCTCGTGGACGTCGACGCCACGATCGAAGCAGTGCGGGAATTCGACGAGCCGGCGGCGGTCGTCGTCAAGCACACGAACCCTTGCGGAGTTGCGACTGCGCCCACGCTGGAGCAGGCGTACCGGCTCGCTCGCGAGGCCGATCCGCAAAGCGCATTCGGCGGGATCGTGGCCTTGAATCGCGAGGTCGACGAGGCCACGGCGGAGGCCGTCGCCGAGACTTTCATCGAGTGCATCATCGCCCCTCGGTTTTCGCCGGGCGCGTTGCAGCGGCTTCGCAAGAAGAAGAATCTTCGCATTCTCGCAACGGGTGAATGGCTGGCGGCCGACTACGCCGCGCTGCAGCTCAAGCGCGTGGGCGGAGGCCTGGTCGTTCAGGATCGAGATGCCACCGGGCCGGGTGAGGTGGCCAACGGCCGCGTGGTCACGAAACGCAAGCCCACCGAAGACGAGACGCGGGCACTCGACTTCGCGTGGCGTGTTTGCAAGCACGTCAAGTCCAACGCGATCGTGTTCGCCAAACCCCGTCAAACCGTGGGAGTCGGTGCGGGGCAGATGGCGCGCGTCACGTCGGTAGGCATCGCTTCCCAAAAAGCAGGCGAGCTCGCCAAGGGTGCGGTCATGGCCTCGGATGCCTTCTTTCCGTTTCCGGATGGCATCGAAGCCGCGGCCAAGGTCGGCATCACCGCCGTGGTTCAACCAGGTGGCTCGAAGGGAGACGACGCCGTCATCGCGGCGGCCGACGAGGCCGGCATGGCCATGATATTCACCGGCGTTCGCCACTTCAGGCACTGACGATGCGTGTCTTGATCGTGGGTGCAGGCGCCCGAGAGCACGCGCTGGCATGGCGCTTGTCATTGGAGGCAGGTGTCGAAATCATCGGCGCGCCGGGCAATGCCGGGATCGCATCGCTTGGCCGTACGGTCGCGATCGATCCGACCGATGCGAACGCGGTCGTCGAGCTGGCCGCGCGAGAGTCGGTGGATCTGGCCGTCGTGGGCCCGGAGGCACCCCTGGTGGCCGGAGTCGTCGATGCGCTCCGCGAACGCGGGATCTCTGCATTCGGGCCCGAACGCGAAGCCGCGCGGCTGGAGGGCTCGAAGTCCTTTTCGAAGGAGTTCATGGCCCGTCACGGGATTCCGACGGCGGGCTTCGAAGTCTTCGAGGATGCCGATGCGGCCACGCGTTACATCCAGGAAGCGAACCGGCCGCTCGTGGTCAAGGCCGACGGCCTGGCAGCGGGAAAGGGCGTGATCGTCGCCAAGGATGCCCAAGAAGCAGTTGCAGGTGTCGATCTCATCATGCGCCAACGGGCCTTCGGACCCGCCGGAGCGCGCGTCGTCATCGAGGAGTGCTTGGTCGGCGAAGAGGTCAGCTATCACGTGGTTTCCGACGGGAAGCGCTTCGTGCCGCTCGCCCCGGCTCAAGATCACAAACGCGCGTTCGACGGGGATGAAGGCCCCAACACGGGCGGCATGGGTGCCTATTCGCCGCCACCCGTCGTGACGCCCGAGGTGGAGCGAAAGATCCTCGAGCGAGTGATCGAGCCTACGTTGCGGGGCATGCGAGACGAAGGACGGCCCTTTCGTGGCGCGTTGTTCGTCGGCCTCATGATCGTCGACGGAGAGCCGTTGGTGCTCGAGTACAACACGCGGTTTGGCGACCCCGAGTGCCAGACGTTGATGACCCGATGGAAAGGCTCCGTGCTGCCGTTGATCCAGGGCTCGGCCGAGGGCGACATGGGCGACCTCGATCCGCAGTGGGAAGCGCCTGCGTCTCTGTGCGTGGTGCTGGCGTCGGGAGGTTACCCAGGCTCCTACGAAAAAGGAAAGCCGATCACGGGCATCGACGCAGCCTCGGCAGTCCCCGGCACCATGGTGTTTCACGCAGGGACGGCTCTGCGAGGGGGCGAGGTAGTCACGGCGGGAGGGCGGGTCCTGTCGATCACGGCCATTGGACGAGACGTGGACGAGGCAGCCCAGCGCGCTTACCGGGCGGCCGACGAGATCCAGTTCGAGGGCAAGCACCTTCGGCGTGACATCGGTTGGCGAGCCCGGACGAGCTGATGGTCGGCCTCGGAGAGCTCGTCGAGATTCTGAACGGCGGTGGCGTGGTCGCGTGTCCCACCGAAACCTGGTTCGGTCTGCTCGCCAACGCACACGACGAGGCTGCGATCGAGCGGGTGGCAGCTCTCAAGGGGCGACCCGCCGATCTGCCGATCGCACTCCTGCTCCCCGATCGAGATGCCCTCGAAGAAGTGGCGTTGCCCCCCTCGGCGCAGGCTCTCGCGTTGATGGAGAGGCATTGGCCCGGTCCACTCACCATCGTGCTGCACGCCAAGCCCGGGCTGAGCCCTCGGTTGATGCGGGACGGCAAAGTGGGGGTCCGGGTGCCAGGGGCGAGCCCTGCCGCAGAGCTGACGCGTGCATTCGGCCATGCGTTGACGGCGACGAGCGCCAATCTCACCGGACAGCCCCCGGTGCGAAGCGCGGATTCTCTGCCGCCGGAGCTGGCCCTGGGAGTGGATGCGGTGGTGCCCGGCACGTCGCCGGGAGGCGCTCCTTCCACCCTCGTCGATTCGACCACCAGGCCGATGCGGATCCTCCGAGCCGGGGCGATCCAAATCGACCCCTCCGCACTTTGACAGAGGCCGCCTCGCTGCGTCACTCTAGCGCTCGGGAGGACAGATGGCGCTGATCGAAACCGAGGAAGCCGCACGTCGCCTTGCACGCGCGATCTCCAGTGACCTTGCCTTGTACAACGAGGACAAGATTGCCGAAGGCGTTCGCAACGACGACCTTTTCGAAGTCATGGCAGAGGAGATCCAAGAAGGCCGCGATCTCTACGAGAGTCGCGTCGCGCCTCATCTTCTGGACCGCAACCTCTACGACCGGGCCATCGTCGACCTTCTCGTGCGCTCGAAGGCACACGTCCAGTCACCCATGTGGTGATCGCCGCTCGACGATGACCCGCGTGCGCACGTTCGGTGCGGCTCCAGCCGTTTTCCTCCTCGTGGGGCTCCTCGCTTGCAGCGACGACGAGGGATTGGGCCCAGTCGGGGGCTCGTCCGGAACCGGTGGAAGCACCGGGGCGGTCTCCGCATTCGCCGCTGGTCTTTGGGAGGGGCAGTCCGAGGAAGTCGACGTTTGCCTCTTCGTCAGCGAAGACGGTCGGCGGCTCACCGCGGACGCGCGGTGCAATCTCGCAACGCGCCGCCGATGGGCCCGCTCGTACGATCTCCGCGTCGACCTCGGAGGTAGCGACCAGGACGGCCAACCCTGCAGCTTCGAGCTTCGGTTCACCGATGACGTTCCGATCGATCCACGCACCGGGGCGTTTCACGTTTCGGGAGTGCCGGTGTCCGGCGACGACGCCGAGGTCTCGTTTTCGGGACAGCTCACCGGCGAGCAGGCCTCGGGGATCGCGCAGCTTCGACGGGGTGCGACCACTTGCACCGCTGGATGGGCGGCTTCGAGATCGGCACCTTGCGACGATGCTGCCATCGATACCTGCTTTGCCCTACTGCAGTGCTGCCGCAGCATCTTGGTCAACCCCGTCTTTTTTCAGGCGTGCAATTCCGTCGTTCTGCAGTGCGACCAAACCGCGTGCCAGGAGCTTCTCGACGGGTACCCCCGATGCGTCGAGCGAGAGCCCGAAAACGGCTCGGAAGCGGCGTCACCGGCCTCGCAATGAAGCGAGCGCCCGCTCGAAATCCTCGGGCGGGGCCGTCTCGAAACGCAACGGCGTGTCGTGGATGGGATGCCGGAAGGCAAGCAGGGTCGCGTGCAGGGCCTGCCGCCCGAGCTCCGTAGAGATGCGCCGAAGCTCCGGATCGCCGATCGATTTGCCGTAGAGCGGATCGCCCAGAACGGGATGGCCGTGCTCCGCGAGATGGACTCGGATCTGGTGGGTGCGGCCGGTTTCGAGGGTGCAGCGAACGAGGGCGGTGCCCCGCATTCGCTCGAGCGTCTCGACGTGCGTGATCGCCCGGCGCCCTCTGTCACGCCGGGACGTGAACTTCTTTCGATGCACCGGGTGGCGCCCGTGCAATGTGTCGTAGGTGACGGAGGAGGGAGGGTGGCCGCACACGATCGCGAGATAGGCGCGCTCGAGCCGGTGCTCCTGAAACGCCTCGACGAGCCGTTCGTGCGCCCGCGCGGTCTTGGCGACGACCATGACCCCGCTGGTATCTTTGTCGAGGCGGTGCACGATGCCCGGGCGCAACGGGTCTTCCCCTCCGTGGATCTTCGCATGATGCAAGAGCGCGTTGACGAGCGTGCCGTCGGGATGGCCGGGGGCCGGATGGACGACGAGACCCGGCGGCTTGTCGAGCACGAGGAGCTGCTCGTCCTCGAAAAGCACGTCGATTGGAATCGCTTGCGCTTCGGCGGTCAGCTCTTCGGGCGGCGCTGGATGGATCCAAACCTCGGCGCCCGCGAGCGCTTTGGTCTTTCGGGAGACGACCTCACCGGCTTGCTCGACTCGACCTTGATCGATCCAGCGCTGTAGCGCGCTGCGCGAGAGCTCGGGGCAATGGCGTGCCAGCACACGGTCGAGTCGCTCGCCCGCGTCGCGTTCCGAGAGCGTGATGAGCTTCGGCGCTGGGGCCGACCTTTCCATGCGCTACTTGAGCTTCTTGATGAGCTGGTGGGCGTTGGTCTGCATGTCGATGTTTCGAAACACGCAAATGCCAAGCTCGGGATCGAGTCGATTGCAGTGCTTCGCGATCACCTCGATGGCGCTCTCGTCATAACGCGATCGATGACCTGCGGGCCCGGGAAGCCGGATGTAGACCATCGGGGCTGCGGGGGGCGGCTCGTCGGTTAGGGGATCGTAGGCGGCGATGGCGGGACGGTCGCCACAGGCCGCGACGACGTCCGAGGGCTTCCAGGCGTCCAAGTCGAAGACGACCGGGGGCATCTTCGCGGGAAGAAACCCGAGGAACGAGCGCAGCGCCGAGCGATTGGCTTTGCCGTGCTTGAAGCTCTCATCGGCCGCGAAAACGACTGCTTTGGCCTTGAGATCGCTCGCGAGCTTCGCCACGGCCTCGCAGGTAGCCTTGTTCTCCTTGGTCCGGCGAAACCCCGATTCGCTGATCGACTTGGGGGCTACGACGGTGAAGAGGAAGTCGTCGGGCGACTCGCGGATCCAGCGCCGGATCGTGCCCGCCCCCGGAATCGCGATCTCCGTATCCGAGATCTCCACCGCGTCGAATTCCCGCCAATATCGGCTCACCGGCACGGGGAAACCGGAGCACGCGACCACAAACATCGCGACGAAGTATACCGGTTTCCGGGCGGAATGCTCGACCTTCCCTCGTATCGACGGGAATTCCCGGATTCGCCAAAGGCTCTGTTAGCATCGCCTCCGTGGCGGATTTCGGCTTCGACAGCTACGCGCTCGAAGGTCCAAACGTCGAGGGGCGCTCGCATCCATTCGAGATTGCACGCGATCTGATCGCAGCAGGCAAACCTCGCTCGGCGCTGGAGGTCCTTAGCATCGATAGCGAGCGGCATGCCGACGACCGGGAATACCTGCTGCTTTGCGCAGCAGCCTGGCGAGCCATGGGTGATACGCTGCGCGCTCAGCAAGCACTCTTGGGCGCCGTGCGAGTGGCGCCAGACGACCCGCGGCCACTGCGGCTGCTCAGCGAGCTGTTGTCGGAACGGGGAGAGCACGACCGGGCGGAGCGAGTGCTTGCGAAGGTTCGTGATCTCGAGCGCGCCCACGAAGTGCCCCTCCAGGATCGCGCCGAAGAGCTGGAGGCGAGGACGACCCCGACCGATGCCGACGACGACCTGATTGCGGCGGCCGAACGCCGCGAGCGGGGCCGAGGCTTCGCGCCAGGCGCCCGGCACGTCGCTCTTGCGCTCATCGGATTCGGATTGGTGGCTTTGCTCGTCGCGGGCGTTTCCTTTTGGAGCAACGCAGCCCCGGAGACCGCCCGGTCCGAGGATCCGGCTCCCGACGAAGCGGAAGAGACGGTGGCAGCCGTCGCGACGCCAGAGCCCCTAGCGGCCACCCCTTCCGAGGCTCCGGAGCCCGCTTTGGTGGAGCTGCCCCCCAGTCCCTCGAGCGAATTGCAGACCGTCGAGGTGGAGCCGGCCGTCGAGCTTTCCGCGTCCCCAGCCGAGCCCGAGCCGGTTGCGGAGCTTTCTCCTCCGCCGCTGGGCGCCAAGCCTGCTTCCGAGGCGGAGCCCGCCTCGACCGTGCGAAAGCGGGCATCCGGTGGGCCGCGTGCGTCCGCGACTCCGCCCGCCGAGGCAGAGGCCGAAGGATCGCATCGCACGAAGAGGCCGTCGGACCGCCGTGTATCCCATCCTGCTCCGACGCCGAGCCCGCCTGAGCCCGATGCAAGCCGTGTCCAGTCCGAGCTCGCCACGATGAATCCAAAGCAGCTCACCGATCGCGCCGATGCGCTTCACGCCCAGGGACACACCGCCGTTGCGGCCAGCTACTACCGAAGGGCTCTGGACATCGATCCGGACTACGCGCCGGCGTTGGTCGGCATGGGACGCAGCATTTTGCGCGCCGAGAAATACGAGGAAGCGATGCGCAACGCGACTCGCGCGTTGCAGCTCGCGCGCGGTGTCGATGCGAGGCCGGGTCTCGAAGCCGAAGCGATCTATCAGATGGGACGCGTTCACCTCGAGCGCGGCGAACGGGAGCCGGCAAGACAGTTGCTCCGCCAATCCGTGACGCTGCCTGGAGCGCCTGCCGAGGCCTGGTTCTACCTAGGGGAGGCGCTGGCCAGCGAGAACTCGCCCGCAGCCCGCCGCGCCTACGAGAAGTATCTGGAGCGCGTTTCGAGCGGCCACCTGGCGGAGCGGGCCAGGCGAGCGATTCAGTAGTATGCTTCGCTGATGGCGACGAAAACCAACCCGCAGCGCCAGGGCCGAAAAGAGCGCGCGAAGGCCGCCAAAGAGGCGAGGCGCATGGCCGAGGAACGCGCCCGCCGGCGCAGACAGATTCAGCTTCGCTTGTCGGCGGCCGTGGCCGTCTTGACTCTCGGGCTCGCCGCAGCCTTTTACTGGATATTCGACGACCGCCAGCTGATGGGCGCGACGCTTCTCATCGGTGGCGTATTGTTTCTGGCATTGGCGCTCGGCACCTTGGCGTCCGGGGTGCCACCGCGAGATCGCACGCGCGCGGGCTCCATCGACTACGGCAAGCGCAACTGAGATGGATGACCGGCAAGCGAAGCGCTGGGAAGCAGCCGAAGAGGGCATGGAGCTCTTGCGGACCGGGGAAGCCGACGCCGCAATCGACGAGCTGTTGCGCGTGATCGAGCACGACCCGCAGAACGAGTACGCATACCAATTCCTCGGCCACGCGTATTTCGAGAAGCACGCATTTTCAGAAGCGCTCAAGAGTTACGTCGAGGCCTTGAGGATCGCGCCGGAGTACGTGGGCGCCATGGTGGGCGCCGGACAAGCTCTGCGCATGATGGGCGAGTACGACCGCGCCATTCGAATGGGGAGGCAGGTTCTTCGCCAGCATCCCGACGATCCAGAGGCCCTCTTTCTGGTGGGCGCAGCGCACTTTCAAAAGGGCGAGAACGAGGCAGCCAAGCAGCACCTCGAGAGATTCCTGGAAACCAATCCAGAGCTCGAAATCGCTCTGGAAGTGGAGGGCATGCTGCAAGTGGTCCGCGGCGAGGTCTTGCCTTTCCCCGGCACACAGGACACGGTAGACAACTGACAGGAGGTACCGGTGAGCGCGGATCCGGCCAAGAAGCTGGCGGCCGAGAGGCGGCCGGCGGACCAGAATGACAGGTTGTCGAGCGAGAGCGCTCGCTGGAGGGCCGAGCAGGTGCAGAAGGCCACGTCCCGGCAGCCGCTGCGCAAGGAGCGTTTCGTCACCCACAGCGATCTCGAGGTTCCCGATCTGCTGACTCCCGCCGACGTGGAGATCGACTACGAGCGCGACCTCGGCTTTCCGGGGCAATTCCCCTACACCCGCGGCGTTCAGCCCACGATGTACCGCGGACGGTTGTGGACGATGCGCATGTTTGCCGGCTTTGGAACGCCTCGGCAGACCAATGAGCGCTTTCGGTACCTGCTCGATCGAGGCCAGACGGGTCTTTCCACGGCTTTCGATTTCCCGACCTTGATGGGGTACGACAGCGATTCGCCGCGATCGCTCGGAGAGGTCGGCATGGTCGGCGTGGCGGTCGATACCTTGCGCGACATGGAGATCCTGTTCGATCAGATCCCGCTCGACAAAGTCACGACCTCGATGACCATCAACGGTCCGGCCGCGGTGCTCCTCGGTTTCTACATCGCTTTGGCCGACAAGAGGGGCATCCCTCGGGACAAGATCGGAGGCACCGTACAGAACGACTGCCTGAAGGAGTTCATCGCGCAACACGCGTGGGTGGTTCCGCCCCGTCCGGCGATGCGAATCGTCACGGACTCGATCGAGTTCTGCGCTCAGGAGGTGCCGCGCTGGAACAGCGTGAGCATCAGCGGGTATCACATCCGCGAAGCTGGGGCGACCGCAGCGCAGGAGCTCGCATTCACCATCGCGGACGGCTTGGAATACGTGAAGTGGGCCGTCGAACGCGGACTCGACGTGGATCGGTTCGCCCCGAGGCTTTCTTTTTTCTTCGACGTCCACAACGACTTCTTCGAAGAGATTGCGAAGTTCCGTGCGGCACGCCGAATGTGGGCCCGTCTCATGAAGGAGCGCTTCGACCCGAAGGACCGGCGATCCCTGATGCTGCGTACGCATGCGCAGACCGCGGGCGTGTCGCTCACCGCGCAGCAGCCCTACAACAACGTCGCTCGCGTCGCCTTGCAGGCACTCGCGGCCGTGTTGGGAGGGACGCAGTCGCTTCACACCAACAGCCTCGACGAGACCTATGCGCTTCCGACCGAAGAAGCGGTGACGCTGGCCCTTCGGACCCAGCAAGTCATCGCCGAGGAATCGGGTGTCACCAACACGATCGATCCGCTCGCGGGCAGCTACTTCGTGGAGTGGATGACCAATCGCATCGAAGAAGAAGCGATGCAGTACATCCACAAGATCGACGAGCAAGGAGGAATGGTCGAAGCCGTCGAGCGCGGATATCCACAGCGCGAGATCTCGGCATCGGCCTACAGGCTGCAGCAGCAAATCGAAAGCGGCGAAAAGGTCGTGGTAGGGCTGAACAAATATCAGCAGACGGAAGAGCCGGACATCCCGATGCTACGCATCGACGAGGCGATCCAGAAAGAGCAGATCGACAATCTCGCGAAGGTCAAAGCGGAGCGGGATGATGGTGCCGTCTCGAAGGCGTTGGCTGCCGTCGCTGACGCTTGTCGTTCGGATCGCAACGTCATGCCGTCGATCATCGAAGCTGCGAAGGTCTATTGTACCGAGCAGGAGATTTGCGACGTCTTTCGGCAGGTCTTCGGGCAGCATCAAGATCGCCCGGAGTTCTGAGCGCGGCGATCGCGTCGCAGCCACGCAGTCGATCACGGGGAACGCATCTGCAACCACATCGCTGCGAGCATGGCCGCGACGAGGATTGCCAAACCGATCGTGCCGATCAGGTCTTCGGCGCGCTTCCGCTGGTGCCGGTCTCCTGATCGCAGTGGCCCGCCGGCCAAGTCGTAGCTCGCGCTTTCCGAGGGCAGGGGCGCGGGCGGTGGCATGGGCCTCTCCAAGAGAGGATCGGGAAGTGCGGGGGCGCGATTGATCACGTGACCCCACTCCTCATGACGTGGGTGACGTTCGCTGACAACGCGCTCGGTCCCGCCTCGGTCCCGCGCAACGCGAGTCAGCCTCGTTTTCGTGTCCTTCGGTTTTCTTTTTCGAACGTGGCTCGGACGCCGCCGCGGGGAGCTTCGAGCGTCCAGTCTGTCATCGGGGTCGGGCACGGTGATTTTCCTCAACCCCCCTTCGCGTTCCTTTGGACAGTATACCGATCAATCGTTCAGTGTGTCATCTCCAGCTCGACTTTTCGAGAGGACACTTACAATTCGGCGATGGACGAGGCGGTCGAGCACATCGAGGGTGACTATGGCGCGCGTGTGGTTTTCACGTGCGAGCACGCAGCGGCGGAGCTGCCGGAGCCATGGACCTGGCCGGAAGAAGATCGTTGGCTCGTCGGCACGCACTGGGCGAGCGACATCGGAGCAGCGGCTTTCACGCGAAGGGTCGCAAGACAGATGAACGCTCCGGCCGTGCTCTCCCGGTTCTCGCGGCTTCTCGTCGATCCGAACCGGCCCCTCGATTCGGACACCCTCTTTCGGGAGAACGCGGAGGGCAAGACCATCGCCCTCAATGCCTCGCTTCTCGACGCCGAGCGGCGACGACGCATCGATCGATTCTACAAACCCTATCATGCGGCCGCGAGGGCCATGGTGGAGCGCAGCCGTGGCGACACCGTGTTCTCCATTCACACGTTTACGGACAATTACGAAGGGGACGCCCGAGTCTTGGAGCTCGGGGTCTTGTTCGACGACGACGAAGAGCCTGCGTATCGACTGATTCGCCACTTGGAGCGATCCGGATTTCACGTGCTTGCAAACGAGCCTTGGTCGGGCAAGCAAGGCCTCGCGTATTCGCCGGTCATGCATGCACGGGAATTCGGGCGCACCGCGCTCGAAATCGAAGCCCGGCAAGATCTAATCGTTCAAGAGACCTTTGCAGCGCGGTTGGCGGAAGCGCTGGTCAGCTTCTTCGCGTAGGCTCCTCGTGATGCGGCGTCGACGATCGGATCCGACCGGCATTTCGTATGCAAGCACTGGGGACCCAGACGGGCCGACCGTCCTTTGTTTGCACGGCTTCCCCGACATTCCGAGAACTTGGGCGCCGATGCGCGAGGCCCTGCGTGAGCGCGGCTATCGCATCGTGACCCCCTGGCTTCCGGGGTACGCGCCTTCGTCCGTGCAGGGGCCGTTCGACGTGCCGTCGCTCACGAAGCGGATCTTCGCATTCATCGACGAGGTCTCGCCGCAGACGCCGGTTCGAATCGTCGGTCACGATTGGGGCGCCGTCATCGCGCAATGCGCGCTCGCGCTCGAGCCGGAACGGTTTCGCGCGGCGGCGATCTTGTCCATCCCTCACTTGCTCACCTTCGAGAGCAACCTCGAGAGATATCCACGTCAGCTCGTCCGCAGCGCCTACATGGCTCTCTTTCAGTTGCCCCGAATCTCCGATGGAATCGTCCGGCGCCGTGATTTTCGTTTCATCGAAAGCCTTTGGGAGCTCTGGTCGCCAGGGTTCGATCCGGGCACCGAGTATTTCGACGAGCTCAAGCTCTGCTTGCGGTCTAGCTTGCCCGCCCCCCTCGAGTACTACCGAGCCTTGAAGTCGCCCAAGGTCGTCCGCGAGATACGCCAGATCCTCGGCGCTGGCCCGATCGTCGTGCCCACGATCTACTTGCACGGAGAGCGGGACGGCTGTGTGGGCGTCGAGATGACCGAAGGCCAACACGAGCACTTCAGCGCGCTGTTCGAGAGCCTCACCCTGACCGACGCGGGCCATTTCCTTCACCTCGAGCGCCCCGACGAGACCAACGCCGCCGTGGCCCGATGGTTCGACCTCCACTAACGCACCACCCCGGGTCTCGGCGGAACACGACACGAGGTCGTGCCGGACGGCTCGGCTTGCATCGTTGGCC
>CAZBWQ010000073.1:0-21051 GCA_964495565.1 uncultured Sandaracinaceae bacterium | reverse complement strand
GGCTCCTCGGGTGCGGCCGCTTCCGTCGTGTCTTCTTCTTCGGCCGGAGGCTTTTGAGGCTGACAGCCGAGCAAACCGACGACACACGCCATTGCCGCGATACGGATGAAACGAATCATGGACCCTCCCAAAGCAGGGCCGGACGATACATCGGCTGGCCGCCCCTGCCTAGGGTTTGTCGACGACCCCGAAACCGGCCTAGTTTTCCAAATAACGCCGCAGATCTTGGGCGTCCTGGACAGCGTGCCCGCCGATGTCGTTGTTGAAGTACGCGTACACGTCGCGGCCCTCTTCGAGGTGCGAGCGGATGCGGCGGGCGGCACCGCTCAACGCCTGGTGCGAATAGCTGCCGGTGTAGTGATCGCCATGAAACCGGAGATACACCCAATCGGTGGTCGCAAGCCGGGGGTGGTTTTCGATCATGTCGTGGATGCAAAGCGCGGCGTCGTGCTCGCGAAGCACGTCATACACCTCGTCGCACAACCAGCTTCGGTCGCGAAACTCGAGGACCCATCGGTAGCGCTTGGGTGCGGCGTCCAAGAATGCCGCCAGACGCTCGACATTCACGTTCCAATGCGGCGGGAGCTGCACCAAGATCGGCCCGAGCGTCGGTCCGAGCAGCTTCGCCCGATCGATGAACTTGCCGATCGTGTCGCTGGGATTCTTCAGCCGCTTCATGTGGCTGCCATAACGGCTGAACTTCACGGCATAACAAAACCCTTTGGGCGCTTCTTTTTTCCATTTCTCGAAGGTGCTCGCCTCGGGCAAGCCGTAAAAGGTGCCGTTGAGCTCCACCGTGTCGAAATGCTCGGCGTAGTGCTCGAACCAGTGCGACTTGGGAAGATCCTCCGGATAGAAACGTCCGCTCCAGTCGTCGTACTGGTATCCGGACGTGCCGATGCGAAGCTCGCCTGCGCGCCGGGCCATCTCTCGTCGTATCGCGCGCAGTCAGAGACTTTGCAAGTACCGAATCGCCTCGTTGGCATCGACGCGCAAGCAAGCGTTGGTATTGACGCGCCTCTTGAGCAAGCCCTCGGTGCGGATTCGCTTGCGCGCCTTTCGCAAGGCGGGAATCGCTTTCTTGTTTCCGAGCGCGCGTAGCTTGGCCACGGCTTCTTTGCGATCGTCGCACGTCGTGCCGCGCTCGAGGTCGAGCAAGTACGAGCTCAGTCGATCGACCCGGTCGCCGAGGCCCACTTGCTCGGCTACGTCGAGCGCCTTGTGCCGCGTTCGCGAAACCTTCGAAAACGAGGCCAAATCGACGAGCTGATCCTCGGCCGCCCGGTCCCCCGTCTTCCGAACCAAGGCGCCCAAGAATTCGATCGTGGCGTCGACGACGCCCGGGGCCTTTTTGTGAAGCAAGAGCTCGATGTTGGTGCGCATGAGGCGGTCCTGCGCGAGGTCGGGCTCGAGCGAAATCGCCGTTTCGTAAGCACGCAACGCTTGGATGTTTCGTTGTGCGCTCGCATGCGCGTGCCCGAGCACCATTTGCGCGTACGGCTCTTCTCGCACCTCGCTGCGGCGCTCCATCAGGTACGCAGCCGCCTCCTGCGGCCGTCCTTTGGCGAGGAGCTCGGCGGCGGCTTCGGCCTCGGGCCCGTGCTTCGCGGGCAAGAGCGGGAGATCGGAGGTTCCGGGAAGATAGCTCGGGCCCTGGTTGCCGAAGACGAAAGCGAGCAACGTCGCGGAGCCCGCCACCGCCACGAGAAGAGCGACGGACTTCTCGAGCTTGGTCTTCGGCACCACCCGCCCGACAGCGGGTCGCAGAGATTCGCGAACACCTTTTCCGAGCGCGGCGGGGATTTCGCGCAGACCCGAGGCAGGCTCGGGCGGGATGGACGGGCACGCCGTCTCCTTGGCCACGATGTCGTCGATCCGCTCGATGTACACCCTCGCGCTCGACAGTCGATCGTCGCGGTTCTTTTCGAGGCCGTCGCGAATCAACGACTCGACCGCCTCCGGAACGCGAAGGTCGGGGGCCACTTCGGCAAACTTCGGCACCTCGGCCGATGCGTGCATTCCGAGAAGGGCCGAGACCTCGTCGGCATCGAAAGGGGGCACGCCCGTGATCATTTCGTAGAGCATCACGGACAACGAGTAGAGGTCGGCGCGACCGTCGATCGGTTGGCCGAAAGCTTGCTCTGGCGCGATGTAGGTGGGCGTTCCGATCGTTACCCCGAGCTGCGTCAGCTTCGGGTCGTCGGCGGAAAGGTCGATCGCGCGTTCGGGCTTCCCTTCCTCGTAGAGCTTCGCGATCCCGAAATCGAGAATCTTCGCAAAGTCGGGATCCCCGTCCTTTTTGACCAAGATCACGTTCTCGGGCTTCACGTCGCGGTGAATCACACCGACGTCGTGTGCCGACGCGAGCGCGCTCAAGACGTGCCGCGCGACGTGAAAGGCTCGCTGCCAGTCGATCCGGCCTTCCTGCGCGAGCAGATCCGACAGCAGCACGCCATCTAGGAGCTCGAGCACCATGTAGTGCGTTCCGTCTTCGAGGCGCCCGAAATCCGACACGTTGACGCAGTTGGGGTGGTCGACGCGGCCGATCGCGAACGCTTCGCGCTCGAACCGTTTCGTCACCTCGTCGATTCCGCCGACCTCGGGATGCAGCAGCTTGAGCGCCAGAGGCCTGCGAATTGCGACGTGCTCGGCGAGGTAGACGCACCCCATCCCGCCCGAGCCGAGGATCCCCGTGATGCGATATCGCGAGTCCAAGACATCGCCGACCCGGGGCGTCCTTCGCTGCCCCGACTCCGACATCATCGCCGGACCGTTCCCCGCCTCCACAGTTCGCACCGGTACAGTATTGCCAAGAATCGGAGCCGTTGCCGGTCCGAGTGGTCCGGCACGCATCATCACGGGCGCGTTCCGGAAAAGCAAAAGAGTTACGGTGGCGATTCCGTGGACGACGTGCGAGATAGATCACAAAGATGAGCCGTTTTGTGAAAGTCGTCTGCACAGCGGCGCTCTCGGTTCTGCTACTCACCCCACCGAGCCATCTGAGCGCCCAAGCTCCGACGGTCCACGACCCCTACGTGGCGCCGTCCGATCAGGCGTTGCTCGTCTTTTCTCGCGCGCGGCGCCGGCAGGCGAGTGAAACCACGATCCGCGTCGTCAATCCAGCAGGCCGGTGTCTCGCCGAGCTCGACAACGGCTTGCAGATGACGGCCACCCTCTGGCCGGGCACCCACATGTTGATGGTCGTCATGGGAGAAGCGCCGCCCACGGTGCAGCTCGTGGAGGCCAAGGTCAAAGCCGGCCTCACGTACGTGGTTCGCTTGGAAACACGGGTAAACGTCAAAAGCCCCGTGCGCATCACGGTGCTACGCCGGAGCGACGAGCCGCTCGAAGCCTTTCCATCGAGCATTCGAGAAGCGATTCCGGCCACCCCAGACCTTCGCAAGTGCACCGAGTGGGTTTCTTGGAAGAGCGAGAAGATCACGCCTCGCGCCCGGCGGGCCAAGCGCGACTGGGATCAAGCCGACGAAGCCTTTCGTGAGCTACGCACCGTGCATCGAAACGACGGCTGGACGGCCGCGGAGGTGAAAACACCTTAGCCCGAGGCGGCCTCGCCGGTTTCGTCGTCGAGGGCCGGCAAGTTCCAGCGCTTCAGAGCCCGGCGAAAGCTCCGCGGATTCGTGTAGCCGGCGTTGCGCATGACTTCCGACGGCGCTTGTCGGCGCTCCACGGCCGCGCGCATGATCGATTTTCGCGTCGCGTCCATCAAGGCGCGGAAGGTCGTGCCGTCTTCTTGCAAACGCCGTTGCAGCGTTCGCGGCGTCATGTGAAGGGCCGCAGCCACGGCCTCGATGCTCGATTTGCCGCGTGGCAGGAGCATCTTGATTCTTTCGCGCACGACGTCGATGAACGGATGCGATTCGAGCGAGGCGTGCAAGCCCGACGCCACGGTACGGAGCTGGTTGTGCAGCGCCGGATTGCCGTGCGCGAGAGGCAGGTTCCATGCATGGTCGTCGACGAGGATGGCGGTTCGCTCGTGCCCAAAGGTCACCAGAGAGCCGAAGGTTCGCGTGTAGTCCTGGATCTGACCCCGGTAAGGATGCTCGAATTGAATCTCCTTGGCCGCGAACTGACCGTCGGTCGCGAATCGGAGCATCTTCACGACGACCCCCGTGATGAACTCCATTTCGTGGACTGTGATGGGAAGCTCATGCTCGATCTTGTTGATGTGGATCAGGTGGTACTCGGGGTGGCGCCCCAAGGTGAGGACCCGACCGTGCGACAACAGCTCCTGAAACTGCAGACCGGCTTCGAGGCCCTCTCCCAACGAGTCGGCGCTGGTCAGCAACAAAACCACCAAATGATCGGCACGCGCGCGCCAGACCTGCGCCGCGTGGAGCCCGAGGAAACGATCGCCGCTCGCCATCAGCGCAGCACGCCACAGCCGTCCCGACGCATCGCGCGGGGGTCGGCTGTCGGTATCCATGAACACCTCGAGCGGCACGCCAACCTCGGCGCAGAGCGCCTCCACGTCGAGATCGAGCTGGCGGAGGGCATTGACGACGCCCCGGGTCCAGGCGCCCGAGACGCGCAAGCCCGAATGGGTCCGAGAGGACTCGGAGTTGGCAGAGGAATCGCCCACCGGCGCGGATCGATCCACAACCAGGGCGGAATTTCAAGCCTAGAGGGCGATCGACCGGCCGTGCTGGCGCATCGGGTGCCTCCTTTTGTCGCCGCAGGTGTTCCCCTGGAAGTTAGGGTCCCTCTCGTCATTCGGTACAAGGCGGGCACCAGCGGCACGGAACGAAGGGCGACGGATGAGCCCACCATCCCATCCAGAGTCAGGCGAAACATTCGTTCCCCGAAGATGGTGCCCGCCTTGACCTCCCCCACTCTTGGGAGCCCGTCACTCGAAGCCGGTCAATGAAAGGTTGACCGGCTTCACCTTTTTGGTGGCCCGATGACCCAGCGCCTCGATTTCGAGGAGCCGCTCGGTGCGCGAACATCGCACCGCCACACGAAGCATCCCACATGTGCCTTGATGCTTCGAGACGTCGATGCGAAGTTGACGCACCGCTTCATGAGCCTCCTCGATCGATATCTCGACGACCTGGACGAGCGGGTCGATGGCGATGCGCTGCTCAGTCGGTTTCTCGACTACGTCACGGATCAGGGCCTCGAGCTCTATCCCGCCCAGGAAGAGGCGATCATGGAGCTCTTCGTGGGCCACAACGTGATCCTCAACACGCCGACGGGCTCGGGAAAATCACTCGTGGCCCTCGCCGCGCACTTCCGCTCCGTCGCCCTCGGCGAGCGGTCGTTCTACACGGCGCCGATCAAGGCTCTGGTCAGCGAGAAGTTCTTCGACTTGTGCCGGGTGTTGGGACCGCAACGCGTCGGCATGATGACCGGAGACGCCACGGTCAATCGCGATGCACCGGTCATCTGCTGCACCGCCGAGATCTTGGCCAACATGGCGCTTCGCGAGGGCGACCGGGCCGACGTCGACGGGGTGGTGATGGATGAATTCCACTACTACGCCGACCGCGACCGTGGCGTGGCCTGGCAAGTTCCGCTCCTCACGCTGCCGCAAGCGCGGTTCTTGCTGATGAGCGCGACGCTCGGCGACACGACGCGCTTCGAGGATGCCATCACGGAGCTCACGGGGGTCACGACGAGCCTCGTGCAGAGCAGCGATCGGCCCGTTCCCCTCGATTTTTCGTACAGCGAGGAAACCTTGCACAACACGGTGGTCGACCTGGTCGACGCGGGAAAGGCCCCGATCTACGTGGTGCACTTCGCGCAACGGGCGGCGACCGAGCAGGCGCAGAGCTTCACGAGCATCGACGTGCTTTCGAAGGACGAAAAGCGGACGCTGAAGGACGAGCTGTCGGGCACACGCTTCGACACGCCCTTCGGAAAAGAGCTCAAGAAGTTCTTGCAACACGGCATTGGCGTCCACCACGCGGGCATGCTTCCCCGCTACCGACGGCTGGTCGAGCGGCTCGCTCAAGAGGGCAGGCTCCGGATCATCTGCGGGACCGACACCTTGGGCGTGGGTGTGAACGTGCCGATTCGGACGGTGCTCTTCACCAAGCTCTGCAAGTACGACGGCGAAAAGACCAAGGTGCTGAGCGTTCGCGACTTCAAGCAGATCGCGGGGCGCGCCGGGCGGCGCGGTTACGACACGATGGGAAGCGTCGTGGCGCAAGCCCCCGAGCACATGATCGAAAACAAGAAGCTCCGGGCCAAAGCAGGCGATGACCCGAAGAAGCTTCGCAAGCTGAAGATGCGCCAGCCGCCCGAGCGTGGCTATGCGCACTGGGATGCCGACACCTTCGTGCGCTTGCAAGAGTCTCCGCCCGAGCCCCTCGCGTCCCAGTTTCAAGTCAGCAACGCGATGATCCTGAACCTCTTCGAACGCGAGGACGACGGCTGCCGGGCGCTGCGCCGGCTCATCCGAACGAGTCACGAGGGGCCCACCGCCAAGCGGCAACACGCGCGCCAAGCGATCGCGATGATCCGGTCGCTCCGCGACGCGGGCGTGATCGAAATGCTGCCGGGGGGCCCCCGCGTCAACGAGGAGTTCCAGTCGGACTTCTCACTGAACCAGGCGTTGTCGTTGTACGTCGTCGAAGCCGTCGAAGCCCTCGATCCGGAGGATCCCAGCTATCCGCTGGACGTGCTGACGCTGGTCGAAGCCACGCTCGAAGATCCGTGGGCCGTGCTCTACCGGCAGACCGACACGCTCAAGTCCCGCGCGCTCGCCGAGATGAAAGCCGAAGGCATGGAATACGACGAGCGCATGGCCGAGCTCGACAAAATCGAGCACCCGAAGCCGAATGCCGACTTTCTCTACGCGACCTACGAGATCTTCGCGAAGCACCACCCCTGGGTAGGAGGGGACGTGTTGCGGCCGAAGTCGGTCGCGCGCGACATGTACGAGCTCGGCATGACCTTCGTCGAGTACGTCAAGGAGTACGGGCTGCAGCGGTCCGAGGGCGTGCTGCTTCGATATCTCACCGACGCCTACAAGGCATTCGTCCAGACGGTGCCCGAAGCGGCGAAAACGCCGGAGCTCTACGACGTATCGGATTGGCTCGGGCTCACGGTTCGATCGATCGACGCGAGCCTCTTGGCTGAATGGGAAGAGCTTCACGCGCTTTCGGAGGATGACGTGGTGCCGGTCGAAACGGCGCAAAAAGACGAGCCCGTCGACATCACGCAAGACGTGCGTGGCTTCACCACCATGGTGCGGAACGCGGCGTGGCAGCTCGTTCGCTTCTTCGCGTTTCAGCAATACGAGCGGGCCGCCGAAGCGTTGTCCGCGATGGACGAGCGCAACGAGTGGGCCGCGGATCGGCTCCGCGACGCGCTTGCCCCGTATTTCGCGGAATACGAATCCATCGACATCGGGCCCGACGCGAGGAGCAGCAGCTACCTGCAAATCGATCGAAGCGAGTCCGAATGGAAGCTCACGCAGATCCTGCTCGATCCCAAGGGCGACCGTGCATGGCATCTCCGCCTTCGGATCGACTTGTCGGCCTCACGCGAGGCGGGGCAGCCCGTGCTCAGCCTGCTGTCGGTCGGTGAATGATGCGATCGGCGGGAAGGACGCTGCTCAGGGAGCTTCCTGATAACTGAAGACCGCCTCGGGCAAGCCTTCTTGGGC
Organism: uncultured Sandaracinaceae bacterium; assembly: GCA_964495565.1. Classification (GTDB taxonomy): domain Bacteria; phylum Myxococcota_A; class Polyangia; order Polyangiales; family Houyiibacteriaceae; genus SG8-38. Next base: position 13,421 of record CAZBWQ010000073.1, on the reverse strand, counting down.
CTGCTCATTCAGCCCAACCGGCTCGGCATCGATGCCAAATGCCCATCGCAGCTGCGCGGTCACGAAGTGCCGAATGGTCGGCCAACCGTCTCGGATTGGAAGCGCCTCGGGCTGGCAGCCGTCGGTACCGATACGAACCAGATTGTCGGGGATGGGCAGCCCCGCATCGATCGCAATCTGCACCACACCGCCTCCGGAGTCCCCGATGAGGCAAATGTCGCTGGGGCCGAGATGACCCATGTTCTCGATCAGCACCAGGCGCGCGGGGGCGCTGAGCATGCTCGCCTCTGCGAAGGTGTCGATGGTCCGCTCGGGCTCGACGACCATGTCGATGTCGCCGGTCAGCCAAAGCGAAGGCTTGTCGGCCAGCTCCACGGTGCTGTCGGAAGAGAGCCCTGCCGAAAGCGGAACGTAGGTCACGATGTCGGGCTCACCACCGAAGCGGATCGCGGTGCCGCCGCCTGCCGAGTGCCCGGTGATGGCGATTCGGTCAGTCGAAACGCGACCTTCGAGTAAGCCCCCAGCCCGCTCGTTTTCCGAAGCCATGAGGCTGACCACCATGCGCGTGAGGTCGGTGTCGGCGAGCTGCGGGTCGGGTTGCTGTCCGAGCACGGAAGCCAGACCCCGCTCGAGATAATCGACCGAGGCGACGACGAATCCCCACGAGGCCAGGTGCGTGGTCAAAAAGGTCGACTGATTTCGGTAGCTCGCAAAACCATGCGCGAAGATGACCAGGGGAAAGGGACCCTCGTCGCTGGCCGGCGCCTCGCGGTACGCGTCGGTGACGAACGGAGGATTGACGTCATCGGGGAGGATCGCGTCCAGCACGTCCGGAAGCGCGTCGCGGATGTAATAGGCGTCGGGCTCGAGGCCCGCCTCGTCGCCGGGGTTGACCGGGTACCAAACCTCGACCAGGCGGTCAGCTAATTCGATGGTCGTGACCCCGGCCTCCCAAGGGCCTGCGTCGCGGTAGGCCGCGGGCGGGGCCGATGTCTCGTTCGAGCACGCCAAGCCGGCGAAAAGCATCGAAACGACGACGAATATGCGGAGTGTGCAGCGAGGCATGCGGAAATGAGACCGATGGTGTAGCACGTCCGAGGGGCCCCGAAAACGGGAGGTCCTCACATTCGGCGGAATTGCGCCGATTTTTCAGGCCGCGCCGTCTTCTTGGCTGTCGACGAGCTCGAGCGGGCCCTCGGCCGGGATGTCGAGCAGCGCTGAGGCCGCATCGGCCGGAAGCTCCTCGACCGCCCGAAGCCTTCGCTCCATCGCCCTCGTCCGAACCCCGGTCTCGTCGATGGTGCGTCCCGCGGTTTCGAGCTGGCGCTTCACCTTCGTCAACACGTCTCCAAACTTCGCAAACTCGGTCTTGACCGCCCCGAGCACCTTCCACACCTCGCTCGAGCGCTGCTCGATGGCGAGGGTACGGAAGCCGATCCGCAGGCTGTTGAGGACCGCCGCCAAAGTCGTCGGCCCCGCCACGACGATTCGATGCTCGAGCTGCAGACGCTCGACCAACCCGGGATGCCGCAAGGCTTCGGCGTAAAGCCCCTCGGTCGGCAAGAAGAGAATCGCAAAGTCGGTCGTGAGTGGAGGGTTCAGATACTTGCTGCTCACGTCCTTGGCGGAATCCTGAATCGAGCGGATCAACGCCCCGTGCGCCTGTTGCACCGCGGCGGCGTCGCCGTTGTCGCTGGCTTCGACCAAGCGCAGATAGTCTTCCTGCGGGAACTTGGAATCGATCGGCAGCCAGACGCACTGACTCGGATCGTCCTGGGCACCGGGCAGCCGAATCGCAAACTCGACGACATCGCGCGACTCGGGCCAGGGCTTGACGTTGCGCCCGAACTGGTCGGGCGTGAGGACTTGCTCGAGGAGCGCGCCGAGCTGCACCTCGCCCCAGGTGCCTCGCGTCTTCACGTTGGTGAGAACCTTCTTCAGGTCGCCGACGCCGCTCGCCAGGCTCCGCATCTCCCCGAGGCCTTTTTGAACCGCTTCGAGCCGGTCGCCGACGATCTTGAAAGACTCGCCGAGCCTTTTTTCGAGGGTGCTTTGAAGCTTCTCGTCGACCACTTCCCGCATCTGATCGAGCTTGCGCTCGTTGCTGCTGCGGAGCTCTTGAAGACGGCCGTCCACCGTCTCCTGCAGGTTCTTGAGCCCACTTTGATTGGAGTCGGTCAGCGCCTTGAGTTGGACCGTAAAGGCCTGAAACTTCGAGGTCTGGGACTCGCCGATTTGGGCGAGCGTCTTGACCAGGGTTTCCGTTCCGGCCTGATGGGTGCGAGAAACCTCCTGCCGAAGGTCGCGTGCCCCGGCGGCCGCCTCTTCGCGAGCAGCTCGAAGCTCCGCGCGCAGGATCCGCGCGGACTCGTCGCGGGCTTCGACCTCGGCCTCGGCCCGCCCCGCGGCATCCTTCGCCCTCGCCCGGAGCAAGACGAGGGTCACGACGAGATTGGCGACGAGCAAAAGCACCGCCGCCACCAGAAGTGGAACCTGCATCTCCCATTCCCCCACGAGGCGAATCTCCCATCTGGAGACTAGCACCATCCTGACGCTTTGCGCAGCGCTGAATGAGGGCAGCGCATTCGTGCTAGGTTCCCGGCCGTCGATGAAGGGGGAATCGCCAGAACAGGAGCTCCGAAGGCGTCTGCCAGCCTCGATCGCCGTTCGGCACGAGGCGATGTTTCCGAGCCTGCGGAAGGGAAAGCTGACGCGCCGCGATCGCAAGCGCGCCGAAATGCTGCGCAAGGCCGAGCCGGTCCTCAGGCGAGCGCTCGATCCATTGGAGATCGTCTTGTTCGCGACCAACGGCGTGCGCCAGCTCATGTGGTGGCTTCTGACGGCGGGCTCGATGAACCCGTTCGCCAACCGCACCACCTTGGTGCTGACCGACAAGCGCGTGTTGTTGATCCACACCGATTGGCGGCAGCGGCCCTGCATGTTCGCCAATCAGCTTCCGCTCGACCGGATCGTCGCGACGACAGGCCGCAACAGCTACGTCACGATTCGAAGCGGGCGTGAGCAGCTCTTGTTTCATGGCGTGAGACGCTCGGAAGCGCGTCACCTCCGCAACCTGTTGCAAACGGCCGCCGCGGGCGAAGGAGGCTGGCAGAACCTGTGCCCGCGCTGTTTCGAGGCGATCGAGGGCGCGCCCGAGTCTTGCCCCGCGTGCGGCGAGGGGTTCAAGAGCCCTCGCACCGCGGCGCTGCGATCCCTGATCTTTCCCGGCCTCGGCGACTTTTATCTCGGGTATCGCAAATATGCCTTGCTCGAGATGATCGGCGCGGGCGTGCTTTGGGGTCTTTTCGTGAGCACCTTGATTCCGGCCGTGCGGCTCAAGGGCGCCCAAGGCATCGTGGTCGCGCTGCCGTTGCTGGCCTTGATCGCCCTGGTTCACGCCGGCGACGCCTTGCTGACTCGCAACAAGGCCCGGATGGGGCTGCATTCCAAAGACGGCCGCCTCCCGACCGGCGAGCTGCCGCAGGCGGCCTGAGGTCTACAGCCTCAGGTCTTGGGATGCCGCTTTTTCCAGCGGCGGGCCCAGTGGTCGAGCTCTTGGAGCTGACCCGCCAAGGACTTGCCGTCTGCCGTGAGCGCATAGCCCTTGTCGGTCTTTTTCACGAGATGGAGCCTCCGAAGCTCCGCGACACGGGTGTTGAGCACGCTGGGTGAGACCCCGTCACAAGCCTTGCGGAGCGCCCGAAACTTGACCGGACCCTCCTGCAATTCCCAAATGATTCTGAGGCTCCAACGACGGCCCAAGCTGTCGAGGAGCCCGACGATGGGATGATCCTTTTTCGGCTTGGTCATCTGCCGCTTCGAATACCGTAGCAAAAATCTTTGCGCCAGCGCTACGGAAAGAGTAGCATTCATTATCGGGGTAAGTCATGAAGATCAGGCGCTTTGACAGCATACAACAGGTTCCCGTCGCCGCGCCAGCTGCACCCGCAAGGACGAAGCTTCCGACCCGGCGACTGGATGGCTCCATCGACGCACGCTCCGACTGGGAGGTGAACGAGCTCAAGGCCCGGTTGCATGCCGGCCTGTGGTCGGCGCGCGTGGCGCTCGTGGTCTCGGTGCCGTTTGCCTTGGCAGGCTGGGCCAAGGGCGTCCAGGACGCGTGGCTATTCATGATGCTGCTCCCGGTCGTGGCCGCCTTTTTCTCGGGCAGCTTCTTCGGGGCATGCCTCGCCAATCCTCAGCAAGTTCCGGACGAATGCCTGGCCGGCAGGCGCGGCGTGTTCGTGGCGCTCTGTGCCTACATCCTGTTCGCGTTGGAGCTCGCGGCCATGAGCGTCACCCCGCTCGAAACCGGTCTCGACGTCTTCATGGGCTCGCTCGTCGTGAGTGGCTGGCTGGTGTTCCCCGTGTCGTTCTTCGCCGGGTTGATGGCATTCCGCGCGCGGGAAGGCGCCCTCCGCCATCAGCTCCGCGGCTCGAGCGCCACCCCGTAGTCGCGGTCCACGCCCTGTCGCAGTTCGAGCTTGCGCTCGGTGGCATGGCGGTTGTAGGACCGATCGGGCTGGAGGCTTCGTGAGCACACCCGAGCTCGATCCATCCCACATCATGCAGGTCGGCATGGGCTTTTTCGGATCGAGAGCTCTGCTTTCGGCCGTGGAGCTCGAGCTCTTCACCCATCTCGGAGCCAAACGGCTGCCTGCCGAAGCGATCCAGGAGGCGCTCGACCTGCATCCACGAGCGGTTCCCGATTTCCCGGACGCGTTGGTCGCGCTCGGGCTCTTGCGGCGTGATGGCGACGGCCCCGGAGCGCTCTATTCGAACACCCCGGAGACGGCGATGTTTCTCGATCGCCACAGCCCGGCGTATCTCGGCGGCATCCTCGAGATGGCGGGCGACCGGCTCTACGGCTTTTGGGGCCACCTCACCGAAGCCCTTCAAACCGGCCAGCCCCAGAACGAGATCAAGGAATCGGGCGAGCCGATGTTTGCCAAGCTGTACGCGCTGCCCGACCGGCTCGAGCAGTTCATGAACGCCATGGCCGGCGTGTCGGCCGGCAACTTCCGGGCGCTCGCCGAGAAATTCGACTTCTCCCGCTATCAGACGTTGTGTGACGCGGGCGGCGCGACCGGGCAGCTCGCGTGCATGGTTGCGGCGACCCATCCACACATGCGCTGCATTTCCGCCGACCTTCCCCAGGTCGAGCCGATCGCCAAGCGTTGCATCGAGCGCGCCGGGCTTTCCGATCGCGTGCAAACGGCGGTGATCGACTTCTTCGCGCAGCCGCTGCCCGAGGCGGACGTGATCACGATGGGCATGATCCTCCACGACTGGAACCTCGAAAAGAAGAAGCATCTCATCCGGGCGGCCTATGACGCGCTTTCTCCGGGCGGTGCCTTCATCGTGGTCGAAGCCCTGATCGACGACGCGCGGCGCGAAAACGCATTCGGCCTCTTGATGTCGCTGAACATGCTGATCGAGTTCGGCGATGCGTTCGATTACACGGGCGCGGACTTCAAGCAGTGGTGCAGCGAGGCGGGGTTTTCTCGCTTCGAAATCATCCCGTTGGCGGGCCCTTCGTCTGCAGCCGTGGCATACAAGCCCGAGTAGTTTCCCGTGATCTTTCGACGCAAAGAAAAAGCCCGCGAGCTCACGCCGCAAGCCCGCGATCATCTCGCACAGATCGTCGCGCGCTATCTGACCGAGGCAGACGACGCGACCCGGCGCATCGTAGTCGCCGTCGCCGGATTGCTGGCCAAGGTGGCCTACGCGGACGGTCACTACTCGGCGGAGGAAGAGGCGAACATCCGAAAGGAGCTGAGTCGCGTACACGGTCTCAGCCAGGCGGGTGTCGATGCGATCTGCGGGCTCCTGGCCGACCAGATCAGCCACGTCGCGTTGCTCGGCGACCACGACTGGACCCGTGACCTTCGGGAGCTCGCCGACCGAGAGCTTCGGCTCGAGGTGCTCGAAGTCCTGGTCGAGATGGCCGTGGCCGATCAGGTGCTCAAACACGAAGAGCAAACCCAGCTTCGCCGTATCGCCAAGTCGCTCAATCTCAGCCAAGACGAGTACAACGCCGTGCAAGCCAAGCACCGCGACAAGCTTTCGACGCTGCGCTGAGCTTCGGGCTCGCTAGCCTGCTTGCTGAAGCATTTGCTTCATCAGCGCGTGGAGCAGGTTCACCGCCTTGAGGGGTCGGATCATCACCTTGAAGTCGTCGATCTTGCCGTCGGCGTTCCAGTGAATCATGTCGACGCCGTTGATGTGAATGCCGTCGACCTCGGCCGTGAACTCGAGCACGGCATCCGAGAGGCCGACCACCTCGCGCACGTACCGAAAGTCGCTGTTCCCAAGCACCATCATGGCCGCGCTCAAGTAGAGCTTGGTGAGCTGCTTTCCGTGTTGCGGGGTGTGCACCACGGGCGAATGAAACACCGCGTCGTCGGCGAGGATGCCGTCGAGCGCCGCGACGTTTCGGTCCTCGATGAGCCGGTGCCAGGCATCGATTGTCGGGTTGCTCATGGGCCCCACTTTCCCCCGTTTGGGCCCGAGGAGAAACCCGAAATCAACGGATGGTCGAATTGCGGACCTGCGGGTCGCCCGCGGCCTGGACGAAGATTCCCGGATACCCTTCGGTTTCGAAGCCGTCGTTCGGGTTGTTTTCGAGGATCGAGTCCTCGATGACCAACCAGCCGCTGCGATCGTTGCTCACGTAGAAGATCGCGCCGCCTCCCTCGTTGGCGTGATTGTCGCTCATGCGCGTGCCGCACACCGTGACGGTGTACGTGTTGCCGTCGGTGCCGATGGCGCCGCCCATGCCGCCCCCCCACGGGCCCGGCAGTCCGAGGTCGCGTTCGTATCCGGTCGCTTCGTTGTGGGTGAAGACGCTGTTGATGACCGTCCACGAGACGCCGATGGAGCCCAAGGCGCCCCCGCTCGAGCACGCGTTCCCCATCCCCTCGCCGCCGAACGTGCTGTTGACGACGTACACCGGGCGGTCCTGGTGCTGATCGAACACCCGAATGGCGCCTCCGCCGAGGTCCGCGCCCGATTCGTGACAGACGTTGTTGAAAAAGCGCGAGTTGATCACCTTCAGCCGTCCGCCGCGCACGAAGATCGCGCCTCCTCCTTCGTCCTCGGCCTTCGCGTTGCCGTCGATGAAGGTGAGGTTCTGCACCGTCAGGCGCGGGTGGTCCTGATCGTCGCAATGCGAGGTCGTCCAGACTTGATTCTCGTCGCAGGTGTTTTGGTAGAGGATGCGGGTTCGCCCTCCCCCGCTGAGCGTGACCTTGCCCCCGCCGTCGATGACGATCTCGGGACCCCGGTCGTTGAAGACCTTGGCCGGTCGATCGAGGGTGATCACCACGGGGTCGGGCCCGCAGTCGAAGGTGATGACGCCGCCGCCGGCCACGGCCTCGATGAAGCCGTCGGCGGTGCAGCTCTGCGGCGTGCCGTCCCCCACCACCGTGTCGGGCATCGAGCTGTCTTCCTCGCGCGCTTCGTCGGGCACGGTGCAGCTCCCATCGCCATTGCCAACCGGCGGCCCCGCTTCGGGATCGGTCCCGGGATCCACCTCGCCGGCCGGCGGGTCCCCACCCGAATCGCCGCGCGGATCGAAGACGGCCGGCTCGCCACACCCGAGCACGCAGAACCCGACGCAAATCCCGAGCCAAAGCCCCATCTGCCGTGACATCTGATTTCCCCCGCCCCAAGCATAGCGGCGGCAAAAAGGGGCGCCAAAGCGCTCCGCTGGCAGCGGCGCCCGGGATCTGCCACAAAGGCGCGCTTACGCGAACGCTTCGGGGGACTTAGGTGCAGGAAAAGATTCGAAATGTGGCGATCATCGCCCACGTCGACCACGGAAAGACGACCCTGGTCGATGCGATGTTGCGTCAAACGGGCGTGTTTCGCGCCAATGAAGCGGTTCGTGAAAGGGTGCTCGACTCGAACGACCTCGAGCGCGAGCGCGGCATCACGATCTTGGCCAAGCACGCGTCGATCCGTTGGAAGGATTACAAGATCAATCTCATCGACACCCCCGGGCACGCCGACTTCGGCGGTGAGGTGGAGCGCACGCTGCGGATGGCCGACGGCGCGTTGCTCCTGGTCGATGCCGCCGAGGGCGCCCTCCCGCAGACGCGCTTCGTGCTCTCGAAATGCATCGAGCTCGACCTGCCGGTGGTCACCGTGGTCAACAAGATCGACCGGACCGACGCACGCCCCGACGAGGCCTTGAACGAGGTGTTCGACTTGTTTTGCGACCTCGGCGCAACCGACGAGCAGGCTGACTTCGCGCACATCTACGCGATCGGCAAAGAAGGCATCGCCAAACGCGAGCTCGCGGATGAATCCACCGACCTGACGCCGCTCTTCGAAACGCTCGTCGAGCGGCTGCCGGCGCCGGAGGGCGACGCGGCGTTGCCGCTCCAGTTGCTGGTCCACAACACGATTCACGACGAGTACGTCGGGCGCATCGCGATCGGCCGCATCCGGAACGGCACCATCAAGCCCCAGCAAATGGTGGCCATCCTCGGGAAAGAGGGCGTGGTCGAACGAAAAGTGGGCGCACTTTGGGGGTTCGAGAGCTTGGAGCGGGTTCGCATCGAGGAAGCGTCCGCCGGAGACATCGTCGCGATCTCGGGCATCGAGGAGGTCGAGATCGGCGACACCGTCGCCTCGCCCAGTCACCCCGTACCGCTCGATCGGATCTCGGTGGAGCAACCGACCATCAAGATTCGGTTCATGGTCAACACCTCGCCCCTGGCCGGCCGCGTCGGCGATTTCGTGACCTCGCGCCAGGTGCGCGACCGCCTTCTCAAAGAGGCCCAACGGAACATCGCGATGCGGTTCGAAGAGGGTGACGAGCCGGATTCGTTCATCGTCTACGGGCGTGGCGAGCTGATGTTGGCGATCCTGGCCGAAACCATGCGGCGCGAAGGGTACGAGTTCGCGCTCGGCATGCCCGAGGTGGTGGTCCGGGAGATCGACGGAAAGAAGCACGAGCCGGTGGAGACCGTCGTGGTCGACGTGCCCCAGCACCAAGTGGGCACGGTCACGCAGCTGCTCGGCGATCGGCGAGGCGTGATGGGGAAGATGACTCCGGTCGGGGCCGATCGCGTCCGCGTCGAGTATCGCGTTCCCTCCCGCGGGCTCATCGGTTTTCGCTCGTCGTTCATGACCGAGACACGGGGCGAGGGCCTGCTCAACACGATGTTCGAGGGGTGGGATCCGTACATGGGGCCGCTCCTTCGCCGCAAGAACGGGGCCATCGTGGCCGACCGCGCGGGCGTCACCACGCCGTACGCCCTCTTCAACCTGCAACCGCGGGGCAAGCTCTTCGTCGGCCCCGGAACCCAGGTCTACGAGGGGATGATCGTTGGCGAGCACAACCGTCCGAGCGACCTCGACGTGAACTGCACACGGGAAAAGAAGCTCACCAACATCCGGGCCGCCGGGCGCGACGAAAACGTGATCCTGACGCCCCCCAAGGAGCTCACCATCGAAAACGCCCTCGATTGGATCGATCAGGACGAGCTCGTCGAGGTGACTCCGGACGCGGTACGCATCCGCAAGGCGATCTTGCAGTGCAACCGCCGGCCCAAGCGCGAGGCGCCGGCAAAAAAGAGCTAGCGCGGCCTGAAACGGGTCATCATAGATCGGCCGTGGCGAGTCGAGATGGTGGCAAGGGGCGACGTGGTCCGAAGCCCAACGCGGATCGGGAGGCGCTTCGCGAGGCGTTCACGGGCGTGAAACCGCTCGGGAAGCCGCCCCGCCGCGTGCGACGCGAGGCGGTCGAGGGGCCGGCCACGGGTGCCCCGGCCAGGCACCCGAACGACGACGAGCCGCTCCGAGTCGAGCGCGAGGGCAACGGCATCGTGCTCGGCCGTCGCGCGGGCGTGCACTCGAGCATCGTCGACGACCTCGAGGATCCTCGCTTGGAGGTCGAGGCGGAGTGCGACCTCCACGGGCTGACGGCCAAGGAAGCGGCGCGCGAGGTGCATCGATTCCTGCGGCAGAGCCAGCAGCAGGGCAAGCACTGGGTCCTCGTCATCGTGGGCAAGGGCCTGCACAGCCCCAAAGGCAAGGGCACCCTCCGGGGCCACGTCGTCGATGCGCTCAGCCGGGGCGCTTCGGCGCGCCACGTCCTCGCATTCCGAACCGCCCCGAGGCACCTCGGTGGCGACGGAGCGCTCGTCGTACGCTTGCGCTGAGCGTGAGGGGCGCCTCGGACGGCGTCAGGCCCGTTCCCAGTTGACTTCGCTGACCTGCTCGTTGAGCGTCCAGTAGTCGTACAGCACGCCGATCATGAGCAGACCGCCGGTGAGGAAGTAAAGAAGCCCCGTCAGGTACTTCCCCATGTAGATACGGTGAATGCCGAACACCCCCGTGAAGGTCAGCAAGATCCACGCAATGTTGTGACTGACCGGTCCGGGCTCGTATCGAACCTCGGCGGACCGATCGAGCGACGGCATCAAGAAAAGGTCGATCAGCCAGCCGATGCCGAGCAGGCCGAGGGTCAAGAACCAAATCGTCCCGGAGACGGGCCGCCCGTAATAGAAGCGATGGGACCCCATGAAGCCGAAGATCCACAGCAGATAGCCGATGCCGAGGCTGTGGGTGTCTCCGTTGGCCATCGGGCGTTCCCCGCTCAGCCCTTGCTGATCTTGCCCTCTTTGTGCGGCTGGTGGCTCCGGCACTTCGGGCAGAACTTCTTGATGTGGAACTTTTCGGGCATGGTACGGCGGTTCTTGTCCGTCACGTAGTTGTCCTTGCCGCAAGTTTCGCAGGTGAGCTTGATGAGATCGCGCATGGGATGGGCCTTGCCTCGGAGGCTCTGAAGGGGGCGCAGTGTAGCGGGGCCTGACGGCGGGTCAAATCCCGCTTTGGGGGCCTGGATCCGCGGGGGCGTTCCGTTGTAAACCCCCGAAGATGTTCGACGTCATCGCCAGCGGCACCGCCACGGGCACGCCTGCCGAATACATCGCCCGCCGAAGCCAGACCGTGGGGGAGATGTTCCTCGCGCGCGCCGAGCGTGACCGCGAAAAGGCCGCGTTTTACTTCAAAGAAGGCGAACGATGGCAAGCGGTGACCTGGCGCGAGTTCGAGGAACGGTCCTCTGCCATCGCGTCGTACTTGTTGGGGCTCGGCCTGCAGCTCCAGGACAAGGTCTGCATGGTGGGGAGCACAGGGCCTGCCTGGTGTTACTGCGACATGGGTGGACAGCTCGCCGGCGCGGTCACCCTCGGCGCCTATCCGACCCTGACGCCGAAGCAGCTCGCGTACATCCTCGATCACGCCGACACCAAGGTCGCCTTCGTCGAGGGCCTCGAGGAAATCGAGAAAATCCTCGCCCGTCGGGACGAGCTCACCAAGCTCGAAAAAGTCGTCGTTTGGAACACCACCGGCGCCGAATCGTTGATGCAGGCTCACGACTGGCTCGTTCCCTTCGACGCGGTGCTCCGAAGCCCCATCGACCGAGCGGCGATCGACGCCCGGGTGGCGGCGGTCGATCCGCAGAGCACGGCGATCATCGTCTACACCAGCGGAACGACCGGGCCTCCGAAGGGCGCGATGATTTCCCACGCCAACATCATCACCGTGATGCGGGACCAAGATGAAGCCTTCTCGATCAACGAGGAAGACGTGAGCTTGAGCTTCCTTCCGATGGCGCACGTGGCCGAACGCGTGTTGGCGTTCTACGGCCGGATCAACACCGGCATGGCGACGTACTTCGCCTCGAGCATCGCCAAAGTGCTCGAAGAGGTCGTCGAGGTGCGCCCCACGATTTTCGGCAGCGTGCCCCGGATTTTCGAAAAGGCCTACGCCAAGATCATGAGCACCGTGGAGCAAGCACCCCCGGGCCGTCAGCGGATATTCCGCTGGGCCGAAGACGTGGGTCGGCAGTGCGTGCGTCATTGGCAGGCCGGAACCTCGATTCCCTGGGGCCTGAAGCTCCAGCACAAGCTCGCCGACCGGCTCGTGTTCTCGAAGCTCCGCGCGGTGTTCGGTGGGCGTGTTCGTTATTTCATCACGGGCGCTGCCCCGATCGCGCCCGAAATTCTCGAGTTCTTCTGGGCGGCGGGCTTTCCCATCTACGAGATGTACGGGATGACGGAGTCGACGGTCATCACCCACGCCAACGTGCCGGGGCACGTCCGGCTCGGCTCGGTCGGGCGTTCGCTGAGCATCGTCGAGGATCGCATCGCGGACGACGGGGAAATCCTGATTCGGGGCAACGTCGTCTTTCAGGGCTACTACAAAAACCCGGAGGCCACGGCCGGCACGATCATCGACGACTGGCTTCACACCGGCGACGTCGGAAAGAAAGACGAAGATGGCTTCGTCTACATCTTGGACCGCAAAAAGCACATCATCATCACGGCCGGCGGCAAGAATCTCACGCCGGCCAACATCGAAAACGAGCTCAAGGCCTCCGACCCACTGATCAGTCAAGCGCACGCGCACGGAGACAAGCGAAAGTACCTGGTGGCGCTCATCACGGTAGGCGCCGCCGAAGCGGTCGACTACGCCCAACAACGCGGGATGGTCGATCAAGCAACCGCCGAGCGCCACATTCGAGCGTTGACCGAGAACCCCCTCGCGCGTTCTGCGGAGCTGCAGGCACTGATGGAGCAGGTCACGGGAGACGAAGACGTCCGGGCGCGCATCGTCGCAGCCGTCCGCCGTGCGAACGAATCGCTCTCGCGGGTCGAGACCATCAAGAAGATCCACATCCTGGATCGCGAGTTCAGCGTCGAAGAGGACGAGTTGACGCCGACGCTCAAGATGAAGCGCAAGAACATCGAGACGAAGTTCAAAGACGTCTTCGATCGACTCTACGAAGACGAAGCGTTTGGCTCGGTGGTCATCGAGTCCTAAGCTACCGGGCGATGCGTGCGCTCGCGGCGTTTTTGACGGTGCTCTGCTGGTCCTCGACGGTTTTCGCGTTCGAGGGCGAGCTGGAGGCCGTCTTGTCGAGCCCTCGAGGCGTCGCCGCGCAGATCCGGGCGCGATACGGAAAAGAGGGCGACGTCCGCATCGACCTGCGGTCGACCGACGAAAACGGAAAGCCGGTGTTTCAAACCACCATCATGCCGTCCAAGGGCAGCGTCTATTACACCATCGACCACCAGCAAAAGGTCATCGTCGAGACGCCCTACTCCGCCCTGGCCGACAGCAGCCGTCAGGTGGAGGGCTCGGCCGATGAAGCCAATCTCGAGGTGGAACGAATCGGAACCGAGACGGTGAGCGGCATCGAGACCGAGCACGTTCGCATTCGAGACGAGGACGCCAAGGCGGTGATCGACCTCTGGTTGACCCAACGATACCCACCCGACCTCTGGACACGCGCATTCCGAGGTCGGCACTTGGGCCTCGAGATCTCGGACGACGAGCGAGCCAAAGCCATGCGTAAATACGGCATCGAGCCCGGCTTTTCCATGAAGATGCGAGTCGAGCAG
>CAZBWQ010000072.1:0-21398 GCA_964495565.1 uncultured Sandaracinaceae bacterium | reverse complement strand
CGCGAGCTCGCCAAGTGGCTCGCGGTGCCGCCGACGGCGCATCGTGCTCGCGGCGGCGACTAACGGTTGTCCCAGGCGACCATGCCTCCGCGCATCGAGGCGATGCGTTTGAACCCGAGCCTCTCGAGCTCGAGGGCGACACGTCCGGAGCGGCGCCCCGACCGGCAAATCGTGATGACGGGCTCTTCCTTGTCCCAGGCTTTGGACGCCTGATCGACGGTGCCCATCGGAATCACCTCGACCCCCTCGATCATGCCGTCCGCTTCCGCTTCGTCGATTTCTCGCACGTCCACCATGCGGATGGCACCCATGTTCTCGGCGACCCAAGTCGTCGACACTTCCGGTACGCCTTCCGGGGTGCGCTCGATCGCAGCCCAACCGCGCTCGGGAAGCGGCTCGCCGGACATCGAGGTGGGCGGGACGATCCCGCAGTGTAGATTCGCAGGGACCGCCACGTCGATCTGTTTGGGCGCCGGCAGATTGAGATTCTCCATGATTTCGACGAACTCCGCCTCGGTCTTCCCGTCGCCGACACGTGGGTTGTGACGCTTCTCTTCCCCGACGGTCGTGAACGTCATCCCCTTGTAGTCGTGCCCGGGCCAGATGATCGTGTCGTCGGGAAGCGTGAAGATCTTGTCGTGGATCGAGCGATAGAGCGTTTGCGCGCTACCCTGTTGGAAATCCGTTCGACCCGTGCCGCGAATGAAGAGTGCGTCTCCGGTGAAAGCATGTTCGTGATCTCCGGTGACGTAGGTGACGCAACCGTCGGTGTGCCCCGGCGTCGCCCGAACTTCGAGCTCGATCGATCCGAACCGGATCCGATCTCCGTCCCCGACCGCGACGTCGACCCCTTCAGCGCCCACCTTGGCGCCGACGACCGCTTTGCTTCCCAAGCGCTTTCGCAACAGGCCGGACCCCGTGATGTGATCCGCATGTGCGTGGGTATCCAAGGTGTAGACGAGCTTCAAGCCGAGCTCTTCGAGCAGCTTGATGTCCCTCTCGATTTGGTCGATGACGGGGTCGATCAGAACCGCCTCGCCCGTGCTTTCATCGGCAAGCAGATAGGTGTAGGTCCAGGTCTCGTGGTCGAAGAGTTGACGAAGCAGCATCGTTGGCCTCCAGCGCTGTCCGGGCCCGTGATGAAACGGGCTAAGGTAGCGAAATAACAGCACTCGGGGGCATCCGCAAACCACTTCGTCAGAAAGAGCTGGCGGTTTGGCGCGGGGGCTGCTTTGAATGAGCACCATGGAATCCTTCACACCCATTGCTTCCACGATCGGCGGTGTGCTGATCGGCCTCGCTGCCGCCGGCTTGTTGATGTTCCACGGACGGATCGCGGGCATCAGCGGCATCGCCGGCGGGATATTCCGCCGTCAGGGCGGAGACACCGCGTGGCGCGTCATGTTCCTCGTCGGGCTCTTCACGGCAGGCGTCGTCTGGCACTATTTCCGACCCATGGACTACCGCTTTGGCATCGAACGCTCGACGCTGGCGTTGGTCGTCGCCGGGCTCGCGGTTGGCGTCGGAACGCAGCTCGGTAGCGGCTGCACCAGCGGGCACGGCGTCTGCGGGATCGGGCGCCTCTCCAAGCGTTCGACCGTGGCGACCGTCTCGTTCATGGCGACGGCAGCCGTGACGGTCTTCATCGTCAACGAAGTGCTCGGAGGATCGATATGAAGGTCAAGCTAGGCGCCTTTTTGGGCGGTATGGTCTTCGGCATCGGTCTCGCCATCGCCGGCATGACGCAACCTGCCAAGATCGTGGGCTTCTTCGACTTCTTCGGAAGCTGGGACCCGAGCCTGGCGTTCGTGATGGGCGGCGCGCTCCTCGTCTACACGCCCGTCTATCGATGGGCCGTTCGAACGTGGCAACACCCGATATGGGCGCCGTCCTTCTCACTGCCCACGCGCACCGACATCGACTGGCGGCTCGTGTTCGGCTCGGCGATCTTCGGAGTCGGGTGGGGACTCGGCGGCTATTGTCCCGGCCCTGCATTCACGTCGGTCGGCGCAGGATCCCGAGAAGCGCTGATCTTCGGCCTGGCGATGCTCGTGGGAGTCGGCGCATATCAAATCTTCACGCGGCTCCGTGAGGGGCGAGCTGGCGGTCGCAGGGATCCCCAGGCTGCGACCATCGTCGACGGATGAGCCAACGCGTACCCGCGTTGCCGATCGTCGATTGGCTCCGCAACTACCGGCGGGAGGATCTCGGCGCCGACGTCATCGCCGGGCTCACGACTGCGGTCATGCTGGTGCCACAGGCGATGGGCTATGCCCTCTTGGCCGGTTTGCCGCCCATTCATGGGCTCTATGCCTCTCTCGTTCCCTTGATCGTCTACGCGGTTCTGGGCACGTCGAGGCACCTGGCAGTCGGGCCGGTGGCCATGGATTCGATTCTGGTGGCGAGCAGCATCGGGGCCATCGCCGCGGCAGGGAGCGAGGAGTTCGTGGTGCTGGCCGCGGGGCTCGGCGTGATGGTGGGCGTCGTGCAGGCCGGGCTCGGGTTCGTGCGCGCGGGCTTTCTGGTCAACTTCCTCTCGCGACCGGTCGTGGCCGGCTTCACGGCGGCGGCGGCCCTGATCATCGCCGCGAGCCAGCTCGGCAATCTCCTCGGCATCGAGCTCCCGCGCACCCACCACGTTCACCTGGTGGTCTGGAACGCACTGCAGCGGGCGTCTCAATGGTCGTGGGCGACGCTGAGCATCGGAGTCGTGTCGATCGTCGCGCTGGTGGTCGGCAAGAAGCGCTGGCCCCGTCTGCCGGCGGCCCTCTTCGTCGTCGTCGCGGCCACGTTGGCGGTGTGGGCCCTCGGTCTTCGGAGCGCGGGGGTCGCCGTGGTAGGCGAGGTGCCTGCCGGCCTGCCCGGCATTCGCGTGCCGACGATCGACGCGGGAACGCTGACCCATCTGATTCCGGCGGCCGCCACGATCGCGTTGGTTTCGTTCATGGAGGCGATCTCGGTCGGCAGCGTCTTCGCGCAAACGTACCGTTACGAGATCTTCCCGAACCGCGAGCTGATCGCGCTCGGTTTCGCGAACGTCGGCGGCGGACTCACTGGCGGCTACCCGATCGCCGGGGGATTTTCCCGCACGGCCGTCAACGTGCGAGCCGGGGCACGGACGCAGCTCGCTGCCTTGGTGACCGCGGCCATCGTCATCGTCACGCTGCTCGTGCTGACCCGTGGCTTCTTCTATCTGCCCAAGGCCGCGCTCAGCGCGATCATCGTCGCGGCGGTGGCAGGTCTCATCGACGTCCGCGGCGCGGTCGAGGTGTACCGCATCAAGCGTGTCGACTTCTATCTTCTCGTCGTCACTTTCGCCGCGACGCTCTCCCTCGGCATTCAATGGGGCATTCTCGTCGGGGTTGGAGCCTCGGTATTGCTCTTCTTGGTTCGCACGACGCGACCGCATTTCGCCGTGCTCGGCCGGATTCCGGATTCTCAGACGTACCTCAACGTCGCCCGCCATCCGCAGGCGGAAACGACGCCCGGCATCATCCTCGTCCGGATCGACGCCCAATTCTACTTCGGCAACGTGAGCTTCTTGAAGGAAACCGTGCGCAAGCTGGTGCACGAGTCGGAGGCGCCGGTGAGGTTCTTCGTGCTGGAGGCCGCGGGGGTGAATGAGCTCGATTCGGCTGCGGCGGCTACCCTGGCCGAGCTCGACGAAGAGCTCGCAGCGCGGGGTATTCGCATGGTGCTCACCCAAGTCAAAGGTCCCGTGCGAGACGTCCTTCACCGAAGTGGGATGCTCGAAGAGTTGGCATCGGAAGGCCGCATCTATCTGTCCACGCACCGTGCGATGGAGGTACTGAGCTCCGGCATGGCTCTTCCGGATCTCTCAGCCGAGCCTGGCGACCCGCGAGCGCCAGCCGATCAGGTGGGCTGCGGCATGCTCAATCCGTATGCTCCCGACTCGCCGCCGAGCCACTTCTTCGAAATGGTCAAGAAGAGCAAATGAGGGCGAGAGCGAGCTCGTCGCGTCGTGCGCTTCACACCGCATCGACGGCGAGGTAGATGACGTCGTCTCCTACCTCGACGCGCTCGTTCGGAAGAACCGCATAGCAGCGCCGGTTGACCCGGATCTCCGTCACACGGTCTCGCCCGATGAGCGTACCCGGCTCGAGCTGCTGGAAGCCGGTCCATGGAGAGCCAAACACGAACTGATGGCTCGGCTTGGTGATCCGCTCGAGGACGTGGACCGTGCGCACGTCGCGTTCCTGCAGGGGTCCCTCGCCGTGGACGACACCCGTGGCACGCAGGAAGCTCGTTGCGAGGTCGTACGCCTTCGTCGAGATCTCGGGGTCGTCATGCGCTCCGCACTCGACGGAGAGGGCGGGAACGCCGGACAGCTTGAGGAAACCGATGATGACCTTGTCGGCGAGGCCGTACCAGGATTCGACCAGGAATGAGATGCCGATTCGCTTCGCGAGCTGCGCGATGGGCAATTCGCCATTGCTCACGCCGAAGGCGGGAGTCTCGGAAGCAGCCGAATGAAGATCCAAGAACACGTCGAGCCCCCCGAGCGCTTCCCTGAGCTCGAGCGCCCGGTGATGCTCGTACCCCCACGCTTCTCTGCGGAGCTCGTCCACGAAAGCGAAATCCCAGAGGCGGTTGAGGTCGGCGCCGCCCGGCGTGAACCGCCGTCCTTGGCGCGTGGCTTCGGGATTCGCGTGAATCAGGTAGATGGTGCCACCGGTGGGGACGAGATCGCCCTGCTCGAAATCGTCGATCAGGCGACGAATCGCATCCGAGCCGCAAGGCTCGTTACCGTGCATGGAGCCACATATTCCGACATGGGGCCTCGGCCAACCGTCCGAAGGCGACACCCGAAGCAAACCCGGTTTCAGCTCTTCGATGTTCAACGCAATCTCTCTGTTTCTCGATCGAGCACGAGCCTGGTCTGATCGAACCAATGATCCGCCTCGGCTGGGCTCTTTCCGACCGCCGTGATTCCGAGCTTTCCGAACTCGCTCAGCGCTCCGGTGAAGTGGAATAGCACACCGGACTCCGACCACGCTTGATAGTGCAGCCCGTTGAGCGCTGCAATGTCGAATAGATCTTCGACCAGTAGCCCTCGGTACCCCTCGGAGCACATCGAGTCGGTCGCGACGTAGAACTGCGGCTCGCCACGGGGAGTCAAGTACAGCCCAGTGCTCGGATCGTATCGGCCGTCCGTCATCATCCGTAGCAGCATCATGGGATGTGTCGTCCCTCCCAAGCGCAGATTGGTTTCGATGGCGTAGTGCCGCCAACTGCCGTCGCCCATTCGCACGCACAGAAAATCGACGGCCAAACGGCCGATTGCGCCCCGATTCTGGAGAACTTTCGCTGCGCGGAGCGCGTCGCGTTGAATGGTCATGCGATATGCGGCGTCGGCAGGAAAGCGGCAACCCGCGTAGATCTGTCCATCGACTCCTTCCACGAGCTGATCGTGCGTCGAGAGCAGGTCCAAGCTTCCTTCCGGAGAAATTCGTAGTTGGCAACTCGGCGCTCGCTTGTCGGCCGCGTGCACGAACGCCTCGACGATTCCGCCCTCCCTCTCGAGCTTCTCCGCGAAGGTTTCCCAACTCTGCCGTGGATCTACGAAACGCATCGTGCGAAGCGCACGGCCAAGCGCGTCCTTGCGCGCCGTGGGACTCGCGCCGTCACGTGACACGTCGACCGAACGAAGATCCAGGATGGCGTTTCCCTGGCCGCTGAAACCCGTGTTTTGCTTGATGACGACACGCTCCACGTCATCGTGCTCCGCCCACAACGCGTCGATCGCCTCGATTACGTCGTCCTCGGTGTGTAGCCCCTCCGCTCCGGGAAGCAGTGGTATGCCTGCCTCCCGGAATATCGAACGAGAGCCGCTCTTCGTGCCGAGCCACTGCAGCTCGGGATCGAGGCCGTAGAGCGGAATCCCCAGCGCCACCGCGAGAGATCGTTCGTGCTCGGAAACCGTGAAGCAGGTCATGAGCCCACATTCGGGCCGGACCAGTTGCCGGAGCCGGTCGAGGACACGGGGGCGTTTGAGGATCTTGCGCGTGAGAGGGAGCAGTGAGTTGTCGTAAAGCGAAATCACCGTCAGCCGGCGGCGCATGTGCTCGTTGGGGATGCCACTGATGAGTGACAGCATGTAGTCCACGGCGGCGGGATGAATCGGCGCGGAGGTGACGTAGACCAGACGCGCGCGGGGATGACGGAGGAGATTGAGCGAGAACAGCATCCGCTCTTCGTAATGGAGGACGCCTTCGATCGAGACCGTATCGATGCCATCGAAAGAAAGGGAAGGGATGACCACGATGTCACGGGGATCGGGGCTGTCACCGTCGGCGAGAGCCCAGTGACGCCCGAGTCGGGACTGCAAATTGCGAAAGGCGGCCAACTCTTCGTTTCCCGTCATGGAGCCCACCTCGAATATACCATGGCGCCGAAGGCTTGACTTGCGGCGGCGGCTTCCGGGGGGCACAAGATCCTCGTGGCGATCATCCTCGAGTTGTTTCTTCCGCTTGCCATCATCGGGTTGATTGGATGGACCTTTTGGCTTCGTTACAAGCTCAAGCTGGCGAAGGCCGAGGAGGTCGAACGGATGAGGGAAGAGCTCTCGGAGTTGCGCGCATACCGGCGGGAAACCGAGGCCCGCCTTCAAGCTCTGGAGACGATCGCGACGCTCGGTGAGGATCGACTGCGAGTGGACCCCGAAGAAGTCGACCGGCACCAGGAGGAGACCAGCGGACGTGGGCGCTGAAACGAACGACAGCCCGAGCGCGGATCCCGCCAAGGAGGGCTTGTTCAGCTTCTTGTCGAGGCGGAGGTTCTTGAAAGTCGGCCTCGTGGCGGGTGGTGCGGTTCTCGGTGTGGGGGGCGCGGGTCTTCTCGCCTTGCGGGGAAGGGCGCCTGCGGTCGCCGGTTTGCAAGTGCTGGACGCACACGAATACCGGACGCTCCGAAGCCTCGTGGAGGTGATGCTGCCCAAGACCGACGCCATTCCGATCGAGCCGGCCTCGATGGATCTTCCGCGGGCGTTCGATCGGTTCCTGGCGGACGAGCCGGCGCACAACGTGGACGACCTTCGCAAGGCGCTGGTGCTGATCGAGCTCGGTCCCCTGCTGTTCGATGGGCGTCTCACCACCTTTTCGAGGCTCGCGCCGCGCGAACGCGGCGAGCACTGGCAGAGTTGGGGGCTGAGCGACAGCCTCTTGCGCCGTCAGGTGAGCGTCGCGATGAGGAAGTTTCTCAATCTGGTTTACTTCGATCACGAAGAGGTGTGGCCGTACATCGGGTACCCGGGCCCATCGTTGACCCGGAGCGTGGCTCGATGAGTGGTACGATCATCGACCTGTCCAAACAGGCGCCACCGAACGAGATCACGACCGAGATCTGCATCGTCGGATCCGGCTGTGGGGGCGGTACGGCGGCACGTCTCCTGAGCGAGGCGGGTCACGAAGTCGTCGTCCTGGAAGAGGGTCGCGACCTCGTCGGTGCGGAACGCACTCAGCGCGACGGCGCCATGTACGACCAGCTCTACATGGATCGAGGCGGCCGCGCGACCCATGATCTTTCGGTGAGCGTCCTCCAAGGTCGCGTGCTCGGAGGCGGCGGCGTCATCAATGCGAGCGACGTCGTGCCATCTCCCGAGAGCGTCCTGCACCACTGGGCAGCCAAATACGGTCTGAAAGACTTCGAACCCACGCACTTTCGCCCCTTCCAGCAAGCAGCCCTCGAAGATCTTTCGGCGAGTCGCATTCCCGAAGAGTTGGTCAACTCGGCCAACGACAAGCTTCGGCAGGGCGCCACGGCGCTAGGCCTGCGCGGTGAGGTGATGATGCACAACCGCGTGGGCTGTCGCGGCCTGGGGACCTGTCTGATCGGTTGTCCTCTGCATGCGAAACGGAACCCACGGATGGTCGCGCTTCCCGCCGCCGTGAAGGCCGGGGCGCGCATCTACACCCGAGCGCGGGCCGTGCGAATCGATGGGGCGTCGCAAGAGATGAAGACGCTGGAAGCTTGGTCGCTCGACCCTCTGGGATACCACCAGCAGAGCCGCTTTCGCGTGCGCGCCCCAATCGTCATCTTGGCTGCCAACGCGATCGCGTCCGCCCAGCTGTTGTTGCGCTCGGGCATCGGCAACGAGCTCGTCGGCAAGAACCTCACACTTCAGCCGCAGCTGCCCGTGATCGGAATCTTCGACGAACGAATCGCGGCATTCGATGGTGTTCCGCAGTCGTTCGCGGTCACCGAGTTCGAGCAGGAAGACCATCCAGACTTCGGTCTATGGGGATATCGAATCGAGGCAATCATGGGAACGCCGGGCATCGTCTCCACCCTCCTTCCTTTCTCCGGGGCCGACGCCATGCGGGGCATGGCGCAATACGACCGGATGGCCGCGTCGCTCTTGTTGGTGCCCGATGCCCCGTCGGGCGAGGTCGAGGTCGCGCGGGACGGTCGGCTGACGATTCGCTACCAGCAGCGGAGCGACCATCAGGCGCGCCTCCGGGACGCCGTCGAGAACACCGCGAAGATCTATCTCGAAGCGGGAGCGAGGGAGGTTTTGGTTCCGACTCTTCCGCCTCTTTCCGTGCGCACCCAACGAGAGGCAAAGCGAGCTCGAGAGCTCACCTTCCGGCCGGCGAGCGCTCCCCTCATCAGCGCGCACCAACAAGGGACAGTTCGCTTCGGTACGAGCGAACGCGACGGCGGGGCCGACCCGGACGGTCGTGTCTACGGGACGCGAGACGTCTATGTGTTCGACTCATCGGGGTTCCCCACGAGTGCCTCCAGCCACACGATGACCCCCATCATCGCGGCTTCCCGAATGCTCACGACCAAGCTCGTGAGCCGGCTCTAGACAGGCTCGACGAGGTCATTCCTCCTCGATCTGGATGGACTGGGTCGGACACATCATGCAGGCGTCGCGGACCTTGTCCTCCAAGTCGGGCGGGATTGCGTAGGTCTGAATCAACAGGCTGCCATCCTCGGCGAAGGAAAACACTTCGGGCGCCTCTTCGATGCAAACACCGTAGTGATTGCACGTGGCCGGGTTGTACATGAGCTTCATGACCTTCCCTCCCTCTCACTTGTTACCGAGCAGCTCGTGTTCCTCGTGTTCCATGTCGTCGCGGATTGCTCTTGCCAGCTCCCGCACCCCGACGATGAGCTTGGATCCTACGGCGGTTTCGTCGAGGTCGCTGATGACACGATCGAATAGCTCCCGTTGGGCTTGATGCTCGCGATGCATGTCCTCGGCCATTTGCTCGGCATCGTCGCCCGATGCGAGCGCGGGGAGCTGGTATTCTTCGTAATGAAGATGCGCGAGCAGAGCCTTGCCCAACCTCTGCAACTCCTCTCGCAATGCGAGAAGTGTCTTGCTCCGATCCTCGCTGCTGTCTACCCGTTCGGTGAGCGCTTCTACGCGAGCGACCAACGCGGAAATCTCCGCATGCTCGCTTCGAATCCGTGCTGCGATCTCCTCCGGCTTGATCAATTTCCGAGTTTCGGTCCTGGTGTCCATCTACGCTGCGGCAAGTCGCTTCCGGCGCTCGGCGAGTGTCAGCGGCTTGCTCACCTCCTTGACCCCATCATACTCGTCTTGCGCCTGTTTGTGGTACCAGTCCGGGTAGAAGTGTTTGCACCACTTGCGGAATTCGGCGATCGGGCCGTCGCCGTCGCATAGCATCGGACGCTCGAAAAACGCTTTGTTTTCCCAAACGGGCGCGTCTTCCTCGAGCTGGCGAGCGATCTCCTTCGTGAAGGCCTTGCCCACTCCTGCCGTGATGTCGGCGCCTCCGATCTTCTTGACGGTAAATGAGAATCGGACGTCGCAATACTCGTCGTCGATGGGAGTGACCGAGGCCATGTTCGCGGTCTCGACGATTCCTCGGAAGCGGCTCACCGAGAAGCCAAACCCGTGAACTTCGACGTCGAGCTCGCCCTTCACCTCGCCCTGCGGCGTCTCGTAGATCGTGTCGGTGATCATGTGAATGTGTGGGTACTCGAGCTTGATCGTGTGCGGCTGAGGCACGATGTTCATGCCGTGGACGTAACGAAAGTGTGCCTTGTCGACGACGTTCTCGCACATGTCCTGGTTGTGTGTCCGTAGCTTCCACCGTTGCCGCCAGTACGGGGTCCAGTCGTCGTTGTTCCACTCGGGAATGACCGGAATCTCCCACTCCGGCTCTCGGCCTTCGATGTCGTGCCAGACCATGATGATGCCGTTGACCTCGCGAGCCGGCCAAGCGGTGATGTTTGCCTTTCGGGGAAGGTGCTTTGCATAGGGCACCTGCATGCACTTCCCGGCACCATCGAACTTCCAAGCATGAAACGGACAGACGATTCCGTCTCCCTCGACCTTGCCACCATGCCCGAGGTGTGCCCCCATGTGTGGGCAAAACGCGTCGAGCACGCTGACCTCTCCGTCCTCGGTGCGAAACATGACGAGATCCACACCGAAGTATTTGAGAGGCATCACGTCGCCGGGCTGCAACTCGTCGGCATAGGCCACCTGAAACCAACCTCGGGGATAGCGAGGAATTGGAAATCGCGGTCGTTTGCTCATGTTCGTTCTCCCATTTCTGCTGGTCGCTTTGGCGGCCGTCTGTACGGAGACTGATGGCCCCAGTCGCTGATTCGGTCATATGTAGTCGGACTCCACGTGGAGTCGTCGACGGTGCGTCCGCCCCAGCCGAGCTCGCATTCGAAGCCGGATGGCGTGAGGCAGTAAAAGCTCACCATGTGGTCGTTCGGATGGCGGCCGAGTCCTTGGACGACGCGGACGTCATGTGCGAACGCGCGGTCGAGCGCAGCGCCCACGTCATCGAGCGAGCCCATCTGCAACATGAAGTGATGGAGATGCTTGGGAAGGCCGGTCCCTAGCGCCACGGTGTGATGGCGTGGATTGACGTGCAAGAAGGTGATGTCCACCTCGAAGCTCCCGGGCAGCGTGCAACGGATGTGGTCGCTCAAGCCGAAGCTGAGCAACTCCTCGAAGTACGACTGGGTTCGCGCGACGTCTTGAGCGCGAAGGGCGAGATGGCCGACCCCCTGCTCCCCAGTGACGAAGCCGCTCTTCACGACGTCACGGCGGAATGGCGCCGCCGCCGTCCGCGGCCCGTGAAAGAGCTCGATGGCCACCCCACCGGGCTCGACCGTTCGGACCACGCTTCGTGCGCCGCGAGCCTTCGCGCTTTCGGACGATTCGTATTCGACCGGGTAGCCAGCCCGCGCGATGCGGTCCGCGAGCTCGTGAAGGGCTTCCTCGGTTCGAACCTCGAAGCCGAGTGCCACGAGGTCGTCCGCGGGTCCTTCGCTCAGCAGAATTCGCGCCGCTCGTTCGTCGGTTCGGTAGGAAATCAAATCCGGGCTCAGCGGCTCGCCTCGCTCGACGCCGATCACTCGCGTGAGGAAACGATCCCACGCATCGAGGTCCGACACCTCGAACGAGAAGTAGCCCAGGCTGTGTACGTGTGATCTCGCCATCGGTTCAGAGAAAGAAATCGGTCGTCTTTCCGCCCATCAACAGACCGCCGTGGTTCCGTTGCGTCTTGAGAGGGTTGTTCGCGTGATGAGCACGCGCAGCGTGGATGTCTTGAAAGAAGCGCTGGATGTCCTGGTCCAAGAAGATCGCGGATCCACCGCTCGCCATGAACAAATCGTCCAATGCCTTGACCATTCGGTCGGTGGCTGCACCGGCGTTGGCCCGGTAGGCGACGCGCTCTTCGACGTCGATCGACTCGTTCGCCTCGGCCTTGGCCATCATTTCGCTCCAGTCGTTCTTCATGAGCGCGCGCACCTCGCGGATCGCCAACGTGGCTCGCGCGCACGTTTCCAGGTTGAAGGGGTCTTCGGAGGCTTTCTTCCCGTCGGCGCGACCCTGCCGGCGCTTGTTGAGGTCCACGTACGCCTCGAGCGCGCCTTGGAGCATTCCGATGGCGGGCGTCGCAACGGTGCGAGTGAACAGCTGCCCGAAGGGCACACGGTACAAGGGGCCGCGGTTGGTCTCGTTGCCCGGGCTCTGAAGCCGGAACGCATCCGACATCCGATGCACGCGGTGCTCGGGCACGAAGGCATCTTCGACGACGACCGATTTGCTACCGGTTCCCTTGAGTCCCGAGACGAACCAGTCGTCGACCAGCTCGTAGTCTTCCCGAGGCAGCAAGAGCGTGAGCATGTCCACGGGCTTGCCTTCCTCTTTGGGCGCGAATGCGCCGAGGAACGTCCACTGGCAGTGGTCGGAGCCGCTCGAAAAGCCCCACTTGCCGGTCAACCGATAGCCTCCGGCGACCCGCGTGACCGTGCCGACGGGCATGTACGACGATGCGATCAGCGTGTCGGCCCCGCGAGGGCCCTCCCAGACGTCCTTTTGCGCCTGCTCGGGAAACAGGGCGAGCTGCCAGTTGTGCACGCCAATCACGCCCAGCACCCAGGCGGTGGAAGGGCATGCGGACGCCACCTCGATGGCGGCGTCGAAGAACTCCAATGGGTGACACTCGTGACCTTGCCACCGTTTGGGCTGCAACATTCGAAAGAACCCGCGTGTCTTGAGCTCATCGATGGTTTCGGTCGGGATGACACGCTCGGTATCCGCCTTCGCGCTTCGTTCCCGAAGCACGGGCTTGGCGGCTCGTGCGAGCGCGACGAAATCGGGTTTTGCGGTCGTGCTCATGGGCGCGGTCTCGCTATTCCGCTGCGTCTGCGGCCTGGTCGCGGGGCGTGTAGAACTGCGCGTACCATCGACGGAACTCTCCAATCGGCCCGTCGCCATCACACAAGATCGGGCGGTCGAGGTAGATCTTGTTCTCCCAAATGCGAACGTCCTGCAGATACCCGTCCCGCATGTTGTCGATGAAGTGATCGATCAGATCGTCGGTCATCCCCTCGGTCGCCTTCATCGAGACGCCGAACCGAAGCATGACGCGCTCCTCGTCGATCGGGGTGTGCGCGTTGATGATCACGCCCAGGCCTTTTCCGTGCATCTTGGTGACTTGGTACGCGGGCCCATAGTACGTGGCAGTCGATTCGAACTCGTCTTTGCCGCCGTGAACCGGGTACGCGACCGCTTTGATCTTCTGTTGTCCCACGTGGCCTTCGTAGGTGTTGCTGAACGAGCCCGGGATGGGATGTGTGTTGTGCACGGGTATGAAATGGCCAGCGTCTGCCAGGTTCTCCGCGATGGCCAGCGGCGGGGTCTTGATCTCGAGCTTTGCGTAGCGCCACGGCAAGAACTCGGGATCGTCCCACTCCTCGAGCAGGGGGATTTCCCAGTCGGGTGCGCCTTTTTCCCGATCATGCCAAACGAAGATCATTCCGTTGCGCTCGGCGACGGGCCAACATGCGACGGCGGCCTTGGGCGGGATGCGCTTGGCGTACGGAATCTCGACGCACTTGCCCGTGCCGTCGAACTTCCACGCATGGAAGGGACAGACGATGTCTTCGCCATCGACCTTGCCGCCGTGGCCGAGGTGGGCGCCCATGTGCGGACAGTACGCATCGAGCACCTTGGCTTCGCCCGCCTCCGTGCGAAACAGCACCAGCTCTTGCCCGAAACGCTTCATCGGTACGACCTGCCCAGGCTCGAGCTCGTCGGAGAACATCAACAGGAACCAGCCCCGGGCAAAGCCCGCCCACCGGTCGGTTTTCGCGTGGTCGTTCATCTTCTGACTCCCGTCTCCGTGCGGTCGCCAGGCGCGGCGCACAAAAACTAGAACATGTTTCAGTAGAACACGTTTCAATTCTCATGCCAGCCCAAAATGGAAAATGACGCCCCGATTTCCCTGTGGTTTTTGGTCTCGGAGGCGAAAAATCTGCGCAATTGCCTCCACTCGCGCATTTCCTGCGCATCGAGTCACCTTTTTGCTGTCCAGGTATTGACCAAAAAAATCTAGACAGTATATAGACAGACATGAAGTCGCAAGCGCGGTCGAAGGTGGTGATCGCAGGTGCATCGGGCTTTGTCGGCCGGGCGCTCGCTCCCATTCTCGCGCGCTCGCATCACGTCATCGGGCTCTCGCGCTCCGTGCGCGAGCCGGGCGATGGCTTCTCGGAATATCGCGCCTGCGACCTGTTCTCGCTCAAAGAAGCGGAGCGGGCGCTGCAAGGCGCCGAGTACGCGGTTTATCTCGTCCACAACATGATGCCGTCGACGCGTCTGACGCAGGGAGACTTCGCGGACCTCGACGTCGTGTGCGCCGACAACTTCGCCAGGGCTTGTGCTTCTGCCGGCGTGAAACAGATCGTGTTTCTCGGCGGCTTGTTGCCCGAAGGGCCTCAGCTCTCGAAACATCTGGAGAGTCGACGAGAGGTCGAAAGCGCGCTGGCCGGGCACGTCGTTCCGGTCACGACCTTGCGCGCCGGGCTGATCTTGGGAGGCCGCGGGTCTTCTTTCCAAATCATGGCGCGCTTGGTCGAGCGTTTGCCGGTGATGGTTTGTCCGCGGTGGACCGATACCCGCACACAGCCCGTGGCGCTTACCGACGTCGTCCAATTCATCGACGGCGTCCTCGGGCGGGAAGAGCACTACGATCGTGTCTACGACATCGGGGCACCCGACGTAGTCACCTACAAGGAGATGATGAGGATGACCGCCGAGGCGCTCGGGAAGCGACGGCATTTCATCCCGTCTCGTTTCCTATCACCTGGCCTCTCGCGGCTCTGGGTGACGCTCATCACCGGCGCGCCAAAGGCGCTCGTGGCACCGTTGGTTCAGAGCCTGCACCACGAGATGGTGATCCGTGACGACGGGCTCGCCGAGCAACTCGGAATCCGCCGCACTCCCACCCGCGAAGCCATTCGAATGGCGGTGGCCGAAATCGATGGCTCCTCGCCCCACGCATTTCGGGGGGCCCGATCGAGCGAGCGGCTCGTTCGATCAGTTCAACGTATGCGACTACCCGAAGGGTGGAACGCGCACCGGGCCGCGGAGGAATACCTGCAGTGGCTCCCTTCGTTTCTGAGATTCATGTTGCGCGTCGAAGTGCGTTCGCCGCACCGCTTTCGATTCTTGCTGGTGCCTTTTCGCGTGCCTCTGCTGGAGCTCACGAGAGCGCCGAGCCGGAGCAGCACCGATCGTCAGCTTTTCTACGTGACCGGGGGGCTTCTTTCGCGCACTCGCGGGAAACCACGATTCGAGATTCGCCAGGTGCTGGGCGGTCGGACTTTGCTCACGGTCGTACACGATTACGAGCCGCGGCTTCCGTGGCTTCTCTACGTCTTCTCGCAAGCCATCTTCCATCGGTGGTTGATGGTGCGCTTCGCAAAACATCTCTCGCAAACCAAGAACACGTTTTTGGTGCGAGGCGGGTACTCGATGACGGGGCTTGGAAGATGGATGTAAGCACCACCACCCCATTCATCGTCAGGCGAATCAGCTCTCGATTGTCGAGTGCCCGCTTCCGCACCTCTTTTTCGGTGGCAGAAACATGAGTGACAACGTGAAAGAAATGAGCGGACTCTACCCAATGCGCGTCGTGGCGCGACTGACCGGGCTGACCGCGGACACGATCCGCGTGTGGGAGCGCCGGTACAACGCCGTCGAGCCCGACCGGACCGAGGGCAACAAACGTCGGTATAGCGGGGCGCAGGTGAGGCGGCTCGTGTTGCTCCGGCGAGCGACGGAGCTCGGGCACTCGATTGGTCAGGTTGCGCGGCTTCGGGACGACGAGCTCAGACGTCTGATCGGCGAAACGGGCCCCGACATCGGTAGCAAGGTCTCGCTGTACGCGGCCATCGTGGAGGACTATCTCGAGGCGATCTTCGAGTACGACGTCCAGCGGGCGGAGTCGATCCTGACCCGGACGGCTGCCATTTTGCCGCCCATGACCCTGACACTGGAGGTCATCGTGCCGCTCATGCGCCGGGTCGGCGACGCATGGAGCTCCGATCAGCTTCGCATCTCGCACGAGCACATCATCTCCGGGCAGCTCCGAAGCTTGCTCGGTACCTTGATGCGTCACGCGGATCCGGTTTCGGGCGCTCCGCGGATCATCGTGGCGACTCCTTCGAACCACTTGCACGAGTTCGGCGCGATCATCGGGGCCTTCATGGCGGCAAGCCGTGGCTTCGAGCCGATCTACCTCGGCACGCACATGCCCTTCGACGACATCGCCGAAGCAGCAGAGCAGAGTGGGGCCGCGCTGATCCTGCTCAGCATTGCGAGGGACTGCGAGCAGGGCGAGCGGGAGACGCTCAAGGCCGGCATCGACGGGCTCGCGAAGGGTCACGAGGTGTGGCTCGGCCTCCCCGAGGACCACGAGCTCACCAAAGAACGATTGTCGGCGCGCGTTCTCCACCGTTACGAGGATCTGGACGCCGCGCTGGTCGGACGGCCCATCGAGTCGACATCGCAGCGCGCGGCTGAAAAGACCCTCTGACGTCGAGATGGCGGAAGGACGGCGCGCGGGCCGCGCCGATTCCGCTCTCGACGGAACATGGGCCGCCATCGCCTTCACTTCCTATACTGGAACAGAGGGATTTTTCCCTCGTGGGGGGATGATTGATGGTCGTGCTTCGCCGATGGGCCTTGGCGCTCTGTTGTTGCGCTCCGATGTGGTTTCTGCCGGGAAACGCCAGTGCGTTTCCAGACGAGCCGTATACGCTCGACGACGGCAAGAAGGCCCACACCAAACGCTTTCACGTTCTGGGCGAGATCGGTCTCTTTGCCGGAAAGCTCGAGGGAGACCAGCGGTCCATCTTGGTCAGCCCTCTGCTCGAGCTGCGTCTGCAGTTGGCTTACAGCGCGCTCATGCAGGTCGTTTGGGGCATGGCCTATGCCAACGTCGACCTCGAAAACGCCGATGCCGACAATACGTTCCGCTTCGGCAATCCCTACGTGGCCTTTCACTACCAGGGTAAGAAGGAACAGTTTTCGTATCGCGTCGGCTTGGGGGTCGGCATCCCGGTCGCGACCCTACCCGGTGACATCGCCGACCAGGATCAGGTGGTCGCCGCGCAAGCGTACCAGCTCGCCGCAGCGATTCGCGGCAACAACATGTTTTGGCTGTGGGATCCACACACGGTCAGCGTCATCGTCCCGATTGCGTTCGAGCGCAGCAAACCGAGTGGTTTCCTGTGGGGTGCCTACCTCGACACCGGCGCGTTGATCAAGCTCAACGACAAGAACGCTCGAACGTCGAAGGTCGATTTCATCATGCAGATGGCCGCGATGATGGGTTACCAGGCGACCGACTGGCTGCGTGTGGGCTCGCGATTCAGTCTGGTGTTGATACCGAAGTTCAACGAGCAGAAGACCCAGCTCGCGGTCGAGCCGTTTTTGCGATTCGGCCGAGACAACGCTTTCGGTGCCATCCGCGTGAACGTCAACATCGACAATCCCAATGGCTTCTCGTTCGATTCCCGGCAGGTCTGGGGCCTGCGAATCGGCGGGGGCGCGGCGTTCTGAGCCAAGCGCTCAAACGAAGATCGGAAGGTCCTCGCCGGCCAACGGAAACGCCGCCTTGAGGTCGGCGGGCACGCCCGCCAGGTCGCGCAACGCCCGGTGCACGTGCGCGATCGAGAGTCGTACGCCTTGCGCCGAATCCGGGTACCCCGTCGGCTGAAGAGTCACGGGATCGACCAAATAGAGGCCGTGTCGCTCGTCGGTGCCACCAATCACCCGGTTTCCTGGGATGCCGGGGCCCATCATCATCATGCTGCCAATTGGCCAGTGGTCCTTGCCGTTGCCGTTGTTGTAGCCCGGGGTGCGTCCGAAGTCGGAGCCCATGACGACGGCCACCTTGTCGGCGATTCCTCGGCGCTCGGCCTCTTGGATGGCGAAGCTCGCTCCGTTGACGAAGTTGATCAGGCGGGGCAAGTGATTGGCGTCGTGATTGCCGTGGGTGTCGAAGCCCCCCATGCTCACGCTGACGCTTACCGACAGGCCTGCCTGATAGGCTGCCAATGCAACTTGGATTTGCCGCTCGATTTGGTTGTCGGAGAACTCGTCGGGCAACGACTCCGAGACGCGCTTGAGGTCGTCCTGCCCGAGCCGTGCGAGCATCAGCTCGTTTTGTCCGTCCCAGATGCGCGGTAGCCGTTGCTTGCCCTGCAACCGCAGGAGCCGGAGCTCTTGCTCGCGCTGCACGATTCCCGGGATGTCGGGATGGCCGAAGTAGCTCTCGTCGGACTCGGTCGGCTCGGGACGCGCTGGAAATGCGAGGTTGTGAAGCAAACCGCCGTCACCGAGCGGGACCGCGTTGGTCACGCCCTGGGTGTCGAGATATCCGCCGTATCCGATCAAGGGCATCGGCAGATTGGGGCCGTGTGTGGCCGCGATCAGCGCGCCGATCGGCGGGTGACCTTCCCCGGTGCGGCCGCTCCACGTGCCACGTGTGCCCTGATCGTGGCCGTTGGTTCCCGTATCCATCCCGTTGATGACCAAGAGCCGCTGGTAGTGCGTCTGAAAAAACGCATCGAGCGCGGTTTGGTCGTCTCCGAGCGGGGCGTACTGAATGTTGCCTGCGGTTCGAATGTCGTCCCGCGCGAAACGACCCATCGGGTCGTTCTCGTTTTCGCTGGTTCTGCCTTTCGGGTCGCACAGATGCGTCGGATCCCAGCCGCCGCCCGCATGCATGAAGATCCAGTACGTGCCCGTGTAGCCGGAGCTCGTGATCGACTGCGCCTGGCCACGCAACGGATCTACCGCCGAAGGCAGCACGCAGGTGAGCCCGGCCCAGCCAGCGATACGTAAGAAGTCACGACGATCCAAAGCCAGTCCTCCCTCACTCGTACAGAAATTGATAATCCGACAACAGGTAGCTCAGCGCCGCCATCCAGGCGCGCAGCGTGTAGTCCTGATCGCGCGAGATGCGGCGATCATCCGGAAGCCGTTCTCCGGTCATGCGGTCGTTGAAGAGACGGCACGGGTCTGCGAGCTCCTCGGAGACGGAGCCATCGGCGAGTCCTCGACCGCCGAGGTCGTGCGCCTCGATCAACACTCCGATCGTCGCGTCGATTTCGGGGTCATTCGTCGGCAGCTCCTCTCCCAAGATTCGCGCATGCAGATGACGCACGTTCTCCCGAATTTGATTGGAGGCCGCCGAGATCGGCGTGTCCCGGTCGACATACGGGAAGAGCAACCGTTGGCCGGCGGGTTTGGAGAAATCGTAGGGCACCGCCGAGCACGCCACCTCGTACGCCATCCGCAGTGCGAGGCTGGCCATCACCCCGTTGGGCTCGGTGACTCGCTTGGTCACCAAGTCCGAGTCGATGCCGCCGTAGAAGATCCGATACTGACGCAAGAGGTAGTCGGCCTGGCCGGGTCTTCGTCGCCACCGAACGCCCGTCGTGGCTTCGATCTTGCGGGACAGATGCTCCGGGGTGAGGAATCTGGCGGTACCGAAAGTCGACAGCTCGGTCTCCATCTCCGAAGTCAGAGGCGCTGCATTCGCAGCCCGGAAATACGGGCTGAGAACGATCTCCCGAACCAGGAGCTTGAAGTTGTATCCGCTGTCCACGAAGCGCCGTTGGATCGCTCGAAGGATCTGTTGCTGCGTCGTGTAGGCGCGCTCGAGGGCCGGGTCGATGTCGGGAACGATCTCCGGATCCTCCTCGGGAAGTGGTGGTGGCGGTGGTGGGGGTGGCGTAACCTCGACGCCGCCTGCACCACCTGCGCCGCCTGCGCCGCCGGCTCCACCGGCGCCTCCCATGCCGCCGATGCCACCCGCGCCATCATCGAAGCCTCCGACGCCACCTGCGCCGCCAGCCCCGCTTCCAGCCATCCCACCCATGCCGCCATCGGGCTCCGTTCCGGGATCCATGTCGACGACCGGGTCGGGCTCTTGAAGCGCATCCTCGGCCATCTCGGGCGTCATCGCCGTCGTGATGTCCAAAACCTCTTGACCGGTCAGGCCTTCGAACACCGTCTTGACGGTGGCCTGGGCAAATCGGGGATTCTGCGCGAGCCGGGCTGCGAACCATTGAAGCGCCCGTCGGCGTTCGCCGTCGGGGAGCGGCTCCCCGTTGAAGCCCGGAGGCAAGATGTAATCCGGGCCGAACCATTCGCCACGCCCGTCGTATTCGCCTTGCTCGTTCCAGTTCATGAACAGGCCTGCTACGGGGTCCATCGTGGTGTGGCAGACGGTGCAGTTGGGATTGGTCAGCGTCGGATTCTCACCGAAGTCCGCGCTGGCATCGACCGGGCGGCTGCCGAACTGGTTGATGTCGATGTCCAGGAAGAACCAGTACGCCATGCGCGATCGATGGCGGTTGATGTTCGTGTCGCTCGTCGGAAAGCGATTCAGGAACATCGACGAGGTCAAAATGCCCGCGTGCGGAATGCCCGGGATCTTCACCTCGCGAAACCTTTCCGGGTCCTCACCGACTCCGAGTGGCACGTCCGGCAACCCGATCAACGAGAGTGCGGAGTACCCATTGGCCATCGTATAGCTGGCGGTCAGTATTTCGGTGAACGGCCGCTCGTTGCGAACGACGTGCGCGATGAGCTCCAGCGGCTCACGGGCGATCGAGTCGTTGGTGCGCTCCGCCGTGTCGTCGTCGCCTGGGTATTTCTTTTCGAACCACCGCAGATTCGGATAGACGTCTTCGTCGAGAAGCTCGATGGCATTCTCACGGCCGAGATATTTGTCGGTGAGAAAATGATCGTTGTAGAGCTCCATCACACGATCGAAGAAGGCATCCTCTTGCATGATCTCTGCGAGCGATGCCTCCAGGCCGAGCTGTCCGTGCTCGGCGGTGACTTGGAGCTGCCGTTCGGTCGGTAACTGTCCGGCCAGCTCGAGACTCGCCTTGCGGAGGGTTTCAGTCCAGCTCAGCAGCTCGAGCTCACCCTCGTACGGGTTGACGAAGCCCTCCGATGGCGGACAGGCATTCAAGTTGCGGGTCGAGCAACCCCCGAAGAGGGTGGGCTCGCTCTTGCAGCCCGACACCGAAAGCACGGCTCCGAGCAACGCAGCGAGCAGCCCCACTTTTCGGCTGCTGCGAATGCACCAAAAACTCATCTGCACCGCTTCAGGTTAACACGCAAAACCAACCCCAGGGGACTATAATTTCAGTGGGTTGGAGCACGGAAAACACAAAAAGTAGCCTATCCGGGTTATTTTTAATTGGTGATTTGCCTTGCACTCCCCGTCCAACGTGCGAAGATGATTGAAGAAAGTAGAATTGCAATTTTCCGCTATGGCGGTTGAAAGCAGCTTCGCGATCGGTGAAACAGAAGAGCGATTTTTCACTTCATGGGGGATGGGAGACACATGCTTCACTCAAGAAACACCTGGGTTCGATCGATGCTTCTCGTGGGTTTCGGCCTCACGGCGGCGGCCTGCGGAGAGAGCGACGTGGGGGAATCGTTCTCCGCGGAGTTGGTCTACTGCGACAACGCTGCGGTCGCCGCGCCATCCTGCTCGCTCGAGGGCTACTCGCTGGCGGACGACTCTGCGCTGCGCGCGAAGCTCGAGGGCTGCACCCTG
>CAZBWQ010000071.1:0-21538 GCA_964495565.1 uncultured Sandaracinaceae bacterium | reverse complement strand
CGAGCTCGGCAAGCTCGGCGTCGAGATGCGGGTCGTTCGTGAAGCTCGACGCTTCGGGAGGATCGTCGAGCCGAACGCTCACGTCCGCTTCGGTTGCGAGCGCCGCAGGAAGATCGCGTTCGGTCGTCGAGTGATCCCAAGCGGCGTCCCAAACCGGGCTGGCCGTCGAGACCAGCTCCGCGAGCTGTGGGTCTTCGGCGAGCGCGGGTGGATCGCTCACGACCGTCGGTCGATCGGGGGGATACGCCTCGTCGATGGCGCCGAGCAGGTCCGAAAGCCTGGCAACCGTAGGCAAAATGCGCTCACCCAACGAGTGCCGGAGCCGTTCGATCGCACGCTCGTCGGTGGGGTCGGCCATCGCCACGATCGTTCCGGCCGGGCTCGCCCGAAGCGGCATCGCACAGAGATCGTGCGCGTCGGAGGCTGGGAGGCGTTTGACCAGCTCTCGGTCGGCTCGATCCAAGTCGGCCGCGTGCAGCACGGGGCCGAATCCAAGCGAGACGAAAAACCCTGCCAGGAGGCGCTCGTCCAGTCCCTGTGCGATCAAGCGCTGGACCACGCGGCTCGGGGACGAGAGGGGATCGTCGGGATCGCTCGCGCGCGCCTGCGCTTCGGTGACGAGCCCTGCATCGAGCAGCTGTCCGACCAATCGTCCTGGCATGCAGGATCCCTAGCCAGGGTCCGCGCGTGCGGCAAGCGCGAGAGGCTGATAGCATCGCGTCCGAATGGCCAGAGTCCTGCACATCGAGGACGATCCCAACAATCGGCGCCTCGTGCAGAAGCTGCTCGGGGCCGCAGGCCACGAGGTCGTGGAAGCGGAAACCGGGGTAGAGGGCATTCAGCTCGCGCGCGAGACACAGCCCGACCTGGTGTTGGTCGACATCAACATCCCGGACCTCGATGGATACGAGGTGACGCTCCGCCTCCGCGGCATCAGCGCATTGAACGACGTCCCCATCGTTGCGATCACCGCGGAGGGCGACCGCGACTCGACGCTCGCAGTCGGGTGCGATGGCTTCATCGCAAAGCCGATCGACGCGTCCCGCTTTTCCGAGACCATCGAGCAGTTCCTGGGCGGCCATCGCGAGTGGGCAGACGACGAGAGCGGCCGATTGTTGCGGCAACGCACCCAGAAGATCGTCGAGCGTTTGGAAAACAAGATCCTGGAGCTTTCGGAGACCAACCGTAGATTGGAAGACGTCGCGAGGCTGAGACGCGAGTTCATGCAGAACGTCAGCCACGAGCTCGCGACGCCGATGACCCCCGTGGTCGGCTATCTTCGGCTTCTACTCAACGACGAGCTCGGGCCGCTCACCGATTTGCAGCGCAAGTGCTTGCTCTCGATCGAGAAATCCACACAGCGCCTTCGTTCCGTGGTCGATACGTTGCTCGACGTCAGCTCCCTCGAGACGGGACGCATGCACTACTACACACGCGACTACGACTTCGGCGAGGTGGCAAACAACGCAATCGATCAGATACGCACCAAGCTCGAAGAGAGGGACGTGACCCTGACCGAGCGCGTGCCCGACGAGCCCATGCCCGCACGCGGCGACCCCGACAAGCTTCTGCGAGCCATGGTGCACGTCCTCGACAACGCGTCGAAGTTCACGCCGATCGGAGGGGAGGTCGCGGTCGAGGTGCGCGCCGAGAATGGGGACCGCTTGATGTTCGGCGTGGCGGACAGCGGACCGGGAGTGCGGCCCGAGCACATCGCGCGGATCATGGAACCGTTCTACCAAGTGGACGGATCGGTGACGCGCGACCATGGCGGAGTCGGTCTCGGCCTCGCCTTCGCACGTCGCGTCACCGAAGCGCTCGGCGGGAGCGTCGAAATCTCGAGCCCACCAGCCGGGGAGGTGGCGGAGCGTCAACTGTCGGGGACTTTGGTCGAGCTCCGCGTCCGTCGAAGCCCTGAGCGCCCAGAAACGCAATCCAAGTGATCTACCTCGACCATCATGCCGCGGCGCCGATGCCCGCCGTCGTCTGGTCCGCCATGGAACAGGCGGCGCCCCGGGCCTGGGCCAATCCATCGAGCACCCATGCTGCGGGGCGCGAGTCCAAACGGCTTCTCGAGGACGCCCGCCTGGCCGTGGCGAATTCCCTGGGCGCAGCACCCGCGGACCTCGTGTTGACCGGCGGCGGAACCGAGGCCTGCAATCTCGGGATTCGAGGGCTCGCGGCGGAGCGGGGGGCGCTGATTTCGACCCGCGTCGAGCACCCTGCCGTCGCCCAGAGCGTCCGGCGCCTGCAGCAGGAGGGCCGGGAGCTGATCCTGCTCGACGTTCCCGAGGGGACGCCTCCATCCCCCGAAGACCTCGGCTCGGTCCTTCGGCCCCATAGCCTGGTGGCGATCCAATGGGTCAATCACGAAACCGGCACCGTGTTTCCGATCGAAGGCTACGCCCGCGCGTGCCAAGCGCGGGGCGCGATCCTGTTCGTGGACGCCACCCAAGCGCTCGGGAAGCTCCCGATCGACGTCGGCGAGCTCGGCGTGGACGCCCTTGCCGTGGCCGCGCAGAAGGTCGGTGGCCCC
Source organism: uncultured Sandaracinaceae bacterium (assembly GCA_964495565.1). Lineage (GTDB taxonomy): Bacteria > Myxococcota_A > Polyangia > Polyangiales > Houyiibacteriaceae > SG8-38. Next base: position 19,002 of record CAZBWQ010000071.1, on the reverse strand, counting down.
ACGGGAGCAGGGGCCTTGTGGGTGCGGCGAGGGCTCGACCTGGTGCCGGTGCTCGAGGGAGGCGCGCAGGAGCGAGGACGACACCCCGGAACGCCGGACACGCTGAGCATGGTGGGCTTCGGGGCTGCCTGCCGCCTCGTGGCCGACCGACTCGAAGCCCAGCCCCGGCTCGCGAAGCTCCGGGACCGAATCGAGAAAGCCCTCGAGGCTCTTGGTGGAAGCGTCAATGCCGGTGCACCGCGGGTGGCCACGGCGACGAACCTCAGCTTCCGAGGCTGGGAGGCGGCGCTCCTGGTCGCCGCGCTCGATCTCGAGGGTGTCTGTGTGTCGGCGGGCGCCGCTTGCTCCTCGGGCCTCTCCAAGCCGTCCGAGGTGATCGCAGCGATGTATCCAGATGCGCAGTGGCGCGCTGGATCCGCGGTTCGAATCAGTCTAGGAATCGAGACCACGGACGACGACATCGACCAGGCATGCGCGGCGTTTGCTCGCGTGTTGCCCCGCAGGGGAGCTTAGAATCTCAACCAAATTGGAGATATCGAGACTCAAACAAAGGATGCTTTCTAGAATTGATGCTTATCTATATGTTTTTGCATGACAAAAAGACCGTATTAATTCATGGAGGGCGCGTTCCATTAAGTGGAATGGCTCACGGAAGATTTGTTCAGTAGGCAAGGTTGATGGATTCGATGAAGCGCATCGTGGTGGCCATGAGCGGTGGGGTGGACTCGTCGGTTGCAGCGGCCTTGCTTCGGGAGGCGGGCCACGATCTCGTCGGCGTCACGCTTCACTTGTGGGATGCCGAAGGAGGTCAACAGGTCGGCCGATGCTGCGCCCCGGAGGACCGAGACGATGCCCGCCGGACCTGTGAGCACCTCGGAATCCCCCACTACGTTCTCGACGAGCGCGATGAGTTTCGGCGACACGTCGTCGAGCCGTTCGTCGCCGATTACCAGGCAGGCCGCACCCCCATTCCGTGTGTCCACTGCAACCGGACCGTCAAGCTCACCTACCTCACCGACGTGGCCCGTCGCTTCGGCGCGACACACATCGCGACCGGACACTACGCCCGACTGAGCCACGACCCCTCGGGAGCCCTCCGTTTGCTCAAAGGTCGGGATGCCGAGAAGGACCAGAGCTATTTTCTGTTCGGGCTTCCTCAGGCGACCTTGGAGCGTCTGGTTTTTCCGCTCGGTGAGCTCACCAAGGCGGAGGTTCGCGAGGCGGGCCGACGGCTCGGGGTTCCCAACGCCGACAAGCCGGAATCGCAGGAGCTCTGCTTCGTGCCCGACGGGCGCGTCAACGAGTTCGTGCAGCGCCACGGGGGCACGAGCGCGCCCGGCCCGATCGTCGACTCGGCCGGATCGGTGCTCGGCCAGCACGAGGGGGTGGCGGGTTTCACCCGAGGCCAGAGGCGAGGTCTGGGTCTCGGCGGAGGCGGCGCACGCTACGTTCTGCGGCTCGTGCCCGAGACCGCGGAGGTGGTCGTCGGAGGGGAGTCCGAGCTCTACGAGGCGCGTCTTCACGCACGAGGCGCTCACTGGATCGCCGGGCTGCCGCGAAGGCCGTTTCGAGGCGAGGTTCGCATCCGGTACCGGCACCGAGGCGCCAGCGCTGAGATCACACCGAGCGGCGAGGGCTTCGACGTGGTCTTCGACGAGCCACAGCGAGCAATTACGCCAGGTCAGGCCGCGGTGATCTATCGCGGGGACGAGGTGATCGGTGGCGGCTTCATCGCGTAGGGTGCTCGGCTCGATTTTGGCCGCATTGCTCCTCGCAGGCTGTGCGAAGGGCAGTGGCGAAGGCGCCGCGGTCGGGCCGGTCTGGGCTCCAGACTGTGGCTTGGAGGGCGAGGTCTTCGACCTGCAGCCCGACTTCTTCGCCATGCAACCGAGCGCCTCCGTCGAAATCATCGACATCCTGGTGCAGCGCGGCAGCGACCTTCCGAGCTTCAGCGACGGCCTGGCGATCTTCATTCGCGAGCCCGAGCTGCTCAAGGACTCGATGCTCGGCACCGAGCTCGACCTCGCACTGCTCGATGCGCCGGTCGAGATCACCCTCTATCTCAACGCGACCTGCCCCGGCATTCCGCGGTTGCCCGTCGTCTACCGATCCATCTCCGGAACGATTCGGTTTGATTCGCTCTACGTGCCTTGGGAAGACAATGAAACCGGCGAGACGGCCGCGGTGTTCACCGACGTCGAGCTCGTGGACACACAGGAGCCCGACGAGCGACGAGCCGTGATGAGCGGAGACTTCCGCTTCTTGTTCGAACGCGGCCTTCCGCCTCAGCTCTTTCAGTACTGATGCGCGACGATCGAACCGTTCGAGGACGTGTTCGTGCGATGGCACGAGGCGGAGACGCGGTCGTCGAGACACCCGACGGAATCGTCTTGGTACCGGGAGCGCTTCCTGGCGAGCACATCGAGCTCGAGCCGATGCCCACGAGGCGTGGCGTGTCGCGTGGCCGCTTGCGGCGGGTGCTCGACGCTTCGGCGCAGCGCCGTGAGCCGCCTTGCCCGGTCAGCTCGCAGTGCGGTGGGTGCCCCCTGATGCTCGCAGAGCCGGCGTTGCAGCGCGACATCAAGCTCGGCTTCCTCCTCGACGCATGTCGGGGGCTGCCTGGCGCCGCGCAGGTCGAGCCCCTCTGGTTCGAGTCTCCTGCGCAGCTCGAATACCGGCGTCGTGCGAGGCTGGCCTGGCGCGGAGGCGCCATGGGGTATCGAAGCTTTCGCGCAAAGCACGTCGTCGACGTCGAGGACTGCATCGTCTTGCAAGGACCCCTTCGGCATGCGTGGACGGAGGCGCGTGAATGCCTGGCGCCTTCGTTGAAGGGCGAGGGCGAGATCCAACTCCATCTGACCGGCACGGACGCGGTTGTGGTCAGTCTCGAGACCGAGCACGATCAGCCGCCAGGAGCCTTCGAGGCATGCCGCCGCTTGTTGGACCGACCGCCGATCGCAGGCGTCATGCTCCGTGCTTCGGGCGCCCAGCAGCCCGCGTGCTGGGGACGAACGGACGTCGTCGTCGAGTCCGTGACGGGGTCGCTCTGCGGACCCGCAGGCAGCTTCTTTCAGGCCAACGATGGCGTCAACGCAGACCTCGTGCGCACCGTCGTCGACCTGGCCGAGCCCGACGACGCGCGAATTCTCGAGCTGCACAGCGGCGTTGGCAACTTCACCGTCGAGCTCGCAGCGCACGCCAAGGCCCTGGTTGCCGTCGAGCAGGATCCCCTCGCGGTCGAGGCGTGCCGGGCCAACTTGAAGCGCCGCGGCCTACGAGGGAGGGTCGTCCTCGGCGACGCCAATCGACCCCCAGTCCGCCACTACGACGTCGTGGTGCTCGATCCGCCGAGACAAGGAGCCAAAGCGTTGTTCGAGCGCCAGATCCTGCGGGAACCGAAGCGCATCGTCTACGTCTCGTGCGACACCGCGACGCTCCAGCGTGATCTCCGATTGGCCACCCGTGACGGTTACCGCGTCGATCGCATCGCGGGCTTCGACATGTTCCCCCAGACCGCGCATCTGGAGTCGGTCGTCCGACTCGTCCGTTCGTGATCCGCGGCAGCGTTGCCGCGAGGCGACGGCAGCGCTAGCTTCCGAACGACGATGCGGTGCCCCTACTGCGGAACGTTGGAGAACCGGGTCATCGACTCTCGTCTTTCGCAGGCGGGAGAAGTGACTCGACGGCGGCGCGAGTGCGAGCACTGCGGGCGGCGCTACACGACCTACGAGCGCGTGGAACAGACCCTCCCGCTGATCATCAAGAACGACGGACGCCGGCAGCCCTATGACCGCGACAAGCTTCTGGCAGGGTTGCGACGCGCCTGTGTGAAGCGGCCGGTCTCTGCGGAGGCGCTCGAGCGCTTTCTCTTGCAAATCGAGCGCTGGCTCGTCGACACGGGAGAGGCCGAAGTGACCTCGGCACGGCTCGGCGAGCACGTCTTGCACGAGCTCCGAAACCTCGACCCGGTCGCCTACGTCCGCTTTGCGAGCGTCTATCGAGATTTCCAGGACGTGGGGGAGTTTTTGGAGGAGCTTGCCAAGCTCAGGGAATGACATGTGGTCAGACTTCGAGCGCAGCGTGATGACCGAGGCGATTGCGCAGGCGAAGAGAGGGCGGACCAGCCCGAATCCACGCGTGGGCGCCGCCGTCGTTCGTGACGGCCGGGTCCTGGCCTTCGGATATCATCACGAGGCGGGAAAGGCCCACGCCGAGGTCGACGCGATGCAAAACGTCGAGGGCCCCGTCGAAGGCGCCACGCTCTTCGTGACGCTCGAGCCTTGCAACCACCAAGGGCGCACTGGCCCTTGCACGGAAGCCATCCTCGAGGGCGGCATTGCTCGAGTCGTGATCGGTTGCCGCGACCCAGCGCCCCACGTCCCTGGTGCCATCGAACGGCTCGAACGGGGCGGTGTGCAGGTCGACGTCGGATTGATGGAGGACGAGTGCACCGCGCTCGTGGCTGACTTCGCGAAGCACGTCCAAACGGGGCTTCCCTTCGTGACGATCAAGGCGGCGATCACGCTCGACGGGAAGATCGCGACGAGAACGGGCGATGCGAAGTGGATCACCGGCGAAAGCGCGCGAATGGAGGGCCACCGAATGCGGGCCGAAAGCGACGCGATCCTGGTTGGCGTCGGCACGGTGTTGACCGACGATCCCGAGCTCACCGTACGACACGTCGAAGGCCCCGATCCCTTGCGGGTCGTGCTCGACGCGGATCTGCGCACGCCCCCCAGCGCCGCCCTCGTGCAGCGCCGCGACCGCGAGGGCCGAAGCGCACTGATCTTCTGCGCACGAGATGCGGATCCCGCACGGCGTCGCGCCTTGGAGTCGTTGGGGGCGGAAATCGTCGCCGTGTCGCGGACGGCTAGAGGCGTGGACATGGAAGAAGTCCTGCGAGCACTCGGCGAGCGCGACGTGGTCCGGCTTCTCGTCGAGGGAGGCGCCCACGTCCATGGCACGCTGCTCGACTTGGGGCTTGCCGACCGTGGCGCTATCTTCATCGCACCACGCATCCTGGGCGATGCCACGGCGCCATCGTTCGTGGCGGGCGCGGGCGCCGAGACGCTCGAGCGAGCCTGGCGACTGGTTCGCACGCGGATGCAAGCGCTCGGGACGGATTGGCTTCTCACGGGCGACCTCGAAAGGACGCGATAGATGTTCACAGGGTTGATCGAGCAGGTTGGCACCATCGAGGATCTCACCCGACGCGCGGACGGGCTGGCGATCCGCATCGGCTGCGCGCTGCATCCCTACGTTCTAGGCGAGTCGATCGCGGTGAACGGAACCTGCCTGACGGTGAAGTCGTTTGCCGAAGGGCACTTCGAGGCGGACGCATCCCTCGAAACGCTCGACAAGACCAACCTCGGAGATCTCCGCGAAGGCGACCGGGTGCATCTGGAGCGTGCGCTGGCGCTCGGGGATCGTTTGGGGGGGCATCTGGTCACGGGACACGTGGACGGCGTGGGCACGCTGGTGAGCCGCACGCCCGACGGCGAGTACGTCCGAACGACGTTCGAGGCGCCGGGCCGCCTCGCGCCCTTTCTGGCCCCCAAGGGCTCGGTCGCGGTCGATGGGGTCAGCCTGACCGTCAATACCGTCTCTGGCCGTCGCTTCGACGTGATGCTGGTCCCATATACGCTGAGCCACACCACCTTCGGCGAGATGCAGGAGGGGACCCGAGTCAATCTCGAAGTGGACATCTTGGCCAAATACGTCGCCAGCCTCATGGGCAAGCCCGGCGTCGACGCGCCCGACCCCTGAGCATCTGCAGGGTTCCGCTGGAATGCGGGCGGCTTTCGCGTCATGGTCCCCGCCGTATGACGAGCGCGATCGAGCGGGTCGTCGCCGCATTGGATGACATCCGGCAAGGGAGGATGGTCGTCCTGGTCGACGACGAAGACCGCGAAAACGAGGGCGACGTATGCATGGCCGCCGAAAAGGCGAATGCGGAGACGATCAATTTCATGGCGCGTCACGCGCGCGGCCTCATCTGCCTGAGCCTGACCGAAGATCGAATTCGGCAGCTCGATTTGCCCATGATGGTGGACGAGAATCGATCGGCGCGCTCGACCGCCTTCACCGTCTCCATCGAGGCGCGCCGAGGCGTCACGACCGGCATCAGCGCCGCCGATCGTGCCCACACGATTCTCACCGCGGTCGCGGACGATGCGGGTCCCGCCGATCTGGTCAGCCCCGGTCACGTATTTCCGCTCAAGGCCGTGCCCGGAGGGGTCTTGCAGCGCACCGGCCACACCGAAGGCTCGGTGGACCTCGCCAGGCTCGCAGGGTTGAAGCCCTCCGGCGTGATCTGCGAGATCATGAAGGACGACGGCACCATGGCCCGTTACCCGGACCTGGTGGTCTTTGCGGAGCACCACGGACTTCGTCTGCTCAGCATCGCCGATCTCATCCAATACCGCCTGGCCCGAGAGCGTCTCGTCACGCGGGTGCGTCAGACACCCGTCTTGATGCCCACCGGCAAGACTTGGGTTGCGTCGGTTTACCAAGTCCAAGTCGAGGACGAGCACCAGTTCATGGCGCTGAGCTATGGAAGCGTCACCTCCGGGCCCACCCTGGTCCGAGTGCATCGCGGAAGCGTGCTCGGAGATGCGTTCCAAGTTCGAATGGGAGAGCGTGTGCACATCGCGGACTGCGTCGCCGCCATCGAGCGGGAAGGGCACGGAGTCATCTTGTTCTTGCCCGGCCATCCCGATCCCGAAACCGATCTCGCGTTCTACTCGAACGAGCCGATCGCCCGTCCCCCGGAGGAGCCCGGGATCGTGCTTCGCGAGTATGGGTTCGGCGCTCAAGTGCTTTCGGACCTAGGCCTGCAAAAGCTTCGCATCTTGACGAACCGGCCGCGACGGCTTCCGAGCTTGGATGCGTACGGTCTCAACGTCGTCGAGCAGCTCAAGGTATTTCCGGGTGGCGAGCTCGCTCCTGCCAAACCCGCTCGACCGAGGAAGGGCCATGAGTGACGTTCGGAACCAGCCGAGCCGCGAGGTGCAGCCTCCGACAGATGCCCGATTTGCGATCGTTTGGTCTCGCTTCAACGAAGCCGTGGTGAGGAAGCTGCTCGATGCCGCCAAGGCATGCTTGGCCGACCGCGGCGTTTCCTCCGAGTCCGTGTACGTCGTCGAGGTGCCGGGCGCATGGGAGCTCCCGCACGTTGCCCGCAAGTTGGCCGCGAGCCGCAGGTTCGACGCGGTGATTGCGCTCGGTGCAGTGATCCGGGGCGGCACACCTCACTTCGAATACGTCTCCCAGGGAGCTGCCCTCGGTCTGATGAGAGCCGGTCTCGACACGGACGTGCCGGTGGTGTTCGGCGTGCTGACGACGGACGACGAGGCACAAGCGTTCGACCGGGCAGGGGGCGAGCATGGCAACAAAGGTCACGACGCCGCGATGACTGCGATCGAAATGATCGTCCTCGACCGCAAGCTTTCCGACGATGGGATCACGACGAAAAGGCCGTGAAGCTGCGGTACGCATCCTCTACTTCATGGATGTGTCCGGAGTGAGTGGGACCCAAGCGGTCAAGTCCTATTGGGGCCACTTGGCAGAGCCCGACGAGGCCTTCGACCAGGTGGAGTTCGCCAATGCGATCGTCGAGGGGTATGTCGCTCACAAAGACGAGGTCGACGACCTGATCCGCGCATCGAGCCACCATTGGCGCCTGGAGCGGATGCCGATCGTCGACCGAAACGTGATCCGGGCCGCCATCGTCGAGCTGCGGGAGATGCCAGACATCCCCAAGCGCGTCACGCTCAACGAAGCGGTGGAGCTCGCCAAGCGCTTCGGCTCGGAGGGGAGCGGCGCGTTCGTGAATGGCATTCTCGACCGCATCGCCACGGAGCTCGGAAAGCCGTGAGCGCTTACGACTTCGCCTCGGCTTCCCTCACCGCCTTGGACGAGCTGCAAGCCGAGGTGATCGTCCTTCCGTTCTTCGCGGACGAACGGCCCTTGCGGGGAGCTGCTGGATGGGTCGATTGGCGTACCTGCGGCGCGCTGTCGAGAAGGCTGCTCGCGGGCTACATCGACGGCCGGTTCGGAGAAAAGTCGCTTCTCGCGTCGCCCCCGAAGCTCGAGGCCGAGAGCATCCTCTTGGTGGGGCTGGGGCACAGCCGGAGCTTCGAGCTTCGCGTGGCACAGCGAGCATGCGCGCTTATCGCGGCCACCATCGCCGAAGGCTCCTTTTCGACCGTCGCGCTCGCCTTGCCAGGCCGAAGCATGGGGCTGATCAGCGCCCCCGACGCGATGCAAATCTGGCTCTCCCAAAGCCGTAGCATCCGCGCGGAGGAAGTCACCATCGTCGAGGAGGCCGACGCCCATCGCGCGCTTGCCGCGCTCTTCGATGGCCTCAGACGCCAGGCAGAGTCGCCCCTGGCCTAGCGTCACCGCTTCTTCGAGCGGCCCTTCGTCTTCTTCGAAGCCTTCGTACGCTTGGTTGGCGCACGCTTCTTTGCGGGCTTGCCCCGAGATTTCGCGGCCGCCTTCTTCGTGGTCCGTTTCGCCGGCTTTTTCTTGGGGGCGGCGCGCTTCTTCGAAGTCTTTTTGGAGGGACGCTTCTTGGTCGGCGTGGTCTTCTTCTTTTTCGTGGCGGGCTTTTTCTTAACCGTCGTCTTCTTCGCGCTCGTCCGCCTCTTCTTGGTGGCCTTCTTCTTGGCCGCGGTCTTCTTCACGGCAGACTTTTTCCTCGCCGCGGCTTTCTTCTTCGCCGCGGCCTTCTTGCGGGCGGCGTCCGCTCTCTTCTTCGCGGCAGCCTTCTTCTTGGCGGCGGCTTTCTTCCGCGCGAGCTCGGCCCTCTTCTTGGCAGCGGCCTTCTTTTTCGCCGCGGCCTTCTTCCGCGCGAGCTCGGCCTGCTTCTTGGCAGCGGCTTTCTTCTTCGCTTCCGCCTTCTTCTTGGCGGCGGCTTTCTTCTTCTCGAGCGCAGCTTGTCGGCGTTCGTCGGCCTTGCGCTTGGCTTCTTCTCGTTTGAGCCGTTGCTGTTCGGCCTTCTTCTTGGCCTCGGCTTTCTTTCGGGCGGCCTCGGCGGCTCGCCGCGCAGCTTCGGCTTTCTTCTTGGCTTCTTTCTTCCGACGCGCCGCCTCCTTGCGCGCCTGCGCTTGGGCCCGGGCGAGCTCCCGCAGGTCGATTGCCTTGGACTCGGTGCGCTTGCGGGTCTTCTTCGGACGCTCCTCTGCCTCGGCTTCTTCCTCGCCCTCCTCGTCGGTCGGCAATTGCGACGGAGGCACGAATGGGCGGCGCGGCGCAGGTCGACTCGCTTTGATTCCGGAGAGAGGAAGGTGACCTGCCTTCTTGGCCGCCGTATACGCCTCGCGCATCGCCGCCGGCTCCGCGAAGTACGTGGTCATTGGCTCCAAGTAGTATTTGTTCCAGATGTTTTGACAGGCCTTGCCCAAGCCCGCTGGGATCTTGGTGTGGGTGATCTCGACCTTGGTTCCGCCGGCGACCGGCTCGAAGGTGATGTCCACCTGAGAATCGCTCGCGCCTTTTGGGAAATCGCGGGTTCGCCAGGTCATCACGATCCGGCTTCCGGTCACCAGATAGACGTGGGTAGCGTCGATGAAACCATCACGCGCGACGACGCGGCCGCCTACCCATGGATCCACCGTCGCCCGCGCGCCCGTAAACGCGCTATGGTGGCGCTCGTCCATCCACGCAGAATAAATACGGTTTGGACTCGCGGGTATCACGGACGAGACAGTGAATTCTTCCGTGTCCATCGTCCTCCGTTTCTTGACTTGCTGGCCTGTATAAGTCCAGGAAACTCGTTTGAAAACCAGAAAATTGCGACCGCTTCGCGCCGAGCCTTCGGATTTCCTTCATCCTTCTAAGCTCTTGGGGCGATTTCCCCCTCTGGAAAACAGATCGCCGGAGGAGTCTTGACCGCGCCTCCGGCCGTGCTTCGATGCGATTCTCGATGCAAACGGCTCCTCGGCACCAGTTCTGGATCGACCGCGGGGGCACCTTTACCGATTGCATTCATCGGGACCCGACGCACGGCGCCCTTCGCGTCACCAAGGTGCTCTCTTCGGATCGCGCGCCCTTGGTGGGCATCCGAGCACTCTTGGGGCTCGCCGAAGAGGACCCGATCCCTCCTTGCGAGGTTCGGATGGGGACGACGTTGGCCACCAACGCCTTGCTCGAGCGCGGCGGCTGCCCGACGGTGTGGATCACCAACGAAGGGCTGCGGGACCTGCTGTGGATCGGCGACCAGACGAGGCCCGAGCTCTTCGCGCTCGCCATCGAACGGCCCGATCCTCTGCCCATGGCGGTCGTGGAGGTCGATGCCAGGCTGGCAGCCGACGGAACCCTGCTGCGGCCGCTCGACGAGCAGGCTTTACGACGAGCCCTCGAGCGGGCTCGCCGCGACGGCGCCGAGTCCGTAGCCGTCGCGCTCGTGCACGCCTATCGGGACGGCACGCTCGAACGCCGCATCGGCGAAATCGCCAGCGAGCTGGGTTTCGCACACGTGTCGATCTCGAGTGAAATCGCGAACGAGCTCGGGTTGCTCGGCCGCGCCGACACGACGAACGCCAATGCCTATCTGACCCCTCTGTTGAGCGCGTACATGAAACAGCTCGAGCAGGAGCTCGGAGCTGGCGGGCTCCGGATGATGCAGAGCAATGGCGGGCTCGTCGATGCCGCGGGCTTCATCGGGCGCAACGCCGTCCTGTCCGGGCCTGCCGCCGGTGTCGTCGCGACCGCCGCCGTCGCGGAAGAGCTGGAGCTGTCCGAGGTCATCGGATTCGACATGGGAGGCACGTCGACCGACGTCTCGCGGTACGCGGGCGAGCTCGTACGTGTCTTCGAGAGCCAGATCGGGGGCATTCGGATTCGGGCGCCGATGATCGAGCTGCACACGGTGGCGGCGGGAGGCGGATCGATCTGCAGGCTCGAGGGCAAGCGCATGACCGTGGGTCCTCAAAGCGCCGGCGCCGATCCTGGACCGCTCTGCTACGGCCGGCCCGATGCCGAGGCGCTCACGCTCACCGACGTCTCCCTTCACCTGGGCCGCATCGCTGCCGATCGGTTTCCGTTTCCGCTCGAAGCCCCTCCGGTGCGCCGCAAGCTCGCGCAGATCGCAGATTCTCTGCGATCGATGGGAATCGAGCGGAGCGTCGACGAGGTGGCGGACGGGTTTCTACGCGTTGCGGTGGAAAACATGGCCGCGGCGATCCAGAAGGTTTCGGTGGGGCGGGGCCACGACGTGCGGCGTCACGCGATGGTCGTCTTCGGAGGAGCCGGCGGCCAGTACGCGTGCCTGGTCGCGAGGCGCCTCGGCATTCGAAAGCTGGTGTTTCACCCCTACGCAGGCGTGCTTTCCGCCTTCGGAATGGGGGCGGCCAACTTTCAATGGCACGGGCAACGCGACGCCGGACGCGTCGAGCTCGAAGAGGCCCTGCCCGAACGCTGGGAGGACGTTTTTTCCGAGCTCGAAGCCGAGGGGCGCGACGCCTTGAACACGGATGCCGGGCCGCAAGCCCGATGGCGCGTGCGCCGGCAGCTTTCCCTTCGTTACCGAGGAACCGAGACCCAGCTCCACGTCGACTGGGACACCCCGGACGCAATGCGACGTGCCTTCGAGTCGCTCCACCGCCTGGAGTTCGGGTACGTTCGGCCGGGGCACACAATCGAAGCAGCCACGGTGCGCGTCGCGGTCGAGCTCACGCAGCCCAACCCGGAGCTTCCTCCGGTCACGCCGGGAGCCGATCACCCGATCCGCCACGCTCCGCTGTGGTCTTGCGGAGAGCTGGTCCAAGCGCCGGTCTATCTGCGTGAGGACTTTCCGATCGACGTCGAAGTGCAAGGCCCGGCGCTCGTGCTGGATGCGACGGGCACGATCGTGATCGACACCGGTTTCGCCGCATCGAGAGACGGCCGGGACTACTTGGTAATCCGCGATGCCCGCGCCCCAGAAGGCAACCGGGAGCGGATCTCGACCGAAGCCGACCCGGTGATGCTGGAGGTCTTCAACAACCAATTCAAATCCATTGCCGAACAAATGGGTGTGGTGCTCCAGCGCACCGCGATGAGCACCAACATACGAGACCGCCTCGATTTTTCTTGCGCCGTGTTCGACTCCGAGGGGGGCCTGGTGGCCAACGCTCCTCACATTCCCGTCCACCTCGGAGCGATGAGCGAGTCGGTGAGGGCGGTTCTGGCGGCGCACCCGGTGGTGCAGCCCGGAGAGGTGTTCGTCACGAACGATCCCGCAGCGGGCGGCTCGCATCTGCCCGACATCACAGTCGTGACCCCGGTTCACGATCCGAGCGGTACGATGCGATTCGTGGTGGCCTCGAGAGGCCATCATGCGGACGTCGGTGGGATTACCCCGGGGTCGATGCCACCTTTTTCCTCGACGCTCGAAGAGGAGGGCATCGTCCTCCGGAACGTGAAAATCGTCGAAGGCAACGTCTTTCAGGAAGAGCGGCTTCGCGAAGCACTTGGCTCCGGCCGGTATCCTGCGCGCAATCCCGACGAGAACTTGGCGGACATTCAGGCGCAAATCGCAGCAAACGAAAAGGGCGTCCAGCTGCTCGGGGCGCTCCTACGGCGATACGGCCTCGACGTGGTCAGCGCGTACATGCACCACATCCAAGACAACGCGGCCGACCTCACGGCGCGCGCCATCGGGGAGCTTCCGGACGGGGAGCACCGATTCGAAGACCGGTTGGACGGCGGTGCGCGCATCGCGGTGCGCATCACGGTCCGTGGCAAAGCGATGGAGATCGATTTTTCCGGAACCGACGACGCGCAGGATGACAACCTGAACGCACCGAAAGCCGTCACGTTGGCTGCCATTCTCTACGTCTTGCGGGCGTTGGTCGGAAAGCCGATCCCTCTGAACAGCGGCTGTCTGCGGCCGGTCACCGTTCACGTTCCCGAGGGGTCGCTCTTGGCCCCCGACCCAGGGCGGGCGGTCGCCGCGGGCAACGTCGAAACTTCGCAACGCATCGTCGACGTGCTGCTCGGGGCGCTCGAGGTCGCCGCGGCCAGCCAAGGGACGATGAACAACGTCACGTTCGGGGACGACCACTTCGCCTACTACGAGACCCTGGGAGGAGGGGCGGGCGCGACCGCCGACGCGCCGGGGGCTTCGGGTGTGCACACGCACATGACCAACTCGCGCTGCACCGACGTCGAAGTCCTCGAGACCCGATTTCCAATTCGTGTTCGCAGATTCGAGCTTCGGCGTGGCTCGGGCGGAGCCGGCGCCCATCGGGGCGGGGACGGGCTCGTGCGCGAGCTGGAGTTTTTGGCTCCGATGCGAATTTCCGTCGTCTCCGAGCGGCGCGTCGTCGCGCCCTATGGTATGCGCGGCGGCGGCTCAGGTGCCCCCGGCATGAACCTTCTCAACCGAAAGCCACTCGCACATCGCGTCTCCATCGAGGCGTCTTCCGGTGACGTGCTTCGCATCGAGACGCCAGGTGGCGGCGGCTGGGGTCAATCCGGATGAACGTCCGCGACCTGTGGCGACGGTTGAAGCAAATCATCGTCCACAACATCCTCCACCTCGATGACACGCCACACCGGATCGCATGGGGAGTCTTGATCGGCTCGATCGTGGCGTTCACGCCGACACTCGGCTTTCAGATCGTGATCTATCTCGCGGTGGCAGCCCTGTTGGGAGCCAACAAGGTCTCCGGCATCCCCGTTCTGTTCATCAGCAACCCCTTCACGGCCGTTCCCCTCTACTACGCAACTTGGTCGATCGGGGCCGCGGTGCTGCATCCCGACAAGGAGATCACGCGGGCGACCATCAAGAGCTGGCTCGGCAGCACCGGCCGCGCCCTCAAAAACGGCAGCGCCGACCGTCTGCTGGAGGGGGAGTTCTGGGCTGGCGCAGGCAGGCTTCTGGCCAGCACGGGTGCGGAGCTTTGGATGGGCGCGCTCATCTGCGGCCTGGTCTTGGGCATTCCCGCATACTTCGTGACCCGCTGGGGTATCAATGCGGTCCGCCACCTTCGCGAGGCCAGGCATCTGCCGCATGGACCGATGGACCGTTGAGCAAGCCATGGAGTTGACCGATCAAGACCGCCTGTTACAGTCGCCGGCCGTGACTCGCCAAGCTCGCTCCGTGAGGGCAGTCGTCCTGTGCGTGGCTGCCATCGCGGCCCTGACGGCCTTGGACCTCGGCACCAAACACTGGGCGCTCGACCGGCTGTCCCAACCATCCCCCTTCGGAGCCGAGCCGGTGTGCACGGCCGACGCCTACGGCCGAATCCAACCGCAGCGAGCCCAGAAGTCGCCGGTCGTGTTGATCGAAGGGTACCTCGAGCTTCGTTACGCAGAAAACTGCGGCGCGGCCTTCGGGTTCATGCGGGACATGCCCACCGCAGTCCGAAAAGGGGTCTTCTACGTCGCCGCGGTGGGCGCGGTGCTTCTCCTGCTCGGGATGTTCATCACCGGTCGAGGCGGCAAGCTGTTCGCCATCAGCGTCCCCCTGATCGTCGCTGGCGCCATTGGCAATTTCGTCGATCGGGTTCGGCTCGGTTACGTGGTCGACTTCGTCCGATTTCACCTCCACGATCAGTGGGCCTATCCCACCTTCAACGTGGCGGACGCCTGGATCACCATCGGAGTCGCTCTGATCTTGATCGAGGGCTTCCTCGACGGACGGCGTGAAAAGCGGGCACGCACCGCGGCCGGGGTCGGCGCTAAGTAGGCACGATCGAAAGGTGTAGCTCGGCACCGTCGATCGAGGTGTCGTGCTCGCTCGGAGAGGGTGTCTCGTCGCGATCGAGCTTCGTGGCCAAGGTCTCGGACGCGATGCGCTCGCCGTGCTCCTCCATGGCGGCCGCTAGCTCGCCTTCCGCGTTCCAACGGATCTCGATCCTCGCCTCGTAAGGAAGGTCCATGGCCTTTCGGGCGCGTTGGATCCGATTGATGACCTCGCGAGCCAATCCCTCTCGGCGAAGACTGTCATCCACCCGGGTATCGAGGACCACCACCTGACCGGCGCCCGCCGCGGCGGCGAAATCTTCGCGTGCGCTGAGCCGCACCTCGACCTCTTCGGGCGTGAGCTCGACCGGCCCGTCTGGAAGGTCGATCGCGATCTTTCCAGCTCGCTCCATCTCGGCATGAAGCGCAGATCCGTCTGCCTCGGCCAGCGCTTTCTTGCATGCCGGCACTTGCTTACCGAGCCTGGGCCCGAGCGCACGAAAGTTCGGCACCAAGTCGAACTCGACGTATTTGTGGGGCTCTTGGGTGAACCCGAGCGCGCGCACGTTCAGCTCCTCCCGGATCGCGCTCGAGAAGCGATCGATGGCTCGTCGCTCCGAGTCGTCCGCCACGACGATGATGGCTTCGGCGAGCGGCTGCCGTACCTTGAGCTTGTTTTCGTTGCGGACCCTCTGACCGAGGGTCACGACGTTTCGCACCCGTTCCATGGCTCGGCGGAGCGCATCGTCCGCGCGCGCGTCGTCCGGCTCTGGAAACGAGGCCAGATGCACGGATTCGGCTCCGGCGTCGTCCCACTTTCGAGCGAGATTCTGAAACAACGTCTCCGTCATGAAAGGAATGAACGGAGCGCTGAGCTTGGTGAGATCGACGAGCACCTCGTAGAGGGTGCTGAAAGCAGAGCTCTTGTCCGAGGAATCTCCGGCGGCCCAGAACCGCGACCGGCTACGCCGCACGTACCAGTTCGAGAGACCGTCGACGAACCCGAGCAGATGGCGTACTGCCATGTGACTCTTGTAGTCGTCGAGCTCCCGGCGCACCGCGCGGATGGTGGCGTCGAGCTCCGCCAAGATCCAACGGTCCATGTCCGGACGCTCCGCGTAGGCCGGCCGGACTTCGTGTGGATTCCATCCGTCGATGTTCGCGTAGGTGACGAAGAAGCTGTAGACGTTCCAGATCTTCAGCAGAAACTCGCGAACCGCATCGGTGGCGGCTTCGTCCGAAAATCGCGTGTTCTGCCCCGGCACGGTTCCGGCGTAGAGGGCCCAGCGAACTGCATCCGCGCCGACCCGATCCATCAGAACGAGCGGATCGGTGTAGTTTCGATCGCGCTTGCTGAGCTTCTTGCCTTTGGCGTCGGTCATCAGACCGAGAACCACGCAGTTCTTGAATGGATGGGGAAGGGGACGGTCGGGAAACATCAACGAGCTGATCGTCATCAACGAGTAGAACCAGCCACGCGTCTGATCGACCGCCTCCGTGATGAAATCCGCAGGAAAGCTGCGCTCGAAGGCGTCCGCGTCGTGATGCGGGTACCCCCACTGGGCGAAGGGCATGCACCCCGAGTCGAACCAGCAATCGATGACCTCGGGCACCCGGCGGTAGACGCCAGGCTCTCCAGGCACCGTCCAAGTGACCTCGTCGATCCAGGGCTTGTGGACCATGAGGTGCTCCTGCAGCGTGGGATCCTCGGCCCGCGCCCGCTCGAAGTGATCGAAGGCCTTCGGGTTTCGTTCGAGGATCTCGGACACCGATCCGATCGACACCGTCTCACCGGTTTCGTCGTTCCGCCAAATCGGAAGCGGCGTGCCCCAGAAGCGCTCGCGCGACAGCGCCCAGTCGACGTTGCCCTCCAAGAACTGGCCCATGCGCCCGTTCTTGATGTGCTCGGGCTCCCAGTGAATCTGCTGATTGTTGCGCTTGACGCGATCGATCTCCTGCGTGGTTCGGATGAACCAAGACCGCCGCGCGTATTGGATCAGCGGATCCTGCATGGCACGCCAACAAAACGGATACTCGTGCCGATAGACCTCTTCTTTGAAGAGGAGCCCGCGCTCCCGCAGATGTCGAATGATGTCGCGGTCCGCTTCTTTGCAGAACCGCCCCGCAAAGTCGGTCACCTCGTCGGGGAAGGTGCCGTCGGGACGAAGCAGCTGCAAAAAGCCCATCCCCTTGTCCGTGCAGACGCGAAAATCGTCTTCACCGAACGCAGGAGCGAGGTGGACCAAGCCGGAGCCGCTTTCGAGAGACACGAAATCCGCATCGACCACTTGCCACCCCGGACCTCCCTCCGGCTCGGCGTAGCGAAAAGGCGGCTCGTAGCGCATGCCCACGAGCTCGGAGCCTCTTCGTGTCTCCACGATCTTCGCATCGTCTCCGAGCACCTTGGCCACCAAAGCCTTGGCGACGATCAGGCGCTCGCCGCCTTCGACCTCGGCCGTCGCGTACTCGGTGTCGGGGTCGACTGCCAACGCGATGTTGGACGGGAGAGTCCAGGGCGTGGTGGTCCAGGCCAGAAAAGCAGTGGCGGGCTCACCTCGCACTGGAAAGCGGATCATCACCGAGGGATCGTCGATCGTTTGATAGCCCTGACCGACCTCGCCGGCGGAGAGCGCGGTACCCCCTTGCGGCCACCACCAGACCACTTTGTACCCCTGGTACAAGAGCCCCTGCTCGAACATCTCCGACAGAGCCCACCAGACGCTCTCGACGTAACTCTTGTGGAAGGTCACGTAGGCCGAATCGAAGTCGACCCAGAAACCGATGCGCTCGGTCATCTTTTGCCACTCGCCGATGTACTTGAACACCGAGTCGATGCATTTCCGGCTGAATGCCTCGACGCCATACTCTTCGATGGCCTCTCGACCGCTGATGCCGAGCTCTTTTTCGACCTCGACCTCGACCGGAAGGCCGTGGGTATCCCAGCCCGCCCGACGGGGCACGAAGTATCCGCACATCGTTCGGTAGCGCAGGAACACGTCCTTCATGACGCGCGTCAGCACGTGCCCCGGATGTGGCATGCCGTTGGCGGTGGGCGGCCCCTCGTAGAAGACGAAGGGCTGCTTGTCTTTCCCTCCCCGGAGCGTCTTTTCGAAGATGCGATCGCGCTCCCAAAACTCGAGCTGGGTCGCGTCGAGCTCCGGAAACGAGACTTGCGGGGAAATGGGGTCGAACATGGGCTCGCGGCATACCACGACAGGCCGTGATTTCCACCGGGAAGGCGGTGGTTTGAGAAGCGGGTCGTCCCCTGGTAGACCCGGCCCATGGCAGAGCTGATCGATGGCAAAGCGCTCGCGGCCGAGGTGCGAGCCGAGGTCAAGGCACGTGCAGAGGCATTTCGCGCAACGCACAATCGAGCCCCTGGGCTGGACGTGGTTTTGGTCGGAGACGATCCGGCTTCCCAGGTCTATGTCCGAAACAAGGAGCGGGCCGCGGCCCGGGCTGGAATCGAGGGCAGGGTGCATCGGCTTCCTGCCGAGACGTCCGAGGCAGACCTGCTGGCGCTGATCTTCGAGCTCAACGGCGCCGACGAGATCGACGGAATCTTGGTCCAGCTTCCTCTGCCCGATCATCTGCACGATCAGACGATCGTGGATGCCATCGATCCCGCCAAGGACGTCGACGGCCTGCATCCCTTCAACGCCGGCCTGCTCACGGTGGGCCGCAAGGGCCTTCGGCCGTGCACGCCGAGCGGCTGCATGCGGATGCTCGAGCACATCGGGTGCGACCCCAAGGGCAAGCGGGCTTTGGTCTTGGGGCGGAGCACGTTGGTTGGAAAGCCGATCGCGCTCATGCTGCTCGAGAAGCACGCCACGGTGACCATCGCGCACTCGCGCACCGAGGATCTCGCAGGACGTGTACGCGAGTCGGACATCGTCGTGGCGGCGGTCGGTCGGCCCCATCTCGTCGACGGCGAGTGGATCAAAGAGGGGGCCGTCGTCATCGACGTGGGAATCAATCGACTCGATGATGGAAGTCTCACGGGAGACGTCGATTTCGAAGGAGCCGCCAAGCGAGCTTCCTACATCACCCCGGTTCCCGGCGGCGTCGGACCGATGACGATCGCGATGCTCCTGAGCAACACCGTAGACGCCGCCGAAGCACGCATTCTCTGAGATCCCCCGGGGCTTTTGAAAACACGACACGGGCATTGCGCGGAACGGCCCGGGTCCACCGAACACGCCGGAGAAGCGATCGCGACACCCGTGCTCGCGAGCGGGACCCGTCGGCACGCGACCCACGTCCACCCACGACTGAGCCTCCAGCCCACTCGCTGTGCTGGGCATCCCGATCGCTTCTCCTGGTATTCGT
>CAZBWQ010000070.1:0-21663 GCA_964495565.1 uncultured Sandaracinaceae bacterium | reverse complement strand
GGTGGACGTGGGTCCCCGTGCCGACGGGTCCCGCTCGCGAGCACGGGTGTCGCGACCGATTCTCCGGCGTGTTCGGTGGACCCGGGCCGTTCCGCGCAATGTCCGTGTGGTGTTTTCAAGGCTCCCGGGGCGCCTGGGAGCGTCCTGCATGAGCAGATGTGGCGCTGTGACGCATTGCGGCTATTCTCGGCGCGCGGAGAATTTCATGGCAGCAGTAGTTTTCGAATCGCCGCGCGATCTGAAAGACGCGGTCGGCAAGCACCTCGGATACAGCGACTGGCTCACGATGGAGCAGGATCGCATCGACAAATTCGCGGACGCCACCGAAGATCATCAGTGGATTCACGTCGACGTCGAAAAAGCCAAGAGCGGCCCGTTCGGCGCGACCATTGCGCACGGGTATTTGACGCTTTCGTTGGTCAGCCACTTCATCACGCAGATCATGGAGGTGCGCGGCTTCGAGTTTGCGGTGAACTACGGAACCAACAAGGTTCGCTTCCCCGCGCCAGTTCGGTCCGGCGCACGCATTCGAGGGGGCGCGGAGGTCGTGTCCGTCGAGGACACGAAGGGCGGCATCATGTCGGTCGTCCGAGTCACGGTGGAAATCGAAGGTGAAGATCGCCCAGGCTGCATCGCCGAAACGGTCAGCCTGTACTTCCCGAAGGGCTGAGAGCGGCCCGGCGCCCTACTCCGCCGTCGAAGCAGCGTCTTTCGACACCAAGGAGAACGAGTCCGCGAAAGTGCGGAGCAAGTCGAGCGCTTGGTCGATGTCCTCGTAGGTGTGTCCGCGGGTGACGTTGAGACGAAGCCGCTCTTCACCTTCTTTGACGGCCGGATACATGATCGGGACCATCAGCACGCCGTTTTCGAGCAGGGCGACGTGCGTGAACATCGCCTTGGTCTCGTCGCGGATCATGATCGGCATGATGTGCGTATTGCTTTCGCCGAGATCGAATCCGATGTCGGTGAGCCCTTTGCGCATGTAGGCCGACTTCTCGTGGAGCTCGGCGACCAACGCCGGCCCATCGGCTTCGAGCATGTCGAGAATCGTGCTGGCCGCGGCCACGATTGGGACGGGCAAGGACGCGCTGAACAAGAACGACCGGGCGTTGTGCTTGACGAAGTCCACGACGTCGGCATCGCCCAATAGAATGCCTCCGATGCCACCGAACGTCTTCGAAAAGGTGCTCACCACCACGGGCACCTGGCCCTCGAGGCCGTACTTCTCGATGATGCCGCGCCCCCCATGTCCGAGGGTTCCGGTACCATGCGCATCGTCGCATACCAGCGCCACGTTCTCGTGTTGTGCGCACACGTCGATGAACTCGCGGATGTTCGCCTCGTCACCGTCCAGGGAATAGATTCCCTCGATCAGGACCAACGCGTTCTTTCGCTCCCGCTTGCGCAAGACGCGGTCGAGCGCCTTGGCGCTGTTGTGGTTGAAGAAGCGCACTTCGGGGGCGCGCATCGGCGTGCCCGCGGCGAGAAACGTCCCGTCGAGAATGCACGCGTGGCTCAAGTTGTCGAGCACGACGGTCGTGTCCTTGTCGGCGAGCGACATGATCGTGCCCACCATGGCCTGGTAGCCCGTGGTGAAAATCAACGCTTTTTCGAACCCGTACCAAGCAGCAAGTCGCTCCTCGAGCTCGACGTGCTTGGTCGCGGTGGCCTGGACTCGCGACGAGCCGAGGCCGCACGAGAACTGATCGACCGCGGCTTTGGCCGCCTCCTTGACCTTCGGATGGTTTGTCAGCCCCAGGTAGTCGTTCGAGCTGAAATTGACGATCGGCCTTCCGTGAATCGTGGTGTGCAGCCCGCCCGACTCGAACGGCCGAAAGTACGGATAGATCTGCTTCTCCTGGGCATCGCGCACCCGCTGCAGCTGGGCGTGTGCTTTCTCTGAAATCCAGCTCATAAGCTCTCGCGAGCCCTAAGGTACCGTAAATTCCGGCGGATACCACTTTCGAAACAGGTCAGGCGGCCAGTTTTTCCATACGCTTGACGCTCATCGGGATGCCGAGCATATACGGGCGGCATGTCGGACAAGCTGAAAGACGAGCTCAGGCAGATCATCATCGATGTGACGGAAGTCGAGGAGATACCCGAGGATACCCCATTCGCGGACCTGGGCATCGACAGCATGATGGCCATCGAGATCGTGGCCGACGTCGAGAAGAACTACGACATCACGATCTCCGAAGACGAGCTGGCCGACCTGACCCACCTGAACGCGGTCTACGAGAAGGTCAAGGAAAAGCTCGAGCAAGCCGGCTGACGGGTCGTTTCGTCACTTCGCACGGCCGAAGATCTTCGATCCCGGTGGCACGGACTTGGTGAGCCAGACGTTGCCGCCGATCACCGAGCCCCTTCCGATGACCGTCTCCCCGCCGTGAATCGACGCGCCGGCGTAGATCGTGACGTCGTCTTCGATGGTGGGATGACGCTTGGTTCCGCGCCGGCCTCCGACCTCTTCCCGCGGAATGCTCAGCGCGCCGAGAGTCACTCCCTGGTAGAGCTTGACGTTACGGCCCAGAATCGCGGTGGCGCCGATGACGACACCGGTGCCGTGGTCGATGAAGAAGCTCTCGCCGATTTCGGCACCGGGGTTGATGTCGATGCCGGTCCGGCTGTGCGCATACTCGGTGATGATCCGAGGAATCATCGGCACGTCTTCGAGAAACAGCTCGTGCGCCACGCGATACGCCGAAATCGCTTGCACGCTCGGATAGCTGAACACGACCTCTTCGATGCTGGAGGCGGCCGGATCGCCTTCGTAGGCTGCCCGCACGTCGGTATTGAGCACTCGGCGCAACCTCGGGATCCGCTCGAAGAGCCGAAGCACGACCTCTTCGCTCCAACCCTCCGGCTTGGTGTCACGCAGCCGACCCATCCGCTCTTGATAGCGAATCGCGCGATCGATTTGCTCGACGAGGATGTCTTGGGCCGGGTACAGATGCTCGCTGAGCGCGTACCGGAGGTTGGTTCGATTGAGTGACCGTGTGCTGTAAAAGCCCATGTAGAGCACGGGCATGATGTGATTGAAGGCCGCGATCACGGCACGCTTGTTCGGGAGGGCGGCGCTGTCGAGATTGTTGATCTCGTCGTCGCCATCGTAGGAGGCCGTGATGACGTCGATCACGTCCTCGAGATCTTGATGACGCTTCGGCCCTCGGTCGGTCATGAATGCCTTATGTGTAGCACGCGCAGACCGTCAACGGGCAAAAGGCGGGTCAGGCGTTCAGCCAGCCGCGCTCCCGATACCACTGCACGGCGTCGGTCAGGGATTCACGAAGGGAGCGGACGCGATAGCCGAGCTCCCGACTCGCTTTGTCGTGGGAAACGATTGCATTGGAGACGCTCGCCCGGAGCATGTCTGCCGTGATGAAGGGATCTTTCTTGGTCACGGTGGCGCCGGCCAACGCAAAAGGCAGCAGCACCCAGCCGAACCACAGCGGCAGCGCCCGCGTGGGCACCTTCGCGCCGGTCAGCTCCCCGTACGTCGATACCATCTCCATGATGGGGACGACCGGCCCCGTCAGGAAGTATCGTTCGCCGCACCGGCCCTTTTCGGCTGCTGCGATCATGCCGTCGGCGACGTCACGAACGTCCACGTAGTCACTCAGCAGATCGAGCAACACGGGCACTCGGCCGAAGTACATGTCGATCAGGGCCGCTCCGATCAGCGAAGGCTCGAAATCGTAAGGACCGATCATCGATCCGGGGTTGACGATGACGGCATTCAAACCCCGCTTGCATCCTTCGAGGACGATCGTTTCGCCGATGGCCTTGGAACGGTGGTAGTCGCACTTCTCTCGGAGTGCGAGAGGCCTTTCCTCCGTCAGCGGCTCGCTCAAAGGCTCGCGTTCCACCGCATGGTGGGAGCTGGTATGAACCATCCGAACACCGTGGCGCAGGCACGCATCGACGACGTTGCGCGTGCCCTCGACGTTGATGGCGAACATCATCGGATCTTTTTTGGGCCTCAAATCGATCTTCGCGGCCAGGTGATACACGACATCGGCGCCCTCGACGGCATGCGCGACGTCGTTCGAGTCGAGCACCGAGCCGGAGACGAAATCGATCGAGAGCTCCGCGAGCGACTCGGGACGGTCACCAGGCTCCAACACGCGGACCCGATGTCCCGTTTCCAGAAGTCGGCGAACTAGAACGTTGCCGAGGCGACCTCCGCCTCCCGTGACGAGGGCAAGCACGCGGCGGAGTGAAACACGATTGTTGCGCCGGCTCAAGGCTCCGTGCGGTCGGCGAACACCCGCGCGATGAGCTCCTTCGCCTCTCGCTGAATGAGGGCGAGGTGCTCGCGTCCCTTGAAGCTCTCGGCGTAGATCTTGTAGACGTCCTCGGTGCCGGAGGGCCGTGCCGCAAACCAGCCGTTGGCCGTGCCGACCTTGAGGCCCCCGATGGAGGCTCCGTTTTCCGGAGCTTTCGTGAGCACCTGCTCGATGCGCTCCCCTGCGAGCTCCAAGGCCTCGATGTCGGACTTGCTCATCGTCTTGAGAGCATCTTTTTGCGCCGGAGTGGCGGGCGCGTCGATTCGCTCGTAGACCGGATCACCGAACTGGGCCGTGAGGCTACGGTAGCATTCCCCTGGATCCCGACCCGTCGTGGCAGTGATCTCGGCTGCCAAGAGGTTGAGCAAGATCCCGTCTTTGTCCGTCGTCCAAACGCTTCCATCCTTCCTGAGGAAGGATGCGCCTGCGCTTTCTTCTCCGCCGAATCCGTACGAGCCGTCGATGAGCCCGTCGACGAACCATTTGAAGCCGACGGGCACCTCGGCGAGCCGTCGCCCGAGGTCGTGCGCGACGCGATCGATCATCGCGCTGCTCACCAGCGTCTTGCCGACCGCCGCGCGCTCAGGCCAACTGCGCTCGTTGAACAAGTAGCTGACGGCAACGCTCAGGTAGTGGTTCGGATTGAGAAGCCCCCAGCTGCGAGTGACGATTCCGTGCCTGTCGAAGTCGGTGTCGTTTCCGAATGCGATGTCGTATTGATTGCGGAGATTGACCAGCCTCGCCATCGCGTATGGAGAGGAGCAATCCATGCGAATCTTTCCGTCACGATCCAAGGTCATGAACGAAAAGGTGGGATCCACGACGTCGTTCACGATCTCGAGATGCAGATCGTAATGCTCTGCGATCCGGGGCCAGTATTCGATGCCCGCGCCTCCCATCGGATCGACACCGATGCGAAGCCCCGCCGACGCGATGGCCTTCATGTCGATCACGGAGTCCAACGCCTCCACGTAAGGCGTGATGAAGTCGTGCAGCTTTGTCGTGTCGGCGCGAAGTGCCGTCTCGTAGCCCACGCGCGCGACGTCTTTGAGACCTGCGGCAAGCAGCTGGTTCGCTCGGTCTTCGATCCACGAGGTCACCGTCGTATCGGCCGGGCCCCCGTTAGGCGGGTTGTATTTGAAGCCTCCGTCCTCGGGCGGGTTGTGCGAAGGGGTCACGACGATGCCATCGGCTTCCGACTCGCTTCGACGGTTGTGCTCGAGAATGGCGAACGAAATGGCCGGCGTGGGGGTGAAGTGGCCCTCCGGCGCGATTCGAGCCTGGATCCCATTGGCTGCGAGAACTTCGAGGGCCGTTCTCGTCGCGGGGGTCGAGAGCGCATGCGTATCGCTGCCCAGATAGAGCGGCCCATCGATCCCCTCGGCCCGCCTGTAATCGCAGATGGCCTGCGTGATCGCGAGGATGTGGTCTTCGTTGAAGCTTTGGCGAAAAGCGGAGCCTCGATGGCCGGAGGTGCCGAAGCTCACGCGGTGGGCTGGCTCGGTCGGGTCGGGCCTTTGGTCGTGGTAGGCGTCGAGTAACTTGCCTACGTCGAGCAGAGCTTCCGGTGGCGCGGGCTGTCCAGCGAGGGGATGTGCAGTCATCGTGAGGCGTCCAACGGCCTATCGCGAATCGACGAACCCTGCTCTCTCTCAGTTGCCGCCGCCCAGTTGCTCGGAAAGGTAGCGCTCCTTGCCGATCGCCTCGACGAGATGGAGTTGTGCTTCCAGCCAGTCGATGCCCTCTTCCTCCTCCTTGAGGATCATCTCGAGCAACTCTCGCGTTCCGTTGTCGCCCTTGTCACGGCACAGCGCGATGCCGTTGTTCAAACGCTTCACGGCATCGTATTCGAGCTCGAGGTCGACCCGATGTTGCTCGATCGGGTCCTCGCCTACCTGGACGGGAAAGTAGCGCTGCATGTTGGGAACGCCCTCGAGAAACAGAATGCGCGCGATCACCTGATCGGCATGCTTCATCTCCTCGATGGATTCTTCCCTCTTCTTCGCAGCGAGCTTGTGGAAACCCCAGTCCTCGCACATCTTCGAATGAATGAAGTACTGATTGATTGCGGTGAGCTCCGAGGTGAGAACCTCATTGAGCACGGTGATGACTTCTTCGTTGCCCTTCATCGAATTTTCCTCGAGCGAGCATAGAGACCACCGGCGGCGCTGGCAATGTGGCCGGCATGAACTTGAAAAGCGATATCAACTGACTCAGCCACGCGGGCCGCGCGCCTCGAGCGCGGCCTGGCCGTGGTGGTGTATCTCGATCAGACGGTCGATGGCAGGACGGCAGCCTCCGCAGCCCCCTCCGGCTCCGCATGCCTCTCGAATCTCGTGAGAGCTTCGCGCGCCCGCATGGACGCACTGACGAATCGTCGAATCATTCACCGCGTGACAGTGGCACACCAGCATGCTTACGATATAGCCTAACAGAAGTTGCAAATCAAATTCAATATGAACAAAGCTGCAAGTGCCTGAAATTGCGCGGTTTTCAGCCTACTCCGCGGCGTTCCAGGTATCCGAAGCGCCCGTGGCTGCCGCGGATCGCTCGCCCTCCCCCTCGGTTGGGTCGAGCGCGGTGAGCCCAGCGGCCTCGAGCAGCGCGAGATCGGAGTCGTGGTCTGGATTGCCGGTGGTCAAAAGCTTGTCCCCAAAGAAGATGCTGTTGGCCCCCGCCATGAAGCAAAGAAGCTGAGCCTCGCGGCTGAGGGAAGCGCGGCCGGCGGACAGCCGAACGCGGGCACCCGGGACCATGATGCGAGCGGTCGCGCACATGCGCACCAGCTCGAGCGACTCGACCGGTGGTCGATCACCAAGCGGCGTCCCCGCGACCGCGACGAGCGCATTGACCGGCACACTTTCGGGTTGCGGGTCCAAGTTCGCGAGCGTGACCAGCATGGCCACCCGATCGTCGATGCTCTCCCCCATTCCGATGATGCCGCCAGCACAAACGGAAATCCCCGCAGCCGATACCCTCGCGATCGTATCGAGCCGGTCTCGGTAGGTTCGCGTGGTGATGATTTCGCCGTAGTAGCCCTCGGAGGTGTCGAGGTTGTGGTTGTAGGCGGTCAATCCCGCTTCCTTGAGCTGTTGCGCTTGCTCATCGTCGAGCATGCCGAGCGTCGCACACGCCTCGAGACCGAGCGCGCGAACTCCACGCACCATCTCGAGCACCTGCTGAAACTGCCGGCTCCCCTTCTTGGGGCTGCGCCATGCGGCGCCCATGCAGAATCGGCTCGCGCCCGCCTCCTTGGCCTGCTGCGCCTTTTCGAGGACCTCGCCTACGTCCATGAGGCGCTCCGCGTCCACGCCCGTCTCGTACTTCGAGCTTTGCGGACAATACCCGCAGTCCTCCGGGCACGCACCCGTCTTGATCGAGAGCAGCGAGCAAAGCTGCACCGCGTTGCGAGGTTGTGTGCGGCGGTGCACCTGCTGTGCGCGGAACAAGAGCTCGGTCAGCGGAAGATCATGCAGCGCGCGCGCCTCTTCCTGGGTCCAGTCGTGTCGGACGTCAGTCATCTGCGGACTTCTAGCAGAGTGCCTTGAAAGCGCTAGGTTGGACGCGTAGGGTCCGTAAACCTTGAGCGATGCAGTCGATTCACCCTTCGCTTCGGTGGCCACCGTCGCAACGACCACGGAAGAACGCGGTTCCGTGTTGGGATGGGTGCCTCCGCTGGCCTGGATGTCGGGTTTGGCGGCTTCATTCGACCTTCTCCTGAACCGCATCCTCGTGAAGCTCGGTCACGAAGCGTGGTCGATGAAGGAGCTGATCGAGCTCGACCGCTGGGGTGGATTTGCGCGCAATCTGAGTGTCGTGAGCGGGCTCGTCGCGCTTTGCTTTTGTGTCGTCGCCCTGTCGTCGCGCAAGAGCGGGCTGTCCCTGGCAACGCGTGGCGGAATCGGCGCCTTCGGTTGGTTGCTGGTACCCATCGTGACGCTGATGACGTTCCTTCCACGTGCGTGGACCCGACCCGAGTTGGTCTTGGTGGTCGCGGGACTGTCCCACGCGCTGATGCTGTGGATGGTCCTCGCGGCCATGCATCAACGCTCGACGAAAGCCACGTTGCTGGCTTTGGTGTTGACACTGCTGGCCTCTTTCAGCGGCTTGGTCTCCATGGTCGTGCAGCTCGTGGGAAATCGCGTGTATTGGGAGCAAACCGAGCGGCTGGCCAATGCGTTTCGGTGGTCCGGTGAGCTCGCGTACCTGGCGGTGCCGCTGTCGCTCGGTCTGGTCGTCGTGATCCCATGGCGACGAGCCCGAGGAAAAGTCGCGCTCGCGCTCTCGGTAGCGGCCGCGGCGGCCGTTGCGGTGGCGATGGTCGCCTGGCGGCACGCCGTCGGGCGCGATTGGCCGACCGCCCTCTACGGCGCGCTCCGGCTCGACTTGTTGCCCGATCGATTCTCGCTCGCGTATGCCGTTCCGCTCGGCATCGGTTGGGCGGTGACCGTGGCCGCGGCGCTCTCGAAGGATCCGGTTCGACGACAAATGGGTGCGGCCTTGTTGCTCCTGTTGAGCAGCGGATACGCGCCCCGTTCGCCAGCAAGCCTGGTCACCGCCACCCTCGGCGTCGCCCTCTTGAGCCGAGCCGCCCTCGCGCTCGCCGCCCGCCGCCAAGCCAAAGCAAGCTAGTCGCGGAGCGGGGTTCGGGGTTGCGGTGGGTTATTTCAGCTTGGCGACGGCCTCGCCGATTCGTTTGAGGCCTTCTCGAATGGTGTCGTTCGAGGTCGCGTACGAGATTCGGACGAACCCGGGGGCGCCGAAGGCCGTGCCCGGAACCACGGCGCAACGCGCCTCTTCGAGCAAATAGCCAGCCACGGCCAAATCGTCTTCGAGCTTCTTTCCACCGCCCTCTTTGCCCACCAGGCCCTGCACGTTTGCGAATGCGTAGAAGGCGCCCTCCGGCATGCGGCACGTGATGCCGTCGATGGCGTTCAGACCCTCGACGATGAGCCCGCGTCGCTCTTCGAAGGCCTGACGCATCGCCTCGATCGGCTCCCAAGGGCCGCGAAGAGCTGCCGCCGCCGCGTACTGCGCAGCAGCCGTCGGGTTCGTGGTGGACTGGCCCTGAATCTTGTCGCAAGCGGCCGCGACGTACGCTGGTCCCAACATCCAACCGATCCGCCATCCCGTCATCGCGAACGTCTTGCTGACGCCATCGACGATGATGATCCGCTCGCGAAGACCTGGAGCGACCTCCACGATCGACTTCTGCTCGAATCCGCCATAGACGAGCTGTCCGTAAATCTCGTCGACGATGACCCAGAAGTCGTGCTCCGCCGCCACGTCCGCGAGCGCCTCGAGCTGCTCTCCCGTGTAGGCAGCCCCCGTCGGATTCGAAGGCGAGCACAGGATCAACGCCTTGGTCTTCGGCGTGATCGCGGCCCGCAAGGCGTCCGGCGTCATTCGAAAGCCATCTTCCTCGGAGGTTTCGACGATGACCGGGTTAGCTCCCACCAGCCGCACCTGCTCCGGATAGCTCACCCAATAAGGCGCCGGAATCAACACGTCGTCCCCTTCGTCATACAGAGCCAGCGCGAGATTGAACAAGGTGTGCTTGGCGCCGACGGAGACCACCACCTCGGAAGGATCGTAGCTCACGCCTGCCCGGCGCTTGGCCGACGACTCGCAGATCGCCTCTCGAAGATCCGGCACGCCGCGCACCGCGGTGTACCGCGAAGCTCCTTTGTCGATCGACTGCTTGGCCGCCTCGCAAATGTGCTTGGGGGTGTCGAAATCAGGCTCGCCGACACTGAACGAAAGCACGTCGATGCCTTGTTCTTTGAGCTCGCGTGCTCGCTGGGCGACGGCGACGGTGGCGGACGGCTTGACGGCACTCAGCCGCTGCGCGACGGGGATGCGTTGAGTCATGCGGCGGGCTTAACACCGAAGCCAAGCGGTATCAACGGTTCGTCGGAGCCGCGGCCGCCAGCGCCCGCAGATCCCGCTCCAGATCGGCGATTCCGTCGTTGTTAGCCCGGTAATAGCCCCTCACTCGGGCTTCGCGATCGACCAGGGCGAAGTAGTTCGAATGCATGATCTCTTCGGCGCCGGCAGCCTGACTATCTCCCTCGCCGAGGCCCACCTTGAACCCGTCGACGACGAGCTCACGGATGTCCTCCTCCTCCCCGGTCACGAACCGCCAGTTGGACTCGTCGAGCTCGTTCTTCGTCATGTAGGCCTTGATGACCTCGGGAGTGTCGTTTCGTGGGTCGACTGTCACGGAAACGAAGCCGACCTTCGGCACGTCGGAAAGCCGTGACTGAAGGCCCTTCATGTGGGCCGTCAGCCGTGGGCATGACGACCGACAGTGCGTGAACACGAAGTCTGCCACCCAGATCCCACCCGTCATGGTGTCTCGCGTGAACGGCTGCGAATCCTGGTCGACCAGAGCGAAGCCGGGAAGCTCGGCGATGACGGGCACGTCGTCGGCGCTCCTCTTCGAGCACCCGATCACGGCGAGTCCCAAAGCGAGGAGCAACGAGATCTTAAAACGCATCGATGATGAGGGCTGCAAAGAGAGCGGTGAGGTACACGAGAGAGGCCACGAAAACCTTCTTGGCCCAGGCATCCGAGTCCTCCATCCACAGACCGCGGAGCGCCATCCAGAAGAAGTAGGCTCCCAGGATGACCGCCGAGAACAAGTACAAGCCACCGGCAAGCCCATACGGAACGAGCAGAAGCGACACGGCCCACAAGGCCCCCGCGTACACGATCGACTGGATCTGAGCCGGACGGACGCCCTGCACCGAGGGTAAGACCTTGAGGCCCGCGCGCTCGTATTCGTCCTGGCGGAAGACCGAGATCGCGATGAAGTGCGGGATTTGCCAGAAGAACAAGACGCCAAACAGAACCAAGCCCGGCGCCTCGATCCCGCCGGTGACGGCGGTCCATCCCATCAGCGGCGGCAAGGCTCCCGGCAGTGCGCCCACGAAAAGCGCCGCGGACGTGTGCTGCTTCATCGGCGTGTAGATCGCCACGTAGCTGATGAGCGCGATCAAGCCGAGCAGGCCCGTGACGGGGTTCACCGCGAACGTCAGCGTGGGAACGGCAAAGAGACCCATCGCCACGCCGAGACCGAGCGCCCACGAGGGCTCCAACCGCCGGTCCGGCAGCGGTCGATTGGCCGTTCGGGCCATGAGTCGATCGCTGTCTCGCTCCAAGTAGCAGTTCAGCGTGTTCGCCGCGCCGACGACCATCCCCGTGGTCAGCAACATCACGGCCATCGAAGTCAGATCGAGCGTTCCGGGCGCGAGCCACATCCCGCCTGCGGCGGTCACGAGCACCATCAAGGTGATCCGCGGTTTGGTGAGCGCGATGAGATCGCGCACCGTCAGCATGGTGGTGGCTGGTCGAGTCGCTGCGGTCATGGTGGGCTCAGGCCGAAAGCGGGCGCGCACTCTGACCTTCCGGCCACGGACGGTCAAGCTGGCCCGGCGAGGATTTGGGGGCAACGCCAGGGGGCGTCAAGAGCGGGCGCCGAAGGCCGCGATGAGGGCGATTACGCCCGCAACGGCCAACACGACGCCCACCGTCAACATGACCCAGGGCATGCGGCCCTTTTCGGCGCCTCCTCGGCCCGGCTGGATCGGGCGGATCGGCTCGGCGACCGGAGCAGTCTCCGGGATGGGGGCCGGAAGGCTGACGCTGCTGCGCTCGTTGGCATCGCCCTGCAACACGCCCTCGAGCGCAGTCGCGAACTCGGCGGCCGACGCGTAGCGTTCCTCGGGCTGCTTCGCCAACGCCTTCATGACCACCGGCTGCAGCCCCTCGGGGAACTGCATCTTGGGGCGCCTATCGGACAACGGAATCGGCGGCGCGTTGACGTGGAGCTGGATGTATTCGATCGGCTGCTTCGCATCGAATGGCAGCTTGCCGGTCAACAGCTCGTAGAGAATCACGCCCAGAGAGTAAATGTCCGAGCGCGCGTCCAAGGTCTTTCCGTGCGCCTGCTCGGGGCTCATGAACTCGGGCGTGCCGAAGACCATGCCCTGCTGGGTGAGCACCATCGAGCCAGGGCGCATCTGACGCTCGGTCACCTTGGCGAGCCCGAAATCCAAAACTTTCGGAAAGTCCCGGATCCCTCCCTGATTGGTGATGAAGATGTTCTCGGGCTTGAGATCGCGATGCACGATCCCGGCCCGGTGCGCTTCCTCGAGCGCGCCACAAACCTGGATCATGATCCGAATCGCGCGCTTGGGCTCCATCGGGCCCTCCGCGCGGACGATCTGGGCGAGGTTCTGTCCGACCAGATGCTCCATGACGAAGTAGCAAGCGCCATCTTCGAGCTGGCCGTACAAGAACACACGCGCGGTGTTCGGGTGGGACAGTTGGCTCATGGCTCGCGCCTCGCGCCGAAACCGAGATACGAGATCCGTCCTCGAGAGGTAGCGCGAATGAAGGATCTTGATCGCGACGTACCGGTTCATGTCCGGCTGCTCCGCCCGATAGACCGCGCCCATGCCACCCTTGCCGATCTTCTCGACGATGCGGAACTGGCCGGCTACCTCTTTGCCGAGATACGGGTCGCTCACGGAACCAGATTAGCACCCACGCGTCGGGGCGGTGAGGAAAGTGCCAGCAAAGCGAGTGTGATCCACGTGAGGTCGGCCACGAGCAGGTGACCGATCTGCATCCAAACCGGCGCCAGAAGATAGACGTTGAGGAGCCCTACGCCGATTTGCACCACCACCAAGCCCCCGAGAATCATGGGCAGAGTCTCGATCGGCTGTCCGGACCAGCGGCGTCGCAAGAGAGCCGAGAGCCAGATCAAGTACCCGGAGCCGAGCACCGCCAGCACCGGATGCCACATGCGCAGCCGCAAAAAGAGGTGCGCCGAAGGAGAGAAATCCTCTCGGAGCCCCTCGGCCAAACCCGTCGCAGGAAACAACGTGTCCCCCAAGGCCGCGACGGCGCCGCTCACTCCGACGAGCAGCATGATCAACGCGCCCATGCCGAACAGCCATCGCTGGCGCGGCACCCGGGGAAACCGAATGCCCCTCGGCGACCATGCACTGACCGCGAGCCAAGTCAGAGCGGCTAACAACAAGAACGTGTTGACCAGATGGGCCGACATCCAGGCCGCTCGAGCCGTCGATGGATTGTCCGCGACCATCCGAAACAAGACGAGCCCAGCACCGACGAGGGCCTCGGTCGTCATGAAGAAAAAGGACCAACCGGCCGCCGAACGTGTCGCATGTCCGCGACCAAACCGACGCAGTGCGATCATCCACATGACGAACGTCCAGATCCAGGCAATGCCGGAGGTCACGCGGTGAGTCAGCTCGACGAGCGTCTTGGTCGAGGGGTCGGCGGGAATGGCGACGCCGTTGCAGAGCGGCCAATGGTCTCCGCAGCCGTCGCCCGAAAGCGTGGCGCGAACGTAGGCACCCCAGAGCACCACGGCGACGGTGTAGACCAGCAGCGCGGAAGCCGCCGAGGCGAACCGGGAATTGGACGACACCGCGGAACGATGGGTTCGAACTCAGGGCTCGTCAACGATCGCGAATCGAAGCGCGAGGCGCTGCCCCGCACGCTGGTAGTCGACTACCAGCGCCGACGCGGTACGAAGCGATTCCCAAACCGAAGCAGCTTGCTCAGGCCGTTCGATCGGCCTTCCGTTGACCTTGGTGACGGTGTCTCCGGGACGGAGATCGAGCGACGCAAAAGCCGGCTCCCCAGGGAAGAGGCTCACGATCCGAAACCCGACGAAAGCGCCCTTGTGAAAGACCGGCTCGGTCTCCACGTGTTGGAGGAATCGACCGAGACCCTCGTCGAGAACCGGCACGAGCTCACCCCGGGAAATCGTGCCCGACGTCACGCGTGGGACAAGCCCGTCGATCTCATCGCGAGCATCGCCGCGCTTCTTGGCCCGCTCCGCGGATTCCCATTCTTCTTCTCCCGCAGAGGTTTCCCAGGTCGAATCTTCCATGAGCTCTTCATGGAGCTTGCTCTTGTCGCAACCGACGGCGGCAGCCAGGACGAGGCCCCACAGGACGATCGGATGACGGCTCATCGAGACTCTCCTCGCAAGATCATGACTTCCCCCCAAATCGCATCGGCGACCTCGTCCACGCTGCGACTCGCGTCGACGTGGCGAATGTTATCAGCTGGAAACAATCGGTCGATTTTCTCGTAGAACGTCGCGAGCTCTGTCTGCATCTCACTGACTTCGTAGAGCTCGGGGCTCGCGGATCGCAGCGCTCGGCGTGTGCCGGCGATCTCCGGATCGACGTCGAGAACGAGTGTCAGGTCGGGCCGCCGTGCACGTCGATTGAGCTCCAAGACCCAAGTCGACACTTCATCTGCGCCGCCACTGCTCACCGTTTGATAGGCCACCGAGGAATGATCGTACCGGTCGCACACCACGGTCACCCCGTCATTCAAATTGGGAACGATCTCGGCCTCGAGATGGTCGAGTCGATCGGCCGCGAAAAGGGCAGCCATCGTCGCCCAATTCGGAGGCCGGGTCCCATGGGCTCCGGGAACCACCACGCGACCCGTCAAGATTTGTCGGATCAACACGCCGACGGGACCGTCACTCGGCTCGCGGGTCGTATGCACCGGCAGCCCCTCGTCGGTCAGCCGCCGCGCGAGCATGGCGCACTGGGTCGTGGTGCCCGACCCATCGATTCCCTCGATCACGATGAAGTGGCCTTCGATCACGATCCCCCCTTCGGGTTGCCGAACTTGAAGGTGGCGCCGAACTGGCCGTATACCTGCGAGTCACCGCGGCCTCCACCGAAGACGTCACCCAGCACTCTGCGCTCTTTTCCCGCGACGATCCCTTCGACCTCGAGCCAGACGTTCCATTTGCGATTGACTACGATTTCGAGCGAGCCACCGAGCCGGCCCCGCACGAGGTTCTGTCGGGAGCCCGTCACGACCAGGCTGCTGTTCCGGGCGTCAAAATCCCACCGATCGCTGTGAAAGTCGAATGCCATCCACAGCGAGAGCGCCCCCCGCGGCGGAAAGTGCAGGCTCACGATGCCATCGAGGCTGATGAAGAAATTGTTGGTTGGGTGTCTCGTCCCGGCGGCGTCCCTCTTTGCGGGCCCCACGCCGCCGCCGATTTGAAGATCGCCACCGACCGAGAAGTTTCTGGAAACCGCATACCCTGCCTTGGTGCTCACACCGAGGTCGGTCAGCCGGCCGTAGCTCGAGGCAAACAAGCCGACGTCCAAGAACTTGGTCAGTCCCGTTCGCATCCCGAGCGAGGCGAGCCAGGGCCAACCGCTCGAAAAGTCGAGCGCCGCGGCGCCGACCGGCACCGGAGCGCCCGCATGCGTGACCGTGTTGCGCAAGGGATCGTTGCGCTGCGCTTCCTTGTCCGTCTCTTGGCCGACTACCTCGACGGCCGGCCGCATGATCACTTGGACCAGTCGAACCCTCGACGATTTCTCGAGCCGGATTTCTTCGACGTAGTTCTGGTAGCCCTCCGCGCGAAGCTCCAGCTGGTGGACGCCATCGGGCAGGTCGCCCTCCCACGGCACCGGCCCCCGGGACACGCCGTCGATGAAGAGCTGCGCGCCGCGGACGTTGGCCTCCACGCGAACGGGCACGCCCAAGGGATTGAGCTCTGCGTACACCTCGCAGCTCCGATTCGGCCCTACCGAGCATGCACGACGAACCTCGCGATATCCAGGTGCCTGGACCAAGATGGAATGCGTGCCCTCTTCGGCAGGCTCGATCACGATCGGCGGGTTGCCATAATCCTCGCCGTCGATCGATACCGTCGCGTCGGGCACGTTGGAACGCACCAGGATGCGGGGCTCACCGGCGCTCGCGATCGTGAAGCGCAACGACACGACGCGTTCCCGCCCCGCGACCACCGTCACCGTCTGCTCCACGGGCTCGTACCCCGCCGCTCGTGCCATCACCACGTGCTCCCCCGGAGACAATCCTCCCTTCGCCGCCGGAGCCACGCCGATGTCCTGGCCGTCGAGCGTCACGATCGCGCCGGGCACGTTGGTGATGACCCGAAGGCTGCCGAGGTCCGGAGTGATCCGCACCTCTGCATCGACGACCGCACGCTCCCCTGCCTTCACGGTCACGACCTGCGAAAAGGGACGGTACCCTTCTCCGGGGCTCTCGATCTCGACGACGTGCTCGCCCTCGGCCAAGCCATCGACCACCAGGGGGGTGGCACCACGGCGCTTTCCGTCGATCAGCACGGGAATCCCGGTGACGTCCGCCGTGACCAACAGAGAGCCGGTCTTCGCTTCCTGAGGCGCGAGCGTGACGGGCATGTTCAGGACCTGGCCCGATTCGAGCTCGACCCATTTCGAGAAGGTGACGAAGCCTCGCTTGCCGACCTGAACGAGGTGGCGGCCCGGTGGGAGCGTCTTGCGCAGCGGCACGTTACCCGACGGCTCGCCATCGATGCGAATCGCTGCGCCCGAGGTGGCGTCGTCCCCCGCGGTGATCACCACCACCGCGGGCGGGGCGTTCTGGGCGAAGGCTCGCGGGGTGCCGCCTGCCAGCTCGAGCACCGAAAAAATCCAAATGAAAGCAAAGACTCCAGGCAACCGACGCATAATCCCTCGGACGTGTGCAGAGACGGTCGATTCACCGCAACCCCACGCTCACCGTGTTTACCGCCAGGCTCGAAGGCCGACCAATAAATGACCGCACACTTCGGTGAGGTCAGAATTTTCGAACACTCAGCGGATCAAGGAGACACGAAGAGTGCCTCGAAGGGATCCAGCTCCTGCCCAGTGGGGTCTTCGGGCGCACCGAGGGGCGGCAAGACCCGAGGAGGGGGCGGCGGGTCGTCGGCGCGGTGAAAGCGAAAGCCCTCGAGCTCCGCCAGACCGTACTCGAGGGCCTCGGCACCGATTCGCTCCCGTCGCTGCATGTGCTCGAGGAGCCTCCTCACCCGGCTCTTCATCGAGCGCGTCAGCTCTCCGCGCTCGTACGACACGTGATACCGCTTGGGCGACGGGAGCATGCATGCGAGGAAGGCCGCTTCGGCGGGGCTGAGCTCGTAAGGCTCCCGTCCGAAGTAGTACGAGGCCGCATGGCGCAAGCCGTATACGCCGGGCCCATATTCGATCACGTTCACGTACAGCTCCAGGATCTGCTCCTTGTCGAGCGCATTTTCGAGCCACCAGGTGAGAAAAACCTCCTGCACCTTGCGGGCGAGGGTCTTCTCGCGCTCGAGAAAGAGATTCTTGGCGAGCTGCATCGAGATCGTGCTCGCGCCGACGACGTACCGCCCCTCTTGGAGGTTGCGGACCAGCGCGTCACGGATCGCCCAGGGTGCGAATCCACCGTGTTCGTAGAATCCACCGTCCTCGTGACTGATGATCGCAGGGACGACGAAGGGACTGAGCTCGGCGGAGGAGACCCATGTCTCGGTTCCGGGGCCGGTCCGCATTTCGAACGTGCTTTCATCCGGCTCGACCACGCGGTGGACGAAGGGCTGCTGGAACCGTTCGACGCGTGCCCATCGGGGTGCACGCTCGAACTGACAGAGATTTCGAACGCGCATCGTGAGCTCGGTCGCGTCGAGGTCGCGGGAATCCAGCGAAAGCCGGCCGATCGCGCTCCAGGTTCCCGACCATCGGAAGCCAGCCAGAGGCGCCAGGATGTCGTCAGGAACCGCGCTGACCACGTCATTGCAATCCGCGGGCGGCACTTTGGCCACCAGATCCGCGCGGTAGTGTTCCGGCGTACGCTCGACCTCTCCTTCGATGAGCACACGAGCTCGTCCCATGCGAATCTGTCCGCGTTGGATGGCGAGACGGCGCTCCTTCGGATACCAAACGCCCTTCCCGTCGATGGCGAGGCCGATGTGGTCGACGGGCTCGGGCGCGAGCTTCTCGGAGGCGAGACCGAGCTCGTGGAGTGTCAACGCGCCATCGATGCGCACTCGCTCGCCGGCCTCGGCGACCAAGCCGAGCTCCGCGCTCAGCGTGCCTTCGTCCGCATCGTGAATCGGGAGGTCGGGGATGAATGGAGCCATCAGCGCGAGAGAAATGCTCCGCAGCGCGATGCTGCCTTCGGCGCGAGCCTCGGTCGGCATGACGTCGAGATCGATCCGCATGGTTCCGCCGCGGGTGGTCTTTCCTTCGGTCGCGATCCGGTACCAGCCTTGGTCATCCCCTCGTAGCTCGAACGTGAAATCACGCAGCTGCTCGACCCGACTCGCGGAGATCCGGCTTTCGATCTGAACGTCGGAGATCGAGATTTGCGCATCCGAGGCCAAGCGCGCAAAGAGCCTTCTCCGGGGCTCGGGCACCGGCTCGACTTCTCCCGATTTCTCGGTTCGCTCCGACGTCTCGGCCGTGCGAGGTGACCCAGACGAAAACGCCGACCGCGCATCTTCGATTCGACGCACCAGAGCCCCACTCGGATCATCCTCGCTGCGAACCGCGCGAGCGGCCGCATGCTCGACGTCGAGCTCCCGGAGCTTCCAACCTTCCTCGCTTCGTTCGAGCTCGATCGTCGTCCGCTCGCAGTGTGCGTGGTCGCCCTCCACGCTGCCGAGCACGAGATCTTCGATTCGCGACGACACGGTGTCGGACTCCTTTTGCACGCTCGCGTTGCGCAAAGCCAGCAACGTCCCGTGTGAATCGAGCACGCGAACGTTCAACCGATCGACGTCGTAGATGCGGCCTGGAGCCGTTGCCGGACGGCGTGTGTCGCTCGTCCCGTCACGTCCCCGGACCTTGCTGATCAACTGGTCGATCGACTCCGTGAGCCCTTCGTGACGCAAGTCGAGCACCACGTCGACGCCCTCGGCAGACAGACGTCGCACGGCGCGGGACCCCTCGAACAGGGCTGCGATGAGGCTCATGCGCGCTTCGACCCGGTCGATGCGAACGGAAAGCCCTCCCCCGGGAGCCTGCATCTGCACGCCGAAGAGCTCCATTCCTCCCACGGACAGAGCGGTGTCCTCGATCTCGGTCGCGAGGCCGAGACGGTCTTGGACGAGGGCCGCGACTCGAGCGCGCATTCCGAACATACCCCAAATCAGGACGCCGGCGAGCAGCACGAAAGCTCCCAAGACCGCTGCCAACCACACGCGTCGCTCGCCTGAAAACCCGAGCATCCGGCGCAGAGTATGCCGCGATTGGAAGGCGAAGACTAATAAAGCTTTCGGCTGTCGATCTGGATGGTCACAGGCCCATCCACCTCGGACCGCACGAGCATCATGGCGCGAAACGTGCCCGTCTCGACCGGAATGCCCCTTGCGCGCAGCTCTTCGACGACGTCCAGATAGAGCGCCTCCGCAATCTCCGGAGCCGCCGCCTCGTCGAATGACGGACGCCTGCCGCGACGAACGTCGCCAAACAGCGTGAACTGAGAGACGACGAGGACCGCGCCGGCGATGTCCTCGACGCTGAGCGACATGCGTCCGTCGTCGTTCGGAAAGATGCGAAGCCCCGCGATCTTGTCGGCGGTGTACTGAACGTCTCTGGGCTCGTCGTTGCGCGCCGCGCCGAGGTACACGAGCAGACCCTCACGGATCGCGCCCACGATTTCGCCTTCGACGCTGACGCTTGCGCTCTTCACACGCTGTACCACGGCGCGCATGCGAGCATGCGTAGCACATGCCAAATCGTCTTGCCCGAACCTCTCGATGTTCAATACTGGCGGCCCATGAAACCGGTCGTGGGCCTCACAGGTGGGATCGCATGCGGAAAGACGACCGTCGCAGAGATGTTCGGTGACCTCGACATTCCCGTCATCGATGCTGACGAGCTGGCGCGCGAAGTCGTCGAGCCCGGTACGGAAGGCCTGCAGCGAGTCGTGGAAGAGTTTGGCAAGGGCGTCTTGGATGCAGAAGGGCGACTCGATCGAAAGAAGGTCGGCGACTTGGTCTTCAACGACGAACGAGCCCGGGAAACCTTGAACTCGATCTTGCACCCACTCATCAGCGCCGCCGGGGCGGAGCGACTCCAGTCTTATCAAGAGCATCCTGCGCCCTACGTGATCTACGAAGCTGCGCTGCTGGTGGAGACGGGCTCC
This sequence comes from uncultured Sandaracinaceae bacterium, assembly GCA_964495565.1. Lineage (GTDB taxonomy): Bacteria > Myxococcota_A > Polyangia > Polyangiales > Houyiibacteriaceae > SG8-38. The sequence goes on along the minus strand of CAZBWQ010000070.1, from coordinate 1,399 downwards.
TACAAGGCGTTTTCGGCGCTGATCGTCGTTGGCGCCGACGAATCTCTGCAGAGGCTTCGCTTGATCGCGAGGGATGGATACACGGTCGCGGAGGCCAACGCGCGGATCGGATCTCAGCTTCCACTCGCTCGCAAGATGGCGGTCGCAGACTACGTCGTGACGAACAACGGCGATCTCGACGCGACCCGCCGGCAGGTCGGCGAGATTCATGCCAAGCTCATGGCGAGATTCGGCTCGAAGGAGTCCTGACGATGGGGACGTTGGGTCGCTGCATACTGGTTACCGGGTTCCCACGAAGGCAGCCCGCAGTGCACCTCGTTCGAGAGCTCGCGCTCCGAGCCGAGGGTTTGGTGTGCTGCCTGGTCGCCCAAAGCGACGAAGAGAGAGCCGCTGAGCTGTTGGACGCGCTTCCCGAGGATGCGCGGAATCGGGTATCGATCTGGATTGGTGATCCGCGCTCGATCGATCTGGGGTTGAGCGGGGATGAGCTTCGAATCCTGTTGGAGCGAGTCGAAGTCATTCATCACTGCGCGTGCGTGACCGATCCGGCAGGCACCAAAGAAGAGGCTGCGGACAACGTCCGAACGACGGCCGAGATCTTGGAAATTGCAGAGGCGGCGACGCGGCTGAAGCGGCTGGTGTGCTGGTCGAGCGCGACGGTATCGGGGAACCGAGAGGGATTCGTCAAGGAGACCGATCTCAGCGACGAGCTCGGCTTTCGCAACCCGATCGAGGAATCTCTTCATCACGTCGAAACGATGCTCCGAGAGTCCTCGGCCGAGCTCCCCATCGTCGTGCTTCGACCCGCCCTTCTGGTCGGCGACTCGACGACCGGAGAGATCCACGATCTGAGCGGGCTCTATCTGCTGATTCGGTTCCTGCTCAATGCCCCGGAGGACTACCGGATTCCCACGCCAACCCACGCGGGGGTGCGCATCAGCAGCGTGCCCGTGGACTACGCCGTGAAAGCGGGACTGCGCATCGCGCAGGACGAGCGTGCCGTCGGCCGCACGTTCCACATCGTCGATCCCAAGCCGCTCACCGTGCAGCACGCGCTTCATTTGTTTGCCGACGCGACCGGGAGGCCGCCTCCCCGCGAGCACGATCCGTTGAACTTGGCCACGGCGCTGATGCGAGCCCCGGGATTTCAGCGCTTCACGCACACCACCCGCGCCTTCCTCGATCAGCTCAAGACCGACGTCATCTACGACGACCGCAACACGCGTGAGCTCCTCGCCGGCTCGACCCTCGTCTGCCCGCCACTCGAAAGCTATGTCGACGCGATGGTCGCCCGCGCCCGCCAAGACTGACCCAACCGCACGCCCCGCTCTAGGCGGAACACGACACAGGGTCGTGCCGGACGGCTCGGCTTGCATCGTTGGCGCGCAAGGCCGGGTCT
>CAZBWQ010000069.1:20920-21698 GCA_964495565.1 uncultured Sandaracinaceae bacterium | reverse complement strand
ATCGGATCGATCTCCAGGCTCACGTCCTCCCCGGCCGCGCCGCTCCGCGCGTGGACGGTGGCACGGGCGTCCACCAGGTTCACCTCGAGCACCCCCCCAGGGATGAGGTCTTGACCGGCGTCGAGAAAGTCCTCGTTGAAGACCATGACGCCGTCGAGCTCGGCCTCGAATGAGCGCCCGCTCTCAATGGACCCCGGGACGACCTCCAGCTCCCATGGAAGCAATCCGATGGACGAGGCGGGATCGACGTTGTTCGTGCAAAGGACGGGCACGGCCTTCACGTTCGGCGCTTCCCCCCGTTCCTCGAAGCTCGCGCAACCGCAAGCGAGGGCCAATGAAAACATGCACATTGACCGACGGAACACCACGACATCAAACGCCTTTCTATGGGCAATCGCAAGCCACACGCGCTTCGCTTGCAAAACCAGGCTGCACGGGCAGCCTCACGCTGTTTTCGATGGGGCTCGGCCAACCGAAAAGAACGACGCAGTGGCTCGCGCTTCCGCCGATCTCCACCCGGTATTCTCCGGCGCCGAGCTCGACCGCGACTGCAATGCCTGCGGCCGAGGTTGCCTCGAGATCCGAATCCCAGTCGAGGTCGTCATTCAGATATACGATCTTTCCTTTGCTGGCCGATCCCACGACGGTGATCGTGACGCCGCGACAGTAGGGAATCGTGACGAGCACAAGCATCCCCGTATCCACCATCGGATAGACAGAGCCCACCTTCGAGAACTGCTCTTGCACGCGTGGCTCGGAGGCCACGGCCAGGTCCAAA
>CAZBWQ010000069.1:0-20910 GCA_964495565.1 uncultured Sandaracinaceae bacterium | reverse complement strand
GCGCGGGCGCGCGCCCCGTCGGGCGGAACCACGAGCGGGTTCAGCTCGGACTGGCGACCCGTTTTGACTGCCGTGACGCTCACTTCTTCTTCCACCGGCAAATACAAGGTCGCGCGCCCGTCTGGCCCGGTCTCCGCGCAGTTTTTCGTGCCCGTCTCGCAAAGCTCCAGACCTTCCACCGGTGGGCGCACAGCGCCCGGCCACGTTTTTGCCGTAAACTCCATCGACGCGCGATCCTCGGTGACGTCGGCGCATCCGCACGAGGCGCTGAAGACCACGAAGGCGAGTGCCAGCGTCCAGCCCGAGCGCTCCTTCGTGTGTGGGTTTTCCACGCGAACCGTCCGCGTATTCCACCTGCATCGCGCGTGCCAATGCGAATTGAAGCCCTGTTTGGGGGATGTTCGCAAGCGTGAGGCGCGCATGTTCTGCATGCCCACCGACGGTGGCGCAATTGCTGCGCCCGTCTCTTTCTAGCTGCAATCGCACGCCATGCGAACCTCGGTGAAGAAACCCGCTTTCACGGGTAGCCGAACGCTGTTCTCGAATGTGCTCGGCCATCCCGTGAGCACGAAGCAGTGGCTGACGGAGCCGCCCAGCTCGACCCGGTACTCTCCCGGCGGGAGCTCGATCACGCTGGCAACGCCGGCCGCCGAGGTGGCCCCGAGATCGAGGTCCCACAGCGAGTTGTCGCCGATGTAGAGCACTCTTCCGGTTCCGGCCGCTCCAAAGACTTCGACCGTAGCTCCTTCGCAGCGAGGGACCGTGACGATCACCATCATCCCCGTGCCCTGCGGTGGATAAGGGGACATCGCGATCTCAAACTGGTCTTGGATTCGCTGATCGGTGCCCAATGTGAGCCCGAGCCTGACTTCGGTAGGCGGCACGATGAACGGCTGCAGCTCGGATTGGTAAGCATCTCGGACGAGTGTGAAGCTGATTTCTTCCTCGACCGGCAAATACAGGCTAGCAAGACCTTGGAAATCGGTGAGCACGCAATTGTCCGTATCGGTCTCGCAAACCTCGACCCCTTCCATCGGCACCGAGGCTCCCGGCCACGTCGTCACCTTGACACCGAGAGGCGCTCGATTCGCGTCGACATCCTCGCACCCCGAGACATGGCTCGCGAGCGCCACGATCGTGGCCAACCCAGTCGCAAGCCCTTGTCTACACGCCGCGCTTTGCATCGAAGACCAGCTCCATCTCGCGGATCACAGATCCCTGCAAGCGCAGTGTAGCCTGCGTCGGAGCATCGCCCCAGGCGCCTCGAAAAACACGCTCGGTCTTTAGCGGTATCTCGAACGACATACTTGGTTAGCGACGCGCAATCGCTGTACTCTCCGACGCGTGGCGGACGCAAAAGCGAGCAATGTCGGGAGGCGGCTTCTTCAGTTGGGAGTCGTGCTCTTTTTGCTCGGCCTGTTCACCGGGTTCGCCGTTCCCGCGACGGCGAATCCCCGCATGGCGCTCGCCAGCCATTTGGAAGGGGTGATGAACGGGATCTTCTTGCTGGTGATCGGCGCGATTTGGCAGCGCCTCCGGCTCGGGCTCCGCGCGCAGCGCATCGCTTTTTGGCTTCTCGCGTACGGAACCTACGCCAACTGGGCAACCACGTTGCTCGCTGCGATTTGGGGTGCCGGCGAGCCGATGATGCCGCTTGCGGCCTCGGGTCATACCGGCACGGCGATGCAAGAAGGGCTCATCGCGTTTGGCCTGATCTCGCTGTCGATCGCCATGGTCGTCGTCGGGCCTCTGTTGTTGTGGGGATTGCGGGGGACACTCTCCACCCCTCGAACCAACTGAATTCACTGCACTTCTCAATCAAAGATCGCAGCGCCTTCCGCAGTTGCCCAGCGAGCATCGTAGCGATTTTCGCTGGGGTTCCTTGGTGATTCCGCTCCGTTGGAGGTGTGGAGAGTGTCCCCTAGGTGCCGGAGGTGACTTTGGCGATCTTCTTGTTGGCGTCGTTGAAGAGGCGCTGCGGGTACTGCGCGTTGAGCTCCGTCTCGGCGCATCCGTAACCGGCCCAGCCCTGCGGATGGTTCCGGTAGAACTCGTTTGGGCTCATCCCCATCGACTGCAGGATGTTCGACAGCCACTGGTTGTAGAGAATCCCGGCGCGCCGCTTGTCGTGCAGGATCGTGTTTCCGTCGCTCCAGTCGGGGAAGGTCGGGTTGTCCCGCTTGCGCAAATCGAAGAAGTGACCCGTGTTGAAGTATCCGTTGGCGCTGCCCGCGGTGACGACCGGAATCGAGTCGGCATGGTGCGTGTACGCGCCGGACTCCTGCACCCACATGGCCAGACCCTTGTCGAGCAGTGAGGTTCCGTCTCCGGCGTCGATGTCGTGCATCCGTCCGATGAAGTCGACGTAGACTTGGCGGTAGAAGTTGTTCTTTGCCGTCACGAGCGTGTCCTGCGGATGCTCGGGCAGGTCGCCTTCGCGGGACCATCTTTCGGCGGTGTACGAAGCGCGATGTGCGATCGGCCCGTGCCACTGCTCCCAATCGACGGTGAAGCTCGGGCTCTGGTGAAACGGATTGGCGATCCTCACCGTAGCCACGCGGCTCGCGCCGCACGCGATCGCGGCGGCAAAGACGGCATTGAAGTCTTGATGCCAGGTCTTGAGGTCCTCGTAGCGCGGCGAGTACATGTCGCTCGAGGTATCGGTATTGCCGGTATTGCCCGACTGCGGATCGCATGCGGCCCCCCCGCCCGAAGCCTTGGTGGCGATCCCCGCGGGCGACGCGGCGTCCATGCGCCTTGCGAGATCGGCGACCATGTCCATGTGATCGTTCAGCCGGGCCTTGTCGTTCGAGCTCAAGCGACGCGCATCGCCAAAGGCGCCCTTCACGAGCTGGTTGTAGTGCTCGACGACGCGATTCAACACGTGCGTCCGGCTCTCCGTTGGAACGGGCTGAGTGGGCGCGGGCTGAGTCGGCGTGGGCTCGGTCGGCGCGGGCTGAGTCGGCGCGGGCTCGGTCGGCGCGGGCTGAGTCGGCGCAGGCTGAGTGGGCGCAGGCTGAGTCGGCGCGGGCTCGGTCGGCGTAGGCTCGGTCGGCGCGGGCTGAGTCGGTGTGGGCTCGGTCGGCGCCGGCTCGTAGGTCGGCGGCTGGTAGGGCGCGACCGTCGAGAGCACCGTCCTGAACAAGACGTCCGGGCTGGTCGCCGGCGCCATGGCCTGAACGCCGCTCGAGCGCTCGATCCAAGAAAGCCCATCGCCCACGTGCATCGACTTCAAGAGGTACGGATCCCCCGATCCGTAGAAGCCGGCCCAATTCGCGAGCACCTGATCGATGGTCGGAACGTACAGCGACGAATTATCGCGATGATTGGCCCGCTCGTAGTTGCCGAGCTGACCCGCGGTGCTGTGTCCGATGTGGGTGGCCACGTCGAGCCCGCGAATCACCATCATCTGATCGAGCAAGCTCTGCGGCATCGATGCCGAGCCGCAAGTGAGCACCCTCGAAAGTGACAGCTGCCCTCCGGAGCTGCTTCCGGTGAGCCGTCCCCAGCGAATCTGATGGTCCCCGTACAGCCAGTGGGAGTTGGTGAGAGCCTGGTCGCCCGGGTACATGTTTTCGGGCCAAACGCCGCCGTGCATGGTCAGAAATGCGACGAAGAACCTCGGGTCAGGCGCTTGCGCGCGCGCGGTCCGGGGCGCGAGCGAATGAAGAAACGGAATCGACAGCACGGCGCCGCCGGTTCCGAAAAGAAAATGACGCCTCCCCAATCTTCGCACGGTCATTACGACTGGTCTCCTCTCAAACGCTGCTTGAATGCCGGCAAGAACGCGATGCGCTTGAACACGTCCCCGAGAGCCACCCCATCGACGATCTCTCGCGCCAGAGCGTCCACCGTCGCCGGATCACCTCCTTGCGACGGATCGGCATTGAGCCCGAGCGCAAAGCGAACGTAGTGACGGGCAAAGCACTCTTGGAGCTTTCCGCTCGCCAATAGCTCGTCTACGAGCTCGGCGGGGCCTGCGACCATTCGTTCGTCAGACGCGCCGTCGATGAAGGGTATCGCGGCGACGTCCACAGGAAGTGTCGAGACGTCGCCGTCGACGTCGATGATCATCTCGTCGTTCCGGTGGCGACCGAGCGAATCGAATGATTCGAGCGGAAACCCGAGGCCGTTGATGAATTGGTGACAGCCACTACAAGTCGGCGGGCTGGTGAGTGCGTCGATGCGTTCCCGGGTCGTGATGCGACCTTCGGTCTCTTTAGGCGTGCCATCGACGGCCGCAGGTGGAATCCCGAGATTGTCGCAGAGGAAATCTTCGCGGATGCGGACGCCTCTCAAGATCGGATGCGTGTAATAGGTGGCCGCGGATAGAAGCGCGGCGCGTCCGAGAAGGCCGACTCGTTGGGGTGTGGGAAACTCGGGCGGCGTTTCCGATCCGTCCCACGTCGGGACCTCGTAAATCGCTGCGAGGTCGGAGGTCCGGGCGAACGATGCGCGGCTGGTGAATAGATCTTCGAAGGTGCCCGACTGGCGGTAGTGCTCGGCCATGTCGAGAACCTCCTCGATCATGTTTTCTCGCAGAGACGGAGAGACGTCGTATCCCTCGATGAACGCCATCTTTTGTGGGTCGCCGCCGCCGACGCCGCCAAACGGATCGCCGGTGCGATAGAGCGAAAGCCACTCGTAGAAGAAGGCTTCGAAGGTGGGGCGTGTTCGTTCGTCTCGGTACACGCGCTCGACTTGGGCTGCATAGCCATCCTCGGTGAGTAGCGTTCCGTCGGCGGCTGCCGCGAACAGCTCTTCGTCGGGCATCGAGCTCCAAAAATGGTAGGACAATCGCGCCGCGAGCTCGTACGGGTCGAGCTCGTACAAGCCATCGTCGATTTCCTCGCCACGGGTTTCGATCAAGTAGATGAAGCTCGGAGACACCAAGAACGCGACGATGAGATCGCGAAGTGCCGACGGGCTCGCTTGATAGCTACGCCCATCGTCGGCAAAGACGACGTCCATGAAGAAGCTGCGCTCGTCGTCCGTCAGCGGTCGGCGGGTCGCCCACAACCCAAACTCGTCGATGAAGTCGGCGACGCACGCGGAATGATCTTGCCGCGCCTCGTCGATGCAGCTTCCAAAGAGCGCATTCCGGCGCACGTCGTTCTGCACGATCGCGTCGGCAGCCGTTGCGGCCACGTCGTAGTATCCGCGGATGTGTAGGTCGCCGACGTTTTGGGACATTCGGCTGAAGGTCGACCCGACCAGGTCTCCCACGTCCAGATCTGCGGAGTCGTCCGGAATGATCCCGTATACCGGTTCGACGGCCTCCATGACGGGGCCGGCCTCGGGGCCGAGGAAGTGCTCGAGCAAATCCTCGACCGTCCGACGGTGCTGCGCCTTGGTCAGACGGAGGAGCGAGGCCTCGCTCGCGAAGCCCAGGGTGGCGCTCCCGACTGGGCGCTGGTCGTCGAGACGTGGGGCTCCCCCTCCGCCGTCCGCGCCGCCGATCACTCCCTGGCAGGCGATGAGAAACAGCCCCGCAAGGCTCAGTGAGATCCCCCTCATGGCCCGTACCCCCATACCGATCTTTTTTGCGCCTTAAGGGTGTATCAGTCCATGCCCGATGACAGTTCATTACAAAAGTTTTCATCTTTAAGGATTATTTCTGAGGGTCGTCGAGGAGGGTGCCGGGGGCGCGTCGATGGCGTGGGCTTCGCGAGGCATCCTCCGTCTTTTGCGCTACAAGACCGAGCACGATGACGAAGAAGCCGACCATTCACTACACGAAGACCGACGAGGCCCCGCTGCTCGCGACCTATTCGCTCCTGCCGATTCTTCGGGCCTTCACGGCGCCCGGCGGGATCGCCATGGAGCTTCCCGACATCTCCCTGGCGGGAAGAATCCTGGCGAGCTTCCCCGAACGCCTCCGCGAGGAGCAGCGCGTTCCCGACGCGCTCGGCGCGCTTGGTGAGCTCGCGAATCAGCCCGAGGCGAACATCATCAAGCTACCCAACATCAGCGCGTCGGTGCCTCAAATGAAAGCTGCGATCGCCGAGCTCCAAGCGAAGGGATTCGACGTGCCCGACTACGTCGAAGAGCCGAAGACCGACGAGGAGAAAGAGATTGCAGAGCGCTACGGCAAGGTGAAAGGCAGTGCGGTCAACCCCGTGATTCGGCAGGGCAACTCCGATCGCCGCGCGCCAAAGGCCGTGAAGGAGTACGCGCGCAAACACCCGCATCCGATGGGGAAATGGTCGAGCGACTCGAAGACGCACGTGGCGACGATGAAGGGTGGCGACTTTCGGCACAACGAGAAGGCCGTGACCGTGCCCGTGGCCACCACGGTGAAGATCGAGCACGTGGCGAGGGATGGATCGACGACGGTGCTGAAGTCCGGCTTGAAGCTACGCGAGGGCGAGATCCTCGACGGCACCTACATGAGCAAGGAAGCGTTGCTGTCGTTTCTACGCGAGCAAGTGTGTGACGCCGCCGGTCTCGGGGTGCTGTTTTCCCTGCACCTGAAGGCCACCATGATGAAGGTCAGCGATCCGATCATCTTCGGGCACGCGGTGCGAATCTTCTTCGCAGACGTGTTCAAAAAGCACCGTGAGACGCTGGACCGGATCGGAGCCGATCCGAATGACGGCCTCGGCGAGGTGCTGAAGCGCATTCAGACCCTGCCAGAAGACGAAAAGCGTGCGATCGAAGCCGACATCCAGGAGGCCTACGAAAAGGGGCCTGCTCTCGCGATGGTCGACTCGGATCGGGGGATCACCAACCTGCACGTTCCGAGCGACATCATCATCGACGCCTCGATGCCCGCGATGATCCGCAATTCGGGCCAAATGTGGAATGCGGAGGGCAAGACCCAGGACACCAAGGCCGTCATCCCCGACAGCAGCTATGCGGCCGTGTACCAGGAGGTCATCGACGACTGCAAAGCTCACGGCGCGTACGATCCGACCACGATGGGCAGCGTGCCGAACGTCGGGCTCATGGCGCAGAAGGCCGAAGAGTATGGGTCTCACGACAAGACCTTCGAAATCGAAGCCGACGGTGTGGTCCGCGTCGTCGACGAGCAGGGCCAGGTGCTGATGGAGCACGAGGTCGCAGAAGGCGACATTTGGCGTGCGTGCCAGACGAAGGACGTGGCGGTGCGCGATTGGGTAGGGCTGGCGGTTCGGCGGGCCCGCGCCACGGGCGCACCTGCCGTGTTTTGGCTCGACCGGACGCGTGCGCACGATGCGCAGCTGATCGAAAAAGTCGAGAAATATCTGCTGGAGCACGACACGGACGGTCTCGAGATCCGAATCATGGCGCCGGCGGAAGCGACGCGCTTTTCGCTCGAACGCATCCGACGAGGCGAGGACACCATTTCCGTGACGGGTAACGTCTTACGCGACTACCTGACGGACCTCTTTCCGATTCTCGAGGTGGGCACCAGCGCCAAGATGCTGTCGATCGTGCCACTCATCAACGGAGGAGGTCTGTTCGAAACGGGCGCGGGAGGCTCGGCCCCGAAGCACGTTCAGCAGCTCGAAAAGGAGAATCACTTGCGGTGGGATTCTCTCGGCGAGTTCTTGGCCTTGGCGGCGTCGCTCGACTTCCTGTCTGAAAAGCACGGCGACGCGAAGATCAAAATTCTCGCCGATACCTTGGATGCGGCCGCGACCCAATATCTCCTCAACAACAAGGCACCGTCACGCAAGGTGCACCAACTCGACAACCGTGGCAGCGCGTTCTACCTGGCCCTCTATTGGGCGGAGGCCCTCGCGGAGTGCGGGGACGACGAGCTGAGCACGAAGTTCGCGCCCATAGCCAAGGAGCTCGCCCAAAACGAGGAAAAAATCGTCGAAGAGCTGAATGCCGTGCAGGGTCAACCGATGGACGTGGGCGGCTACTACATGCCCGACGACGAGCTGGCCTCGAAGGCGATGCGCCCGAGCGCGACCCTGAACCGAATCATCGACGAGATCTGAGCCGACCGCGCGCGAGCTTCAGCCGTATTTGCGCGCGTGAGCTTCCAAGGTGCTCTCCGCTTTGCGCAGCGCCTGCAGCACTCGGTCGCGAATCGAAGGGCCCCGGTTCGTGTCGGCGGTGAGTGTAGCCGTGTGTGCGGCACACAGGTTCGTCGCGTCACGCCAACGATCTGCGAGCTCCACCGCCCAGGAAGAAAACTCCTGCGCGGCACCCGCTCGCTTCTCGAGCGCCCTTCCGAGGGTCGGGTGAAAACGTAGGAGGTCGGGGACCCCGAAAAGTCCCATCACCTTCGGAAGCCGGACGTACATCAAGGTGTCGTCCACGTGAATCGTTTTCGAAGCCCGATGAAAAACCATCACCGACGAAAAGTGGACGTTCTCGTCGTCCGAGATGAAATCGACTCCTCTCGGGACCGAAAAATCGAACTCTTCGGCGAATGCGGCGTGAAGGTCGGCATCCTCCGTGCGCATTCCTTGCCACGGAAGCTCGGAAAAGCGGGACACGTGTCGGGCCGTCCCGTAGAGCTTCGCGTCCGGAAAGCGTTCATGCATGCGGCGGACGTGGATCGTGTGAAACGGGTGGACGTTCAAGATGGCGTCGATGTCTTTGCCGTCGTTGGTCAGGGCTCGAACCTCGGCTTCGATCGGGTCCGGGAGCGAGTACGAGTCGAGGAACACGAATCGGCCGTCTCTCTTCTTCACGAGTGACACTTGGGTTCCGACGTCGATGAGCCCGGCGATCTTGAAGGAGCCGCGGATGTTCCAGAAATCGGGTGCGATTTGGGAGATGGTCGGTTTCGTCATGTGATCGGAGTCTACCGCCGTTTTCTTGCTATCCCACCGGCCAATAGCTGGTAACAATCGCCTCCAGCCGGATGCCTGGCTGCACCGGCGAGGAGGAATGGCACATGCTCAAAGAGTTCAAGGAGTTCGCGCTTCGAGGCAACGTCATGGACATGGCGATCGGCATCATCATCGGTGCTGCCTTCGGCAAGATCGTGGCCTCGTTGGTGGCGGACGTTCTGATGCCAGTCATCGGTCTTTTCACCGGCGGCTTCGACGTCAGCCAGCAATACGTTCTTTTGGGGGAGGGTAGCTACGAAACCCTCGCCGCCGCGGAAGAGGCAGGCGCTGCGGTTCTCAAGTACGGCGCGTTCGTCATGACCGTCTTCGACTTCGTGATCATCGCATTCGTCATCTTCATGATGGTGAAGTGGATCAACGCCCTGCGCCGAAAAGACGAAAAAGAGGTGGAAAAGGCGCCGCCGGCTCCCCCCAAGCAGGAAGTTCTGCTCGAAGAGATTCGCGACCTCCTTGCGAAGCAGTAGCGCACGACTCCGTGCGCAGGAGGCTCGCTACGGAGCCTTCTTCCCAAAGAAGCTCGACAGCAGGCCCTCGCCGCGAGATTTTCGGAGCAACCACCGCGCCTTCTTCGCGAGCGCCGGCCCAGACAACGCGCCGACACGAACGTCCACGACTTCGCCATCGTTCACGAACAGAAGCGTCGGGACGGCGTGGATTCGAAACGGCTGAGCAAGCTGGGCTTGCGCTGCCGTATTGATTCGCACGAAGCGTATCGGCTCCTCTGCCAGCTCTTTCGCGACGGCTTCGAATGCGGGCGCCATCGCTTTGCACGGACCGCAGGTCGGGGACCAAAAATCGAGGATTGCCGGTCCGCCACCCTCGCGCATCAGATCCTCGAGCTGGCTCAGCGTCGTGAAGTCTTCGACCATTCCAAACCCTAGCATGGCTCCCCGGCGCGTCGTGCCACCGAGTCAGCGGCAAGTCGTGAAGGCGCTGGCGTCGTCGCGCTTGGCGGTCCAGGAGAACCACGTCCGACTCGGTGAGTGGTTGGGTAGGTTGTATGACTGGTGTCCGTCTTTGCGGTACCGCGGCGTGGTGATCGTCGAGAGGTCCTGCGAGATCGAGACGGTTTCGTCCGAATCGGGAGGGCCGTGGATCATCGGCTGCGCCCAAATCGCGAGCTCCGGATTGTCTCCGGGCTTCAGACCGCCGAGCTTGCACGCGAGCTTTCCCTGGCAATGGACGTTCCCCACGGCATGCAGGGGCTCGAGACAACCCCGGCCCTTGCTCTTGTCCGAAGGCGTGAACGCGCCACGGTCCGAGGACCAATAGGAGGGGGCAGCCTTGCATTTGGCCCAGGTGATCTTTCCGGCCTCTCGGTCGAGCGACCCGACGGCGACGGCGCGGCGATTCCCCGTGTAGCGGCACTCCGCGGGAAAACCGGCATCTTTCGGCTGTCGCCAGCTAGGTTCGGCGACTCCATTGCAGTCGGGGGCAAAATGATGAACGGTCGTCGTGACGTCCACCATCGCGTCGATGGTGAAGCTCTCGTACATCGCGAAGTGCAGCATCTTGACCTTGCCATCGATGACGCGGCCGTCTTTTTGCTCGTAGGAAAGGACCATCGATCCGCGGATGTCGTCTACGGTCTCGTCTCCTCTTCCTAGATAGGTGTCGGAGATTTCCAGGGTGGCATCGAGGCGATATTCGATCGTGCAGCTGTCCGACGCGAACGCGGGCTCCGGGATGCTGAGCACACACAAGGTGAACGCCGTGGCGTGAAAACGACGAGGCATCGAGCGCTGCGCACGATTTTACGGAACGGCAAGCAACGGGCAACTTCGCGTCGCGAACGTTTCAAGCTCGGCACCGTTGCTCAGGTGCACGCGACGTTCTACCCTGATCGGGGGCAAAGGGGGGTGCATGAGAGTCTTCGCTACACTGTGCTTGGTGTTGGCGCTTGCCAACACCGCGTCGGCAGGCCCGCAATCGACCGTGGGTGGAAAGCCACTCGAAACCAAGACCGCGCACAACGTCGGCGTGGGTTGGCCGAGCCTGTTTTACGAGTGGTGGCACGATGGCAAGGGCAAGCTGGATTGGGCCCTCGGAGCCGAGCTGGTCTATGGCGATTGGTCCGCGGCCTATTCGGACGTCGGCGTCGGCTTTGCGCTCAACGTGCCCCTGCGGTGGCACATCCATCACAAACGACATGCCAAGTCCACCACGGATGTCGGATTCCGGTTCACCCCGGGCGCCATGGTCGGAGGCAGCGACCGCCGGCGCAACCCCGCGTTCGGGGTTCAGCTCGACAACCGCGTGATGGGCGGCGTTCGCGCGGAGATCGCCATTCCGGTCTCGATCGACGTCCACGAACGGGTCAGCGTGGTCACCGGTGGCGCGATTCCTCTGACCCTGATGTTTGCCGAGGACGTCGATCCCTGGGGAATCATTCCGCTTTTGATCCGCATGGGCGTGGAGATCAACGCGGCACCCAAAGTGGCGCCGTTCTTTCTGTTCGAGCTCGGCCCGGGGATTGGGGTCGGAAGCGGCGGCTCGGACGTCGACTTCGCGTTTCGAATCTGGGTTGGAACGTCGTTTTGGTCGGTGCTCGGCAACTGACGATCGCGTTCCGGCCGCGGCTCAGCGCATCCCCCGGCCGGATGCATGAAACATGAGATAACAAAGCGAAACCCACGCGCCGCCGAGCGCCCAACCGGCAACCACGTCAGTCGGGTAGTGCACCCCGAGATACAAGCGGGTGAAGCCCATCGCCGGGATCATGGTCAGTGCAGCGGCGAGCAGCAGGAACCGGACCCCGGCTCCGCCAAGCCGTGAGCCGACGATCGCGATCGAGGCGTAAAAGACGGCCGCGCTCATGGCGTGTCCACTCGGAAACGAAAACGTTTGCGGGTCGGTGATCGAGGACACGATCTCGGCGGGGGGCCGCTGACGCTCGAAGGCAACCTTGAGCACCGTGTTGACGAACGCGCTACCCAGGTTCGCCGTCGCGAGAAAACCCGCATCCCGTCGCCGCTCGCGAATGAGCAACCACGAGCACAAGAGGATCGTGCCCGAGATCATCACGACGCCGGAACCCAGGTTGGTGAGGATGACCATCGCCGTGGTCGCGAGCCCGCTCCGCTGGTCTTCGAGCCAACGGAGAATCGCAACCTCTTCTTCGAGCTGGCCCTCCGTGGCGACGGCAGCCATGACTCCGAACACGGCCATGCCGATGATCAAGACGACCGCGGCTCGTTGTCTTTTCGCTGCGCTCACGGGCAAAGACAGACTTGCCTGTTTCGGCTTGCGACGCCAGGCACCGGAGATCAAGACCGCGAACGACGGGAAGCCCACGTGACCTCTACTCGGCGTGCCATGCGCCTTTCGTTGGCGGACGCGCTCTTTCACGCCCTCATGGTGGGTGCCGGCGAGGTTTACTTTCTCGCGGACGCCGTGAGGCTCGGTGCGACCACCTTGGAGCAAGCGTTGGTGGTCACGGTCCCGCTTTGCGTCGGCACCCTCGGACCGCTGATCTCGCTCGCCCTCATCGGGCGCTTTCGCCGCCGCAAGGTGGTCGTGGTCGCATCCGCCACCGCCCAGGCGCTCGTCCTGTTCGGTATCGTGGTGAGCGACGTGCTTGGCGCGCTCTCGCCAGGGCTGCTCATCGCGTTCGCTTCGACATACCAGATCTTTGCGCAGGCGGCGGGCACTGCCTGGGCCTCGTGGTACGGCGACTTGGTACCGGCCCGGATTCGTGGCCGCTATTTCGCGACGCGAAATCGCATCGCACAAGTAGCCACCTCGACCGCGCTCATCGCGGCCGGGGTGGCCCTTCAGAGTCTCGAGCCGGGGGCAGCGGGGGTCGTCGCGCCTGCAGCCGGAGGCGTTGGTTACGCGCTCATTTTCGGAGCTTCGGGCCTGTTTCGGCTCGTCTCGGCGGGTCTTCTCGCCGTCTCTCCGGAGCCGCCTCCCGAGATGCTTCCGAGCGGCAAGGCATCGCTCGCTTTTGCGCGCTCGGAGGAGGCGCTGCCGGTTCGTCGACTTCTCGTCTTCGCGGCCGTGCTCCAAGCGACCGTCTACATGGCCTCTCCGTATTTCGGGCCCTTCATGCTCGAGGAGCTTCAGCTCACGTACGTGGAGTACATGGCTGGGAGCCTCGCGGTCGTGTTCATGAAGTTCGTCTCCCTTCCGACCTGGGGGCGCTTCATCGATCGCTACGGTGCGCGCGCCGTATTCCTGTTGGCTGCCGTGCTCGTGGCCATCGTTCCGCTTCCCTGGCTTTGGGCTCGCGGCATCGCCGTGGTCATCGCTGCGCAGGCCTTGTCGGGGCTGTCCTGGGGCGGGCACGAGGTGTCTCAGTTCTCGTTGCTGCTCGAAAGCAGCCCTGCGCGATCCCGTCTTCACGTGTTTGCCGCGATGAGCCTGATGAACGGCATGGCCCAACTGACCGGCAGCCTGCTCGGCGCTTGGATCCTGGCGGCGGTGGACCGAAGCTTCGCCGTCGTGTTCGTGGTCAGTGCGGGATTGCGCCTCGGGGTAGCGCTCGCCGCGCCCCGCATCGTGCCGGCCCGATTGGGTGCGCCGAGCATCGGGCGGCGCAGGCTCTTTTTGCGATTGCTGGGCTTCCGAGCCAGCGGTGGAATCGAGGTGCGACCTCTGCCGATAGACGACGACCGGGGCGACGACGCGGCCACGACTTGATACCATCGCACTCGCGCGTGCATAGCGACACCATCGAGGCGAGGGGATCGAGATGAAACCACGAGGACGCGACGATGACTTCGGAAACCAGGGTGACGCGCCAGATGGCGCGTCCCGTTCGGCCACGCTCGACGCCCCTGGCCGTTCGCGGCGACGATGGATGATGGGGTCCGCCGCCGTGGCCGGCACGGTGGCGCTGGCCTGCGGCGAAGACGGCAGCACGGCAAGTGAGGTGTCAGGTTGCCTTGATGACGTGCCGCCGGTCGCCTTGCCCGGTTTCGACGAGCCCCGGTGCGACGAGCGCATCGAGGCGCCCATGCCGCCACCGGACGAAGCGCGGTTCGCGGCCTGGAATCAGGAGCTCCGTGCCAAGGCGTCCGGCCGCGAGTCGGCGCTCGTCGACCTCGACGCGGTCGAGCACAACCTGCGGGTCGTCGGCCAGCGGCTCGGCGCGCGCTTTTCGCTCCGGCTGGTCGCCAAGAGCTTGCCGAGCCCTCGGTTGCTCGAACACATGATGATCACGGCCTGCACGAATCGGATCATGGCGTTTTCCGAAGGCATGGTGCGCGACCTCTTGCTTCGCTTCGGAAGCAACGTCGACATCCTCTTGGGCCGTCCTGCGACGGCGGACGCCGCCGCACGCACCTTCGCCACGCTCGACGAGCGCTTTTCGAGCGGTGCCAACCCGGCGTCCAACGTGCGCTGGCTGGTGGACACGCCACAACGGCTGACGGCTTTCCGTGATCTCGCAGAGCAACGGGGCACCACCCTGAAGATCGCTCTCGAGATCGACGTCGGGCTTCGGCGCGGCGGCGCCCGCAACGAAGACGAGCTGGCCTCGATGCTCGCGATCATCGCTGGGTCGAGCCGATTGGAGCTCGCTGGGCTCATGGGATACGACGGCCACGTCTACATCGCGCCCGAGGGTAGCGAGTTTTCCGAGGTTCAAGCTCGATATGCCGACTTCGTCCGGGCCGGTAGCGAGGCATTCCCGGAGCTGTTCGAGGGCCCTCTCGTCTACAATGGAGGCGGCAGCCGCACCTACCATCGGTACGTCGACGAGTTGGACACACCCATCGACGAGATCGCGATGGGCTCCGCGTTCCTCTATCCCTACAACTTCGCCGGTCTTTCAGAAACCGCGCTCCGCCGAGCCACGTTTCTCGCCTCCCCCGTCCTGAAGCGCATCGACCCCGCGGAGCTTCCATTCGCACCCGGTCTGTTGCCGGAGATGGCCGAGACCAACCCCGACCTGGAGCTTTCCTTCTACCTGGTCGGCGGCGGCTTTGCTGGAGAACAGGTCTTCCCTCCGGGCTTGGTCCGCAATCCTCTGGGACCGGGCGGCGCGGGCGTGAACAACCTGCTCTCCAACCAGGCGCAGTGGCTCGGGTCACGCGAGGTGCCGCTGCAGGTCGGCGACTACGTCTTTTATCACCCCTGGGAGGGGGACGGCATCCGTTGGTTGTCGCGGTTGGACGTGTTCCGCAACGGAGAGCTCGTCGATCAGTGGAGCACCTTTCAGCCTGGGATTTGCCTCTCGTGAACAAGGGCAGGGCTCGCCTCGGCGCTCCACCGACGTTCCTCCTCCAGAAACCGTAGCGGATCGATCTCGGGCCGGACCTTCTCGTAGATGCTCGGAAAGGTGCCTTCGGCGCGATACTTCGCTCGCATCGCCTTCCACAGACCGTGGTCGAACATTTCCTCGAACTCGCGCTCGGTGCTGAAGACGTCGCAATAGGTGTGAAGAAACCCTCCGAGCGACCTGACCTCGCGTTCGAGCTCCCGAACGCGGGTCACGGTGGGAAAACGCTCGTCTCCCTCGCGGATTCGTTGCGGAATGCCGTAGATGCCGATGTCGAGAAACGGCATGGTCTCGGTACGCCCCGAATGGGGCTTGCCACGGTTGGCAGGCAGCCGGACGAGCCCGCCTCGGTCGAGGACTTTGCAGGGGTACGCGAGGAGTGGGTAGATCTCGAAAGCGTCGTGGATGTGCTCGACCATGCGAGCGAAGTGCTCCGCGGGAAAGGCGTATTCCTGCCAGACCTGTTTCCGGATGGTCGCTTCCCGCTCGCTCGCGGGCCGGGTCCCTTTGAGAAACGGCATGTTCGGTGGGAGCATCCAACCCATCGTGTAGCGGAACCAGGGTGCGTTGGCGGTTGGAAGGATCTGGGCCAGGCACATGCACATGCTTCTGTCGTGCCGCATGAGGTAGTCGTACGTCGGAACGAGCTCCTCGAACCGGCTGCCTTCGCCGAGCTGCAGCATGCTTTCCACGTGCTTGTAGAAGAGTGGCTTGTGGGGATGATTCACGGGATTGACCGAAAAGGCCCCCGATTGGATTTCCGCATCGGTCGCGAGGTGCCCTTCCATGATCACGGCGCGATCTTTGCCGAAGATGATCGTCTCGACGTAGTGAGGTGGATCGGGATCGGCGACCAAGCGCTGATACTCCCGGGCATAAGCTGCGAGCGAGTAGAACGGACGGTAGACCATCCGGACGTGGGTGGGGACGGGGATGATCCTCATCTCCAAGGCGACCAAGAGGCCCAGCGTTCCATGGCTCCACGGTAGCGCCCGGAACAGATCGGCGTGCTCGTTGTCCGCCGTGGCCCGGATGAGCTCTCCGTCGGCGGTCACGACCTCGTATGCCGTGACGGTGTCGTGGACGAGCCCGCAGACGTGGGAATGCGTGGTCATCCCCAACGCCATCACCAGACCACCCAAGGTCGCATCCTTCATCTCGATGGTGGCCTCGAGTTGCAGGCCCATCGCGTCGAGATGCTTTGCTACCTCACCGACGGTCGCAAACGGCTCGAGCCGAATGATCCCAGCCTGCCGGTCGACCGCCAAAATCGCCCGCAGATCATCGATTTGCACCGTCAACGCGTTCGATTTGTCGGCCATCCGCGTGTTCAGCGATTCGGAAGCCTTGCGATTGGTGCGTAGCGGTTTGTGCACGGCTCCTCGCGCTCTGGCGTCAGCGTAGCGGCGAACGTCCGCGATCACGCGGGCCACTCGTGCATCGTGCTCCTCTGGGACGACCGGCTTCGCGAGCCTCTCCTTGATCCGGGAAAAGCCGCGGGCGAGGGTGCCGAGAGGCAGTGCCACCCCCATGATGATCAGCTCGCGGTGTGTGTCCGCCCAGCGCTCGATTGCATTCTTCATTGGGCGGACAGTAACGAGCTACGGCTGCTGCAGCAACGACCGAGGGTCCGGGCTCACCGCCGGGTCTCGTCGGTCTTCGAAGGGCGGCCGTTTTCTCCTTCCCGTTGCTTGAGGCGGGATTCGGCGTCGCGTCGCTGCCGGTCCGCTTCGTCGCGAAGTTGGAGCGCACCCTTGAGGTTTTCGATCAGCTCGGCCTGATCGCGCAGGCTTTGGTTCAGGTGGCGCATCAGAACGTCGACGCTGACCACGGCGATGCTCGCGAACACTGCGAAAAAGGCCGCCACACGCAGCCAATTCACGAAGACCGTCGGCTCGTAGAAGGTCATCGTCTCGACCTCGAGCACGCCTGCCGACAAGAGTCCTCCAATCGCCAACAAGGCCGCCACGTTGAGCGCCAAGGTGACCAACGTGACCCGTCGCCCGAACAACACCGAAGCCATCACGCTTTGCCCCGCCAGAATGAGCGCAGGCGCCGCCAGGTAGCCGACGGAGACGAATGCCACGACACCGACCAGGTAGAGAAGACCCAAAAACCCGAGCGCACGGAAGCGGTACGGCAAGCGCCGGCCGATGAGCAGCCCGATGAATCCCGCGTACATGATCACGGCCAAAGCCACGATGCGCCAAGCCCCGAAATCGATGGCGTCCGCAATGGTTCGAGCAAAGGCGAGGCCTCCCACGACGACCGCGATGAGGAGCGAGGTATTCAGGACCTGGACGCGAAGCTTGCGGGCCTCGTCGACCAGGTCTCGATCGGACGGAAATACGCTTGGTCGCACCACCGTGTCCGATGGTAGCCCGCCTTGCGGGTTCGGATCCAGGCGCCGCTGCCGGCTAGCGGGCCCTCCGCAAGACGAGAAGCAGGAATCCCCCGAAGTAACGCAGCGCCGAGCGGCTCGCGAGGGCTTCGGCCCTGCGCAGGCCCGGTCCAAGCACCCGCATGCGGTGGAGGGCGGCAAAAGGCGTGAGGACGCGTACCCCGTGAACCCCGACGAGCTCGGCTTGTGGAGGAACGAGCCTACGCGCTTCGAGCGGAGAGTCCCATCGCGTGAAGATGTCCGTCTCCGTTCGGTGGTCCCCGATCGGTTGGGGCCCCGCGACTTTTTTCGCCAGGTAACGCAGGCTCCAAGGGTTGTAGAGCTCGAGCAGGACATGCCCGCCGACGCGGGTGACGCGGACGGCCTCTCGAATCGCCCGGTCGGTGTCACGCACGTGAGGCAGGACCTTGAAGGCATACGTGAGATCGAACGACGCATCCTCGAATGGCAGATCCGAAATGTCGCCGAGCCGGACGTCGAGACCTCTGCTTCTGGCTCGTCGTAGCATGCCCTCCGAGAAGTCGATGCCCACCGCCTTGCGCGCGATCGGCGCCATCCTTTCGAGAATCAAGCCGGTGCCGCATCCGAGCTCGAGGACGTCCCCGTCTCGCGCGTACGCGGCCGCAACCTGGGTTTCGAGATCATCGATCATGCGGTGATACGCCGAGGCACGGCGATCGTCGTACGAACGGCTGAAATCGTCGTAGTAGTCTCGTCCGTCGCGTTCCAAAGGCTCAGCCAAGGATTTCCTCGTAGAGCATCTCGTACTTCGCGGCGACCCGCATCGGAGAAAATTCGGTCGTCGCGAGGGCACGCCCGGCATCCTGCAGGGACTGGCGGGCGACGGGATCCGCTTCCAATGCGTCGACCGCGTCAGCAAGCGCGTCGCCGTCGGGCTCCACGGCACGGGCACCGCCGGCTTCTGCCAGCTCGACGGCAGGCGTTGGCGCTCCAATAAGCACGACGCGCCCGAGCGTCATCGCCTCGAGCGCGGCAAGCGGGTAGTCCATCTTCGCCTCGGCGCTGCGATTGACGAGGGTCACGAAGTCGCTGACCGCGATCATCTCTCGAATCCTCGGAGTCTCGCCGACCCACCGTAGCTGCGAGTCGATGCCCCATGCCTGTGCCTTTGCTTCGAGCTGCGCGCGCAGCGTGGCGCTCCGCGGTGTCTTCGGTCGGCAAGCCATCACCAGGACGGCTTCGGGTCGATTCCACGAAGCAAAGCCCTGCAGCGCGATTTCGGCCCCGCCCCCATGCTCCAGATCGCCCGGGTAGATCCAGATCGGAGCGCCCTCGGGGAAGCCGAGCTCGCGGCGCAAGCGCATTCTCTCGGCTTCGTCCGGCCGTGCCAACGTCGGTACGCAGGGAGGAACCATGCGCAGGGCGGAGCGTGGTACGCCCTCGTCGACGAAGCGCTCGTAGGAGGCCCGAGAAAGCGCCACCGTGACATCGGCAAACAGGAGCTTTCGCCACCCCGTGTCGATGGTCGGCATGCTGCACACCGTCTGAACGCTCGGTGCCCGGCGCAGCGCCTTGGCCGCTCGGGCAGCGGCGGAGCTCCTCGGATTGGGTGCGAAGAAAAAGTGCCAGAGATCGACCCTCGAGCCCAGAAGGAGCCGCCGAAGCACCGCGAGATTTGCTCGGATGCTCGGTGCGAAGCCCGCATCCGTCGATGCTCGGTAGACCGCCTCGATGCGCCCGAGCCCCATCGGGCCCTCTTGCCCGGAAAACCCCATGACGACCGCGGCGTGACGCTGCAGGTGTGCTGCGACGTCCCGCGCGAGATTCTTGCTGCTGTCGTTCCAAGGGGGCGCAATCGGCTTGGATACGAAAAGGACCTCCACCATGGTCCCCTCGGGGTACGCCTGGGATCCAGGTGCGGCAAGCGATCGATTGACCTCGGGAGGCTCCGGCGATAGCCCCGAGTGATGTTCGAGCCCTTCCGTTTTCGATCGCACGGTCATGCTAGCCGGTAAGTCCATCGCGGTCGTGATGCCCGCCTACAACGAAGCTCGCTTGATTCGCCGGACACTCGGAAGCATGCCGAGCTTCGTCGACCACGTGATCGTCGTCGACGACGCGAGCGTCGATGGCACAGCCGCGATAGCCGAGGCCTCCAAAGAAGGCCTCACCGTGCTCCGACACGAATCCAATCGCGGCGTGGGTGCGGCGATCGCGACCGGGTGCAAACATGCGCTTGCTCTCGGCGCCGAAGTGACCGCCGTGATGGCCGCCGACGGGCAGATGGACCCTTCGGACCTACCACGATTGGTGCATCCGCTCGCGAACGGGCGCGCAGATTTCGTCCAGGGCAACCGACTCCGCTGGCCGTCGGTGCGCGAGTCGATGCCTTGGCATCGTTGGATCGGCAACCACTTGTTGTCGCTCTTGACGCGCAAGGCGGTCGGTGTGCCGATCGAGGACTCGCAATGCGGATACGCGGCATTCACGCGGACCGTGAAGGAGGCGGTCGACTGGGATCGGCTGTGGGCTGGCTACGGCTATCCCAACGACCTCATCAGCCGCCTGACCTTGCTGGGTCTCCGAGTCGACCAGGTGCCGGTGCGCCCGATCTATGGTGATGCCCAGAGTGGCATTCGCTGGCATCATGCGACCGTCGTCATCCCCTTCGTCATCGCGCGCGCATGGATTCGACGTGTGCGCATCGCCAGGAGCACGGGCGCTTTGACGCACGGGATACGCCTACGCTAGGACCGCTCATGGCCGATTTCGACATCTTCAATGGCGATGCCGACGGAATCTGCGCGCTCATCCAGCTTCGCCAGGCCGACCCTCGTCAAACGACGTTGATCACAGGCACCAAGAGAGAGATCGCGCTGGTGGATCGGGTGCGGCCGGCTCCGGGGGATCGACTCACGGTGCTCGACGTGAGCTTCGACAAGAACCGCGAGGGGATACGCAACGCCCTCGAGGCGGGCGCGGAGGTGTTTTACGTCGATCACCACTTTGCCGGGGAGGTTCCGGAGGACGATCGGCTCACCGCGATCATCGATGTCGATCCCGACGTCTGTACCAGCCTCCTCGTCAACGGACATCTTCAGGCCAGGTACGTGCATTGGGCGATCACGGGCGCCTTTGGGGACAACCTCAAGCAGAGCGCGCGGCGAATGGCGCAACCCTTGGGGCTCTCCGAGGCACAGCTCGAGGAGCTCGAGCGCTTGGGGACCTACATCAACTACAATGCGTACGGCTCGTCGCTGGCCGACCTGCACTTCGACCCCGCCGAGCTTTTCGAGCTCGCCCGTCCCTATTCTTCACCCTTCGCTTTCATCGAAGAAGCGTCGGACACGTTCACGAGGCTCGAAGAGGGCTACCAGCAGGACATGGCCCGCGCGCAAGCGACCAAGACGGTGCACGAGACCACGTCGAGCGCGGCGTTCCTCTTGCCCGACGAGGCTTGGGCACGTCGCGTGTCGGGCGTGTACAGCAACGATCTCGCCAACGCGTTTCCACGGCGGGCACACGCGGTG
>CAZBWQ010000068.1:0-21912 GCA_964495565.1 uncultured Sandaracinaceae bacterium | reverse complement strand
CCGGCCTTGCCGGCCAACGATGCAAGCCGAGCCGTCCGGCACGACTCCGTGTCGTTTGGGTCCAGCTACCAGGTGAGGACGAGCTTGCCGAGCGTTTCGTTGGCCTCCATGCGCCGGTGCGCCGCCTGGATCTCGGCCATGGGAAGCACCTCGTCGATGATGGGCTCGAGTTGGCCGCTGGCGAAGCGGCCCAACATCTGTGCCGCAAACGAAGCCGTCAGCTCAGCTTTTTCGACCGAAGACCGGCTTCGCAGAACCGAGCCGTGGATCGACGCCCGCTTCGACAGCAGGGCACCGAGGTTCAGCTCGCCGCGCACTCCGCCCATCAAGCCGATCACGATGATGCGCCCTTGGCTCGCGATCACTTTGACGTTCTGCCCGAGATAGGCG
The DNA here is from genome assembly GCA_964495565.1 of uncultured Sandaracinaceae bacterium. Taxonomy (GTDB): domain Bacteria; phylum Myxococcota_A; class Polyangia; order Polyangiales; family Houyiibacteriaceae; genus SG8-38. Next base: position 21,522 of record CAZBWQ010000068.1, on the reverse strand, counting down.
GCGCCGACCGTATCGAGGATCACGTCGACGCCTTCGGAAGCGATCGAGAGCACGTCTTCGGCGAACTGGCCCTCCTCCACCAAAATCGCATGGTCCAATCCGAGCTCGGTGCACCTCGGCAGCTTGTGCGCCGTGCGCGAGGTCCCGATCGAAGTCGCTCCGAGCACGCCTGCCAGCTGAATGGCCGCCGTGCCGACGCCGCTCGCCACTGCATGGATCAAGAGCGCCCCACCCGAGCGCAGATTCCCTTGCAACACGATCGCATCGTACGCGGTCAGAAAGACCTCCGGGATCGCCGCGGCTTCCTCGAGCGAAAGTTGCTTGGGAACCCGCATCAACTCGTCGGCTTCAGTGACTACACGCGTGGCCATGGCGCCACCCGCGACGATGCCCATCACTCGATCACCAGCCTTCCATCGGTCGACCCCTTCGCCGACGGCCTCGACGACACCGGCGAGCTCCAACCCGGGTACGTTTGGTGGAACACCCGGGGGCGCCGGATAGAAACCGCGGCGTTGCAGGCAATCGGCGCGGTTGAGGCCCGCCGCGGCCACCTCGACGAGCACTTGCGAGGGACCCGGCTTGGGCAGCTCGATTTCCCCGACACCGAGCACTTCCGGTCCGCCAGGCTCGGGAATGACGATCGCTTTCGCGGAGGGCATGGGGGGAATCTACCGCCCCCACCGCAGCCGTCCAGCACCCGCTCTCGTGCTACGTTACCGTCGATGAGCGACAACGTCGGGCTCTTTCTCCATCGATGGGCACGGCAGACGCCGGATCGCACGGCGATCATCGACGCGGGGCGCGACGGCCTGCCCGTGGGCTACGGGGAGCTCGACCGTCGCGCGTCGCAGGTGGCCGCCTACCTGGTCGATCGGGGCCTCGGAGTCGGTGACCGCGTCGCGATCTACACCGACAACGGGTTGGAGTTCGTGGCTGCGTGGTTCGGTGCGGTCTATGCGGGGTGTACGACCTTGCCGCTGCCGGTGATGTCGACGGCTCGAGAGATCGGCTTCCGCCTCGGTCATGCCGCTTGCAAGGCGCTGCTCACCGACGCCGCGCGTGCCAGCGTCGCGAGCGAAGGCCGATCTCGCGCCGGCACCTCGACCCAGCTTTTCGACGTCGACGAGGCTTCGCAGCACCAGGGCGAAGGCGTCGCCCCTTGCGAGACACCCCCGGGCTCCCTGGCGATGCTCCTCTACACGTCAGGCACCACCGGCGCCTCCAAAGCGGTGTGCATCACACACGAATCTTTGGGCGCCCACACCAAAGCGCTGGTCGAGCACACGCTCCGGCTCGACGAACGAGACTGCATTTTGGGCACGCTTCCGTTGAGCCATTCGTACGGAATCCGAATGACGCTGTTGGTTCCGTTCTTTGCGGGCGCGAGCACCGTGTTCATTCCGAAGTTCTCTGCCACCCGAACGCTCGAGCTTTGTGCACGCCACGAGGTGACCTGGCTCCCGGGTGTCCCCACGATGTTCGTGGCTTGGGCCCACGAGCAAGCCGCCCCGACTCCGGCTGCGCTCCGTTGGTGTCTGAGTGCCGGAGCGCCGCTCGCCGAGGACGTGCGGTTGCGCGCCGAGCAGCGGCTCGGGGCACCGGTCCGCCAGGGTTATGGGTTGACCGAGGCGACCTTCACCGCCATCAACGCCCCGCCGGACGAAGCCGTCCCGGGGTCGTCGGGCAAGCCGGTCGCGGGCGTCGACGTGCGCATCGCGGACGACTTCGGTGAGTCCTTGCCAACCGGTGCGCACGGCGAGGTCCTCATCCGGGGTCAGAACGTCATGGCGGGGTACCTCGACGACAAGCTCGCGACCTCTCACGTGATGCGTGGGGGTTGGCTTCACACGGGGGACATCGGATTCGTCGACGAGGAAGGACGGCTGACGATCGTCGATCGCAGCAAAGACCTGATCTTGCGCGGAGGGGCGAGCATCTACCCGTCGGAGGTCGAAAACGTCCTGGCGCACCATCCCTCCATTCGTGACGTCGCCATCGTCGGTCAGCCCGATTCGTATTACGGTGAGGAGATCGTCGCCGTCATCGTCCTCGACGAGCGAAACCCAGCTTCCGCTCCGGAGCTCGACGCTTGGATCCGGGAGCGTCTCGCGGCCTACAAGGTGCCACGGCGATACGCGTTCGTGAGATCACTTCCCCAAGGGAGCAGCGGAAAGACACTCAAGCGGCATCTTCGCGATCAGCTCGTATCGAAAGCGATCGAGACCGAAGAGCTAAGCTCTCACCGGCCGGCTGAGTAGCTCGAAGCTGACGACGATCACCCCCGCGGCGAGGGCGAGCCCGACCCAAGGACCGTACCACCCGGCGGCGACCGGAAGCTCGGCGCAAACGAGGCTGACCGACCCCACCAAGAGCGCGTATGGGAGCTGGGTTCGGACGTGGTCGACGTGATCGCAGCTGGTTGCCATCGAGCTCAAGATCGTGGTGTCCGAAATCGGGGAGCAGTGATCGCCCCAAACCGAGCCCGCCAAGATGGACGAAATCGCACCCAACAAGATGGTTTCCTCGCCGGGTGCAATCCGGTGCGCGAGCGGTACCACCAGGGGAAACAAGATCGCCATCGTTCCCCAGGACGTACCCGTGGCGAAGCTGACGAGCGCAGCCAGGATGAAGACGGCCGCGGGGATCCACGCCGGCGCGATCCATTCGCCGAGCGCTCCGAACAAGAACGACGCCGTGTCCAAGTCGCGACAGACCTGGCTGAGCGCCCACGCGAGCACGAGGATGATGGCTGCGTACATCATCGATCGAACGCCACCCACCCAGGCATCGATCGATCTGCCGAACGAGAGAGCGCCCCTGCCCACGGCCAGCCCGAAAGCCGAGAGGCACCCTGCTCCGGTCGCCCACAGAATTGCGGAGGAGGAGCTGGCTGCCCCGACGATCGATCGCAACGAGGGCTCGAGCCCGGCAGCCATGACTTTGTTCCTGCCATCGAAGTAGATCCCGAGCATCGCCACGACCACCACCACGACCACGGGAACGATCGCGTTCATCGCCCTGGGGGACACGTCTTCGGGCACCGACTCCTCGTGAAAGTCGGACGCCGGGCGAGCGCCGACCCGCAATGGAAGTCTCTCGTGAAAGGCTCGGCGTTCTGCGCGAAGCATCGTGCCGAAGTCTCGTCCGCGAAGCGCGATCCACGGAACGAAGAACAACATCAGCAAGGGATAGAAGCGAAACGGGATCGTTTCGATGAACGTGACATAGGCGTCCCGCTCGATGCCCAGGTGCGACAGTTGGTCCTCGATGTACCCCACCTCGACGCCAATCCAAGACGAGATCAGAGCCAAGCTCGCCACCGGGGCGGCTGTGGCGTCCACGAGGAATGCGAGCTTCTCGCGGCTCAACCGTGCTCGGTCGGACACGGGACGCATCGCGGATCCGACGAGCAACGAGTTGGCGTAGTCGTCGAAGAATATCAGCAGCCCCAGAAACCAAGTGGTGAGCTGCGCGCGTCGCCGCGTGGTGGCGTCGGTGCTGACCCACGAAGCGAGGCCCTTGGCGCCTCCGCTTTGAGTCATCAACCCGAGCATCCCGCCGAGCATCAGGCTGAAAACGAGAATGGAGGCATGTCCGCGATCGGAGATGGCGCCGACGATGTAGGTATCGAGAAGACGCGCGAACGAGGCCACCCACGAAAGCCCCGTGAGCAGGTATGCGCCGAGCCACACCCCGAGCGCCAGAGCGACCATCACGTTCCGAAAGACCAAAGCGAGCACGATTGCCAAGAGGGGCGGCAAAATCGCGGTCCATGCGGGCAGCGTTTCGCTCGTCGGCCGGGGCTCCTCGATTTCGACGGCCCCAGCGCCTGTGTTATTTAACGAGGACTCCTGAATGACGAGGGGAGCGGCACCGTCATCTTCCGAAGCGGCTGGTTTCGCCGCCGCGAGACCCAGGATGACCAAACCAAGCAAGAGGACCGCTCGCATGAACATCGCCAGAGATAGACAGCAAAGACTCCGCTGGTCAATTTTGCCTGCAACCGGCGCGCTCGCGTGCGCGTTCGTGCTGCTTTTCAGCTTCCCGTCCCGGTCCTCGTCGAGCAAAGAAGAGCTGACGGCGGAGGACAAGAAGATGCTGGCAACCGGTGAGCTGGTGATGAAGCAGAAGAACGAGCAACAGGGTGCTTACAAGCTCATCGGCGGTCAAAGCTGGCAAATCGTCGAAGTCCCCATCGAGCTCGCGTGGAAAGCGTTGCAAGATTTGCCCAGATACAAGCAGATCATCCCGCTGGCGACCGAGACGGACGTGGAGCACCAAGAGGGAGAGGAAGCCGACCTGGCCGTCCGTCAACAGTGGGGACCGGTGGACGTTCGCTACGTGCTTCAAACCACGCTCGATCCCAACCGCAGGGCTCTGATGTTTCGAGTCGACCACTCCCAACAGCACGACATCCGAGCGGGCTGGGGGTTCATTCGGCTCCGTCCCTACAAAAAAGATCGGACGCTGGTTTCGTTCGGAGCGCTGGTCGACATCGGCGACGGCGTGTTCGTCTCGATCATTCGACCGGCCGTCCGCCGCAATTTGTTGCGTATCCCGACCTACTTCAAAAACCACATCGAGGGAGAGGGACGCACGCTCTACGCCGACGCGCCCTAGACCAACCGCTTCACCCAGCGGAGCTTTCGATCCGAATACGGCGGATACAGCAAGGGCGGCTCACCGAGCGTGGGCTTCCTCAAGACCGCTCTTCGATGGGAGAACGTCTCGAACGTATGCCGGCCGTGGTATGCACCCATGCCGCTCTCGCCCACGCCTCCGAAGGGAAGCTCGGGGACTCCGAGATGCATCCACACGTGATTGATGGTCGTGCCTCCCGCGCTGGTACGAGCGACGATGCGGTCCTGCACTTGCCGATCCCGTGCGAACGCATAGAGGGCGAGCGGGCGGGGGTGTCGATTCACGAAGGAGATGGCGGCATCGACACTGGGAACCCCGATCACCGGCAAGATGGGTCCGAAAATCTCCTCTTGCATCACGGGGTCGCTCTCTTGGACGTTCTTCAAGATCGTCGGAGCGATGTACCGCGCGTCCGGGTCGGTCTCGCCGCCCGTCGCGACGTCGCCACTGGCCAGCAAGCGGCTGAGCCGGCCGTGGTGTTGCTCGTTGATGATGCGTCCGAAGTCGGGGCTTTGCTTGGGATCGTCACCGTAGAACTCTCGAATCGTGGAGGCCATGCGGTTGATGAGCGCATCGTGCACGAGGTCGTGCACGAGGACGTAATCGGGTGCGACGCAAGTCTGACCGGCGTTGAAGAACTTTCCGAACACGATGCGTTTGGCCGCGATGTCCAGGTCGGCGGTCTTGTCGACGATGCATGGGCTCTTGCCGCCGAGCTCCAGAGTGACGGGAGTCAAATGTTTGGCGGCCGCTTCCATGACGACGCGGCCCACCCGCCCGTTGCCGGTATAGAAGATGTGATCCCATTTCTCGCGCAGCAGCGCAGTCGTCTCGGGAACGCCCCCTTCCCACACCTGAATTGCCTTGGTATCGAGGTATTGAGGGATCCACCGCGCCAGCATGCGCGACACGTTGGATGAGATTTCGGAGGGCTTGACCACGACGCAATTGCCGGCAGCGATGGCACCGATCAACGGCGAGACCAACGTTTGTAGCGGGTAATTCCAAGGCCCGATGATCAGCACGACACCGAGCGGCTCGCGATGCACGTGGCTGTGACCGGGCATGGCGACCAGGGGAGTGCGGACCCGCTCGGGCTCCATCCAAGAAGCGAGATTCTTTCGGGCAGCACGCAGCTCCGAGAGACTGTATCCCACCTCGGACACGTAGGCCTCCATCTCGGGCTTCCCGAGGTCGGCCTGAAGCGCTCGAACGATGTCTCCCTCTCGCTCCGTGAGGAAGTGCTCGAGCGCATCGAGCTGTGCGGTCCGCCAGGCGGCTGCCTTGGTGACGCCGGTTGCGAAGTGGCTGCGAAGCGCGGCGGCCAAGCTCGAAGCCTGGTCGAAGCCGTGGTCGGCGGGTGGGTTGGAAACTGCACGGAGCCCGGGCATGAAAGACCTCCTTCGAAGCGCTAATCCTGTCTAATTAGCGCGCAATTTCAAATGCTTCCACGAATAACGAAACACTTTGGAAACCAAGGCGATCTCTGTATAATCGCCGGACGGGGTTCGTCATCGCTCTACGGAGGCCCTGATGCAAAGCAACGAACGAAACTGGCAACCTGCAAGCAAACCCGCCCCATGGTGGGCGCACATCTTGCGCTGGTGGTTGTAGCCGAGCTCCGGGATTTTCAGGCAGCCAAGCTCAGCTTCTTCGGGGTGACCGCGCGGTCCTCCCCCTCGGCGTCGATCTCCCCTCGATCCCGCTTGCGCCCTTCTTCGAGCACGTGAGCCGGCACCGGGCGAATGTCCCAGACCAGGCCCAACCAGCCGAGCGCCTTGATCACGTAATAGGTGACGTCGACCTCCCACCAGTAAAAGCCGTTCCGGCACGATGACTGATAGTGGTGGTGATTGTTGTGCCAGCCCTCACCGAGCGTCAGCAAGGCCGTCAACAGGTTGTTTCGGCTCTGGTCGGTCGTCTCGAAACGGCGCTTGCCCCACACGTGCGTCAGCGAGTTGATGAGGAACGTGTTGTGCCAGAGCAACACGGTGCTCAAGAAGAACCCGATGAAGAGGCCCGGCCAACTCGCGATCAAGAAGCAAGCCACGGCGAGAAGGGTCGGGGGAACGGCCCAGTACCGGTCGAGCCAACGGAGCTCGGGGTATTTCGCGAAGTCCCGAATCTTGTCCCAGCGGGTCGCCTCGGTATCGTCGAAAAGCCAACCGACGTGCGCATACCAGAACCCTTTCTGCACCGGTGAATGGACGTCGCCCGGTTGATCGGAGAGCTTGTGATGCACGCGGTGGTGCCCGGCCCACCACAGCACGCCCTTCTGCGAGCTGGTCTGAGCGAGAAAAGCGAGGAAGAGCTGGAACGCACGGCTGGTCTTGAAGGTGCGATGCGCGAAGTAGCGATGATAGCCTGCAGTGATGCCCCAAACGCGGACGAACAGGAGCACGAAACACAAGACGACCGCCTCCCAGGTGACGCCCGACCAGAGAGCACCGAACACCGCCAGGTGAGACAGAACGAAAGGCAGAGCTTTGAGCCGCTTCATGAGCCCAACGCTACCGCAGGCGCAGAAAAGGCACCGTCACGGTTCGTTCGCCCCGTGTCATAGTTTCGTAAAAGTGCTGAGGCGCGGCTCAGGCGACGAACTTGTAGCCGGCCCCTCGCACGGAGAGGAAATGCTCGGGCGAGCTCGGGTCGCTCTCGAAACGCCTGCGCAGACGCGAGATGAAGTTGTCGACGGTTCGCGTGTTTCCGTAGTTGCGGAGCTTCCAGACACGCTCCAAGAGCTCGGTTCGACTGAGGACCCGGCCTGCATTTTCTGCGAAATAACGAAGCAAATCGAGCTCGAGCTGCGTCAGCTGCACCTCGTCGCCGCCCACCGTCACCTCGTGGGTATCGAAGTTGATCTGCGCGCGGCCGAAGGAAAGCGTCCGCGCCTTGATGGCGTTGCCCGAGACCTGCTCCCAACGCTGGCGCCTCAACAGCGAGCGGACGCGAGCGAGCAGCTCGCCGAGCTCGAAAGGCTTGACCATGTAGTCGTCCGCGCCGACTTCGAGGCCTCGCACTCGGTCTTCCGGGGCGGACCTGGCCGTCAACATGATGACCGGCACGAAATTACCCGCCTCGCGCAGCTTTCGGCATAGCTCGAATCCGTTGACGTCGGGGAGCATCACGTCCAGCACGATCGCGTCGTAGCCCGCAGGATCGAGCAGGCGCTGCCCCGCCTCCTTGGCGTTGGCCGCGACGTCGACCCGGTAGCCTTCGAGCTCGAGGTTCAGCTTCAAGCCAGCAGCCAAATGGTCTTCGTCTTCGATCACGAGCAAGCGTTGGCTGTCTCGCTCGGTCATGCCGCGCCCACCAGGTGTGAAATCGGAAGCTCGATACGCATGATGGTCCCATGCCCCTGCCCCTCCGACAATGCCTCGACCTTGCCCCCGAGCTGCTTGACCAGCGCCCAAACCACGAAAAGCCCCAGCCCCGTACCTCGGCGTCGACGGACTTCCTGATCCTCCACGCGATAAAAGCGGTGAAACACGCGCTTGAGGTTCTTTCTGTCGATTCCGATCCCGTGGTCCTTCACCTCGAGGAGCACCTTTCGGTTCGAGTCCCGCCGCGCGACTACCTGGACTCGCGCGGGACGCGAGGAGTATTTGACGGCATTGTCGATGAGGTTCTTGAGCACGAGCTGCAGAGCCGCGCGATCGGTCGTCACGGCCAGTCCCGGCTCCACGTCGATTTGCACCTCCTCGGGCGCGAGCTTGTATCGGCTCCGAACCGTCTTGGCGCACTCCTCGGCGAGCTCCGAAATCGGCACGTCGCTGACGCTCACCATGTCCGATCGCGCGTACGAGAGCCGGTTTGCCTCCAAGACGTCGTCGATGAACGCATCCAATCGATCGACGTCGTCGAGCATCATCACCCGGAGCTTCTCGCGAGATTCCGGGGACAGCCCTTCCCGCCCGAGCGTCTCGAGACAAAGCTGCAACGAAGCGAGCGGGCTCTTCAGCTCGTGGGTCACCGAATCGATGAAGGTGTCCTGCTTGCGAACCTCGATGATGCCACGCGCGAGCGAGATCACGAACAACACCAAAACCACGATGATCAACACGAACGACAAGGTCCCGAGCACCAGCAGCCAGACGTCTACGGCGATGTCCGCTGAGCGGCTGATCTTCTGACCGAGCAAAAACGACCAGCCGACCAGCAGCGCCATGCTCAAAAGCACGGTGATGGAGCCCAAGGTGATTGGGACCGAAATGGACGAACGGATTCTTCGGCGTCTTGCCATCAATCGAAAAGAGGGTTCATTGACGCCGCAAGAGGCGCCACAGGTTTTCTTCCTGCCACCGCTCCGCGGCGGCATGGTACTCGAAGCTGCGCTCCCGTTTTCGAAAGGCGCTCGTGTGATAGTGCCGCCGACCGTTCTTCACTTCGGCAGGCATCGCGTGATGCAACATCTCGTGGAACACCACGGCCTCGACGAAATATCGAGGCACCCAGGGCTGGTCGAGCACGGGGTGAATTCGGATCAGGCGTTCCTCGGGCAGATACGTCCCCAGCTGCAGAGAACGCTGACGCCGCTTTGGGCGCACCCGCTTGCCCCACGTGATGCGAGCCTCCGCACGACCACCAAAATGCCGTTTCGCCAAATCGTCCATGATGTCGTGCAAATCGTGATGCTGACCCTTGGTGCGGAGCTCACTCTGCGAACGACCGGGCGCGACGTACCGTGCGCGGTGCCGTTCGATGAATTGGTCGATCTTGCTCTCGGCGCGCTTGCAGCTCTCACCCAAGTAGTCGCCGACGGCTGCGAGAATGTCTTCTTCGGCCGTCAGAAACATGTGGTGGAGCCGGACCTCGAGCCGGCCATTCCGTGGGCGCGCCGACAGCATGGTGCTGCGATTGTCGGTGACGATGAGCCGCACCGCTTGGCCTAGCTGACCCGCGAGCGCGTGACTCCACTGCGAGGCACGCTCGTACGCGCGATCCAGATCGTCCTTCTTGCGATCGTCGGCGGCAGGCCGTTTGGAGACCGACGGATCTTCGGTTTCGAACTCGAAGGAAAGCTGGAGCACCAAAACAGAGCTTGGATTTTGGCGCTTCGTTGTCAACTGCACTTTCTACGGACCCAAAAAGCAAGCGGGCCCCAGACCAAAGCCTGGAGCCCGCTGCACGTCATGCCCTCGAGGGCGATGCGACGCCTACTCCTGCAGGACGTCTCCCTCCTGGAATTCGCTGTCCGCCGTCTCGTCCATCTCCACGATGTGGAACTCGACGCGACGGTTCTGAGCCAGCTCCTCGGGCGTCTTGGCGTCGGGGACCAGCGGTTGCGTCGGACCGAAGCCCTCGGCCATCAGCCGTTCCTTGGCGACGCCACCCCTGCCCACGAGGTACCGCACCACGGTGTTGGCGCGCTGCTTGGACAGTCTCATGTTGTATTTGAGGCTGCCGGTCTTGTCGGTGTGGCCTTCGACGCGAACCAGCTCGATCTCGGGATGCGCCAGCATGACTTGCGCCACGTTGTCGAGGAGCGCCCAGGACCGCTTCTGCAGCTTCGCGCTACCGGTCTTGAAGTACACCTTCTCCAAGATCTCGAGCTTGCCGTCTCCGATCATGACCATCTGAGGTGCCTGGCATCCCTGGTTCTCGGGCGTGCCCGGCTCGTCCGGACAGTTGTCGACGCGGTCCGGCACCCCATCGCCATCGCGATCCGGATCAGGACAGCCATTGTTCTCGGGCGGGCCCGGCTCGTTCGGACACTGGTCGTCCACATCGAGAATGCCATCGCCGTCGTTGTCGGGATCGGGACAGCCGTCCTCGTCTTCGAAGCCATCGACGTCTTCGGGGTCGTTCGGACACCCGTCGGCGGTATCGAGGATGCCGTCGCCGTCGTTGTCGAGATCGGGACAGCCATCCTCGTCTTGGAAGCCGTCGAAGTCCTCGGCCTCGTTCGGACATTGGTCGACGTCGTCGAGGATGCCGTCGCCGTCGGCGTCTTTGACCGGTTCTTCGGCGGGCATGGTGTACCCGACCATGGCGACACCACGCCAGTCCGGCGCGCCATACCCAGGCGTCACACCAGCGCTGCCAGCCACACCCAAGGTGAAGCCGAACTTCGGAAGCCACTTGAAGCCGCCCATCACCTCGAGGGGGGTTTCCTCACGACTCCACCAGCCGACGGTGCCGTTGGCCGCAGTTCGACCAAATGCTTCGGCCGAAATCATGAAGCGATCTTGTCCGAGCATGAAAAGCAGGCCGCCGCCGTAGGTGAACTCGTTGCCGACGAACAACTCGTCCGTGACTCTCTGGCCCTTGGTGCCGAGCTTGTAGCCGACCTGCAAGGGAATACGCACGATGTCGCCCGCATTGAACGTCATCAGAAGCTCGAACCAACCGCCGAGATACGGCGACTCGTCGACTTGGCCGGCGTACCTCTGCTGATCGTTCGAGAGCGAAGCCGTGTTGATCGTCATGGTCGCCTGAAGGCCGATCTGGAAGACGTCGTACCGCGTGCCCCAGATGTTGCCCCTCGCGCCGAAATAGACATCGCCGAGGTTGCCTCCATTCGGAAGCAAGTATCCGAATGGACCGGAAGCCCCTCCGCCGGGGAGCGCATTGCCGGCGCCCTGCCCCGGATCGATGACGAAGTGGTAGGGGACGTCCATGAACAAGACCAGGTGGTCCGCCAGACCCAAGCTCCACGCGAGATGGCCGGTCAGCTGCCGGTGCACCACCGCGGCCCGGATTCCGGAACCGGCCTCTTCGAACACGAGCGCGTCATCGTTGTAGTCCATGTAGATCTGGAAACCGAAACGCTTGTGGCCTTGGCCGTCGGCGGTGCTCGTCGCGAAACCGTCGGTCGCGAGCTCGGCCGGACGGTATTGATTCAGGTCGATCTGCGTCGACTGCGCAGAAGCGCTCGACGCGGCCCCGAGCATCAAGACAGCTAGCGCCAACCTGAACGCGACCCCACCCCGGTTGAAAACTTCTAGGTAATCGCCTCTTTTCACGCTCTCCTCCATTGCATCCCCGCAGAAGCGTCCGAGCCCCCGCTTTCCCCGACTAGTCTTGCCCCTCCTACCATTTCGGTAAAAAAACCGGGAGAGGTGACCACCCCGGAGGCACCTGAAAGCCGCCTCTACCAGAAGAATCCGCTAGTATTACAACGTGCCCGCAGATGTACCTCGCTATCGAACCGCTCCGGCCCCGATCTCGGGCATGCCGCCGGGCATTCCTTACATCGTCGCCAACGAGGCGGCGGAGCGATACAGCTACTACGGCATGCGCGCGATCCTGGTCATTTTCATGACCCGGTATCTGCTGAACGCCGAGGGCCAGCCCGACCTCATGACGGAGGAACAGGCCAAGACCTGGTTCCACGGCTTCGTGACGGCCGTCTACTTCTTTCCCGTTCTCGGTGCGATCGTCTCGGATGGATTTCTCGGCAAGTACCGGACGATCATGGCCCTGTCGATCGTCTATTGCCTCGGACACCTGACCTTGGCGCTCGACGATACGCGGAGCGGGCTCGCGCTCGGGTTGGCGCTGATCGCCATCGGTTCGGGAGGGATCAAGCCTTGCGTTTCCGCGCACGTCGGCGATCAGTTCGGACACACCAACGCGCATCTGTTGCCAAAGGTCTTTGGGTGGTTCTACTTCGCGATCAACGTCGGCGCGTTGGCCTCGATCTTGTTTGCCGAGCCTCTGCTGCATCGCTTTGGGCCGTCTGTTGCTTTCGGTGTGCCGGGTGTCTTGATGGGCTTGGCCACCTTGGTCTTTTGGATGGGACGCAATCGCTTCGTCCACATTCCGCCAGGCGGCATGGCTTTCCTTCGCGAGGTGTTCAGCGCCGATGGCCTCAAAGCGCTGGGCAAGCTGTTCATCATCTACGTCTTCATCGCGATGTTCTGGGCCCTCTTCGATCAACAGGGCTCGGCCTGGGTGCTCCAAGCGCAGAGGATGGACCGTCAATTCATCATCGAGTGGGACCCCTCGCAGGCGCAATGGTTGAACCCCGCGCTCGTGCTCCTGTTCATTCCCTTGTTCACGCGGGTCATTTATCCGGCGTTCGATCGCTTTTGGCCGCTCACGCCGCTCCGCAAGATCTCGATTGGGCTGTTTCTGACCGTGCCGGCCTTTTTGCTGCCGGCCTGGCTCGAAGCGCGGCTCGACGCCGGCGAATCGGTCAACATCGTTTGGCAGCTGGGTGCGTACATCATCATGACCGCGGCCGAGATCCTGGTGTCGATCACGGCCCTCGAGTTTTCGTACACACAAGCTCCCAAGCGCATGAAATCACTGGTGATGGGTGCGTTCTTGATGAGCGTTTCGATCGGCAACCTCTTCACGGCGTCCGTGAACTACTTCATCCAGAATCCGGACGGCACGAGCAAGCTCGACGGTCCCTCGTATTATCTGTTTTTCGCCGGCGCGATGGCCGTCACGGCAGCTCTCTTCGTTCCGGTGGCAGCCTGGTACAAGGAGCGAACGTACATTCAAGACGAAGCAGCCTTCGAGGTCGTCCCATGAGCATCCTCGACACCGCCCGGGCGTGGATTGCGCAAGACCCGGACCCAGAGACCCGTGCGCAGCTCGAGGCGTTGGTCGCTCAGCGCGATGTCGAAGCAATCGAAGATCTCTTTGCGGAGCCTTTGCGCTTCGGGACGGCCGGGCTTCGCGGGTTGCTCGGTCCCGGTCCGTCGCGAATGAACCGGGTGACGGTGGCACGCGCGACAGCGGGCCTGTGCGCATGGCTGAAGGCCCGGGTGCCAGATGCCGCAAGCCGAGGGATTTGTGTGGCGCGCGATGCACGCCGCAAGAGCGATGTCTTCGAACGGGACGTAATCGAGGTCGCCACCGGCGCCGGAATCCCGGTTCGACGCTTCCACGGGGTGATGCCGACCCCGGTGTTGGCGTTTTCGGTCTTGGCCGAGCACGCCGCAGCCGGTCTGATGATCACGGCAAGCCACAACCCGCCCGGGTACAACGGATGCAAGGTCTACTGGGAGAACGGCGCGCAAATCATCCCACCAAACGACCGAGGCATTGCCGAGGAAATCGAAAAGAGCCCCACGGCGGACCAGATCCCGAGGCTTTCCGTGGATGATGCGCGCAGCAAAGGGTTGCTTTTCGAAATCGATCCCATCCGGGAGCGGTACGTCGAGGCGGTCGCTTCGGAGGTGTCGCGCGAGGAAGCGCGCCGGCCCGTGCGCGTGGCGTACACGGCCCTGCACGGCGTCGCGGAAGAGACCGTTCGGCAAGTGCTCGCGTCCACGGGCTTCGAAGACCTGCGGAGCGTGGCCGCACAGCGCACGCCCGACGGCCGCTTTCCGACTGTCGATTTTCCCAATCCCGAAGAGCCCGGCGCCATGGACCAGGTCCTCTCCTTGGCTCGGGAGACCGACGCCGATGTCGCGATCGCAAACGATCCCGACGGCGATCGGATCGGCGTGGCGGTGCCGAGCGAGCAACACTTCGAGCTCCTGTCGGGCAACGACATCGGCATCTTGTTGGCCGACGACTTGCTCCGACGATATCGCGGGGACGCCACGCCCGTCGTCATCTCCACGGTGGTGAGCAGCCCGATGTTGGGATCGGTCGCACGGAGCCATGGAGCGCGATGGGAACGGACGCTCACCGGGCACAAGTGGATCCAAAACCGCGCGCTCGAGCTCGAGGCGCAGGGGTTTGCCTTCGTGTTCGGGTACGAGGAAGCGCTCGGGTATGCACCGTCGCGAGCGGTGCGCGACAAGGATGGCATCAGCTCCGCCCTCTGCATCGTCGACCTGGCGTCGAGGCTGAAGGCTGCGGGACGGACGCTACTCGACGCGCGAGACGAGCTTTGGCGCCGTCACGGGTACTGGGCCGATCGCCAGATCTCGATCCGATTCGACGGATCGGAGGCGACCTCTCGGATGGAGGCACTCGTCGACGCGTACCGGCATCGCCCGCCCGAGAGGATCGGGGGCGAGCAGGTCACTCGAATGTTGGACCTCGAACGACAGACTCAGTGGACAGCTTCGGGACACCAGCGCTTCGCCGAGTTCGAGCCGAGCAACGTGCTGATCTTCGAGCTCGAGGGAGGGCATCGGGTGATGGTCCGGCCGAGCGGCACGGAGCCCAAGCTCAAGTACTACTTCTACGTCTGCTCGAAACGGTCGGTGAGCGGCGATTTGGCGGCCGCAAAAGTGGAAGCTTCAGCACGGCTCGAACGCATGGTCGCCGAGCTCGTCCCGTCCGCTGCGCCCTGACCGAGCGTAGCCGATGATGTCAGACGGTGTCACTCGAGGGTCGCCCGAAGGATCAGCACGAGCGCCGCGAAGAGCACCACACCGACAGCACCCCACAACACCGCGGTGCTCGGCCGGCGTGGGCGCTTCTTCCCTCGACGCTCACGGGGTATTCCGAGGCGATCCGCCACTTCTTCGCTCTCGGCGAGCAGCTCGTCCAGCCGCGTTGCCGTGGTCACGGGGACGGCCAACGGATCGAAGCGCGGGTCGCGCGGGGCGGGAGGGGCCGGCCGCGAGTGGCTGCCCCGGACGTTCGAGTGCCGGCTCTCGATCGAGACGACCTCGAGCCTCGGCCCTCCGCGTCCGAATTCGATTTCATCACCGGAATGGAGAGCCGCATGCTTGATGCGCTGACCGTTGAGCCAGGTGCCGTTTCGGCTCCCGGTATCGATGAGAAGATAACGACCGTCCTCGCTACGAATCTCGGCGTGACGTCCAGATGCGTCCAGGTCGACCTCGGGATCGAAGTTGACGTCACTATCCGGCATACGACCGATCCGGATGAGATCCTGATCGAGCACCATCTCGCGTCCGGAGTCAGCGCCCTTGGTTTGACGAAGTCGGATCACCGCCAGGCCTCAATCGGTATCGGGAACGAGCACGACGTCGTTGGAGCTGCCGGACTGCAACACGACGTCTTTGCCGACCTGGGTGCCGTCGCTCTGGCGTGCCTCGAAGCGATAGAGGCCTGGAAGCAACCGCAGCACGACCGCATGGTCGAGCGGGAGCGGACCATAGCTCTCGCCATTCACGAAAAGCTCGCCGTCATCGAGCGCGGCTCGCACCCGAACTTCAACTGGGACCTCCGCATCGGCATAGGCGGGGGGCGGTGGGGCCGCCGTGCTCGGGGTCGGCCCCCGTCCCGCACTGACGATCGCGATGACTGCTGCCAATCCGAGCAGAAGAAGAACCGAGGCAGAGGTGGGCCAAGACCGGGACGCAAGCTCGGGGGGGTTCGAGCTGCGGCTACGCTGCGTCTGCAGAGGCCGCGGAACCATGCTGCGAACCACCTGCGGAAGCGCCGGGCTCGTGGATGCGCCTCCTCGAGCGTCCCGGGGCAGCGGATATTGCTGGTAAAAGGGGACCTCGCCCTCAGCGGGAGGTTGCAAGCCATCGCCGTCGAAATCGGCGACGATGCAGGTCACGTTGTCATGACCGCCGGCGGCATTGGCCAAATCGATGAGACGCTCGGCGAGCTGCGGAAGGGGGCCGATGCAGGCCATTTCCTCGCGGATGACGCCATCGTGGACGAGGCCACTGAGCCCATCGGAGCACAGCAGCAAGCGATCGCCTCGGCGCAGCTCGACGAACGTGAGGTCGACCACCACCTGCTCGGTCGTGCCGAGCGCCTGCAAGATGATGTTCGAGTGCTCGAATGCTTCGGCCTCGGACTCGGTCAGCTGTCCCGCCTCGATGAGCTGATTGACGAGTGACTGATCCTTCGTGACCAGCGTGAGCCTGCCGTTCCGCAAGAGGTAACAACGGCTGTCGCCAACCTGCCCGATGAAGAGCACCTCGTCGACGAGACCCGCGACCGTCGCGGTCGTGCCCATTCCCCGCCGGGTTCGATCCTTCTTCGCAGCCGCAAAGATCTGGGCGCCAGCTTCCTCGACGGCCGCGACCAAGCGCCGGGCGAACCCCTCTCGACTGTCGGGGGCATGCTCACCCCGCAGCACTTGAAAGATCGTGTCGACCGCCATGTGGCTCGCGACCTCGCCTGCCGCGGCGCCGCCCATGCCATCGCACACGGCAAGCGCGAATCCCCGTTCGGACACGGATCCGGACAGGGTTTCCTCCCCGGGAAGCGGCCCCGAGGCGTCCCCGAGGTCGGCGATCATGAAGTTGTCTTCGTTGTGCTCGCGAACGAGCCCGACGTCTGTCTTTCCGAAGACCTGAAAGGCAATGCCTGAGGGTGTCGGGACGGTCGCGCCGTTGGGACGCGCCGACCCTCGACTTTCTACGCCGGACGCGGGGGCCGCGCTCTGCCCTCTTCCATTGCGATCTGGCCGCTCATCGCCCTCGTGCTGCGCATCGCCGCTCATTCAGCCCCCAGCTGCATCTCGTCACCCCGCCTACTGACTGTTCCGACATTATAACGATACAGCCTTCAGCGGGGGTGTCGACATCTCCACCGCGGTCATGGCCGGATCTGCGTGCTTTTGGTCGATTTCACAACAGAAACACGAACCCGACCCGCAAGATCAACATGGCATCGAGCGCGTGGTCGGTGGCCCGGACAGCACCATCGGAACGCGTCGTGAACGACTGGGTCCGCAGCACGTTTCCGGTCAGCATGAACGAGAACGCCGTGGACGGGGTCAGCTCGACCTCCGCGCCGGCGCCAAGCTCGGCCGTCCCCCCGACCGTCGCAACGCGGAACGAGGGCCCTAGCATGGCAAAGCCTCCGCGAAGCCGGAGCAGCGGATGGGTTCTCCGATCGGGCAAAAAAGACTGCTGCAAGGAGACGAGGAACAGCTGGGGCACCGTGACCTCGTAGACGCCGTTGGCCGAAAGGAGCCAGGCCTCGTACCCGAAGCCCAGCCCGAGCCCACGAGGCCACCGATAGGCGAAGCCCACACCCACTGCCCAACCGAGGTCAGCGATGCATTCATAGCCGGACGGACACAGGCGCTTGGTCGAGAGAGGGACCACCAGCCCCATCTCCGGACCGATGGTGAACGAGCCCGGGCGTGTGTCGGCCTCGGGCGCCGACGGGCCTTCGGTGTCGGCCTTGCCGACGTGCGGTGCCGCGAGGCAGAGGGCCCAAAAACAGAAGGCAGCGGCGCGGCTTGGCACGGGGCTAGCATAGGGGGCAGGCCCCCCTCGGGACAAGATTGACAGCCCCCGACCCTCTCTTATAGTAGCGCCGATTCGATCTGGTGAGGGGTTTGGGATGGAGATTTACCTCAGCAAGCGCACGATGCAGAGAATTCGGCTTTCGGTTGCCGACGCAATCGAAGACGGCGAGATCGATGCGCTGCGCGAAGACTTGATCAGCCTGTTTTCCGACGATGACATCGAGGAGATCGAGCGTCGCATCGACAGCGGTGATTTCTACGATTTCGTCTCGGAGATCCTCGACGAGTGGTCGGGCGAGGACATGGACGAGCTGATGGAGCTCCTCGAGACCCAGCTCGCCGACGCCGACATCGATTTGAAGTACACGGCGCTCGAAGCCGACGAAGAGGAAGAAGAGGACGAAGAGGCCGAGGACGAAGACGAGCCCGAGGACGACCTCATCGTCGACGACGAGGACGAGGAGATCTGAATCAGCCGCGCGCTCCGCGGTCCGGCCTGGTCCCGAGCGTGCAATTGACAGGCACGCCGCCTCACGCTACCAGCTTCGCCGCGCTGCCAAGCGCAGTCTCATTTGCCACCGTAGCTCAGTTGGTAGAGCAACGGTTTCGTAAACCGTAGGTCGTTGGTTCGAGTCCAATCGGTGGCTCTGGTAATCTCGGGCAGTTGGCCCTCGATCACTAGGCGTGTGTCCATTGGCTCTGGCCAATCGTGTCCAAACGCCACGGATCTTCGGGCCGAAACAACCGTGGAGAATCGCGGCCTCGTTCACGGGAAGGTGAACGAGACATGCCAAGAACCGCACGACCGCAGAAGCTAGGGGCCGGGCGCTGGCGCATCCGCTGGATCGACCACACCGGCAAACGACGCTCGCGCGTCTTCCCCGATTTCGGGGAGGTCGAGCAAGCCCTCAGAGCCGACATGGTGAATCGCTACGCATCACCCAGTTGGGGGATTCGAACGAGAACGCCCACATCTCGCGGACGGCAAAGGGCGAACAATTACGTATACGACTCGCGGCCTCACAATGATAGCCTGCGGATTCCCTGTGAAACCCATCAAGACCGGAGCGATCGATATGGTCGGAGCGGCGTGTGATCTCGCGCGCGCGGCGGGCGCGCGGTGAGAGCGACAATGCAGACGGCTTCGAACGGTCTCTCCAAGAACGACGGCGACTCGGCATGAGCTCGAGTGCGAAAACGACGCCAATCGATGTGGTTGAAGCCGCGTATGACCTACAGGCGGAGCCCGCCGACTGGCTGCCTCACGTCATCAGTGCCGGTACGGATGTCCTCGACCTCGGCATGGGAGCTTGCGCCGCGTTAATCGCGGGTGCGTTGTCCGACGGCCAACCCCTCATCACGCAGATGATTCCAGGGACCGCCGGTTCGCGCGTGCTTCAGGGGCTCATGCAAACGGCCCAAGAGGTTGGGAATGAGCTGATCCAGCAAACTGCTGAAGCATGGGCACGTCCTGGCGGTATCAACGTAGTTTCCGAAGATCGTGAGCAATGGCCTCGCGTGGTCGACTCGATGAGTCGCAACCTCGGCTGCCGAGACGTGTTGGGCATTTGGGCCCTCGACCCGGACCACAAAGGAGTCAACGTCGTAATTCCGTCACCCGAGCCTATCGTTTTGAGCTCGGCCGAGCGAGAGCGGTGGCAGATGCTTGCGGTTCATATTTCAGCGGGCAATCGTCTGCGACGCGGGCTCCTGCCGGAGCCGGATGTCGAGGCTTTCCCGGCATCGCAAATGCCTCGGCAGGCCGAAGCGCTCCTCGACCCGACACGCTTTACGGTTGCCGAGGCGGTGGGTGATGCGAAAAGCGCACGCGCTCTAGCAAACCTCCGCGAATCGGCCGTGCGTATCGACAAGGCGCGCGGCAGACTCCGAAAGTCCGACCCCGCCGCGGCCCTCGAGTTGTGGCAAGGGTTGGTACGAGGGCGTTGGTCGCTGGTGGACTGGTTCGATACCGATGGTCGCCGGTTCGTGCTGGCGAAGCCCAATGCTCCGAATGTACGCGACCCCCGGGAGCTCTCGGAGCGAGAAGCCCAAGTGGCCACCTATGCGGCGCTCGGCGAAAGCGGAAAGATCATCGGCTATCGATTCGGCATTTCCCCGCAGCGCGTTTCGGTGCTGCTCAAATCGGCCATGCGCAAGCTCGGTGTCAAAACGCAAGCGCAGTTGGTCGAGAGGATGCGGGGCATGCCCTCGGAGCCGGACGAGAATTGAGGGCGGCAGGATGAACCCCGACAAGAGCACAGCCATTGATATCGCGGAAGCGGCCTATAGCCTCGAGGTCGATACACAACAATGGCTACCGCAGCTTCTCGAAGCTGGCAAAGGCATGTTCGACCTTGGTTCGGGCGTAGCCGCAAGTCTGGCGGCGGGTGCATCCCCCGACGGACAACCTTTAATCGTCCAAATGACTCCGGGGACGGCCGGGCCAGGTGTGCTCGCAGGCCTCCTGCAATCTGCGCACGAGCTGGGTGCCGAGATGGTCCAGCAGACGTCCGAGGCCCTTGCGGGGGGGGTCAGCGTCTTTTCGGAATGTCGCACACGTTGGCCAAAGCTCTACGATGTGATCTGCCGGAACACTGGCTGCAAAGATTTCGTCAACCTCTGGGCGTTCGATCCGGATCTTCACGGTACCAACATCGTGATGCCGTCGAAGGAGTTGGTCGATTTGAGCGGAAAAGCTCGCGGGCAGTGGCTGATGTTGGCTGTGCACATCACCGCCGGAAACCGGATCAGGCGACGATTAAGGCAGCAGGACTCCGCCACCGGGATCCGTCCTACGGATTTTCCCCTCGATGGAGAGGCACTGATCGACCCTGCCCGCTTTTCGGTGTCCGAAGCCACTGGCGGTGCCAAGAACCGCTCCTCGTTGGAGCGGATCCGAGAAGCCGCGATGCGTGTCGACCGGGCGCGCGGCAGGCTCCGAAAAAGCAATCCCGACGAAGCGCTCGAAATCTGGCACGGCTTGGTGCGAGGTCGCTGGTCGTTGGTCGATTGGTTCGACACCGACGGGCGTCGGTTCGTGCTCGCCAAACCCAACGCCCCGGATCTCGGCGACCCGCGAGGCCTTTCCGTAAGCGAGGCGCAAGTCGCCACGTACGCGGCCCGCGGCGAGAGCGGAAAGATCATCGGCTATCGGTTCGGCATCTCACCACAGCGCGTTTCCGTGCTTCTAAAGTCCGCGATGCGCAAGCTCGGTGTGAAGACGCAAGCGCAGTTGGTCGAGAGGATGCGGGGCTTGCCCGACGCGAACACGCAACGCTCGGAGTGACCTTACTGTCAGTTCGTTGAGCCCACCGGCTCAATAGGAGCGCATCAGCTCGACGGATCCCGGCGCGTTGAGAATTGCGTATAGACGCCTGAGTTGGTCACGGCGTACGTCCATAGTTCAGTGCTTCTGCCAAGTCGCCGTCCCATGAAGTCAGACCGATGAGATATGCTCTTTCACTGCTGGACGCGTATCTCGGATCGGATCGCAGTCAATCTTGTTGGTCGCGCGCCATGTGGAGGTTCGACAGCACAGAGGAGGCGCTCCTCGTCGGCGTACCTGGAGGCCTAGAGCACCCGGGATTAGCAGTCATCTTTGGACGAAATGGCGGGGCGTGGCGACAGCGGCGCGCCATCCTCGCATCCGATGGCGCAGCTGGCGATGGCTTCGGTTTTCAAGTCGCGATGGAAGAAGATCTCGTCGTGGTCACAGCGCCTTTCGCGGCAAGGGGCGTAGGGGCCGCGTACGTGTACCGTTGGGATGGCACCCTTCTCGTCGAAGACCAAAAGCTCAGGGCGGCAGACGGCACCGACGGGGACCTCTTCGGTGGATC
>CAZBWQ010000067.1:0-22139 GCA_964495565.1 uncultured Sandaracinaceae bacterium | reverse complement strand
TGGGCGGCATGGGCGGCGCAGGCGGCATGGGTGGCATGGGTGGCATGGGCGGCGCAGGCGGCATGGGTGGCACCGGCGGCATGGGTGGCACCGGCGGCACCGGCGGTGTCGGCGGGTGCATCCCCGACAAGGGCGCGCAGTACGCCGGTCCCGCGAATCGACCCTGCCCCGGCACCGAAGATGGCTGCGGCGAGCTCGAAGTCTGCGTCGACGGTGCCTGCGAGGAGGCCGCGCTCGTCTTCGTCAGCAGCGAGCTCTTCACGGCGGCGCTCGAAGGACCACGAGGAGCCGACAAGCTTTGTGCCGCGCTTGCCGAGGAGGCAGGCCTCGGCGGCTACTGGATGTCGTGGACTTCCGACGAGTGCACCTCACCTCAGAAGCGCTTCCACCGATCGGAGATCGAATACCGCCTCATCAACGGCGATCAAATCGCCGCCGACTGGGAGGATCTGATCGACGGCGAGCTGGATCGCGACATTCGCATCGCCGAGACGGGCGCCACGCTGACGACGAACTGCGTCATCCCGGGCGAGAACGATTTCTGCTTCGTCTGGACGAATACGACGCGTGAGGGTTTCGTGCACTTCAACAACGGCTGCATGGGGCTCACGTCGGAGATCTCGACCGACGTGCCTGCGATGAGCGGTCAGTGGGTTCGATCCCAGCCTGGCTGGACGGCGTGGCAAACCAAGGACTGCGGACAGGATTTGCAGGCGCTCTACTGCTTCGAGCAGCCTGCTTCCAATCAGTGAGCCGCGCGCAGCGCGCCTGAAGGCGCGCGTTGCGATCAGTCGTCTGAAGCGTCGCCGGATTTCTCCGGCGGCGCGGCCGGCTCACCATATTCGTCGCTGAGCTTCTTTTCGAGCTTGTCGAGCAGCATGCGTTCGATGTAGCTCGGCATCGCAGGGATTTGGATGACGACCCGGATGAGCTCGGAGCTTTGATCCTTCATTCGAATCAGCTCGATACTTCCGGGATAGCTTCGGCCGTCGTCGCGGTAATCGAAGAGAAAGTACCCGACGCCCTCGTCGCGATCCTTGATCGGATAGCCCTGGTCGACACGGATCAAGCGGATGGCCGCACCCCACACCTGCTCGTAGCTGTGCCGGAAGTCCTCCGTTTTCTTCGCTACGCCCGTCGCGGGCCACGCGAGGACCGCGAGAAGCAAGGTGACAGCCGCACGCCTCATGTCCCGCACGCTACTCGTGCCCCGCACCCAGTCAAAAAAGGGGACACGCACCGCCCCCAAAACGCACCCGTTTTCGAGCACTTACGAACCACACCGCGAAAAGCCAAAAGCTTCCCGTTTTTCGCGGTGTGGGTGCCAAGTGCGCGAGACAACTTCAGTTTCGAGTGGGGTGCGTGTCCCCCTTGGCGAGCTCTTCGACCAGAGGCAGGAGCTTGTCTCGCGTATTGAGCGAAGGGTCCTCGAGAACGCGGTCGAGCAGCGTTCGGAGGATCTCGCCGACGATGGGGCCCGGGCTCTCCACGTGCTCGAGCACGTCCTTCCCGTCGACCGCGAGGTCGCGCGTCGTCAGCGCGTTGCCCTCTTCGATGGTCTTGTCGACGCGTCGGCGCAGCTCGCGAAGCGCGGCCAGCTCCTCATCGACGTTGCGGCCCTTGCCGAGGGCGTCGGCCTCACCCAAGCGGAGAAGCGGCTCGACCCGTTCGGCGCCGACGCGCTTGATGAAACGGCGTACGGCCGCATCGCTCCACTCCGGGCCGTAGCAAATCAGGTGGTGCCGAACCAGGCTCACCACCAGCTCGCGCTCCTGATTCGAAAACCGGTAATCGCGCAGCCATTGGTCGGCCATGTCGGCACCCACGGTTTCGTGGTGATAAAAGGTCCAATCCCCCGTTTTGTCGGACCAGGCGCGGGTTCGCGGCTTGGCGACGTCGTGCAGCAACGCGGCCACGCGCTCGATGGGCTCGCCCTCCGATGCGTCGAGGACCTGCATGGTGTGGTTCCACACGTCGTAC
Organism: uncultured Sandaracinaceae bacterium; assembly: GCA_964495565.1. GTDB lineage: Bacteria > Myxococcota_A > Polyangia > Polyangiales > Houyiibacteriaceae > SG8-38. The sequence goes on along the minus strand of CAZBWQ010000067.1, from coordinate 20,159 downwards.
GCGTGCCATTGGTTTTGGGCGCACCCAACCTGCTCGAGCAGCTCCGGGTAGGTCACTTCCAGGATGCCCGTCCTGCGCATCACCTCGAACGCTCTCGACGGTGCCCTCGCCTTCATCGCCTTGAGCCATTCTTCGCGGACCCGCTCTGGGCTGACCTTTCGGAAGGTATCCAGGGCTCCGCGAAATGCCGCCTCCGTGGTCGGCTCGAGCTCGAAGTCCAAGGTCGCGACGAAACGGGCACCGCGCAAGATTCGCAGCCCGTCTTCCTGAAAGCGCTCGCTCGGCTCTCCCACGGCGCGCAACAGCTTCTTTCGCATGTCCACGAGGCCCTCGAACGGGTCGACGATGCGGCCGTCGACCGGGTCGTACGCGATGGCGTTGACCGTGAAGTCTCGCCGCGCGAGGTCGGCCTCGATGCTCTCGACGAACACGACGTTGTCGGGACGTCGCCCATCGCTGTAGGCCCCCTCGCCGCGCAGGGTCGTGACCTCGTACGCGCCTCCCTTCCAGAGCACGGTCACGGTGCCGTGCTCGATCCCCGTGGGCACGACCCGTCGAAACGTCTTCTGGATCTTGTCAGGGCGCGCGGTCGTGGCTACGTCCCAATCGTTGACTCGTTGGCCGCGCAGCGTGTCACGGACACAGCCGCCTACGACCCATGCACGCTCCCCCGCATTGCGGAGCTCCTTACAAATTTCGAGCACCGGTTTGGCGATTTGCTGCCGGAGGATGCGATGTGGCACCCGGCTTCGATAACCTTAGGTATCTACCAGCGCAATTGGCCCAGCGGCCCAACGACGCTACACTCCTGAATCTCCCCCCTCCCCCACAAAAATCGAATGAAAAGACTCTGGAAGCCCGTGCTTGGTTTGGTGGTCGTCCTCGCGGCGTTCACCGTTTCCTTCGGATGGCCGGTCGAAAACGGCCTGCAAATCGACATCGACACTTCGCCGAGGGCCTTGGCTGCGCGCCAAAAGACCCCTTGGGACCTGACGAAGCTGCAGGTCATGAACCGGGTCATTCACGAGGTGAACAAGGATTACGTCGATCCGACCCGCGTCGACTACCAGCGCATGATGCTCGCGGGCTTGGATGCGATCCAGCAGGGCGTGGCACCGGTGCTCGTGCATTACGAAGACGGCGCCCAAAACCTCAAAGTGCAGGTCAACAGCGCGCAAAGTGAATTCCCGGTGGGAGACGTGTCGAGCCCGTGGGAGCTGGCTGGCCGCTTTCGGGAGGTGTTTGCCTTCCTTCAGGACCAGCTCGAGGAGGAGGACGACATCGAGCTTCGCGACGTCGAGTACGTCGCTATCAACGGCATGTTGAGAACCCTCGATCCGCACACGGTCTTGCTGGATCCGGATACCTACAAAGAGATGCGGACGAGCACCCGCGGCGAGTTCGGCGGGCTCGGCATCGTCATTTCGATTCGCGACGGCCATCTGACCGTGATCAAGCCGATACCGGGAACGCCCGCCTTCGAGGCGGGGCTCGAGCGCGGCGATCGAATCGTCAAAATCAACGACGAGTCGACGCTCAACATGCCTCTTCAGGAGGCGGTGAATCGGCTTCGTGGCAGGCCCGGCTCGAAGGTGACCATCTTCATTCGCCGGGAGACACCCGCCGGAAAGTGGAGCGCCCCTCGACCGGTCGAGCTGACTCGCGATCGCATCCAGATCGAGTCGGTGGAGCGTCGGATGCTGAAAGATGGCGTCGGCTACATCAAGATCAACAACTTCCAGGGCAACACGGAAAGAGACCTACGAAGCGCGCTCGCCGCGCTCCACAAGAAGGAAATGGTCGGCTTGGTGCTCGATCTGCGCACCAATCCCGGCGGCCTGCTGGATCAGGCCGTCGAGGTCGCCGACACGTTCCTCGACGTCGGATCGATCGTCACCACCTCGTCTCAGGACCCGCGGCAACGAGAGGAAAAATTCGCGAGGTCCGCCGGCACCGAGCCCCGCTATCCCATGGTCGTGTTGATCAACGGCCAGAGCGCCTCGGCCAGCGAGATCGTCGCCGGCGCTCTCAAGAATCACGACCGCGCGGTGATCATCGGTGAGCAAAGCTTTGGCAAAGGGTCGGTGCAGGTGCTCTACGAGTTGCAGGACGAATCGGCCCTCAAGCTCACGGTCGCACAGTACCTGACGCCCGGTGACGTCTCGATCCAGGGCGTCGGCATCGTGCCCGACATCGCGATCAGCCCGATGACGGTCGACGAAGAAAACATGGACCTGCAGGTCAACGACATCTTTCCGCGGGAGGCCGACCTCGAAGCGCACCTGACCCACGAAAGCGCGAGCGACGCGCAGCGGCCCGCGGTCGTGATTGGGTACTACCTCAATCCCGAGCTTCGCCAGGAGCTGCTCGAGGCCGAGCCCGAAGAGCAGGAAAACGAAGCCCAAGAAAATTTCTTGATTCGTTTCTCCCGTAACCTCGTCGCGAACGCGAAGTCGTCCAAGCGGCCTCAAATGCTGAGGGAAGCGAAGCCGATCATCGATCGCGTCGAAAAGCAAGAGACAGAGAAGGTGGTCCGCGATCTGAAGAAGCTCGGCATCGACTGGAGCGTCGGTCCGGACCTCGGCCCGAGCAAGGTCAAAGTGGTCGCCACCACGACCTCCAGCGACCAGCCCACGCGCGCGGGCGACCCGCTCTCGCTACGCGTCGAAGTCACCAACGTGGGCGACAAGCCGCTCTACCGGTTCCGGGCGACCACCAGCAGCGACAACCGCTTGTTCGACGGGCGCGAGCTCGTCTTCGGAAAGCTCGATCCGGGCGAAACGCGAAGCTGGACGACGACCCTCGGCGTGTGCATCCGCGAGAACGACGAGCGCGTTTGCAGGATCCCACGAGGCACGATCGATCGCGCCGACGGCATCGAGGTCGAGTTCGAGGAAGCACACGGGCACGCTCCGGACCCAGTCGAGGTCCGCACGTTGATCCGCGCCCTTCCCCAGCCGCGTTTTGCCTACGGGCTCCAAGTCGCAGACGTTCAAGGGAACGGAGACGGCTTCGTTCAACCGGGTGAGCAGGCGACCATCTACTTCACCGTCCGGAACGTCGGCGAGGCATCGAGCCTCGACGTGCAAGCCAATCTGCAGAACAAGAGCGGCAGCGGTGTTCTGCTCAACGACGGCCGCTTCGAGCGGGACGAGCTGAAGCCGGGTGAGCAATGGGTGGTCCCATTCACGTTCCAGGTGCTTCCGAAGTACGCCGAGGACGAGGCGACGCTGATGCTCGGCGTGAGCGATACGGACTTCGGCATCGGCGCCGGGCAGAGACTCGAGGTGCCGGTGCGCAAGGAGGAAGCACCCCTTCAGGAGCTGTCGATCAAGCGTGTCGTCAGCGTGAAGGCGGGAAGCGAAATCGTCGCCTATCCAGGCGAAGCAGCTCCGGTCGTGGGACGGGTCGAGCGCGACGCGCGGCTGTTTCAAACCGCGACCAGCGGTGCCTTCCTGCGCCTCGATCTAGGCAAAGGTCGGCCAGGCTGGGTGCGCGCCACCGACGCGAAGAGCGCGGCCGGGCCGGTCCCCGACGCCGCTCCCATCGCCTGGGTGGTCGGCAATGCGGCGCCGGTGATCGAGCTGGCCGGCCTCGGCGACTTCGTGACGCGCGACGATTCGATTCGGATCGAGGGCAAGGTCACAGACCAGCAACGTGTCCGCGATCTGTACATCTCGACCAGCGGGCACAAGGTCTACTACGAGTCGAACCAGGCGAGCTCGAATCCGAGGGAGCTGACCTTCAGCGCCGAGATTCCGGTGCACCCCGGACTGAACACGATCTCGGTCGTGGCGCGCGAGGACAACGACTCGGTCACACGGCACTACTTCATCGTGCGACGCGACGCCGAGGACGGCTCGTTGATGGAGACGACCGAGTTCGAAGGTGCGCTTCTGGCCAACGGCCACGGCTACCACTGATCGTCGCCGTCGCCTCCGTGCGAAAAAAAGCCGGCGAAACGGCGCATCCCGTCGGGGAGCGCTCCGCCCCGCCGGATGTAACGCCAAAGCATCGGCGTGATCAGGTCGATCGCCTCGCGCTGCGCCGACGCCGTCCCGTCGAATCTCGACGCGTGGCTCGGTTCGATTGCGAGGTGCGTGATTTCCCCGTCGTTCCAGCGTACGCGTAGGGTCGCGACCAACCCGTCGACGCCGTGGCTCAGCTCCGCCTCGCCATCGGTCGGGCTCCCGTCGAGGCGCGTCCACGCCGTCACGTCCGCGTGGCCCCGGACCAAGTCCGCGAGCCGCCGCCGGAGCGCATGGTCCGGCTCGACTTCCAACAAGGCCAGCAACGCGGTGGCGGGGCGGCCAGCGTCCTGCACGACGGCATGCGCGAACGCCGCGCGCTCCGGGCGGGTTAGCTCCTGATAGGCGTAGATGAAGGCGTCGAGCGCGTCCTCGTCTTCCTCGATTCGATCGAGCAGCACCGAAAATGGGCCTCTGCGCGGCCGGCCGGTGCTCGCAACGCTGGGACCCTTCATGGGCACGGGTCCGGATGTAGCCCAGCTCGAGAGCTGAAACCAGCACCGAAGATGTAAGTGTATGTAGTCCACTTGACTTCATTAACCCACTTGGCTAAAGGAAATCCGTTCAGGAGCGAAGGCATGGATCAAACCGAGCTAATTGCGCGCCATCGGAAGCTAGTCGTCGGGCTGGCTGCCCGTCTTCAACGGGAGCTCTGCCTTCGGGGGGAGCTGGAGGATCTGATCGCTTTTGGGTTCGGCGGCCTCCTCGAAGCACGGGATCGCTTCGATCCAGGGCGCGGGATCCGCTTCCAAACGTTTGCGTACCATCGGGTGCGCGGCGCAATGCTCGACGGGGTGCGCAAGATGTCCACGCTTTCGCGGAGGGCGCACGAGCGGGCCAAAGCAGAGGCGAGCGTCGAGCCTACCGCCGCACCGACCGAGCTCGATCGGGCGTTCACGCGTCTGACAGCAAGCCTGACCTCGGCCATCCCGCTTCAGGGCCGCTACGGCGACCGGAGCCCCGAGACCGCCGCGCTTCAAAACGAAGCCCTGCAGCGCCTGCTCGCGGCGATCCCAAACCTGTCCCCGAGACAGCGGCTGCTGGTGCGGGGACACTACTTCGAGGGGCGCGCGATCGATGAAATCGCGCGAGAGCTCGGCATCTCGAAATCGTGGGCAAGCCGTCTTCACACCCAGGCCCTGCGCCAACTCCGGGATGCGGTCGAAAGCAGCTCCAACCAGACCGGCCGTCCAGCCGAAATTGCCGGTGTTCCCGAGCCTTTGCGCGCGTAGCTGCGTTCGCGCCTCCGGCCCGAACTGCGAAATGCAGTACGCACTTCCAAGCGACCGTGACGTTTTTGGGCTCAGGTGTGGCAAAAGCATCCTGCGCCTGTAAATGCTGCTGTAAAGCGCGTGCGAAAACCCCTGCCGTTTGCCGTTTTCTTCAGGTGGCACGCAAACTGCATCATGCTCGGACCAGGATGGGGGCACCAAGCACACAAGCACCGAAAGCGTCGGCGGTGGACAGCCGCGGCGTTCGGATTTTGGCGAAGTCGGTTTATCGCGAGCTCCGCAATAGCGGGCACAGCCGCTCGGACATCGTCGCGTTCACCAATGCAGTGCTCGAGCTCGTGACCTCCGAGCTTCGTGACGCGCAAGAAGCGGCGGAGTGACGGTCGCGCGGCGACCCGGCTGACGCAAAAACGCAAGCGATTCGCGCCTTTGGCTCCTTGACCCTGCCCAGTCACGCGGCTACGTTCCGCCTTCTCACAGGGCGCTGCTCGTGCGCGCCGTCGGAAGAAGGGGAAGCGAAGGGATGGGCATCAAAGTCGGAATCAATGGCTTCGGGCGAATCGGTCGCTGCATCGCGCGAATCGTCGCCGAGCGTGGGCAAGACATCGAGATCGTCGGCATCAACGACCTGACCAGCGCCGAGGTGCTCGCGCACCTGCTCGAATGGGACTCCGTGCACGGGCATTTTTCGAAGCCGGTGCGCGCCGAGGACGGCGCCTTGTGGATTGGGGACCAACGGGTTCCCGTGTCCGCCGAAAAAGATCCGGCCAAGCTCGAGTGGAAAAAGCTGGGCGCGGAAATCGTGCTCGAATGCACCGGGCTCTTCCGGACGAAGGAAACCGCCGGCGCCCATCTCAAGGCAGGCGCGGAGCGCGTGATCATCAGCGCGCCCGGCAAGAGCGGCATCGACGGCACCTTCGTGGTCGGCATCAACACCGACCAGTTCGATCCGAGCAAACATCAAGTGATCAGCTGCGCGTCGTGCACCACGAATTGCTTGGCGCCTCTCGCCAAGGTGCTCAACGACTCGTTCGGCATCGTGAAGGGCCACATGGTCACGGTCCACTCGTACACGAACGACCAGCGAATCCTCGACTTGCCGCACAGTGACATGCGTCGAGCGCGTGCCGCCGCAGTCTCCATGATTCCCACCTCGACCGGCGCAGCGACGGCAATCGGGCTCGTGCTTCCCGAGCTCAAGGGCAAGCTGGACGGCACCGCGATTCGCGTACCGACTCCGAACGTGTCGCTCACGTGCTTGACCGCGCAGGTGGGGCGCAGCACGGATCGCGACGAGGTCAATCGTGCCTTGAAGGAAGCCGCCGAAGGTCCTTTGCGCGGCATCTTGGCGTTCGAGGAGCGCGCCCTCGTGTCGGTCGACTTCATGGGGAACCCCCATTCTTCCATCTGCGATGCGGCCCAGACCCAGGTCGTCGGCGGAGACCTCGTCGAGGTTCAAAGCTGGTACGACAACGAGTGGGGCTTCTCCAATCGCATGATCGACCTCGTTCGGATCGTCGCCAAGGGAGGATGACGGACGTGGGCTCGGGAAGGATTCGCTCGATCGAAGACCTCAGCCTCGAGGGCGTCACGACCTTCATTCGCGTCGATTTCAACGTGCCGTTGAAAGGTCGCGAGGTCACCGACGACACGCGGATTCGCGCCGCGTTGCCCACGATCAAGCACGCTCTCGACGAGGGCGCGCGGGTGGTGCTGGCCTCGCACCTCGGACGCCCCAAGGGCAAAGTGGTGCCGGAGCTTTCCCTCGAGCCGGTGGGCGCGCGGTTGGCCGAGCTTCTCGACGACATCGAGGTTCGTCTGACGGACGATTGCATCGGGGACGGTGCACGCAAAGTCGTTCAGGATCTTCGTGACGGCCAAGTGGCCTTGCTCGAGAATTTGCGGTTCCATCCCGGCGAGAAAGCCAACGACGTCGATTTCGCACGCGAGCTCGGTGGCGGCTGTGGCGCGTACGTCAACGACGCGTTCGGGGCCGCCCATCGCGCTCATGCCTCGGTGAGCGCCCTGCCTGGCCTCATCGAGCAACGTGCGGCGGGGCTGCTGCTGCAACGCGAGCTTCAGGCCCTCGACAAGTTGCGAACCGATGCGCCGCGTCCTTTTGTCGCCGTGCTCGGCGGCGCCAAGGTGAGCGACAAGATCGGCGTCATGGAGGCGCTGCTCGGCAAGGTCGACGCGCTCCTCATCGGAGGGGCAATGGCCAACACCTTCTTGGCGGCACGCGGATTGTCGGTCGGCAAGAGTCGGTACGAAGAGGACAAGCTCGCCCTCGCGCGAAGCTTGATGAGCGCTGCCGACGAAAAAGGCGTGGCTCTGGTCCTTCCCGTCGACGTGCGGGTGGGTGATTCGACCGACGCCAGCGAAGCGCAGGTCAGCGCCGTGGAGGGCATTGCCGCCGACGACATGGCGCTCGACATCGGTCCCGAGACGGAGAAGCGGTTCCGAGAGCGGCTTCGCCGTGCCCAGGCGGTGTTTTGGAACGGGCCGATGGGGTTGTTCGAGAATCCGGCCTTTGCGGAAGGCACCTTGGCCGTCGCCCGAGCTGCTGCGGACTGCCCAGGGTTCAGCGTGGTCGGCGGGGGCGACAGCGTGGCGGCCATTCAGCAGGCCAAGCTCGCGAGTCGCTTCGACCACGTCTCGACAGGGGGTGGCGCATCGCTCGAGTACTTGGAAGGCCGGCCCCTACCCGGCGTGGAGGCGTTGCGCTCATGACATCACGCAGACCCATGATCGCCGGCAACTGGAAGTTGCACAAGACCATCGCCGAGTCGAAGGAGCTCGCTGGCGGCATCGCCGCGCACGTCGGCGATGGTTTGGCTTGCGACGTGGTGGTAGCTCCCGTCGCGACGTCGTTGAGCGCGGTTCGATCCGCCATCGACGGCTCGGCAGTCGGGCTGTCGGCGCAGAACACGTACTGGGAAGACTCGGGCGCGTTCACCGGCGAGCTGAGCCCGGCGCTCTTGAGGGACGCGGGGTGCGGATACTGCATCGTGGGCCACTCGGAGCGCCGCCAATACTTCGGCGAGACCGACGGCGGAGTGCGCAAGAAGGTGGCTGCGCTGCTGTTGCAGAAGGTAGTGCCCATCGTGTGCGTGGGAGAGAGCCTCGAGCAGCGTGAAAGCGGCAAGACTCTCGAGGTCGTGCTGGGTCAGGTCGAGGCGGCTACCGACGGTCTCGATGCGGTCGCCCTCGCGCCGCTCGTGATCGCGTACGAGCCGATTTGGGCGATCGGGACGGGCCGGACGGCCAAGGCGTCCGATGCGCAGGAGGTACACGAAGCGATCCGCGCGAGCCTCGCCGATCTCAAAGGGAAGCCCTGGGCGGACTCGGTCCGCATTGTCTACGGAGGGAGCGTGAAGCCCGGCAATGCGCACGAGCTTCTGAGCGAGCGTGACATCGACGGTGCCCTCGTCGGCGGCGCGTCCCTCTCAACCGAAGATTTCATTCCGATCATCGATGCCGGCGTCCGCCGCGCGGAAAGTTGAAACCATGTATACGTTCATTTCGATCGTCTATGTCTTCGTGTGCCTCTTCTTGATCCTGGTCGTGCTTCTGCAATCCGGAAAAGGGGGTGGTCTGGGCTCGGCCTTTGGTGGTGGCGCGAGCCAGCAGATTTTCGGCGGCGCGGGCGCAGGCAACCTGTTGACGCGGCTGACCGCCATCTTTGCGTTTGCCTTCATGGCGCTTTCCGTCTGGCTTGCCTACCTCTCCACCTCCGGCGAGCAGGCGCTCGACCGAGCCGTGCGGCAGCAGGCGGCGACACAGGAGAGCCCGGTAGAGGCCGCGGCCGAGGAGGAGAGCGAGGCTCCAGAGGACGCCGATGCCCTTCCCCCGGAAGCCGAGTGAGCTTCTGTCATCCGAACGCACCGAGAGCCACTGGCGGCGCACATGCGCGCGCGAGTGGCGCGAGACTTTCCGAAGCGCATTCGTGACCTCGGCGGTGAAGGATCGTCGCCAGCGCATCTTCGAGCTCGCGAGCCGTCGAGCGATGCTCTTGGTAGGGGTGTGTAGCGCGCTCGATCGCGACCCGAACCTCGGCGGGCACGTCCTGTGGGCCGAGGCAGGTCTCGAGAATCTTCGCTAGCGCGAATACGTCGGCCCGCCCGTCGACGGGCTCGTCGCGGTCCCATTCGGGAGCACGAGGCACCCCGCGGAGGCGCCAAGCCCTAGAGGTGCCGAAGCCGGTGACCTTGACGGCCCCGAAGTCGCTGAGCGCGAGGCGTCGCATCGAGATGCGGCGATGCACCAGACGCAGGAGCTCTCCGTTCGGGGCGCGGCGTTGGTGCACGTAGCGGAGCGCGCTCGCGGCGTCCTTCACGATCCGTGCCGCCACGTGCCAGGGCAGCGTCCCCGTGCGGCGCACCACGTTCGCCAAGGTGGTGTCCCCGACCCACTCCGTGACCACGAAGCAGGCCCCTCCGACGAGACCCAAATCCAGCACGTGTGCGACGTTCGCATGGGACAGGAGCGCCGCTTGCTTGGCCTCTTCGATGGCGTCGTCGAGTGAGTACGTCGTCTCCGCGTCGTGCAAATGCCAGAGCGCGACGTCCTTTTCGAAGCCATCGGCGCCGATTCGCTTCGCGAAATAGGCGCGTCCGCGGTCGCAGTCGGAAATCGGCCGCACCAAGCGATAGCGGCCGAAGTACGGCGTCGCGTCTGCCACGATGCAATACTCGGCGAATCCGAAGCTGGCTCGTAATTTCCAGCGGGTGAGCGATGTGCTCCAATGTGCGAGTGGCGCGATCCCGCCAACCGTGGCGCTCGTCTGGGCGACGTCCGAGCAAAGCGCGTCTTGAAGTGCCGAAGGGTCCGGGTATGATGCCCCGATGGATCTCTTGGTCCCCCCGATGGGGAGGTGGTAATGGCACGTTTTCTTAATTTTTCTTCAAATCTTGCGACCGCTTGGCTTTTGGCCGCGACGCTGCTCTTCGGGTGCGGCGGAAGCGGCAGCTCGGACATAGGCGGCACCGGAGGAACGGGTGGCGGCACGAATCGCTTTTGCGAGACCGACGCCGAGTGCGCTGCGGGGGCGACCAATCCCTGCGCGGTGCCCTCCTGCGACACGAGCGTGGGGGTCTGCATCAGCACTCCCGTGCCCGACGGCACGAGCTGCAATGACGACGCGGGCGTATGCCGCGACGGCTTCTGTGCAGCGACCGAGCTGAAGGCCTACGTGAAGTCGCCGGCTCCGCGCGAAAACGCGCTCTTTGGTACGACCGTCGCCATCTTGGGGGATCGCATGATCGTGGGCGCGCCTTCGACCAGCCCCGACACCGGCCGCGTGGCCGTGTTCGAGCGAAACCTCGACGGCGATTGGGAGGTCGTCCAGCAGCTCCAAGCTCCGAGCCAAGGCGGCACGCAGGGCCTCTACGGCTGGAGCGTGGCGACCGCCGACGGACTGGAAGCCGATGTTCGTGACGATTTCTTCGTCGTCAGCACGATGGGCTTGAACCTCGCCGGAAGCGGAAACGTGCGCGTCTACCGCAACCGCAATGGCGAGTGGGTTCAGGACGGCACGTTCGGGTTCATCATCCCCGAAGGGGGCCCGGCGAATTCACTGGATCTGTTTGGCGCGAGCATGGGGTTGACCCCCGACGGGCGCACGTTGGTCGTGGGGTCGCCCGGACACTCGACCGGCGAGCCTCCGATCGCGTTTTTCGAGCGCGACTACAGCGGAGCCGTCTACGTCTTCAACAACACGAACAGCCTCTGGACGCAGGAAGCCTTCCTCAAGGCTTCGAATGCCGGTGGCTCGTACCTGTGTGAGGCGCCCTGCGAGGAGCTCGCTTGCCCCACCAGCGGCGAAGGCGATGGATTCGGCGTGTCAGTCGCCGTCTCCGAGGATGGCAACACGGTCGTGGTGGGCGCACCGGGTGAGGCCAGCGCCGCCACGGGCGTCAACGGGAACGAAGCTGACGACAGCGCCCCCGCTGCAGGCGCCGCCTACGTCTTCGAGCGTATCGACGACGTCTGGGAGCAGACGGCCTATCTCAAGGCTTCGAACACCGATGCGGGCGATCGTTTTGGATTCGCGGTCGCCATTGCCGGGGACGTGATCGCCGTGGGCGCAGAGCGCGAGGACAGCGCCGATGCGGGTGATCAAAACGACAACAGCGCCGAGGATGCTGGCGCGGTCTACGTCTTCGAACGCATGGGCGGCGTGTGGGAGCAGACGCAATACCTCAAGGCTTCCAACGCGGACGCGGCGTATCTATTCGGCGCGAACTTGGCCATTTCCGACACGACGCTCGTCGTTGGCTCTCCGGGCGAGAGCTCGGTCGGAGGGGTCAACAGCGGCGCGGCTTACGTGTTCAGCCTGATCGACGGGATGTGGACGCAAACGAACTTCTACAAGGCGTTCAACGCCGACACCGGCTCTCAGTTCGCCGGTCCGCCCGGCTCGGTCTCGTACGGGGAGCCGAGCACCCTCAATCCGTGTGAGGTCCAGGCGACGACCAAGGGCGCGAGCCTGAGCTTGTCGGGCGACACCCTGATCGTGGGCGCTCCCTTCGAGGACAGCCCGGCCGTCGGCGTCAACGGCGTGCCCTCGGGAACGCCGATTCCCAACAGCGGCGCGGTGTACGTCTTCGACAACAGCGATCAGTAGCGCCGCTCAGCGCGACGCGGTGCCGTGCACGGGGTGGATGCGAAGGTATCGGCCCAAATGCCTCGCCCCGAGGTAGAACGGCACCGTGTCGAGCAGCGCCACCGCCAGCTTGAAGCTGTAGCCTGCCCAGATGAACGTGAGCAGCTGTGGCCAGAGCGGGCGCGACTCGTCGAGCGGTAGGCCCTTCGCCAGAAAGTGCGTGATCAGGATCACCGAGACGGTGTCGACGAGTTGGCTCACCAGCGTCGATCCGTTGTTGCGAAGCCAAAGGTGGCGCCCATCGGTCAGGTGCTTCCAGAAATGGAAAACCTGCACGTCGATGAACTGCGCGGCCAGATAGGCGATCATCGACGCGGTGACCGCGCTGAATGCGAGTCGCCGAAGCTCGAAGAACACACCGGCCCTCGGTTGGTCCGGCGGCTCGAAACCCGGAAGCGCCCCGCCGACCCACAGGATGAACATCACCCACAGATTCAGCGCGAGGCCCATCCACACGACTTGGTTCGCTCGATGACGACCGAAGAGCTCCGAGATGAAGTCGGTACACAAGAAGGTGATGGGATACGGCAAAACGCCTACCGCCAACGGCATGGGGATCGTGATTTGGGTCCCCGGCAACCGAAAGCTCAAGTCGATGAAGCGCGTGACGCCCAAGATGTTGAGCATCGCCAGTGTCCCCAAGAACAAACCCGACAGGACCAGGAAAACGAGCTCCCGCCGTTCCTGAAGCGTTGCCTCGTCGAGGACGGGCAGCCCCTCGAAGACGTACTGCCGCGACGGAAGAAGCTCGGCTCGCGTCGTGCTCACGAACGGGCCTTGTGACGTAGGACCTTGCCTTCGATCCCGCGCCAGGCTTGGTGCTCCTGTCCGGCGCGCTTGGATTCCCCGAGCTGCTCGTAGAGGCCCGGGATGGCGATGGAGACGGCGCGAGCGCGCGTCGCCGCTTCCCACGCCTCTCGGAACCCCGCGAGATCGGGTGTCGGCCGCACGATGACCTTCCCTCGGATGAGAGACGGGTCCGATCCGCTCCCGACCTCCGTCGGGTCCGCTGGCCCATGGGGCGCGTGCTCGTGAGGCTGACCCCCCTCGCAAGCGGCGCAATGATGGGCAAAGCGCTCGTGCTGGATGAACACGCGGACGTCTTGCGGGAGCTCTTCCTGCAAGCCGTCGAGGGCCCCTGGCTCCCGCTCGAGCGCGACGAAGGGCCAGCGCCACTCGTCGCCCTTGTGAAGGATTTCGAGCAGCGGAAAAACCGGCATCGGATCTTGTCCCGGGATCTGATGCGCGGCGACCGGCGCTCCATCCCACAAGACCAGGTCTCCATAATCCACCGGTGCGTCACGAAACGTCGGCGACTGGACGACGCCATGGCAGGGGCTCAGCGGCGCGACCCACACCAGCTCGAATGCAACCGCCTTCTGGGGCATGCTCGACGTGGCGTCGGTTTCGGGGGTGCGGGACAACACGCGGACGAGCATCGGAGGGAGCCCGGCGACGTAAGGCATCTGACGCGCCTGATCGAGGCGCGCGGGAACGCCGAGTGCTTCCCATGCGGCAACCGCTTCTTCGCCCTTGCCGATCGCGGTGGCGCAGATCGCGAAATTCCACAAGACCGGCCGCTCCGGCCCGAGGCGCATCCGCGCCTGGTCGTTCGCGGCGAATCCTTCTTCGAAGCGCCCGCGCCATTTGTCGAGGAGACCGGCGTCGTACCACCACTCACCGCGCTCCGCGTCGAGCTCAATCGCGCGCGTGAACGCCTCTTGCGCTTCCGCGTCGCGACCGGGCCCGCAGAAGCGCAATGCGTTGCCGAGCATGGCGTAGAGGTTGCCGGCGATCTCGGGATTGTCGCGGTCCGATTCGTCGAGCGCATCGAGGCTGCGCTCGAGAGTACGAGCAGCCCACCAAGCTGGCCCATCTTCGCTGAGCGTCGGCTCGTCCATGCCTCGTCTTCCCGCCTGCTCGATCAACATGCCTGCGGTCGGCAATGCGATTCTCCAATCGTCCGCCCACGCTTCGGCGAGGATCCGAAGCACGGCGCGCTGCTCGGGACCGTTGCCCATTTCCTGAATGAGACCGAGCGCCAACTCCGCTAGCTTGCGGTCGAGGCGCAGTTGGTCCTTCCGCTGGCACAAGGCCTCCCAGGTGCTTTGCAGATCTTCGGTGACTGATTCCGCGCTCATGGCGCCCGAGCTTAGCAGTCTGCCTTTGGTTGTCAGCGGCCGGGGCCACGCCCCTGCCGGGCTTCGGCGCCTTCTTTGGTATCGCGGGCTCTTTTTGGCTAATCTGAGCAGACGAGGGCCGGTCGGCAGCCGCCCGCCCAGCGAGGACGACTTGCAATACCACAGTGCCGGACTGACCGATGTCGGCCAACGCCGAAAGCTAAACGAAGATGCTTTCCTGATCGATGACGGTCTCGGTCTGTATGTCGTGGCCGACGGAATGGGTGGGCACGCGGCGGGCGAGATCGCGAGCCAGGAGGCGGTCGATACCGTGCACGGCATGGTCAGCCGAGGGCACGCCGCGCTCGATCGGGTCGCGGCAGGCGACACCTCCGAGGATTCGCTACGGCAAGCGATTCGGATCGTCGAGAGCGCCGTGCAAGCGGCGACCTACATGGTCTTCGGATTGGCCCAGCACGCGCCCGAGCAGCAGGGGATGGGCACCACGGTGTCCGTCTTGGCGATGTGCGGGAACTACGGCATCACGGCGCAAGTTGGAGACAGCCGAATCTATCTGATCCGCGGGGGCTACGCCGAGCCTCTCACCGAGGATCACACGCTGGTTGGCTGGCAGCTCAAACAGGGAATCATCACCGAAGCCGAAGCCGCTCGCTCCCCGCATCGCAACGTGATCACGCGTGCGGTCGGGAGCCGTGAATACGTTCAAGTCGATACCGGCTTCTTCGAGGTCCAGCCTTTCGACGCGTTCCTGCTGTGCTCGGACGGATTGCACGGATACCTGCAGAACGACGAGATCCCGAGCGTTATCGACATGGGGCCAAAGGGCGCAGCGCAGCGCTTCGTCGAGCTCGCCAACGCGCGCGGTGGCCGCGACAACATCACCGCCGTCGTGGTCAACGTGCTCTGACGCAACCCCGGGGCCCGAGGCTCGGGCCGCGTTCCGCGGGCCTGGGTGAGCGGAGCGAGATTCGAGAGTCGAGATTCGAGGTTGGTGGATCGAGGGCCGCGCGCCGAGGCCCGTGATGGACATCAGGCGCCTTTCGTCTCGCTCCCCGGGCCGCGGCCCTCGGGCCGCGGGTCACGATCCCCGACTCTCGGGCCACGAGCCTCCGACCGCGGACCCCGCTTCTCGCGGCGCGGGCCTCGATCCCCGCCCTACTCTTCGTCCGGCTTCGGTTCTTCTTCGCTCTTGGCGATCGACAAAGCGCCGAGCTTGTCTTTGAGGGCGTCGCCGAGCGTCGCCTGGGCGCCGCCGAGGCTCGGACCCACCTTGCGCGGAGCCGCCCGCCTCTGGGACTCGGCCGGACGCTCGATCTGGTCGACCTCTTGGCCCTCGGCCGCGCGAAGCGACAGGGTGATCGTTCGCTCGTCCTCGTCGATGCGGATGACCTGCGCTTTGACGATGTCGCCGGTCTTGACGATGTCGGTCGGCTCTTGGCTCAGGTCGGCGCTGATCTCGCCGCGTGGAATCACACCCTCGACGCCGCGCTCGAGCTCGACGTGAATCCCGTACTCGTCGGCGCCGATGGCGCGCACTTCGATCACGGTTCCCTCGGGATAGCGCTCCGGGATGAAGCTCCACGGATCTTCGTAGAGCTGCTTGATGCCGAGGCTGACTTTGCGATCGTCGTGATTGATCGAAAGGATGATCGCTTCGACCTCGTCGCCCTTGCGATACAGGTCGGCCGGGTTGTTGATGCGCTGGGTCCAGCTGAGGTCGGACTTGTGAACCATCCCGTCCACGCCTTCTTCGATTCCGACGAACACGCCGTAGTCGGTGATCGAGCGGACGCGACCCTGAATGATGTCACCGGGGTTGTACTTCTGCGTGAACACCGTCCACGGATCCGGCTCGAGCTGCTTGAGGCCGAGGCTGATCCGCTTGTTCTGCGCATCGAGGTCGAGCACGACGCATTCGACCTCCTGACCCACCTCGAGCACCTTCGAGGGATGCTTGGGCTTGGCCCAGGTCATCTCGCTCACGTGGATGAGCCCCTCGACGCCTTGCTCGAGCTCGACGAAAGCGCCGTAATCGGTGAGCGATACGACCTTGCCCTTCACCTTCTTGCCCGGGACGTAGACGTCGTGTGCCACGTTCCATGGATCCTCGGTGGTCTGCTTGAGGCCGAGGGAGACTCGCTCCGTGTCCGCGTTGTACTTGAGCACCTTGACGGTGACTTCGTCCCCGACCTCGAACACCTCGGACGGATGGTTCACCCGGCCCCAGCTCATGTCGGTGATGTGGAGCAGGCCGTCGATGCCTCCGAGATCCACGAACGCACCGTACTCGGTGATGTTCTTGATCGTGCCGGTGACGATCTGGCCCTCTTCCAGGTTTTCGAGCGTCGCCTCTTTGAGCCGGTCACGTTCCTTTTCGAGCAAGACGCGTCGTGAGAGGACGATGTTGCCGCGCTTCTTGTTGAACTTGATGACCTTGAACTGGAACGTCTGCCCGAGAAGGCGGTCCAGGTTGCGCACCGGACGAAGGTCCACCTGCGAGCCGGGCAAGAACGCCTTGACGCCCCCGCGGATCGTCACGGCCAAGCCGCCTTTCACGCGTTGGGTGATGGTGCCTTCGATGAGCTCGTCCCGTTCGCATGCCGCGCTGATCTCGTCCCAGACCTTGAGCTTGTCCGCCTTCTCTTTCGAGAGGGACACGAGGCCATCCTCGTTCTCTTTGGTCTCGATCAACACGTCGACTTGGTCGCCGGGTGTGGCCGAGATGTTGCCTTCGGCGTCGAGGAACTCGTGGAGCGAGATCACGCCCTCGGACTTGTAGCCGATGTCGACGACGACGGAGTCTTTGCCGACCTTGAGGATCGTTCCTTCGACGATGTCGCCTTCGCGGAGGTCGTCCGTTTGTGCGACGGATGCTTCAAAGAGAGCCGCAAAGCTCTCGGATTCGGGATTCTGAATTTCTGTGGTTTCGGTCATGTATGAATCACTGCGTTCGTGGCGTCTGGGAGTGCTCTGCGCACGAGCCCATCCTCCCGAGGGCCGCCGGAACTGCAGGGGACGACGTGGGTAGCAGGGGACCCAGAGAGTGTCAATTGCAGGACTCGACCAATTCGAGCACGTGGCGAACCACCGCCTCGAGGTCCAGCCGGGTGCTGTCCAGGATCACGGCGTCCTCGGCCGGGCGCAGAGGGGCGATCGCCCGCGTCGAGTCAGCGTCGTCCCGGGCTCGGATTTGACGAAGAATTTCGTCGTAATCCGCGGACATACCGCGTTCCTGCAGGTCGTTGACCCGCCGTCGCGCCCGTTCCTCGGCCGAGGCCGTCAAGAACAGCTTCACCTCGGCATCCGGGAAGACCACGGTTCCGATGTCCCTCCCCTCGAGCACGACGCCGCCTTCTTTGCCGAGATCCCGCTGGATCCCGAGCAGGGCGCGCCGTACCCCCGGGTACGCGCTCACCTGGCTGGCGCCGGCCGACACTTCGGAGGTTCGAATCTCATCGGCGCGGTCTCGGCCGTCGATCAGGAGCCTCGGCGTTCCGTCCTCTTGCGAGACGAAGCCGAGGTCCACCTCCCGTGCCAGCGCCGAAATCGCGGCCTCGTCATCCCACGAGATGCCGCGGTCGCGGGCCGCGAGGGCGACGCCTCGATAGAGCGCTCCCGTGTCGACCAGGGTATACCCGAGGCGTCGTGCCAAGACGCGGGCGGTCGTGCTCTTGCCGACACCGGCGGGCCCATCGATCGCGATGACCGGACGTGGTCGGCTCATGACGCCTCCTCCGTGATGTCGGCCCCGAGCGAGCGCATCAAGCTCACGAAACCAGGGAAGCTGGTGTCGACCGCCTGCGCACCCTCCACCACCGTTTCGCCTTCGGATACGAGGCCCAGCAAGGCGGCGGACATGGCGATCCGATGGTCGCCCCGGCTGTCTACCCGGGCGCCGCGTAGCGCCGCACCCCCCTCGATCACCAAGCCATCGGGAAGCTCCTCGCAAGGCACGCCAAATGCGCGAAGTGTCTCCACCATCGTCGCGATGCGGTCGCTTTCCTTGACCCGCAGCTCGGCGGCGTCGCGAATCTCGGTCTTGCCCTTGGAAACGGCCGCCAGCGCGCAGGCGACGGGAACCTCGTCGATCATGCGGACGATGAGCTCACCCCCCGCCACCGAGCCTCGAACCATGCCGTGGGTGGCGGTCAGCTCGGCCATTGGCTCGTCTCCCGCGCCGTGGCCGGAGGGTCGGTGCGCAATGGGCGCCCCGAGTAGACGGAGCCAATCGAAGAGACCCGTTCGAGTCGGGTTGATGCAAACGTCCTGCACGCGGACCTCGCTGCCTGGCACCATGGCGGCGGCCACCAGGGGGAAAGCCGCGCTCGAGGGATCGCCGGGAACATGCCACTCGAAGGGCTCCCAACCTCCCGCCCAGTCGAGATTCGGGTCCAAAAACACCGACGAGCCAGCGGTTTGTATCGGGACCCCGAGCGCCAACATCATTCGCTCGGTATGGTCGCGCGAGAGGACCGGCTCCTCGATGGCGGTCGGCCCGGCCGCGTAGAGCCCGCTCAACAAGAGTGCGCTCTTGACCTGCGCGCTCGCGATGGGCATCGCGTACTCGATGCCTTTGAGCGCCTCTCCTTCGACCAGGGGCGCGATCGAGATCGGAGGATAGAGCTCGTCGGGCTTGAGCCCCACCGTGCCTGCGATGTGCGCTCCGCGGGCTCGCAGCGGCTCGATCACCCGACCCATCGGACGCCGCGTGAGCGAGTCGTCGCCGATCAAGCGGCTCCCGAATCGCTGGCCGCTCAACAGACCGGCGAGCAGCCGCATGGTGGTTCCGGAGTTTCCGCAGTCGATCACGTCGCGGGGCATCTGCAAGCCACGGAGCCCCACGCCGTGAATCGAGGTCACGCCCCCTTCCCCCTCGACGCGGACGCCCATCGAGCGAAAAGCCTGCCGGGTGGCGACGTTGTCCAACCCCTCCGAAAGCCCCGTGACGCGCGAGACCCCCCGGCCGAGCGCGCCGAAGATCAAGCTGCGATGGCCGATCGACTTGTCTCCGGGGACCTGCACCACCCCGCGAAGTGGCCCTGATCGGCGGACTCGGTATCGCTTGGCCGTCTCGGTCACGCCGAGCCTCTTAGCACGCTCCGAAGGGATCGGAGAAAGCGTTCGTTCTCGTGTGGAAGGCCGATGGTGACTCGAATCCAGGCGTCGAGCGGGCTCGGCATCGGTCGCACGATGACCCCCTCCCGTAGCATGGCTTCGTAGACGGCACGCCCCGGCGCTCCGACGCGCACCAACAAGAAGTTCGCTTGGCTCGGAGCGACTCGGAGGCCCTCGGCGCGGAGCTCCTCGGCGAGCCATCCGCGATCGCGAATGGTGGCTTCGACTGCGGCACGCAGGTGCTCTCGATCCTGCAGAGCGACCCGGGCTGCGACCTGCCCGGCCGTGCCGACGTTGAAGGGCGCTCGCAAGCGGTCCAGGTCGGCAATCAGCTCGCGACTTCCGATCGCGTAACCGACCCGCAAGGCCGCCAGCCCATAGGCCTTCGAGAAGGTGCGAAGGATGGTGAGCCTCTCGCGGAGGTGACGAAGGGTCGTGGCCGGCACGAAGTCCCGCGCGTCCGCATATTCGACGTAGGCTTCGTCGACGATGGCCAGCACGCGCTCGGGAAGCGTTCGCAACAGCCGTTCGAGCTCCCCCGCCGGAATGTAGCTGCCGGTCGGATTGTTCGGATTGGCGATGAACAAGAGCTTGGTGGACGGGGTGACCGCGTCCAGAAGATCGTCGACGTGCCACTCCAACCCGTCGCGAAGCGGGACTGCGGCGTAGTCGAGCTCCTGCGCAATCGAGGCGATGCGGTAGCAGGGAAACGAGGGATGGCCGAACACCACGTGGTCGGTGCGATCGGCGCACACCCGGCAGATCAGATCGATCAGCTCGTTCGAGCCGTTGCCGAGCACCAGCTCGTCGACGGCCACACCGTGGTGCTTCGCCAAAGCGCTCCGCAGCGCGTATCCACGCGGGTCGGGGTACCGGTGCAACTCGAGCGCGCCTCCGGCCACGGCTTCGATGGCGCGAGGCGAAGGCCCGTAGGGGTTCTCGTTCGAAGCGAGCTTGACGACGTCGTCGATCCCGAGCT
>CAZBWQ010000066.1:0-22567 GCA_964495565.1 uncultured Sandaracinaceae bacterium | reverse complement strand
CAACATCGAGCGCTGAAGGGGGCTCGTCCGACCGCGCAGGCGTTTCGCCCGTGCGAAACCCTGCGCTCGGGTCAGCCGACGTTCAAAGTGCGGTAGACGTCGACGATGGCGGGGTCGTCGGGGTTCGGAGCGGTTTCGAAGCCCAAGAAGCTCATCAGCTTGAGCATGTTGCCGTTCTCCTTCAGGACCTCGCCTTGGATGCGCTTGATGCCTTTCTGCTTCGCGGCATTCATCAGTTGGCGCATCAGCTCCGAGCCCACGCCTCGTCCCTGCCACTCGTCCGCTACCACGACGGCGAACTCGCACGTCTCCCCGTCCGGGTTGGTCGCATAGCGAGCCACCGCAATTTCTCGTTCCTCGTCGCCTTTTCGAATCACGGCGATGAGCGCGAGCTCACGGTCGTAGTCGAGTTGGGTGAATCGCACGAGCATCTGCGGTGTCAGCTCGCGCACCCCCTGCATGAACCGGAAGTACTTTGCTTTCGGAGAGAGATTTCGGACGAAGGCCTGCTCGAGCTCCGCGTCCTCGGGACGAATCGGTCGGATCGTGATGTCTTGACCCTCCGCGGTCTGCCAGTGGTGGACCAGATCGTGCGGGTAGGGGTGAATGGCCATGTGCTGGTAGCGGTCGAGCGCGGGTTCCTGCGGCTCGACTACGATGCGGGCATCGGCTGCAATCACGCCGTTTTCGTCGACCAGGAGCGGGTTGATGTCGAGCTCCTTGAGGCGCGGCAGCTCGCAAACCATCTCCGAGACCCGCCCCAACACCTGCTCGAGCGCCGCCATGTCGACCGCCGCCATGCCGCGATACGCGTCGAGCATCCGGGAGACGCGGGTTCGCGCGATGAGGCTGCTGGCGATGACGCCGTTGATGGGGGGTAACGCAATGGCGCGATCCCGATGGACCTCGACTGCCATCCCCCCGGCGCCAAACGTGATCACGGGGCCGAACACGGGATCGCGCGCGACTCCCACCAGGAGCTCGCGGCTCGTCGGGCTCACGTGCATGCGCTCCACCGCCACGGTGTCGTATTGCTTCCCGGTCTTGCGCGCGACGGTCGCGACCAGCTCGTTGTACGCATTGCGCACGGCCTGGGCATTGCCGATGTTGAGGCGGACGCCTCCGACGTCGGACTTGTGACTCAGGTCCGTCGACGAGATCTTCATGGCGACCGGAAATCCGAGCGACTCCGCGGCGACGAGGGCCTCGTTCGCAGATTCGACCTCGATCGACAGGGTCACGGGGATGCCGAAGGCCCGCAGAACTGCCTTGGACTCGGTCATCGTCAGCAGCGAGCGTCGCTCGGCCAACGCGCTGTCGATGATCAGGTCGGCGCCCGCGATGTCGGGGTCGGCGAGCTCCCCGAGAGGCGGTGGCACCTGCATCAAGAGCCTCTGGTTTCGGTGGTACGAGGTGAGATAGCCGAACGCCTCCACCGAGCCTTCGGGGTTTGCGAAGCTCGGAATGTTGTGCCGCCTCAACAGCTCGCGCGCTTCGCGGACGTGCGCGTCACCCATCCAGCATGCGAGAAGAGGCTTTTCGCTCTTCTCCGCGGCTTTCGCGACCATTTCCGCGCTGCCGGTGGGGTCGGTCATGGCTTGCGGGGTGAGCATCACCAGGAGCCCATCGACGTTGGGGTCCGCCAGACAGGCGTCGATGGCCTCGCGGTAGTCCTCGGCCGTCGCGTCTCCCAGGACGTCGACGGGATTGCCGCCCGACCAGTGATCCTGCAACGATTCATTCAAGCGATCCAGTGTGGCTTGGCTGAGCTCGGCGACCTTGACTCCGATGTCGACGGCGCGATCGGTCGCCATGACGCCCGGGCCGCCCGCGTTCGTCACCATCGCCAGACGGTCTCCCTGCACCCGCGGTCGCCTCGCCAGAAGCTGAGCGGCGGCGAACAACTGGTCGATCGTCATGGCGCGGACCGCTCCGGCGCGCCGAATGGCGGCATCGAAGACGTCGTCGTTTCCGACGAGGGCGCCGGTGTGAGAGACGGCGGCCTTGAGACCTTCGCTGTGGCGACCCGCTTTGACGATGACCACCGGTTTGAGCCGCGCTGCAGCCCGCAGCCCGCTCATGAAGCTCCGGGCGTCTCCTACGCCCTCGACGTAGAGCAAGATGGCTTGCGTGTGAACGTCGAGCGCCAGGTAGTCGAGCATGTCTCCGAAGTCGACATCACTGGCATCCCCCATCGATACGACGGCCGAAAAGCCGATTCTGCGGGCATCGGCCCAGTCCAAGATCGCCGTGCAGATGGCCCCGGACTGTGAAATCAGCGCGAGGCTTCCGGCTTGGGCGTCGTCCTTGCTGAAGGTGGCGTTGATCCCCGCCGACGGGCGAATCATTCCGAGGCAGTTCGGGCCGACGATGCGGATCCCATACCGTCGAGCTTCGGCCAGCATTTCCCGCTCGAGCCTACGTCCCCGAGGGCCGGCCTCCCGAAAGCCGGCAGAGAGCACGATCGCGGCCGTCACGCCGTGCTCGCCGCAGCGATGGATGATCTCCGGAACGGTCGAGGCGGGCGTCGCGACGACGGCGAGGTCGACCGGGGCGCCGATGCTCTCGATGTCGGGGTAACAACGACGATCGAGCACCGTCTCGTGTTTGGGGTTGATCGGATAGAGCTGGCCTTCGAAGTCGGCCTCGCACAAGTTTTGGAAGACGCGACCCCCCACGGACTCCGGCCGCGCGCTCGCTCCAAACACGGCGATGTTGCGCGGGTCGAACAGACGCTCGAGATAGTGGGAACGCATCTTTCACTCTCCTCTGTGCACGCACCGTGCCATGCCCTGGTCGACGGTGACTGGCGGCGTGTAGTGTAGCTGCTGTTTGGCTTTGTCGATCCGCAGAGTGCAATCCGCCGCGAGGATGGACGCCTCGAAGCGCGTGATTGGGGGTTGTCCTTCGATGTCGAAGAAGCGCCAAACGCCCTCGACGATGCGTGCGAGCCCGCCGGCCGCCCAACCTGGAATGGACTTGTCCGGCAGCGTGACGCCAGCCGTGCCGAGGTACGCGGTCAGAAATTCGCGCAGCACGTGCTCTTCGTCATCGGTGATGAAGTAGGCCTCCGAGCCCACGCCATGCACCAGGGCGAGCTCGATGGCTTGCACGAGATTGTCGATGTAGCAGCTCGAGGTTCGGTTTCGCCCTCCGTCGATCCACGCGAATCGCCCGGACTCCACCAAGCGCTTCACCTCTGGAAGGATCGTTTCGTCACCCGGGCCCCAGACCAGCCTCGGTCTCAAGACGATGGTGACGAAGCCCGCGGCGGGGTCGTTGGCCTCGCGCACCGCGATCTCGGCCCGCGCCTTCGTCGCCGAATAGGGAAACGGGGAGTCTGGTGCGAGGGGATGGCTTTCATCGATGTCACGCATCGGTTGACCATGAAAAAGGGCCGCTTCCGTGCCGATGTGGATGAATCGCCCGACCCCGGCCTCTTTGGCGGCTGCCAACATCCTTCGTGTCCCCTCGACGTTCACGCGCTCGAAGTCGCCCCACCGACCCCAGGCCTCTGCTTTGGCGGCCGCGTGGACGACCACTTCGCTGCCCGCGAGATGCACCGGCTTCACGTCCTCCAAGCTGCACCGAACGGAACGCGCACCCCTTCGACTCACGATCGCGGCCGATTTCTCCGAGCGGGCCATCGCGACGAGCTGGTGCGCCGACGCCAGGTGCCGGATCGCCGCGCCGCCAACGAATCCCGATCCACCCGTGACGAAGATGTTCATGCTCGTTCCGCTCCGAGAGGCCGTTTCGGCCGCGAAGGACGTTCCGTGACGGAAGTTTTACAAACGCGGCCCGAAACAGGCCCTACGGTACCCGGCGTAGGCATGCAACCGATCACGAAAGGCAAATCGAGTCGACTGGTCGACCGCATGGTGCAGCACGGAGAGGTCACGTCCTTTCGGGAGCTTTGCGCGCGGGTCCTGAGGCCCGAAACGCGCTACCTGGTGCTCGATCTGGACCGGACGATTCACTTGGCTCGCGATCTCGGGGAGGAGCTGGGCTGGGAGCTCTGCGCCTATGAGGGGTATGGAAGCGAGCACTTTCGCCGCATCCGCGATTTGGAGCGCCGAAAGGGATTTCTGCTCGATCTGGATCATCCTCTTCGTACGGCTCGCTATCTGGCACGAAGCTTTCGGATCTGGGCCTACCCTGGGGCCTACTACGGGTTTTGGGGCAAGGCTGCCGCGCGCGTCGATTGGTTGCGGCGTCGTGGGTTTCGCCGGTTCATGACCGATCCCGCCCGCGCGGCACAACGGCTGCCTCAGCTCACGTTGCTGAGGCACCTCGAGACGGCCGGGGAAGACGTCTTGCGCGAGCTCTCGTGGCGCATTTGGAACCGCCACGAGGGGGACCAAGTCATCGATCGCGAAGACTTGGCATGGGTTCGCTCGCAATGCCCCGAGATCGAGATCGTATTGAGCAGCGCCTCGCCCAAGGCGATGGTCGAGGTGGCTGGCGAAGCGCTCGGCGTCGATCACGTGCATTATTCCACCCTGGATCACATCAACAGCGGCGAAGGAAAGATCGAACGCCTCCGCGAGCTCTGTCACCTCGTCGGGGACCGCAGCGTCGAGATCGTGGGCATCAGCGACACGAGCCGCGGCGAGGACCACTGTTGGGCCGACCACTTCACACGTGTGGTCGACATCAATAGCCCAACTCCTTTTCCGGCCATCGTGCCGGTCTGCTCGCCTCTGATCGAGGTGCACTCTGCAATGGTGCTCACGAAAGGCGAGCGCGCCCGGCGGGCGGCTGGCGATTCGGCCTACCTCGATCCGCGTCGTGAAAAGCTGGTGCCGACCCAGACGAAACGGGAGCTGACGCGCCAAGACTTGGAGCGCCGACTGGGCCGTCTTCTCGAGCGGGTCAATGCCCTGGCCAGCGCCCCGGGCCATCTCACCGGAGACCTCGCTTATCGCCTCGCGGTGCTGCGCGAGGCATCGACCAGCCTGGTTCGTATTTGAGGCCCGTATCGCCGTGCTCGATCGAATCGAGGGGCCTGGAGCATCCGGGTTCCGCTCTCCGGAGTCGAAGTTGACCCCTTTTCGGCACCCCTCCTCGACAACGGGTGTGGGCCTGCTACTCTGCTGGCCAGAAAGCCCTTGGGAGGGCGCGGCGGCTCACCGTGAGCGCCGTCACGTTGTCTGTTCCTGCGAGAACCGCGTCGTGATTCGAAATAGCGGTTGAGGCTTGCAGAAGATGCAGACCAAGAATGGACGAGCGCGTCTCTCGTCGTTTGGCCCGACTTCCGAGTCCGTGGCCACGGCGGTGGACGCTCTCACTCGAACGGCCGGGTAGCTGGCTTTGCCGTCGCCCTGACGGCTTCCTGCGCAGACCCGACCACATGATGAAAAGAGTAAGTAAATGACCAAGAAACTGTTTGTAGGCAGCTTGAGCTGGGATACGACCAGCTCGGCGCTCGAGGATGCTTTTGCCAAGTGCGGTCCCGTGACCGAGGCCAAAGTGGTGACCGACCGCGATACGGGACGGTCCCGCGGCTTTGGATTCGTGACCTTTCAGGACGAACAAGGCGCGGCTCTCGCGCTCGAAACGCTCGACGGAAGCACGCTCGACGGGCGTACCATTCGAGTCGACCGCGCCAACGAAAGGCGCACCGACACGCGAACCTCGTTTACTCGATGGTGACCTTCGAATCTCTCGGGCTGATTCCCGACTTGTTGTCGGCAATCGAGCATGCGGGTTATGAGCAGCCGACGCCGATTCAGCAGCTGGCCATCGCGCCTGCGCTTGCGGGGCGAGACGTCCTCGGTTGTGCGCAAACCGGAACCGGCAAGACCGCCGCGTTCGTGTTTCCCGTTCTTCAACACATCGACGCGCGCGCGGGAAACGACCCGAAGCTGCGCGCTCTCATCCTGACACCCACTCGCGAGCTTGCAGCGCAGATCGGTGCGAGCTTTCGCGCCTACGGCCGCGAGCTCGATCTCTATCACACGGTCATCTTCGGAGGCACGAGCGAAAAGCCTCAAGTGGCGGAGCTGCGGCGGGGAGTCGACATCCTCGTGGCGACCCCGGGACGTCTGCTCGACCTCATGGGGCGCGGCATCGTCCGGCTCGACGACGTCGAGATGTTCGTGCTCGATGAGGCCGATCGCATGTTGGACATGGGTTTTCTGCCTGATGTCCGTCGCATTGCGAAGGCGCTCCCGCGGAAGCGCCAAACGCTGTTCTTTTCGGCGACCATGCCAACGGAGATTCGCCGTTTGGCCGAGGGGCTGCTCGTCGATCCAGCCGTGGTCGCCGTGGCACCGGTTTCGTCGACCGTGGATGCGATCGACCAGCAGGTGTTCTTCGTCGACCGATCGCGGAAGCGAAAGCTCCTCGCAGAGCTGCTGCGACAGCCAGACGTGAAACACACGATCGTCTTCAGTCGGACCAAGCACGGCGCCAACCGGATCGTCCGGGACCTCGAGAAAGCCGGGATTTCGGCCGTGGCGATTCATGGAAACAAGTCGCAGGGGGCGCGGACGCGAGCCCTCGACGCTTTCCGGAGAGGGGAGATCTCCGTGCTCGTCGCCACCGACATCGCGGCGCGCGGCCTCGACGTCGACGGCATCTCGCACGTGATCAACTTCGACCTGCCGAACGTGCCGGAAACCTACGTACACCGGATCGGTCGTACGGCGAGGGCCGGCGCGTCCGGGGTCGCTTGGTCGTTTTGCGATCCCGACGAGCGGCCGCACTTGGCCAGCATCGAGATGCTGATCGACAAACCACTCAAAAGAACAGGAGCGGAGCCATTTCGAGCAAGATTTTCGTAGGGAACCTCGACTTTGCAACCACGGACGCGGAGCTCCGAGAGCTCATGTCCGGGGTGGGCGAGGTCATGGACGTCCACATCCCCGTCGACCGTACCTCGGGGCGCCCACGCGGCTTCGCGTTCGTGCGCTTCGCGAGCGACGAGCAGGCTGCACGAGCAGTCGAGCAGCTTCACGGTCACGAGCTCTCGGGGCGAGCGCTCCGGCTCGACATCGCCGAGGACCGACCTCGGTCACCACGGCCATCGTCCGATTTCGATCGCGGTCGACCTCGATCTTTCCAGAAGCCAGCACGGCCCAAGGGAAGCCGAAGGGGTCTGCGCGCCAAGAAGCGGAGCTGAAGAGCCTCGGACACGTGAGGCCTTCGCCCGGCTACGAGTAAGCGCCTGCGTCGGTGACGACGTCGGCGCCTGCTCGTCGGCGGATCGTTTCGTGTCGGCGTTCCGCCGCGAGCTCGGCCTCTCGGGTTCGTGGGGCCGGGACGGTGCGATCGAGCACGACGCAGGCAACCAGATCGCCGGCGACGTTCATCACGCAGCGTACCCGTTCGAGGATCGGGTCGAGTCCGATGATGAGGGCGAGCCCCGCGAGAGGAACCCCGGCTGCCGTGAGCACCGTGGCCAAGATCATGATGCCTACCCCTGGCGTCGCGGGCGCCCCGATCGACGAGCCGAGCGAGGTCAGCAGAAGCGCGAGCAGCGCCGTGGTCGGAAGGTCCATTCCGAACAGCTGTGCCATGAAGACCGTGGCGAGGCCGTGGTAGCAGGCGGTTCCTCCCATGTTCATGGTCGCGCCAATCGGGATCACCAACTGCGAGGTGGAGGGTCGGACCCGAAGTGTTTCCTCGGCCGTCCGAATCGACACCGGCATGGTGGCCGCCGAGCTATCGGTGGAAAACGCGAGCAGGAGCGGCTCACGGACGTCTGCCAAGAACCGAAAAGGGTTCCGGCCTCCGAGCAACGCCACGATTGCCAGGTACAGCGCAAGCAGGACGAGCAGGGCGCCCACGACGGAGATCGCGTACACACCGAGCCCGATCAGGACGCCCACGCCAGTTTGAATCAGCGACTGTGCCAGCAAGCCGAACACGGCCAGTGGCGCAATTCGCATCACGAAGCCGACGATCGCCATGCATACCTTCTGAATCGAGCCCATGAGGTCGAGCAGGGGCTTCGAGCTTTCCGGGTCGAGAGTGATGAGGGCGACGCCGAGGATCAGAGCAAAGAGCACGACCTGAAGCATTTCGCCTTGGGCCATCGCACCCAAAGGATTGCGTGGAAGCGCGCTCACGATTTGCTCGGGGGCGTTTTCGACCGTGAGCGACTCGCCGGGCAAGGCCTGAACGGTTGCGGAATCCGTCCCCTGAAGCAGCGATTGCATGAGCGCGGGATCGACGACTTCCCCGGGACGAATTGCGTACGCAAAGCCGATGCCAATGGCGGTCGCTGCAATCGTCGTGGCCAAGAAGTAGATCGCCAGACCAAGCCCGGTGCTGCGCAGTTGTTGCATGTTTCCGCTCGCGGCAATCCCTCGGATGACCGATGCCAAGACCAGGGGCACGACGATCATCTGGACCAAGACCAGAAAGAGATGACCTGGAAGCGCGAGCCAGTTGCCAATGATCTGGCTGGTGGCTGGGGCAACCCATCCGGTCGTGGGTCCGAGTGCGACGCCCGCCGCGATGCCGGCGAACATGCCCACGATGATTTTCGCCCAGAGATGAGTCTCGAGCAGATGCTGCACGTGGTGGGCGAGAGTCTTGAGGTTTCGGGGGTGAATGCGCTCGAGAGGATGCACCATGCGAACACACCAGCACATCGGTGTGCGCCACGCAAAACCGGCCGCGAAGCGCCGAGCGGGCCTGTGCCGGCTCTGGCCGGGTCTCTTCGGGTCCAGGTGTGCTAAGCACCGACCGCGTCGTTTCGTCGGGACCGCTGTGGGCGGAATGGCCGACGGTCAGACGGAGGCCCTTTGGAAGCGTTCTTCTTTTCGACAGCCGTGGTCGCGTTGGCCGAGATGGGCGACAAGACTCAACTTCTCGCCTTCGTGCTTGCGGCCAAGCTCAAGCGAAAATGGCCGATCGCGCTCGGAATTCTCGTCGCCACGCTGGCCAATCACTTCCTCGCTGGGTACGTGGGGTCGTGGTTGGCCCGGCTGGTCTCCCCGGGGACGCTCCGGTGGATCATCGCGATTTCATTCTTCGTGTTCGCGCTGTGGACACTGAAGCCCGACAAGCTGGACGCGAATCGCAAGCTTCGCGGGTCGGGGGTGTTCCTCACGACTTTGGTTGCCTTCTTCCTGGTGGAGATGGGCGACAAGACCCAGCTCGCCACGGTGGCGCTTGCGGCGCGCTTCGATTCGCTAACTGCGGTCGTGGCCGGAACGACGCTTGGCATGATGATCGCCAACGTTCCGGCCGTGTGGCTCGGTGAAGCTTTGGCCGATCGGGTCAACATGAAGATCATGCGCGCCATCGCGGCGTTGCTGTTCGTGGTGCTCGGAATTCTCGCGCTCATCGCCGGCGATGGCGCGTGAGACCGGTCTCGGTTCCAGGGCTCCTACCGGGCCTCGACTTCGAGGATGCGTTCGGTGAGGCGGTGGAAGTCCGGCTCGACGATGTCCGGGGTCGAGACGAGCGGATTCCGCGCCGCTCCCGGACGCAACAAGAAGGCGCCTGCACAGCCCGCGGCCATCGCTCCCGCGACGTCCCAATCGTGGGCTGCGACCATGCGCATCTGAGGGGTGGAAATCCCGAGCTCGCTCGCTGCCATCTCGTAGACTTCACGAGCCGGCTTGAACCTGCCGACGGCTTCCACGCTCATGATCTTCTCCATGAAGGGCGCGATGCCCGCATGGTCCAGTTGGCGCTGCGCCGCCTCGGGTGGGGAGTTGGTCAAGGCGGCCATTCGGTAGCCTGCTTCGTGCAGTCGCTCGAGGTTCGCGACAACGTCGTCATGAGGCGGAAGGCTCGACATGGTCTGCCGAATCGCATCCCGGTCACTCTGGCGGAGGCTCACCTGATGTTGGCTCGCCAGCATGTCGAGGCTCGCGACCCCGACGGCGAGAAAGTCCCGATGGTCGCCGATCATGGTCAGCATCATCGCATTGCGAAGGACCAGGCCGAACCACTCCCGCCGAACGGTCTCGTTTCCGAAAGCTCGTTCGAAAATCGGGTCGAGGACTCGCAAATCGAGCAGCGTCTCGTTGACGTCGAAGAGCAGCACGCGTGCCATCCTCGCTTCCTTGCCGCGGGTGGGCGTGTTCCGCAAGCGTTCGGCGCCTTGCAAGGAGGGCGTTGGCGCGCAGACTCGAGGCATGGCTCCGGGGCAATCGAAGATCCCACACCTGCTCGCGGCGGCTTGCTTTTTCGGGGCGGGCTGGCTGGCGGCCTGCGCGGCCGACCCGAGCGCGCGACGCACGCGGCGGGCCATGAACGAGCAGGAAGAGATCGAGATCGGTCGCGCCGCGGCGCGACAGGTCGAGGAATACATCGGCTTGTCGGGAGGCGAAGAGCTCGACGGCTACCTGGCGCGTATCGGTCAACGACTCGCAAAGCACTCTTCTCGGAGCGACCTCGCGTACGAATTCCACGTGGTCGACATGAAGGAGCCCAACGCCTTCGCGTTGCCCGGGGGCTACATCTACGTTTCCCGCGGCTTGCTCGCATTGATGAATGGCGAGGACGAGCTTGCGGCCGTGCTGGGGCACGAGATCGCCCACGTGGCGGCTCGCCATTCGGCCCGTCGCGAGGCGAAGAGCCGCCCCTGGGTGCCCTTGCAGATTCTCGCCGGCCTCGGGGGCGCAGCCGCCTCGGTCGCGTCGCCGAGACTCGGGAGCATGGTCGCCGGCGTGGGACAGTTGCCTGCCTCACTCGTTCTCGCGAGCTACAGCCGGAAACAAGAGGAAGAAGCCGACCGGCTGGGCCAACGCTACGCAGCCGCCGCGGGTTGGGATCCGGCCGCGCTTGCGAGCACCATGGACACCTTGACGCGGGAACAGCAGCTCGAGGGCGGGCGCGATCCGAATCGATTGAGCTTTTTCGACTCGCATCCCACGACGCCCGATCGTGCCCGGGAGGCACGAGCGTATGCATCGACCTTGACCGTCGCCGCCGCCGATCGGATTGCGGAGAATCGCCCGGCCTTCCTCCGGCTTCTGGATGGGTTGGTCTTGGGCGTTTCCGTCCGGAACGGGGTCTTCCTCGACGAGCAATTCATCCATCCGGAGCTGCGGTTCGGCATGCGCTTTCCACGGGGCTGGCAATATGCGAATTCCGCTTCCGCGGTGGTGGCGCAGCCCGCGGACAAATCGGCGGTGGTCGCATTGCAATTGGCCGCCGAAGGCGACGATCCCGGACCCGTCGCCGACGAGGTCGAGCGGCAGATACCCTTCATCGAGCGAAGCGGGCCCATTCGGATCCACGGCATGCCGGCCATGACCGCGATTGCCCGAGCCCAACACGAGGGTCGAGACCTCCTCGTGTTTCTCGCCTGGATCGCAAAAGACGGCCTCGTGTACCAGGTGCTCGGTGCGGCTCCCCCGAGCCGGTGGGATGCGCATCGGCCCATCTTCGAAGCGACGGCGAGAAGCTTTCGTCCGCTCACCACGGAAGAGCTTCGGGAGATTCCAGAGGACCGCCTGCGTCTCGTGACCTCCAGATCGGGGGAAACCATTTCCGATCTCGTGCTTCGAACGGAGAGCCAGTGGTCGGCTCCCCGGGTCGCAGTCGCCAACGCCATGGACTCGAACGCGAAGCTCCCTGACGGGCAGTTGATCAAGATCAGCAAGTCCGAGCGATATCGACCATGAGAAGACCGTGAAAGCGCTCGATCGCAAGCTGCTTCGGGAGGTGCTCCGCTTGCGCGGTCAGGCGCTCACCATCGCGGTCGTCGTGGCCTCGGGCGTCGCGTGTTACATCTCGCTGCAAAGCGCGTGGCGCGCGCTCTACGATTCGCGAGACCTCTACTACGAGGCGAATCGCTTCGCCGACGTGTTCGTGCATCTCAAGAGGGCGCCCAAGTCCGTCGCGGGTCGCATTTCGGAGATGCCTGGCGTCGCGCGCGCATACCCGCGAATCGTCAAACGGATTCGCTTGCCGATGGCAGATCTGGTTTCGCCTGCGCGAGGAGATCTGATTTCGGTGCCTCCGAGTGGGCGAGCGCCGCTCAATGGCCTGGTCCTGCGCGCCGGGCGTCATCTCGAGCCGGGGCACTACGACGAGGTCTTGGTGAACGAGCCATTTGCCAAAGCACACGGGCTCGAGCCCGGAGACCGCTTGTCCGCCGTCATCAATGGAAAGCTTCGAGAGCTTCACATCGTGGGTCTCGCACTCTCTCCGGAGTACGTCTTTGCGGTCGACACGGGCTTGCTCATGCCAGACGACGCCCGTTTCACGCCTCTTTGGATGCTCGAGGACTCGATTGCGGCCGCGTACCAGATGGAGGGCGCGTTCAACGATTTGGCGGTGCGGCTCGAGCCGGGTGCGCACGAAGACGCGGTTTTGACGGCGATCGATCGAGTGCTCGAGCCCTATGGCGGCCTCGGCGCGTACACGCGCGAACACCAGCTTTCGCATTCGATCTTGACGAGTGAGATCCAAGGAATCGAGACCTTGGTGGTGTTCTTGCCGGTCGTCTTTCTGGGGGTGGCCGCTTTCTTGCTCAACGTGGTCTTCAGTCGGCTGGTGTCGCTGCAGCGACCCCAGATCGCCGTGCTCAAGGCACTCGGCTACCGGAACCGAGCGATCGGGCTGCACTACTTCGAGATGGTAGCTCTGATCGTCGTGGTTGGCGCACTGCTCGGCGTGGGGCTCGGGATCGTGCTCGGTCGCGAAATCCTCGCCATGTATGCGGAGCTCTTTCGGCTTCCTCAGATGCCACAGCGCGTCGATCTCGGCGTGAGCACGAGTGCGGTCGTGCTCAGCTTGGTGGCCGGTGCGCTCGGCGCGTCTTTTGCGGTCCGGTCGGCGGTGCAGCTACCCCCGGCGGAGGCCATGCGGCCACCCGCTCCGGCGATCTACCGAGTCTCGACCGTGGAACGATGGGGCCTCGGCCGGTGGTTGACGCAACCTGCCACGATGGTGTTCCGGGAGATCTGGCGACACCCGGGCCGTACCGCGCTTTCCTCGCTCGGCATCGCGCTCGCGCTTTCGATCGTGATCCTCGGCCGGTTCGGCTACGACGCATACGGGCCGATGATGATGCTCCAGTTCGAAAACCAGCAGCGCGAGGACATCACGGTCAGCTTCGCCGACGCGATGCCCAATCGGGGGCTCGGCTACTTGGCGCATTTACCCGGAGTCGAGGAAGTCGAAGGCCTTCGGACGACGCCGGTTCGCATGCGCTCGAGGCATCGGTGGCGTGACACCCAACTGATCGGCATTCCGGAGACATCGAAGCTGCGGCAGCTCTTCGATTTGGACTTCGAGCGCGTGGGAATCCCAAAGGAGGGCGTCCTGCTGACCAACGTGCTCGCGGAGATCTTGGAGGTCGAGCCAGGCGATACCGTCGCCGTCGAGCTCAAGGAGAAGGATCGCGGACGCCGCGAGCTGCTCGTCGCGGGTCTGATCGAAGAGGGCTTCGGGCTGCAGGGCTATCTCTCGAAAGCCCACTTGCATGGGCTCCTACGGGAAGCTCCCACCTTCTCCTCGGCGTTGCTCCGAATCGACGAGCCTCACGAACGCTTGGTGCAGTCGCGACTGAACGACATTCCGGCCATCCAGGCGGTCTCGCGCAAGAGCGACGCGCTCGCGAGCTTCGAGCAACAAACCGAGGAGACCATGCGTGTGATGACGCTGATCATGACGCTGTTCGCGACCGCCATCGCCATTTCGATCGTCTACAACAACGCGCGCATCAGCGTCTCCACGCGCGGGCGCGATTTGGCGACGCTTCGCGTGCTCGGGTTCACCCGCGGCGAGATCTCGGCCATCCTGATCGGCGAGCAAGCGGTTCAGATCGCGCTCGCCATTCCCGTTGGCCTGGTGCTCGGGACGGTGGGCGCCAAATGGCTAATCGCTGCTTGGACCGATCCGGAGATCTTTCGAATTCCATTCATCATCTCGGATCAGACCTACGCGTTCGCCGTGAGCGTGGTGTTGTTGTCCGGGTTGGCGAGTGCGTTTCTGGTGCGTCGTAAGCTCGACCGGCTGGACTTGATCGGCGTTTTGAAGACCCGCGAATGATGACTCCGCGCTCGCGCTCATGGGCTTGTGACGGCCGGGAATCGACGCTAAGCGTCCCCCCGTGAAGGAAGCATCAAACATCCCGAAAAGCAGCTCCGTTCGCTTGCGGTTCGAGCCTTCCGGTTTCGAGGTCGAGGCTCAGCCCGGTGAGATGGTCATGGACATCACCGATGCCAACCCCGCGGCGGGTGTGCCTTACTCCTGCCGCGCAGCGACCTGTGGCACCTGCAGGGTGGAGGTCCTCGAAGGGGGCGAGGGGCTTGCTCAGCCCGATCCATTCGAGCTGGAGTTGCTCGCGATTTTCGGCGACAGCCCAGACGACGTTCGGCTGTGCTGCCAGGCGAGGATCGTGCCGAGCAAGGCGACGAAGATCACCCTGCGCGTGTGCGAAGACTGATGCCCTTCGTCAATCGACGCGCATCAAGCTGACCTTGAGGTAGTGTCCTTCCGGGAACTCGGGCCGGGTCGGATGGTCCGGCGCTGCGCCCCAGGATTCGATGCGGGTGAGGGAACGACGGGCTGCCCTGGCGGCGTCGACGAGGGTTCTCTCGAAATCCTGCCTCGAGACGTGACTCGAGCACGAAGCCGCGAGATAACACCCGCCGTCGCGAACGTGTCGAAGGCAGCTTTCATGGAGCTTGCGGTAGGCGCGGAGGGCTTTCGGCAGGGCCCGCTTGCTCGGTGCGAAGCTCGGAGGGTCCGCGATCACGA
The DNA here is from genome assembly GCA_964495565.1 of uncultured Sandaracinaceae bacterium. Taxonomy (GTDB): domain Bacteria; phylum Myxococcota_A; class Polyangia; order Polyangiales; family Houyiibacteriaceae; genus SG8-38. The sequence continues at coordinate 7,888 of CAZBWQ010000066.1, read as the reverse complement.
GGTCGAATCGTGCATCACGCTCGAGGGCGTTCATGAATCGTGGGACGTCTGCAGCCACGACGCGGTGGCGCGTGGGATCCAAATCGTTGGCCTTCCAGCTCTCGTCTGCGAGCTCGAGCGCGGGTCGCGCGGCGTCGACGGTGACGACCTCGCGGGCGCCACCGAGACCTGCGGCCACCGAGAAGCCGCCCGTGTACCCATAGAGGTTGAGCACGAGGCCCTGTTCCGCGAGTGAGCGAACACGCCAGCGCGACTCGCGATGGTCGAGAAACAGGCCGGTCTTTTGCCCTTGCCAGAGGCTGGCGACGAGCCTCATCCCTCGCTCCTTCACGGTCACTCGGTCGGGCGGCCGATCCCCCCAGACCGGCTGCACGCCGAAGGCGGGCTCTCGTGGAATGCGCGCGACCGCGCCGCGGACGCCCAGCCGTTCGAGCTCGGGGGTCAACACGGCGAGCCAGGTCGGCAACCAGCCCTGGAGCGCCACGCTGTCGAAGCTGAGCACCGCATGCTCGCCGTACACGTCGACGACGAAACCCGGCAGCCGGTCGCCTTCCCCGTGCACCAGTCGGTACGCATTCGTGTCGGGAGGCAAGACTCGGTGGCGAAGCGCACACGCGTCGGCGAGCCGTGCGGCCAGGAGACGCGCGTCGAGCGGCTCGTCGTGCGTGGTGAACATGCGAATGGCGATGGGGCCGTCATCACTGATGCCGCGACCGAGAAATCGGCCTTTTCGGTCGCGGAGCACGACCACGCGACCTGCCGCTTTCGGGGCGCTTTCGAGCGCTCTTCGGTACACCCAGGGATGGCCGGCACGCACGGTTCGCTCCAGGGGAAGGCGGAGCTTCAGGCTTGATTCGGTCGTCACGTGGCTCGATCGCGCGCGAGCCGCTTCAGTAGAGCAGCTCGACCCAACGACCGCCGGCCACCAGCTCGGCCTTGCGGCGTGTCCACTTCTCTTCGGAGCCCGCGATCTGGGTGAAGGCCTCGTCGAGCTCGCCGCGCAATTTCTCGAGGCCTGCGACGTAGACGTAGGTGTTGGGCTGGCCGAGCATCTCCCAAAGCCATTGCCCTCGCTGCGCCAGCGTGCCCTCCCAGTCGATGGGGGCGGCCCAGGCGGGCCGGGGGCTCAGCGCCTTGAAGGCCTGAAACGTTTCGAGATCGTAGTACTGCGCGAAATCATCGCGCTGATCGTTCATGTAGAGAAGCTCGAGACCGCTGCGAGCCCCGTAGAAGAGGGTGACGGTGCCTCTCCATTCCGGAACGTTCTTGTAGAGATGCTTCACGAATGCCCGAAAGGGTGCGATGCCCGTGCCCGTGCCGATGAGGATCAGGTTCGCGTCCGTCTCGTCCGGCACCTCGAAGGCGAGCCCATAGGGTCCCGACATCGTGATCTGATCGCCTGGCCGCAGGTCGCAGAGGTAGTTGCTCGCTACCCCCGGATACTCTTCGCCGCTGTACTTGTCGACGTACGAGACGCGCCGAACCACGATCTTGATGCGCGGCAGGCCATCGCTGCCACGCTCGGGTAGATCGGCCACGCTGTAGAGGCGAAAATGGTGCTTCTGGCCGAACTCTTGGGTGCCAGGCGCAAGCACGCCGACGCTTTGTCCGAGCTCGAGCTCGAAGTCGGGCTCGTCGAGATCCAGTGTCAGCTCCCGAACTTCGATGTCCGCCTCGTCGGACGTGATTCGCTCGGACGAAACCACCGTGGCCTCGAACCGCTGCCTGGTATCGTAGTTTTCGAGGTGGGTGACGGTGCTGTTCATCGCAATTCCTCCTGCGCTTCCCACGGTTCACGTCCTGACTCTCGAGGGCAATCGGCAGCCTTGGCGCAACCATGGCAGCCCAAGCGCCCGGCCAAAGCATCGGGGTCTTCGCCCGGGTCCGGGAAGGCCTTTCTCCAGGCTCGTTGCACGACGAGCCACCCGGCCGACATCAAGACCACGGCACCTACGCCGATGAGATAGTGATGCAGCATCTCAGCCTCCGAGCCCTCCAAAGCCCATGAAGCTCACCGAGAGGAGCCCAGCGAGCATCAACGCCATCGCGGTTCCTTTGGTCACGTCGGGCACCTCCGCGAGCGAGAGCTTCTCGCGCAGACCCGCCATCAGCACCAGAGCGAGCGTGAAGCCCGCGCCGGCGCCCAGAGCGTACACGATGCACTGGACGAAATCGTAGCCCTTGTTGGTCTGAAAGAGGGCCAAGCCCAAGATGGCGCAGTTGGTCGTGATTAGCGGCAAGAAGATGCCGAGCGCCCGAAAAAGCGCGGGACTGAACCTCTTGATGAACATCTCCACCAGCTGCACGGTCGATGCGATCACGGCGATGAACGAAATCAACTTGAGATAAGGCGCATCGATGGCGACCAACAGCGAGTGGATGCCGAACGCGCAAACGGAGCTCACGAGCATCACGAAGGTGACGGCGCCTCCCATTCGTGCCGCCGTGTCGAGCTTCGAGGACACGCCCAAGAAGGGACAGATTCCGAGGAAGTACGCCAACACGAAGTTGTTGACCAGGGAGGCGTTGACGAAAATCGACCAGAGAGATTCTTGGGTCATCGGGCAGCCTCCTCCGCGAGCGTCAACGTAGCGCGTTGCTCTCTCTTGGCTTTGCGCTGCTTGAGCCAGTTGAAGAGCAACAACCAACCGGCCAGCGTGAAGAAGCCGCCGCTCGGAAGCACCATCACGACCCAGTCCTGAAAGCGATCGTGAAAGAGCGGAACGCCGAAGAACGACCCGGCTCCGAGTATCTCGCGAACGGCGCCGATCGAAAAGAGCGCGAAGGCGAAGCCGACGCCCATGCCGAGCCCATCCATGGTGGAGCGCCAGACGGTGTTCTTCGATGCAAAGGCTTCGGCTCGGCCCAAAATCAGGCAGTTGACCACGATCAAGGAGATGAACGCGCCTAGGGCTTTGTAGAGGTCCAAGCTAATCGCCTGGATCACGTAGTCGACCACGGTGACGAACGTCGCAATCACCAGGATGTACGTTGCGATTCGCACCTCTTTCGGGATGAAGCGTCGCAGGGTCGAGACGACCGCGTTGCTCATGACCAAGACGAATGCGGTGGCGAGACCCATCGCGAGTGAGTTTCTCGCGGTGTTCGAGACGGCGAGGGCCGGACACATTCCGAGCACCTGCACGAAGACGGGGTTCTCCTTCCAAAGGCCCTTGATGAATTCGTCAGTGGTGCTTTTGACTGGGGCGGCCGCCATGATTCACTCGCCTCCGCGAAAGTCGTCGAGGTGCTTCTCGATTCGGGGCACCCACCGTTGGGCGCTGCGGTCGAGAATGTCGGCGATGGCCTGGGAGGAAATCGTGGCGCCGGTGATGCCTTCCACCTCCCAGGGATGCGTCTTTTCCCCGTGCTTGACGGGCACGATCGAGTTGGCGAGCTCCGTCCGCGAGGCCGCCAGCGACACGTCGAGCTGCTCGAAGTTCTGCAAGAAACCCGGATCCGTCTCGATCTTGTCGCCGAGGCCAGGGGTCTCTTTGCTTTCCAAGACCTGGGTGCCCGTGATCGCATCGTCCGAAAAGGAGTAACCGTAGATCAGCCGGATGACGTCTTGATATCCCATTCCCTGCGCCTCGATGGCGAGGCCGACGAGAGTGCCTTCCTCGTCGTAGCCTGCATACACCAGCTCCGCGCCGGCCGCGTCTGCCGAGGCCGCCGAAAAGCCTTCGCCTTCGGTCCATCGAAAGGTCGTGCTCTTGGTGGCGGCCGGCAAGACTCGGAAAATCGCGCTTTGCAGGGCCTCGGCCTTGTTCCGTTCGATGACGGGGCGGGTGGCTTGAAAGACGCCGACGATGAGCAGCGCACAGCAGACGCCGACGCCCACCATCGCGCGATACATGTGCCATGGGCTCGTGGGGGCGGGACGGTCGGCGGCTTGGGCTTGGGTCACGTGGCAGCCTCCTTGCCTCGGGTCCCATACACGCGCGGCCGGATGTAGCGGTCGAGCAATGGCGTGATCGCGTTGCCGAGCAGGATTGCGTACATCACGCCCTCGGGCAGCCCGCCCCAGGTTCGAATGACGACGGTGATGAGGCCGATCAAGGCGCCATAGACGTAGCAACCGAGGGAGGTCATGGGCGAGCCCACCATGTCGCTCGCCATGAAGACCGCTCCGAGCATCAGCCCTCCCGAAAAGATCATGAACACGGGCGATGCGTACCGGGCGGGATCGGCCAGATGGAGAGCCCCGCTGAAGACGAAGACGGCGACGACGATCGACACGGGGATGCGCCAATTCATCATGTTGCGCGCCACGAGGTAGATGCCGCCCGCGATGATGAGGAGGCTCGACGTTTCCCCGGCCGAGCCGCTGATGAAGCCCAGCGCGAGATCGGCGACCGGCGTTGCTTCACGGCTGAACTTCCACAGGGCGAGGGGGGTGGCGCTCGTAATCGCGTCCACGGCGGGCTCGGTCAGAGGCCAGGTCAGGGTGGAGGAGGGCAGCGAAGAGAACCGCTCCGACCAAAACGCCGGAATCCACGTCGTCATGGCCACCGGAAACGCGGCCTGCAACACGGCCCGGCCGACGAGCGCCGGGTTGAAGGTGTTGTAACCGAGGCCCCCGAAGAGCGCCTTGCCCATCGCGACGCAGATCACGCCCCCCACTGCGACCATCCAAAGAGGCAGGCTCGGTGGCAGGGTGAGCCCGTACAAGAGGCCGGTGATGGTGACCGACCAATCGCCGATGGTGCTCGGCTTGCCGGTGGCTCGGCAGATCACGTGCTCGGTCAGGACGCAGGAGACGAGCGCGACCGATAGCGTGAGCAGCCCAGCCAAGCCGAACGCGTAGATGGCGAAGGCCGTCACGGGCAACAGAGCCAACACCACGTTGAACATGATCGAGTCGACGCTGTATCCGCTCAGGATGTGCGGCGAGGTTCGGATCTCGAGCGTCTTTCCTGGTGCCGGCATCAGGCCGCTCCCGACTTGCTCGCCGCTGCTTTTCGCACGGCCGCTTTGGCGGCGCGGAACCGCTGCACGAGGGGAATGTGGGAAGGGCACACGAACGAGCAAGAGCCGCACTCGAAGCAGTCCATGAGGTTGTGCTCATCGGCCATCTGGGAAAATTCCTCGTTTGCAGCCAGGCGACCCAGCGTGGACGGGTCGAGAAAGATCGGACACGCGTCGACACAGTAGCCGCATCGAATGCATGGGTAGACCGGGCTGTGGGTGCGTTCGGCCGCCGAGTCGGTGAAGGCGGTGACGCCGGAGGTGCCCTTGGTGATCGAAATGTCGAGGGTCGACGCGGCGGCGCCCATCATCGGACCGCCCAAAAACACCCGGTTCACGTCCTCTTCGACGCCGACTTGATCGAGAATGAAGCGAAGTGGCGTTCCGATGGGAATCCGGTAGTTACCCTTTCGCTTCACCGCGGGGCCGGTGACCGTGATCACGCGCTCGTGGATGCCGCGGCCGCGCGGCAAGAGACGGCCGATCTCGGCGGTGGTCGCGACGTTGCAACAGAGTGCGTGGACGTCGAGAGGAAGGCCTCCGGAGGGCACCTCGCGACCCAGCAACGCCGAAAACAGCATCTTCTCGGCTCCTTGTGGGTACTTGACGCGGAGCACCTCGACCGTTCCCGGGATGTCACTCGGAAACTTCTCTCGTAAATGTGCAGCGGCGTCTGGCTTGTTGGCCTCGATGGCGATTATCACTCGCTCGGCGCCCGACACCTTCAGCAAGTAGCGAATGCCCATGAAGATGTCGTCGCTCTGTTCGAGCATCACGCGATGATCGGTCGTCAGAAAGGGCTCGCACTCGACGCCGTTGATGATCAGCGTGTCCACGTGCTTGCCCTCGGGAACCTTGAGCTTGACGTGCGTGGGGAAGGCTGCGCCTCCGAGCCCCACGACACCCGCTTCCTGGATGGCCGAGATGATCTCGTCCGGGCTCGAAGCTTCGAGCGGGCATGGATCTCCGTCTGCCGCTTCTTGGGTGGAGCCCGGAAAAGGCTCGAGATAGACCGCAGGCACCATACGCCCACTGATGCTCGGGGCCAGCGCGATGCGACGCACCACGCCCGAGGCGGATGCATGCATGGCAACCGACATGAATCCATCGGGCCTCGCGATGCGTTGTCCTCGAAGCACCTCCTCGCCTTCCTCGACTACGGGGATGGCGGGGGCGCCCAGGTGCTGCACCAAGGGAATGATGAGAACCGGTGCAAAGGGGAACTGGCGGATGGGCATCCCGCTCGTCTCGTCTTTCGATTCCGGCGGATGCACTCCGTGCCGGAACGTTTTCGTGCCCAAGAGTCTCATCGGTGTGCCGTTCGCCAGCCTGTCAGTTGTACTTCTCGCCGCGCTTGATCCACTTGTCGATGCCCTTTTCGCTGCGATTCCTGGGCAAGCCGGGATGGATGACCCGGGCCGTGCAGCGTTCCGCGGCCTTGACGAGATCCTTGTAGGGACCCGCCTCCGCGTTCTTGATGACGGCCTTCTTCTCGGCGTTGTATTCGAAAATCTTTGGGTTGATTTGAATGCACTCGTCGCAAGCCGTGCAGTTGGCCGATTCGATCCAGGGCGCCAGGTAGTCGCCCGTTTGCGCAGGGGCCGCCGGGGCCGCCGGCGCCGGCTTCGTCGCAGGCACCGCCGCCGCAGCGGAAGAGGCGCTTGCGGCCGGGGCCGCGCCCGCCGACGTGGGCTCGGGTGAGGCCACGGCAGACGACGGTTCCTCGCCCATCAGGGCAGCCAATCCGTCGCCCGAATCCGCGACCACCTGCATCAGGCCAGACATGATTCTTCCGACCACGTCCTGCCGCGCCTGCTCGACCAGGGAATCGGTCGAGGGCTTGTCCTCCCCGGCGAGGGAGCGAAGCATGTGCCAGAAGTCTCGGCGGTCCTCGCAGGACTCGACCATCGGCTCAGCCACGAGGAGCCGCGTGAGATGCCCCTCCCTGTCGACCATCCAGACGTACGGGAAGCAACCCTCGCGATCGTCATCGTCCATGTCGAGAAACTCGGCCAAAGGCACCATGTTTTCGTTCCAGGTGTCTGGTGGCGCGACGCGGAAGTGCTTTCGGAATCGGTTCTCGGTGATGGCGAAGTCCGCGAAGGTGAGCGGGAGCTCCATCTCCTTCTCCACCTCGTCTTCCAAGTACTTGATCTTGTACGTCGGCCAGTCTTGCTCGAGCTCGGGATTGCCTTCGAGGTCGAAACACTCTTGCGGCGTCTTCCCTGCGTCGGGATCGTAACGAAAGAGGGGGTAGGCGCGCGATTCGACGGCCAGCTTCGATTGCGCATGGCTCATGTCGTCGCCGATGCCGTGCTCCGGTTGGCAGTTGCTGTAGAGGTTGAAAAGGGCGGGTCGTCGAGCCTTCAGCCCTCGAATGAACCCTTCGATCATGTGATTCGAATGCGCGATCGTGCTCTGCATCACGTACGTGGTCCGGTGCGCCATGCCGATGAGCCCGATTTCCTTGCGGGGCTCCTGCTTGCCCTTGATCGCCTTTCCGTACTGCGCCATGTCCGAGATCTGGCCGATGAAACCCGACGTACAAGCCTGCCCGCCGGTATTCGAGTAGACCTGGGTATCGACGACCAGGACCTTGATCGGCTTCCCCGATGCCATCAGGCGAGACAGGTTTTGGAATCCGATGTCGTACATGGCGCCGTCTCCGCCGACGGCGACCACGGGCGGGCACAGCTCCCACTCTTCGTCGGTGAACTGTTGCCAGTTGAAGTAGGTGAAGAGCTCGTCGTGCTCGGCGGGGTTGTACTTTCCGGCGAGCTCGAGCTCGGCCATGCGTACCGCCTTGAAACCCTCGGCCATCTTCACCATGTGACCTTCGAAGACTCCCATGGCCATCGAGGGGGTGTCCTGGAACAAGTGGTTTGCCCACGGGAACGGGTAGGGGTTGAACGGGTAGGTG